>NZ_JAMOKM010000001.1:0-677963 GCF_023656665.1 Parabacteroides sp. B2-S-102 | reverse complement strand
GATTGATAATAAGAATGAAGAAGATGCAATTTCTCTTCTTCGCTGTAATGCTCATGTTTTTTGCGCATAATAATTACACATTTTATTGTTATTGAATGTGTCTACCTATATCAGCATAAGACAAAAAACTCCTGAGTCTTCCTATTGGAAATAAATAGACACAAATAAAAGAAAAAGATCATATAATTATATGTAAGGGGCAAAGAGATAGGCGGGAAATCCGATGGGAAATGGAAGCGTCAACAAACTTCCGCACGCAAATGTAAGCATTTGCTGGATATAAATGGTAAAGAATAGTTGTAAAACATGTAAAAATCTTTAACGCTATTCGTGCTTGCAAAGTAGAAATAGCATATATTTGCAGCATTGCAAAGTTGAGATAGCAATATAACAGTTGAAATCAACAAAACTAGAATCTAAATTCAATACTGTCGAATATGGAAAGAAAAAGAGTTTACACGTTCGGAAATGGAAAAGCCGAAGGTAAGGCAGATATGAGAAATCTGCTGGGTGGTAAAGGCGCTAACCTTGCCGAGATGAATCTGATTGGTGTACCGGTTCCTCCGGGATTCACGATTACAACAGAAGTTTGTATAGAGTATTACGAGTTAGGCAAAGATAAAGTCGTAGAGTTGCTGAAAGCGGATGTTGAGAAGGCGATCGCTAATATCGAAACGTTAATGAACTCTAAGTTCGGTGATGTTGCCAATCCTCTGTTAGTTTCAGTTCGCTCCGGTGCCCGTGCGTCCATGCCAGGTATGATGGATACGATATTGAACCTTGGCTTGAACGACGAGGTAGTGGAAGGATTGTCTCGTAAGACGGGCAACGCTCGTTTCGCTTGGGACTCTTATCGTCGTTTCGTTCAAATGTACGGAGATGTCGTATTAGGCATGAAACCGACAAGCAAAGAGGATATCGATCCGTTTGAGGCGATCATCGAGGAAGTAAAGAAAGCGAAAGGCGTTAAGTTAGATAACGAGCTTGACGTTGAAGATTTGAAAACATTGGTCTCTAAATTTAAGGCAGCCGTTAAGGCCCAGACCGGACAGGATTTCCCGACTTGCGCTTATGAACAATTGTGGGGCGCTATCTGTGCCGTGTTCAATAGCTGGATGAATGAGCGTGCTATCCTGTATCGTAAGATGGAAGGTATTCCAGACGAGTGGGGAACGGCGGTTAGCGTACAAGCCATGGTATTCGGTAATATGGGCGATACTTCCGCTACAGGCGTTTGTTTCTCTCGTGACGCGGGTAATGGTGAGGACTTGTTCAATGGCGAGTACTTGATTAACGCTCAAGGTGAGGATGTTGTAGCAGGTATCCGTACCCCGCAACAGATTACGAAGATCGGTTCACAACGTTGGGCTGAACGTGCCGGAATCTCAGAAGAAGAACGTATCGCTAAATATCCGTCTATGGAAGAAGCCATGCCGGAAATCTATAAGCAATTAGACGCTATCCAAGAGAAATTGGAAGATCATTATCGGGATATGCAAGATATGGAGTTTACCGTACAAGAGGGTAAACTTTGGTTCTTGCAAACCCGTAACGGCAAACGTACCGGTGCCGCTATGGTGAAAATCGCTATCGACTTATTGCATCAAGGCATGATCGACGAGAAAACAGCGTTGAACCGTATCGAGCCGAATAAACTGGATGAGTTGCTTCACCCAGTATTCGATAAAAAAGCCGAGAAACAGGCGAAAGTATGGGTAAAAGGTTTGCCGGCTTCACCGGGTGCCGCTACCGGACAGATCGTATTCTTCGCTGATGATGCCGCTAAATGGCATGCCGATGGCAAAAAGGTTGTCATGGTCCGTATTGAGACTTCTCCGGAAGACTTGGCCGGTATGGCTGTCGCCGAAGGTATCCTTACCGCTCGTGGAGGTATGACTTCTCACGCCGCTGTCGTGGCTCGTGGCATGGGTAAGTGCTGTGTATCCGGCGCTGGTGCCTTGAATATCGATTATAAGAACAAGACTGTAGACGTCGATGGCGTAACCTTGAAAGAAGGTGATTATATCTCTATCAATGGTACGACCGGGGAAGTCTATGTAGGACAGGTCGAGACGAAAGCGGCAGAGTTGTCAGGTGACTTCGCGGAGCTAATGGCTTTAGCCGATAAATATACAAAATTACAAGTTCGTACAAACGCTGATACGCCTCACGACGCTTCGATCGCTCGTAGCTTCGGTGCCGTTGGTATTGGCCTTTGCCGTACGGAGCATATGTTCTTCGAAGGTGAGAAGATCAAAGCTATGCGTGAGATGATCTTGGCCGAGGACGCTGAAGGTCGTAAGAAAGCGTTGGCGAAGATCCTTCCTTATCAGAAAGAGGACTTTAAGGGTATCTTCAAGGCTATGGCCGGATGTCCTGTTACCGTTCGTTTGCTCGATCCTCCTTTGCATGAGTTCGTTCCTCACGATTTGAAAGGTCAAGAGGAAATGGCTGAGACAATGGGCGTGTCCGTTAAGGAGATCCAAAAACGTGTGGAATCTCTTTGCGAGCATAACCCGATGTTGGGTCACCGTGGTTGCCGTCTAGGTAATACATATCCGGAAATTACGGAAATGCAGACTCGGGCCATTTTAGGTGCCGCTTTGGATTTGAAGAAAGAAGGTATTGAGGCTAAACCGGAAATCATGGTACCATTAACAGGAATCTTATATGAATTCAAGGAACAAGAGAAGGTGATCCGTACCGCGGCCGAAGAGCTATTCAAGGAAGTTGGCGATCGTATCGAATTCAAGGTAGGTACGATGATCGAGATTCCTCGTGCGGCATTGACAGCGGATCGTATCGCTTCCAGCGCCGAATTCTTCTCATTCGGAACGAATGATTTGACTCAGATGACATTTGGTTACTCTCGTGACGATATCGCTTCCTTCTTACCGGTTTACTTAGAGAAGAAGATTTTGAAGGTCGATCCGTTCCAAGTACTAGACCAAAATGGTGTAGGACAGCTGGTTCGTATGGCAACTGAGAAAGGTCGTGCCATCCGTCCGGATTTGAAATGTGGTATTTGCGGCGAGCATGGTGGTGAGCCTTCTTCCGTTAAGTTCTGCCATAAAGTTGGCTTGAATTACGTATCATGTTCACCTTTTAGAGTGCCCATCGCTCGTATCGCGGCGGCGCAAGCGGCTCTAGAAGACTAATCAAGGGGTTGATTTTTAATAGTTTAAGCACACGATAGGCAGGAGGGTGGATTGAGTGATCAATCTACCCTCTATTTTTTTATAGTCATATGGTATAATCTTATATATCAGGATATTGAAGTGGTGGGGAAGGCAACAAAACGACTAGTTTAATCGTTCGTTTTAATTAGTCGTTTGCAAATATCGCAAAAAACATTTACTTATGAAAGTCAAAAAGACTTTAGAATATAATTTTGATGCGGTTTTTTGGGTATTTTACTAAACCTATATGTTCCCTATAAAATAATCGATATAAACGACTAATTAAAACGAACGATTAATTCATTCGTTTTTTATGGCTAAACCCTCTTTTTGCATAAATATAATGAGAACGGATATATATGAAAACGACATTAGGCATAGAGTTCGAGCTTTTTTTTCCTCAGATAAGTCATCGTGCCAAGATCGGCTGCGCAAAGTATGATTTGTCCACTGGGGAAGGAGTGGCGATGGAACAATGGTATCTGAATATGGGTGAAGTTCCGGGAACTCCATTGAGCCAGATAGTAGGCATATATTCCAATGTCAAGCCAGAAGACCGTGAATGCTTGAAAACTTCCTTGAGCCGACTTGTCCACGGAGAAACTGATCATGATCAACGGGAAGCCCGGGTCAAGGATGGCGAGGGATGGAAATGGATTCGTCTGGATATAATGGAGGCGGGTCTGGAGAAATCAAGCCCCATCCTATTACTGATGAATTATGATATATCTGAACTGAAAGCGATGGAAGAACGAATGCTGAAGGCCGAGAAATCAGAGCGTTTGAAATCCTCCTTTTTGGCAAACATCAGCCATGAGATCCGCATGCCATTAAACGCTATTGTCGGATTCTCTTCTCTTTTAGGGGATGAAGAGGATGGTGAGCTAAGACAAGAGTATATTAATCTTATTCAGACCAATAATGAGTTATTATTGGGTATCGTTAATGATGTATTGGATCTGGCTAAGCTCGAGTCTGGTACCATGACCTTTGATTTCATGGAATTTGATCTAAGACAACTTATTGTAGAAACGGTAGCTTCTTTCCAGATCAAAGTACCGAGAGGAGTAGCTTTGACCTATCCGGCATCTTTGGATTCCTTTTTATTACGCTCCGACCGTATCCGTTTGAAACAAGTTCTTGGCAATTTTATAACAAACGCAATTAAGTACACCTCTATAGGTAGCATCATCTTGTCATATCAAGCCATGGAGAACGAGGTTCTGTTATCCGTGACCGATACGGGGGAAGGAATGTCGGAGGAAATAAAACTTCATGTGTTCGATCGTTTTTATAAAGGACGAAACCAAAAGCAAGGCATAGGGCTTGGACTTTCTATCTGCCAAAATATAATTGAAAGGCTGGGAGGGCGTATCGGTGTCTCTTCTGAGCAGGGAAAAGGCTCTTGTTTTTGGTGCACTTTACCAATCTTTCCCCCAAAAGATACCTATTAAATAAAGAAAATACCGTATATTTGTTTTTGAAAGAGAAACGAAAAAACAATTTCTACGTATGGAGCGGTATTTAATTATAAAAACAAGGGATGAGTTGTTGCGCATTAAGATTGGTCAGATCCTTTATTTTGAAGCAGACAGGAACTATACGAAACTATTGTTGTCAAATGGCATCCAATTTACCTTCGCTATAAATATCGGAAAAATAGAAGAGATCTTAGAGAAGCAGGTCGCTGGTTGTAACAAGATATTAATGCGTGTCGGAAAAAGTCATATCATAAATAAAAATCATATCTTACAAATAAATCTCCCTAAGCAGCGTTTATTATTATTGACGGAAGAGGGTAAGCCTAAAGAGTTGGTAATATCCAAGGATCCGTTGAAAGTGCTGAAAGATAATCTTGAGAAGGAGATGGGAAAGCCTCAAGAGGAAGAGGAAAAGGAATAAGACGATGATTATAAAGATAGGAAAAGCAAAAGACAACGATTTTATTGCAAACGATCCTCATGTAAGCCGCCATCATGCCCGTCTGATACGTGAGGATGGTGGCAACTTATTATTGGAGGATACGGGATCTACTAACGGTACGTTCGTGAATGGTGCCCAGATCGTAAAGAAACGTGTTACTCCTACGGATCATATTCGCTTGGGGGATAGCTATGTATTAAATCTTTCCGAGGTGCTTAAATACAATAATGATTATAGCGATGAATTTGCCGCATTGAAAAAAGTCTACGATGATTATATTCAAGCAAAAGTTAAGATTCAATCCTCTAATCAGTTTAAGACCAGATTATTTCAATCCTTACCATTTGCTTTGCCCGGAATAGTGGGGGTCGTGATAGGCTTCTTAGGGAAAGGTAGCCCGGAGCTATTCGGCATCAGCCTCCTGATAACGATTTGTGCCCCTACGGTAGGAATCTATCTAGGAGCCAAGCAGTCGGCCAAGATTCCCCAGCAATTGCAGGATATCGCCAATCAATTTAAGATAGACTATGTTTGCCCGAAATGTGGGACATTCTTGGGTGAGATCCCTTGGGAATCATTGAAAAACCGAAAGCAATGCCCAGTTTCTTCCTGTAAGGCCAAATGGGTGAGAGAATGAGCCTTTTCTTTTCGTATAGTAAAACAGCCTCTTTTGTACATGAAACCCAAATGTTTGATTATAAGAGAGAATAACAAGTTTATTAATCCATTGCTTTTTGTACTTTTGTTTTCGGAATATTAATATATTAGGAACAAAGGTTATGCAAGAAGAGGAATATACATTCGTAACTTTAGACGGCAATGACGTCATGCCAGCGGATGCTGTCATAATAGACGTGGAAGGAGGAGGTGTCGACCTAGGCGACGCCATAGTTATAGACGATAGTAGCATCGAGTCTTTCGATCATTCAGACTTTATAACATTGGCGGACGATACGGTTATGCTTTCCGATACAGATATGATGGATCTGTACTCTACGGATATGGATGGCGCAGATATTTCGTTTATCGTATGATCGCAGTTAAATGTCCACATTGCCATGTAGGATTAAAGGTAGCCGAGGGGAAGATTCCCCTCGGCATTACCTCCTTTAAGTGTCCGAAATGCAAAGAGCCTATTCCTTTGTCCTTATTATCCGAGAAAAGTAATCATCAGGAAGTCGATTCCGATACGATTTTAGTGACACCTGTCAAGACTGGAATCGGCAGACTGACGGTTCTTCCAGACGCCGATACACCTGAACAAGCGTTTCCTCTTCACGAAGGGAAGGTTGTCATTGGCCGGAAGTCGAACGCCTCACAAGCTACGATGCCAATTATCACGGCTGATCGCACGATGAGTCGCGAGCATATTTGCATTGAGGTGAAAAAAGATTCAAAAGGTGGATATAAACATTTCCTTACCGACAATAATAGTAAAAACCATACGTTATATAATAACAGTTACCTAGAGAATGGCGAGGTGGTCGTGCTCAATGATAATGACGAGATTATTATTGGTCGCACCGTCTTACGTTTTAATGAATAAAACTCATTTGTTATGATTATAACGATCGGTAAGCCATGTGCTATTACGGAAAAAGGAGGCAGATCGAATAACGAGGATTCCATTTACCCGCTTCCCGAACAAGTGACCCTTGACCAAAAATTGTTTATGGTTTGCGATGGTGTGGGTGGAGCCGAGAAAGGGGAGGTAGCCAGCTCATTAGCTTGCGAGTCCATACAAACTTTCTTTTCTACGTTCCTAAAGGATGATCCCACGCCAGAGTTTATCCATAAAGCCGTACATTATGCGGAAGTCTGTTTCGACTCCTATGTTCAAGAGCATCCGGAAGCGATGGGTATGGCTACTACGCTCACCATGGCCTATATCGCTTCTTCCGGAATCGTATTGGCTCATATCGGAGATAGCCGGATCTATCATCTGAGGAAGGGGGAGATTTTATATCAAACAGAAGATCATTCATTGGTAAATTCGTTGGTTAAATTAGGTAAGATCACTCCGGAAGAAGCGTTAACCCACCCCCAGCGGAATGTGATTATCCGGGCTATACAAGGCACTCATACTCCAACAGAAGCGGACATTATTACCTTGAACGATATTCAACCCGACGATTTCCTCTTTCTTTGTACGGACGGGGTTCTTGAAAGACTGAAGAATGAAAAGATTGCAGAGATATTTAATGGTCGTTTATCTGTTCCGGAAATAAAGGACGCTCTCATGGAAGCCTGTGACGGCAAGACTCGGGATAATTTTTCTTTTTATATCATACCTATTCAAAAAGTGGAAGATAGCATGGGTTTTAAGCAAAATATTCTCTCTTTTCTTTATTCTTTTATATAAATAACGTACTTTTGGCAGATTAAATGGAATTATTCAAGGTTATGAATCTGCCAGACGGACATCTTCTTCAAAACGGAAAATACAGACTTACTCATGTGGTTGGTCAAGGTGGTTTTGGCATAACCTACAGAGGAGTTTGGTACACAGAGGTTAAAGGATCTTTAGGTACCGTAAAGACGGAGGTCCCTATCTGTGTCAAGGAATATTTCTTCAAGGATTATTGTTATAGAGAACCCGGTTCCCAAGCCGTAAAAGTACATTCGGAGACGGGAAAGGTCTTATTTAACAAGTTCAAGGAAAAACTGATCAAAGAGGCAAAGATCCTATCGGAAGTTCACCATCCCTATATCGTAAACGTGTTGGAGGTTTTCGAGGAAAACAATACGGCTTATATTGCCATGGAGTATATTTCCGGCTTCTCGCTAAAATATATGCTTGAGAAAAACGGGATATTGCCCGAAGCTACGGTCCTTAAATATGTACGGCAAATTGGCGAGGCGTTACAATTCGTTCATGATAAGAGTATCTTGCATCTGGATATCAAGCCTAGCAATATCTTGATCGATAAGAACGGGAACGCCCGCTTGATCGATTTCGGAGTCAGCAAACGTTACGATATCGAGCAGGAAGAGACCAGCACTACGATGTTAACCCTTTCTAAAGGATTCGCATCCATAGAGCAATACGATAACGAAGGAACACAAGTGTTCTCGCCCCGTCCGGATATTTATTCTTTGGGAGCCACGATGTATAATCTGTTAACGGGAACAATCCCTACGGAATCTATACTACGTGCCGCACGTCCTTTGCGAACCCCCTCTGAAATCAATGCGGCGATCAGCCCGAAAACAGAGGCTGTTATCATAAAAGCGATGCAAATCATTCCTGCGGATCGCTTTGAGACGGTGGGCGAGATGTTGGCGTCTTTGGATTTTTCTCAAGCGGAAAAGGAAGTTCAGGTTGTCCCAAGTCCATCTCCCGAGATTGTGAATGAGGAAACAACGGTGGTTTATTCATCACCTGTAGATTCTAAATTAGTAGGATCGGATGATGAAGAGACTGTTGTCAATGTGGCTAATCCACCTGCCGTGGAGCCAATAACAGAAAAGAATAATTCCAAAAAGAGAATAATTCCTATCGGAATCGCTATATTTGTCGTTGTAGGATCCGCTACGGCTCTTTTAGTGCATAGCAATAGGCCCACAAAAGAGGTTGTCGAGAGTATTGATTTACCTTCAGCTGTGGAGCCGGATAGTAATGTCTCAAAAGAAGTAGAAATGCCAGATCACCCAGTTCTACATACGGAACCTCCTATCTCTGAGATAAAGGAAGCGGAGAAACAAGAGCCTCAAGTGGAAGAGAAACGACCTATGGAAACAGAGCATACGATAGAAGAGAATGTTCTCCCGGATCAGCCATCGGAAAATGAGATGAATGAGAAATATAACTCGTTAATCGCCTCCGGTAAGGAAAAAATGGCCAAAGCTGATTATTCGGGAGCTAAGAAAGATTTGTCGGAAGCAAAGGATACGAAACTTACGGAAGAGGTAGTCCGGTTGATCATCGCTTGCGATGAGAAAACCGAGGAGAAACGTATAGCGGACAAAAAGGCCCTGTATGAGGAGAAAATGGCTTTCGGACGATATAAGATCGTACGTAAGAAGTCAAATAACAGATACGGGGCGATCGATTCGAAAGCCGAGGAACGTATTCCTTGCAAATACCTAAGTGTCGGTATCGCGGATAACGGCCGGGCATTCGAACGGGAAGACAATTTGTTTGATATTTATAATTCTGACGGATCATTGATTAGCGAAGGCCTTACTTATTATTGATTGTAATATTATGAACAACTAAACATGTATTTACCTATTATATGAAAAGACTTTGGATATTGATGATATGTGCGGTATTTCCCCTCGGACTGCTGGCGCAACAGCGTACGGAATACAACCGTAAGGGAGATGAAGCGATGAAACGTCTTGATTATAGTGACGCTAAAATGTGGTACGAGGAAGGCGTATCGCAATGCGACGCATACAGTATTGATCAGCTGACTACGATTTGGCTTTCCAACGAGCGAATGCGGCCTTCCATGCGTAGCTTGATGAATAAATGTTTAAACTGCCTGACGGTCAAAGCTACGGAAGATGATCCGGATGCCATCTCTAAATTAATCATTTATTATTCGGAAGGTATCGGAACCCCTAAAAGTGAGGAGCTAGCAACCTATTGGAAAGAATACCAAGAGATGTTGTTAAAGCCGGCGGAACCGGAGGCCCAACCGATAGATTCCGCGGCGGTATCCCCTAAGAAACGAATGGAGTTTTTCGCGGGATACTCGTATTCGATCGAATCTCCTTATGGAATCACGGTAGGAGGTATGGGGCAACGCTTCGGTTGGTATGTCCGTTTCAAGACGAATATGTCTTTTATGAATTATACGGACGAATGTAATAACCAAGGGCAGATTATTAAGTTCTCTAATTCGGAAGGGGAATCTTATGAGCTTAATACAGGTAAATCCTCGAAGACAAATAGCATAGCCGGAACGGCCGGTTTAATCGTAAAATGCTTTCCGTGGTTATATGCCTCCGTTGGTTTGGGATATGGTGAAAGAGCTTTACTACATTCGTTCACGACCCATTCCTATGAAAACTACGATAGTACACGAGAGGTATGGTGCCGGAATATTGATTCCTCATACAAAGGGGTCGCTGCCGAGGTTGACGTGATGATGAAAATAACGAACTCTGTATTTATTAGCGTTGGATGCAATACGGTTAATTTTAAGTACTTGGATCTAAACGCTGGCTTAGGTGTATTCTTTTAATATTGATTATTTATGAAACATATATACTCACTCTTCTCTATTCTATTTGCGGCTTTATTAATGGCCGGATGCGTGAATGATCCGGATATAGATGGTGGCATTCGAAACGCTAAAAAACCGTCTGTTAAGACAGACGAGATATTGAAGTCCACGGCTAGTTCCGTGACAGTATCGGGGGAGGTCTTGCAAGAAAACGGCGCTCCCGTGACAGAGGCCGGTTTTTGTTGGAGCACGGAATCTACCTTTACTGTGATAGAGAAAAATAAAAAAGCCGTATCCAAGCGTAAGGTAAAATATGAGGCTACGATCGAGGGCTTAACCAATGATCTGGATTACTATATCCGGGCCTATGCGATCAATGCGGTAGATACCGCTTATGGAGAGATTTTACCTTTTAAGACGAAAGATGGATTAGGAAGCGTTAAGACCTTATTGCCAGTCAACGTGATGTCTACCTCCGTTCAATGTGGAGGTATGATAACCAAACAAGGGGAAGCCGAAATCGAGGAAAGGGGTATTTACTTAATGCTGAATCCGGAGCCTTCAGCATCCGACTCTACGATTCGTATAGACATGGAAGCCGATTCGTTCTATTGTACGATCTCCGATTTAAAACCGGAAACTACCTATTACGTTAGAGCTTACGCAAAAAGTAAATATGGTGAGTATAACGGGGCGAAAGTCGAGACCTTTAAGACCACGAATGGTCGTCCTGTATTAGATGATAACAAATTCAAGAAAATAGCGACAGAGTTTACCTATGCGGAGTTCTCCATGGAAATAATAAGCGAGGGAGATTCTCCGATCACGGCATGTGGTTTCTGCTTTAGTGCTGATAAATCGCCGACAATAGAAAATGGGGATACGATTATTTGCGGAGCGGGTATCGGAGAATTTGCCGGGAAAATCTATGATATGCAACAGCAGAAAGGGTATTACGTACGTGCTTATGCGACAAACGCTTTAGGTACTACCTATAGCGCAGGCGAAGGTATCCATACGATTCTGGAAAGTGAGTTGCCTACAGTCAATACGAAGGAGGTGTCTACTATTAAAAACGGTACCGCATGGGTAGGAGGAGAGGTCTTAGCCGAAGGTGCCTCACCGGTTACAGAGGCCGGTGTATGTTGGGGAACTAGTCCTAGTCCGGCCTTTGGTAATTGTGAAGGAGCGGTAGCTCTTTCTTCCGGTACACAAGCGTTTACGGGTACGATAAAGGAATTGAGAGGAGGCACGAGCTATTATTTAAGGGCTTACGCTAAAAATAAGAATGGTATCGCTTACGGAGAGGAAGTTCGCTTCCAAACTCCGGATATATTTGGAGCAGGGGCAAGGTTTGAGGGAGCTTTCCGGATACCGGGATCTACCTCTTTCTGTACCTTGGCTAATAGCACGGGATTCTTATTAGGCGGTGACACGGGTAGGGAATACACCGATGAGTTTTGGGGATATATGACCTCTAAGAAAGAATGGTTGCCCTTAAGGTCTCAGCCTGAGAAATTATCGGGCCAAGCATGTTTCAGTATCGGATTTGGCCTATGGACTTTTGGTGGTTTAGATAACACGGGAAAGATATGTGACAGTTTATATGTATACTCCACGTCCGATAATTCTTGGAGTGCCGTACAAACAGACCAGCAACGGCCTAAAGGTATGTATCGGGCGGCATGTTGCAGAATGGAAGATCAGGCGTTCCTCATAGGTGGACGTAGAGGTAACGAACTAATCGATGAAGTCTGGACTTATGAACCGAGCGCTTTCGTTTGGAGCAAGAAATCTAATTTCCCGATTAAACAATACGGCGGAATATCCGTTGTAATTGGTGACCGTATATATGCCGGACTGGGGATTATTAATAAAGCGGATCCTTCTTTGGAATATACGACACAGTTTTGGTCTACAGACAAGAACGCTGTAGCTTGGGAAAAGGAGGCTTCGTTCCCCGGAAGGATGCTTTTATGTGCTATCGCTTATGGTAATTACGTATATGGCGTAGACGGGGACGGTTATATTTGGCGCTATGATCCGGACTCTCAGAACTGGAGCCAGAAATCCCAGTTACCAGCGGCTAACAGGTCTGTACATTGCATGTATGTCTTGGATAATTATATCTATATCGGTTTGGGCAATGCCTCTAACTCATTAATCAGTTACGATCCTACTTGGGATAATTAAAGATGAATAGAACAGCGATTTTAGAACAGATACAGAAGAACGTAGAACGGCTGTCGGCTCCTGATCTACCGGAATACAAATATATCCCGTTGCATCAGAAGCCATCGCCTTCAGTCGCTACGTTGCATGAGATCATGCGCCTATTACGTACGGTTATCTTCCCCGGATTCTTTGGTACGGAACAAGAGGCTCAATTAGGCTCTATCCAATATTATACGGGAGTCTATTTGGAAAAGATCTATGATCTCTTGCAAGAGCAAATATATAATGGACTTTGTTTTGAGGTAGAGCGTTGTTGTGATTCCAAGGACCGGGCTTCCGAGATCTCGATCGCTTTTATTAACCGGATTCCTCATATCAAATATTTACTGTCCACCGATGTAAAGGCCATCTTGGATGGTGATCCGGCAGCCAAGAGCGTGAGTGAGATTATATTCTGTTATCCGGCGGTCTACGCGCTTTTACATCAACGGGTCGCTCATGAATTATTCGAGCTAGGCGTACCGGTACTCCCGCGTATCATTACGGAAATGGCACACTCGCAAACCGGGATCGACATTCATCCCGGGGCGCAGATCGGAGAATATTTCAGTATCGATCATGGAACGGGTATTGTCGTGGGACAAACCGCCATTATCGGAAACCATGTCCGCCTTTATCAAGGTGTGACGTTAGGAGCCAAGAGTTTTACGCTGGACGAGGAAGGACTTCCGATAGATTTACCCCGTCATCCGATCATCGAGGATTATGTGACCATTTATTCCAACGCATCCATATTAGGACGGATCACTATTGGCCGAGGATCTATTATCGGGGGTAACATCTGGCTCACCCATAGTGTACCTCCCAATTCCAAGATATCTCAATCACGTGTCGAAGAAAAATTCACGGAAATATGATATTATTTGAAAGAGATTCCGTATGTTTGTGCAAATGACATTACGGTGTTTTCCTTAAATAATAGAATATGACCATGAACAAAGTAAAGACATTAGATGATCTCAAGAAAATGCGTGAATCTCTTCGTGCGTCTTTGGATCTGCGTGAAAAAAGCAATACCCCTGATCAGCTCGTGCAAATTAAGGTTTCTATGGCCACTTGCGGTATAGCTGCCGGAGCCAAGGAGATAATGAGTTATTTTATCGAGGTTTTAGACCGGCAGAAAATCGATGCGTTGGTAACTCAAACCGGATGCATGGGCTATTGTTATGCGGAACCGACTATCGAAATCAAGCTTCCGGGTCAGGAGCCGTTGGTATTCGGTTATGTTGATAAGGCAAAAGTAGAAGAGATCATAGATAAGTATATCCGTAAGGGTATCTTGGTAGACGGTATCATTCCTGTAACTTACACCACCGTAAAACCCGAATAAGAAATTTAATATCTTACATAAATGGCACAATACACGAATTATATATTGGTGTGCGGTGGCACAGGTTGCCGTGCATCACAAAGCGAGCAGATCATCGAGAATCTGAGAGCCGCCGTCGAGCAATACGGATTAGAGGACACACAAGTGATCCGTACCGGATGCTTCGGTTTCTGCGAGAAGGGTCCGGTGGTTAAGATGATCCCCGATAACACTTTTTACGTACAAGTTCAACCATCGGATGCGGACGAGATCGTACGGGAGCATTTGGTAAAAGGCCGTAAAGTGGAACGGTTACTTTATATGAATCCGGAGACCCGTGAGCTGGTTCCGGACTCCAAGCATATCGGATTCTATAAGAAACAGCTACGAATCGCCCTTCGAAATTGTGGCTTTATCAACCCTGAGAATATCGATGAGTATATCGCTCGTGACGGCTATGTAGCGTTAGGAAAAGCCCTTGTGGAAATGACTCCCGAGGAAGTAATCAAGGAAATCATGGATAGCGGTTTACGGGGTCGTGGGGGCGGTGGTTTCCCCACAGGTTTGAAATGGCAGATTACCCGTAAGGTACAAGCACCTCAAAAATACGTGGTTTGCAATGCGGACGAGGGCGACCCGGGCGCTTTTATGGATCGCTCCATATTGGAGGGCGACCCGCATTCGATTGTGGAGGCTATGGCGATTAATGGATATTGTACGGGAGCTAGCAAAGGTTTGGTATATATCCGTGCCGAATATCCGCTAGCCGTGGAACGTTTGAAAATCGCCATACGGCAAGCGAAAGAATATGGATTGCTGGGCAAGAATATATTTGGGACTGATTTCTCATTCGATATCGAGATCCGGTACGGTGCCGGAGCTTTTGTTTGTGGAGAGGAGACTGCTTTGATCCACAGTATGGAAGGTTTGCGAGGCGAGGCTACCGTAAAGCCGCCGTTCCCTAGTGAACACGGGTATAAAGGTTGTCCGACCAATGTAAATAACGTAGAGACTTACGCGAATATCCCGGTGATCTTGTTAAGAGGCGCTAAATGGTTCAGTAGTATCGGAACGGAGAAAAGCAAAGGAACAAAGGTGTTCGCCTTGGCTGGAAAGGTAAACAATGTGGGGCTGATCGAGGTTCCTATGGGTACGACTTTGCGTGAGGTTATCTTTGGAATTGGGGGAGGTATCAAGGATGGAAAGAAGTTTAAGGCTGTGCAAACCGGTGGCCCGTCAGGAGGTTGCTTGACAGAAAAGCATCTTGATCTTCCTATCGATTATGATAATTTGCTTGCCGCTGGTTCCATGATGGGTTCCGGAGGTATGATCGTCATGGACGAGGATGATTGTATGGTAGCCATGGCTAAGTTCTATCTGGACTTTACGGTCGAGGAATCTTGCGGTAAATGCGCACCGTGCCGTATCGGTAATAAACGCTTACATGAGATATTGCAGAAAATTACGAGTGGAAACGGAGCCGAAGAGGATTTGACCCGTCTAAGGAATCTGGCGATGGTGATTAAGGATACCGCTTTATGCGGCTTGGGACAGACTTCTCCGAATCCGGTTTTATCTACGATGGATAATTTCTACGATGAATATCTGGCGCATGTCCGGGAGCATCGTTGTCCGTCTCATCAATGCCGGGAACTTACTCAATATTTCATCAATCCGGAGAAATGTAAAGGATGTACGCTCTGTGCCCGTGTTTGTCCGGTGCACGCGATTACAGGTGGACGGAAAATTCCTCATATTATCGATCCGCAAGCTTGTATCCGTTGCGGTACCTGTATGGAGAAGTGTAAGTTCGGAGCGATTTATGTCCACTAAATTTATTTATAAGCATGGAAACAATTCAATTAATCATAGATAATAAAGAGGTGGAAGTGCCGAAAGGAACCACCATTTTAGATGCGGCAAAAAGTGTAGGTATCCACATCCCGACACTCTGTTATATGAAACTGGAGGACTTGCACTACGAGAATAATCCGGGAGCTTGCCGTATTTGTGTCGTAGAGATCGAGGGACGTAGAAATCTAGCCCCATCCTGTAAGATGGAATGTACGGAAGGTATGGTCGTACGGACACATACCCCCCGGGTGATGAATGCCCGTAGGACGGTGATGGAGCTGATCCTCTCGAATCATCCGGCGGAATGTCTGACATGTAGCAGCAACGGACATTGCGAGTTACAAAAGATCGCACATGACTTAGGAATCCGTGAGATCCGGTATAAGGGAGAGATGTCCACATTTACGATAGACCGTTCCCCTTCCATTGTGCGGAACATGAACAAATGTATCATGTGCCGCCGCTGTGAGACCATGTGTAATACGATACAGACAGTTGGCGCCTTGACTGCCGTGAACCGTGGATTTAACGCGGCCGTATCGACAGCTTTCGAACGGGATATGGCCGGAAGTACCTGTTCTTATTGTGGACAATGCGTATCCGTCTGTCCTGTAAATGCGCTTAGCGGACGTAATACGCAACAGCCGGTCTTGGACGCTTTGGCCGATCCTACTAAAATTGTTATCGCCCAGACAGCGCCGGCGGTTCGCACAGCGTTGGGACGTGATTTCGGGTATGAGCCGGGTACATTGGTTACAGGCAAGATGGTTTCAGCTTTGCGTCAATTGGGTTTTGATTATGTATTCGATACGGACTTTGCCGCCGACTTGACCATTATGGAAGAGGGAACGGAATTATTACATCGCCTAGGTAGTTACCTGAATGGAGACAAAGAGGTGAAAATACCGTTAATGACGAGCTGTTGTCCGGGTTGGGTTAGCTTTGTGGAACAACATTTCCCCGAGTTACGGGATCATTTATCTACAGCCAAGAGCCCGCAGCAAATGTTCGGAGCGATCGCCAAGAGTTATTTCGCCGAGAAGTTGGGAGTGGACCGTAAGGATTTGGTAGTCGTATCTATCATGCCTTGTTTGGCGAAGAAGTATGAGGCTAGCCGCCCGGAGTTTAGCGTGGAAGGTAATCCCGATGTAGATTATTCGATATATACCCGTGAGTTAGCCCGTTTAATCCGTTATGCGAATATAGATTTCAATGAACTGCCGGATGGTGAGTTCGATCGCCCGTTGGGTGAATCTACCGGAGCGAGCGTGATCTTCGGTACTACCGGCGGTGTTATCGAGGCCGCTTGCCGTACAGCTTATGAATTATATACGAAGAAAAATCTGGATAAAGTGGACTTCGAGGAGTTACGCGGGCTGGAAGGTATTCGTAGCGCTACGATCGATTTTAATGGGACTCCGGTAAAGATCGGTATCGCTCATGGTCTGGGGAATGCCCGCAAATTGATCGAGGAGGTGAAGAACGGTACCTCTCCTTATCATGCGATCGAGGTGATGGCTTGTCCGGGAGGATGTATCGGCGGTGGCGGACAACCGTTCCACCGAGGCCGTATGGAGGTACTTCGCCGGCGTGCCGCCGCCCTTTACCGGGAAGACGCCAACAAACCGCTTCGCAAGAGCCATGAGAATCCGTACATCCAGCAATTATACAGCGAGTATTTGGGAGAGCCTTGCGGACCGAAAGCCCATAAATTACTGCATACCCATTACATAGACCGTAAGGAAGTAATCGGTATGTATATAGAAACCGAAAAAAGTAAATAAGCCATGAATGAGATACATTTGCCTAAAACAAAAGTAGCGGAGCTACATGCGATATGCGCTGAACGCAACAACGATCCCGGGGAGTTGATCAATATCTTGCACGCCGCCCAAGGCTTGTTCGGATATTTACCACCGGAAGTCCAACAGGTTATCGCCGCCGAATTGAATATCCCGGTCTCAAGGGTATATGGCGTAGTTACTTTTTACTCATTCTTTACGATGACCCCCAAGGGGAAATACCCCATCTCGGTTTGTCTGGGAACGGCCTGTTACGTGCGTGGCGCAGAAAATGTTCTGGAAGAAATGCAACGTCAATTGGAAATAAAGGTAGGAGAGACTACACCGGACGGTTTGTTCTCCTTGGATTGCTTACGCTGTGTCGGTGCTTGCGGATTGGCTCCGGTGGTCATGATCGGCGGGAAGGTCTATGGAAGGGTTACTCCCGAGAAGGTACGGGATATACTTTCCGACTACTATCTGAAAGAACAATAGGATATAAAAACACAAGCGGTCACGTAGGTTTTACGTGACCGCTTGTATAAAATAACGCAAGTAATCGTATTTTCAGAAACGACTGATCGAACCACCTCCCCCGGAGCTTCCACCTCCCCAAGAGCCGCCACCGCCGCCGCTAAAACCTCCGAAGCCACCACCGCCACCCATAATAATAGGGCCGCTACCACCTCGGTGTATGCGGTCGATGGTACGATTTTTCTTCTCTGTATACCCGCAACTCTTACAGCGGTATACATCTTCGGCCAGACCTTCCGAGAAACGAGTCGCTTCCCGGATCACTTGCTGCCCCATATACACAAAGGTTTTCTTTCCACAACGGGGGCATACCTTCGGACGATACTTCAAGTATGCGATAAACGCAGAGAAGCCGATCATCCCGATAATCCCCACCACGAATATCCACATAAAATCATCATCGGACGAGGAAGAAGTGCGGTTGCCAGTCATGCCTGCCCGTTCATAGTCGCTGGACATTAAATACTTGGTCACCGCCATGACTCCTTTCAACATGCCGGCACTATAATCCCCGGCCTTTAGATCGGGCATCATATACCGTTGCTGAAGCCGGTAGCAAATCGCATCGGGGAGGACACCCTCGATACCATATCCCGTCTCGAAAACGACCGAACGTTGGGAAGGTTCCGTCACCAACTGGATCAATAAACCATTATCCTTGCTCTTTTGTCCCAATCCCCAATGTTTGAATAGATCCGTGGCGAACATCCGGGCATCCTGATCCCCGATGCTATTCACGGCAACGACAGCTACCTCGATACCGAGACTATCTTCCACTACATTTAATAATTGATTGATACGTGCCGCGTCATCCGGGGTAATGATACCATCCGGATTACTGACATGGTTCAACCAGTTGGAAAGACGTACGTTCGGAATGGTCTCGATCGAATAATCCTTTGCCGCGAAAATAGAGGAGGCAAAACCAACCAGCAATAAACTGATCCATAAAAGGCTTACCGGACACTTGCGCCTAGATCTTATATTCTTTATCTCACTCATTCAGCGAATGGCTATTAGAATTCTACCTTAGGAGCCTTTTCCGCACCGGATTCAGCGGCGAAATAAGCTTTCGATTGGAAGCCGAACATTCCGGACAAAATATTGTTCGGGAATTGGCGAATATAGGTATTATAAGACTGAGCTACCTCGTTAAAACGTTTACGCTCTACCGAAATACGATTTTCGGTCCCTTCCAATTGCGCTTGAAGCTCCATAAAGTTTTGATTCGCTTTTAAGTCTGGATAACGCTCTAAAACAAGCATCAAACGGGAGAGGGCATTTCCTAACTCACCCTGTGCGGACTGGAATTTCTTCAAGGATTCCTCAGTAAGGTTAGAAGGATCAATCGTAGTCTTCGTCGCCTCGGCACGAGCGTTGACCACACCTTCTAAAGTCTCTTTCTCATGTGCGGCGTATCCTTTTACCGTATTTACCAGATTCGGGATCAAATCCATACGGCGTTGATATTGGTTCTCAACTTGACTCCATGCGGTTTTCACGCCTTCGTCTTGAGTTACCATATTATTATACACGCCTTTCACCCAAAAGAATAATATCGCTACGATAGCGATGATAATCCATACAACTTTGTTCTTAAACATCTTTGCCTTATAATTTATTGATTATACATAATGAGGCAAAGCTATATAAAAAAATCGGATTATCCACATAGCGATTGGCGGCTGCTTATAACTGCGATTGTTAGCTGCTTATAATGGGCATTGTAACATCCTTATATTGCCCATTGTTAGGACCTCATACTGGGCATTATAGGAAAGAGCTTGCCGTGATGCTGCGGATGGAAGCCTACCGCATAGATTCTATTTATCTTCCCATAGATAAAACTGATCAATGAAATCCAAGGCTTTTAGGGTACATGTAAGTGAATTGTTCTATATTTGCACTTAATAAATCTAAATAAATATAGTTATGCGTAAAACAATTTATGCTAAAATGACGGCATTACCGGTAGGACTCTGCGCTTTAGCCTTTGCGGTTACCTCGTGCGGTTCTTCCGAATACAAGAAATTTGCCGACAATGAAGGTAAGCAAGTGGCCTCTATCCTGCGGGAAAACGACTGTTTGGCCTGCCACTCTGAAAATGCGCCTCTGCCATTTTACGGTAATTTACCGTTGATCGGTCCCGTAGTACAGGCAGACATGAAGGAGGCCGTTCACTATGTGGACTTGACTGCTATGGTGGAAGCCTTGGAGAACGGGCAGCCCGTTTCAGAGGTTGATTTGGCGAAGGTGGAGAATACGGCCCTAAGCGGCTCTATGCCCCCGGCTAAGTATTCCCATATGCCGATGCACTGGGGAACCAGCCTTGACGACAATGAGAAAGCGGTGATCATTTCATGGGCGAAGAATGTCCGTAAAGATCGTTTCACGACCGAAACCGTAGCGGAAGAATTTAAGAATGAGCCTCTTCAGCCTCTAATGAAGAGCTTGCCTACAGATCCGGCGAAGGTAGAGTTGGGTTTTGCCCTGTATCATGATACTCGTTTGTCTGCGGACAATACGATCTCTTGCGCTACTTGCCACGGATTGAACACAGGTGGTGTAGACCGTAAGCAATATTCGGAAGGTATTAATGGACAGTTCGGTGGTGTTAACGCTCCGACCGTATATAATGCGGCGCTTAATTTCGTTCAATTTTGGGACGGACGTGCGGCAGACCTAAAAGAGCAAGCGGCTGGTCCTCCATTGAACCCAGTGGAAATGGGTTGTACCTCATTCGACCAGATTTGCGAGGCTTTAGCGCAAGATAAGGATTTCACGAAGAAATTCACGGAAGTGTATCCGGAAGGTTATTCTCAATCTACGATCACGGACGCTATCGCTGAATTTGAGAAGACCTTGCTTACGCCGAGTCGTTTCGACAAATACTTGATGGGAGATAAAAACGCGCTTACAGCGGAAGAATTAGAGGGCTATCAACTATTCAAGGACAATAAATGCGCTACTTGCCACGTTGGTGTAAATGTCGGTGGTCAATCTTACGAGTTCATGGGTATCAAGAACAGCTATTTCGATTACCGGAATACAGGGTTGACGGACGGTGATAACGGACGCTATGCCGTGACTAAGAAAGAATCCGATCGTCATAAGTTCAAAACCCCGACACTTCGTAACGTGATGCTGACTTATCCGTACATGCACGACGGAACGGTAGCCTCTGTAGAGGATGCGATCCGTATCATGCATGAGTTCCAGATCGGAAAGGAGATCAATGATGTAGAAGTTGAAAAAATCGTTGTTTTTCTAAGGACTTTGAACGGAGAATATAATGGAAAAATGCTTCAATAATTGATTAAAAAAGGTACATGTCCTTCCGCTTGTTCTACATATTACTTATATTTGCCGCAGTTAAGTGTGGAGAAGGAATATGGGCACAGGAGGAAGGACTTGCTTCGTATTACCATCATCGTTTCCACGGCAGGAAATCATCCAGTGGAAGGGTTCATGATAAAGAAGAATTAGTCGCCGCGCATCGTACGTATCCTTTTGGTACTTTTTTAAGAGTCACGAACTTGGAGAATATGAAAAGTACCATTGTATGCGTGACGGATCGTGGACCTCGTTATAGAAAACGAATC
The DNA here is from genome assembly GCF_023656665.1 of Parabacteroides sp. B2-S-102. NCBI lineage: Bacteria > Pseudomonadati > Bacteroidota > Bacteroidia > Bacteroidales > Tannerellaceae > Parabacteroides > Parabacteroides sp. B2-S-102. The sequence goes on along the minus strand of NZ_JAMOKM010000001.1, from coordinate 656,369 downwards.
ATTGATGTATCAGCGAGCGCCGCCGAGATATTGGATTTTATCGATAAAGGTGTCGCTAAGGTACGGATAGAAGTCGTTCCCGGCCCCTTAGACCTCCGCTATCTGGACTTGATCTATCCTAAGATTCCTTATCTGGATATAGATTATTTACGTCCGGATCCACCTTATAGGGTGAAATTCACGAAATAAATTTAATATAATGAAGCAAATACTTATCACCGGGGGCGCCGGCTTTATCGGTTCTCATTTATGTGCCCGTCTTTTAGAAGAAGGAAATGAAGTAATTTGTCTGGATAACTATTTTACGGGAAGTAAGGAGAATGTGATTCCTCTGCTGAAAAATCCACATTTCGAGTTGATCAGGCATGATGTTTCTATACCGTTCCAAGCCGAGGTCGATGAGATTTATAATTTGGCATGTCCCGCATCCCCAGTTTATTATCAAATAGATCCGATACAGACGATCAAGACATCCGTGTTAGGAGCGGTCAATATGTTAGGTCTGGCAAAACGGGTGAACGCTAAGATATTACAAGCATCTACCAGTGAGGTGTATGGAGATCCCATGATACACCCGCAGCCGGAAAGCTATTGGGGAAATGTCAACCCGATAGGGCCTCGCTCTTGTTATGACGAGGGCAAGCGTTGCGCTGAGACCTTATTTATGGATTATCATCGCCAAAACAAGGTTCGCATTAAAATCATCCGCATCTTTAATACGTATGGGCCTAATATGAGTACGAACGATGGCCGTGTCGTCTCTAATTTCATTATACAGGCATTACAAAATAAGGACATTACGATTTATGGGGATGGAAACCAAACTCGTAGTTTCCAATATGTAGACGATTTGATCGAGGGGATGATTCGCATGATGAATACCTCGGATGATTTTACCGGCCCGGTAAATATCGGAAATCCGGGAGAGTTCTCGATGAACGAGTTGGCCAAGATCGTGATCCGTTTGACAAACTCCTCCTCTAAGATCGTATACCGCCCGTTGCCGGGAGACGATCCCAAGCAACGTAAGCCCGATATTACATTGGCCAAAGAGAAATTAGATGGGTGGGAACCTACGGTTTGTTTGGAGGAAGGATTAAAGAAAACAATATTATACTTTAAATCTCTCTAATAAATTTCTAATTTGGCCTAAGAGTATTCTAACTAAATATTCATAAGCGATAAAAGAGTGACTTCTACCTTTGCGTAAAATTTAACGCAAATGGACAGACGAGTCACTCTTTTACTTTTTTTATCTCTTCTTTTCTCTGGGGCGAAAGCCTCTGTTGTCTCCCTCTCCTTGAAAGAGTCCGAGCAACGTTTCTCTGAACACAATCTGGAAGTGATAGCCGAACGGTATAATATCGATATAGCCGAGGCCCAAGTAGTACAGGCCAAACTTTTCGAGAATCCCGTGGTCTCTTTGGAGCAAAATGTTTATAACCGGTTGAACGGACGTTACTTTGATTTCGGGAAACAAGGGGAAACGATCGTAGAGGTGGAACAGTTGATCTATATTGCCGGTCAGCGAAACAAACGTGTCCGTTTGGAGAAAATCAATAAGGAAATGGCCCTTTACCAATTCGAAGAGGTATTGAGAACCCTCCGGAGCGAGTTGAAGGAGAAATTCATAGCGCTTTATTTCACCCGGAAATCCCAATCTATTTACGATCGTGAGATTGATTCATTGGCTCATCTGTTGGTGGTTCTCAAGGAGCAGAATGAGAAAGGGAATGTTTCTTTATTAGAGAAGTCCCGTATCGAGGCCCTATTACTCTCTTTACGGCAAGAGCGGAATGATATCGCCAACCAAGTTATCTCCCTTCAAGGAGACATGCGGCTTTTACTAGGAATATCCGGCAATGATACCTTCGAGCCGATATTCGATGAGTCTGTGTTGAACCAGATCGATATGGACTCCGTTCCTTTCTCTGAATTGACCTCTTTATTATACGAACGTCCGGATCTTAAGTTGGCGCAAGCAAGCGTCAAGGCTTCGGAGGCGGACGTGAGATTACAACGTTCCCTCGCTTTCCCGGAAGTGAGCGTAAAGGGTACGTATGATAAGGCGGGTAACTTTATCAATGATTATTGGGCGATCGGCTTGAGCGTCTCTCTCCCTATATTTAACCGGAATCAAGGGAATATCAGGGCGGCGAAAATATCCGTCGCTCAAAAGGCCCATAAGGAAGAATACGCCCGTCGACAAGCCGAGAATGAGTTATTCACCAGCTATGCCCGATTGGAAAAGGCGATTCAGCTTTATCGTTCCTCAAACTATGGATTGGAGAAGGATTTCGCCTTGATTATCGAAGGCGTGAACTTGAATTTCCAAAAACGGAATATCAGTCTCCTTGAGTTTATCGATTATTATGAGACCTACAAAACAACCTGCTTGCGACTTTACCAAACTCAAAAAGAAGTGTTACTGGCCTTGGAGGAGGTAAATACCGTAACGGGTAGCCATGTATTCAACTATTAAAAGCAAATCAAACGATATGAATAAGCATCTAATCACATGCATCCTTTTAGTACCCTTGGTATGTTCCTGCGGGAAACAGGCGACCACCTCGGTCGATACCCGGGAACCTTTACTATTAAATGACAGTTTACAGGAGATTATAACACTGGATACGGTTCGTGACACACCATTAACCAACGAGTTGTTGCTCAATGGCCGTGTCAGTTTCAATCCGGAGCGAGTGGCCCATGTGTATCCGATGTTTGGTGGAAATGTCACCTCCGTTCATGCGGAAGTTGGCGATTACGTAGGGAAAGGAGATGTCCTAGCAGTGATCCGGAGCGGCGAGATCGCTGATATCGACAAGCAGCGAAAGGAGGCCGAGCATCAACTGGCTATCGCTAACCGTAACTTGGAGGCTACCCAAGATATGGCCCGGAGCGGTATGGCTTCCGACCGGGACTTCCTGCAAGCCCAGCAAGAGCAAGCCGATGCCGATGCCGAGACCAAACGTATTCAAGAAATGTATTCCATTTATAACATAACAGACCCATCTACCTATGTGGTGAAAGCGCCGGTCTCCGGCTTTATCATCGATAAGAATATAAACCGGGATATGCAGATCCGTTCCGATCAAGGGGAGGAGATGTTTACCATTTCCGGTCTCGACGATGTCTGGGTGATGGCCGATGTCTATGAGGGAGATATCAGCAAGGTAAAAGAGGGGGCTACCGTTCGTATCACCACTTTGGCCTATAAGGATATGGAGTTTACGGGAACGATCGATAAGGTCTATCATATGCTAGACCGAGAAAGTAAGACCATGAGCGTAAGAGTCAAATTAAGGAACGAGAAGTATATGCTTAAACCCGGAATGTTTACGAACGTATATGTACAGAGCGCGGTAAAAGGAGAAAGTATGCCTTGCGTAAACGCCCATGCCGTTATTTTCGAGGATGGCAAAGAATACGTTGTCTATGTCTCGAAGGAGGGATATTTGCAAATGCGTGAGATCTCGGTGTATAAGCAAACCGAGAAGTTCTGTTACCTGCGATCCGGCTTGAAGGATGGGGATCGGATCGTAGATCGGAACGCTCTCTTGGTGTATAACGAATTAAAGTAACCGGACGATATGCATACATTCATAGATAATATCATAACGTTCTCCCTCCGGAACAAATTCTTTATCTTCTTCTGTACCACGATCGCCGTAATCGCCGGTATCACCAGCTTTATCCATACGCCGATCGATGCGTTTCCGGATGTGACGAATACGAAGGTGACGATTATCACCCAATGGCCGGGCAGGAGCGCCGAGGAGATCGAGAAGTTTATCACGATCCCGATCGAGATCGCCATGAACCCGGTACAGAAAAAGACGGATATCCGGAGCACGACCCTTTTCGGTCTTTCCGTCATCAACGTGATGTTCGAAGATAAGGTGGATGATTTCTTCGCCCGTCAGCAAGTTTATAATCTCTTGAACGACGCCGACCTGCCGGAAGGGGTCACGCCGGAAGTGCAGCCCTTATATGGTCCGACCGGCGAGATCTTCCGCTATACATTACGTAGCGATAAGCGTTCCGTCCGGGAATTGAAGACCTTGCAGGATTGGGTGATCGAGCGGAAGTTGCGGGCCGTACCCGGTGTAGCGGATATCGTCAGCTTCGGAGGAGAAGTAAAGACTTTCGAGGTTAGCGTCAACCCGAATCAACTGATCAGTTACGGGGTAACGACCTTGGAACTTTATGACGCTATCGCAAAAAGTAATATCAACGTAGGCGGCGACGTGATCACGAAAAGCTCGCAAGCCTATGTCGTGCGGGGTATCGGCTTGATTAACGATGTAAAAGAGATCGAGAACATCGTCGTAAAAAATATCAATGGCACGCCAATCCTTGTCAAGCACTTGGCTACCGTACACGAATCCAGTCTTCCCCGCCTAGGGCAAGTGGGCCGCATGGAGGAAGATGATGTCGTACAAGGCATCGTTGTCATGCGAAAAGGGGAGAACCCCGGCGAGGTAATCGCCGCCTTGAAGGATAAGATCAAGGATATCCAACAAAACGCCTTGCCGGAAGACGTGCGAATCGTATCGTTCTACGATCGTGAGAATCTGGTAGATCTGGCGGTCAAGACCGTAACACATAATCTGGCGGAAGGTATTCTGCTGGTAACTTTCATCGTATTAATCTTCATGGCGGACTGGCGTACGACGGTAATCGTGTCGATCATTATCCCGTTGGCACTCCTCTTCGCCTTTATTTGTCTCCGGGCGATGGGGATGAGCGCCAACCTCTTATCTATGGGAGCGATCGACTTCGGTATTATTATCGATGGCGCCGTCGTGATGGTGGAGGGGCTTTTCGTGGCATTGGACCGGAAAGCCCGTGAAGTAGGTATGCCCGCTTTCAATTTGATGAGTAAGATGGGTATTATCCGTCATACGGCGAAGGACCGTGCGAAAGCGGTTTTCTTCTCTAAGCTGATTATCATCACAGCCTTGGTCCCGATCTTCTCTTTCCAGAAGGTGGAAGGAAAGATGTTCAGCCCGCTCGCTTATACCTTGGGGTTCGCCTTGTTGGGAGCGTTGATCTTTACGTTGACATTGGTACCCGTCCTCTCTTCCATGCTATTAAAGAAAGAGGTGCGTGAGAAACATAATCCGTTCCTTGCGTGGATCAATCGGAAGTCGATCGGTATTTTCGACTGGTGTCACGCCCGTAAGAAGCGGACGATCACGTTCGCCACGCTGGTAGCCGCCGTAGGTATCTGGTGCTTCACCTTGTTGGGCAGCGAGTTTCTCCCGCAACTGAACGAGGGCTCTATTTATATCCGTGCGACCTTACCGCAAAGTATATCTTTGGATGAATCCGTTACGTTGGCCAACCAGATGCGCCGGAAGTTGGCGGCTTATCCGGAGGTTCGTCAAGTCTTATCGCAAACCGGCCGACCGAACGATGGCACGGACGCGACAGGTTTCTACAACATCGAGTTCCATGTGGATATATATCCAGAGAAAGAGTGGGAAAGCGAACGCTCGAAAGCGGGCCTGATCGAGAAGATGCAAGAGGATCTGGCGATCTATCCGGGCGTGGATTTTAACTTCTCGCAGCCTATCTCGGACAATGTAGAGGAAGCGGCCAGCGGCGTGAAAGGTTCCATCGCCGTGAAAGTCTTCGGTAAGGATCTATACGAGTCGGAGAAAAAGGCGGTAGAGGTTTTCAAGGTCTTGGAGACCGTAGACGGTATCGAGGATCTGGGCGTTATCCGGAATATCGGCCAGCCGGAGCTACGGATCGAGTTGAACGAGTCTCGTTTAGCCCGCTACGGCGTGGCCAAGGAGGATGTACAATCCATTATCGAGATGGCGATAGGAGGTAAGAGCGCCTCCCTGCTTTATGAGGACGAGCGTAAGTTCAATATCATGGTCCGCTACGAATCTGCTTTCCGCCGTAGCGAGAATGAGATAGGCAAGATACTGGTTCCGGCAAAGGATGGTTCCATGATTCCTATCCGCGAGCTGGCGGATATCCATACGATTACCGGCCCGTTGATTATCTACCGGGATAACCACGCTCGTTTCTGCGCCGTGAAATTCTCGGTCCGGGGCCGCGACATGGGTAGCGCCGTGGCTGAAGCCCAGCGGAAAGTGGAGAGGCAGGTAAAGCTCCCCGAAGGCTATACCTTGAAATGGACCGGAGATTTCGAGAACCAACAACGGGCTACCAAACGCTTGGCCCAAGTCGTCCCCGTAAGTATAGCGATCATCTTCGTGATCCTATTCGTCCTTTTCGGCAACGCCCGGGATGCCGGACTGGTCTTATTGAACGTGCCTTACGCCGCTGTCGGAGGTATCTTGGCCCTATTAATCACGAATTTCAACTTCTCGATCTCAGCGGGTATCGGCTTTATCGCCCTCTTCGGTATCTGTATACAGAATGGCGTGATCATGATATCGGACATCAAGAATAACCTGCGGGAGAGGCATCCTCTGGAAGATTCGATCAAGATGAGCGTGAAATCAAGGGTACGTTCCGTATTAATGACCGCCTCCATGGCCGCTATCGGCCTGCTTCCGGCCGCCTTGAGCCACGGTATCGGATCGGAAAGCCAGCGTCCCTTGGCGATCGTGATCATTGGCGGATTAATAGGGGCCACGTTCTTCACCCTCTTTGTCTTTCCGCTGATGGTGGAGGCTTTTTATCGACGAATGCTTTACGATAAGAACGGTAAATTAGTGCAACGTAGGTTGTAATTGCTATATTTGTAGCAAGAAAGTCCGGAACTATTAGGGAGGGCGACTGGAGTTATTATGCGAAAGGATTATACTTACTGATCTTTTCACGGCTGTGAAAAGATCATATCACAGAGGTGAAACGATCGTATCACAACCGTGAAAAGAACGTTTCACCTCTGTGATACGATTAGCATCACCCTAAGTACGCATTATTAATGATGGACATTCTTATTAATACATACGATACAATGGCGAAGATATTATTAGTAGAAGACGAGGTAAACATCGCCTCTTTTATAGAAAGAGGCTTGCGGGAGTTCGGACATGAGGTATATGTCGCTTATGACGGTGCCGCTGGTTGGGAACTGACACAGAAGAACGATTTCCAATTGCTGATTCTGGATATTATAATGCCGAAGATGAATGGCCTGCAACTTTGCAAACAGTACCGGCAACGGTTCGGTTACCATGCCCCCGTGATCATGCTGACCGCCTTGGGAACCACCGAGGATATCGTTAGCGGGCTGGATGCCGGGGCGGATGATTATCTGGTAAAACCTTTCAGCTTCCAAGAGCTCGAGGCCCGCATAAAGGCGTTATTACGTCGATCGGGAAACGAATCCGTCCATATGGCTCTTCGGTGCGGGGATCTGGTCTTAGATCCTCCAAGCCATCGGGCTATACGGAATGGGCAGGTCATCGATTTGACCGTAAAGGAATATAGGCTCTTGGAATATTTCATACAGAACCAAGGAACGGCCTTGAGCCGGATGAACTTGCTAAAGAATGTCTGGGACAAGGATTTCGATACCAATACGAACGTGGTCGATGTTTACGTGAATTATTTGCGCACGAAGATAGACAAGGACTTCGAACCTAAGCTAATCCATACCGTGGTGGGTGTGGGCTATATGATGGAAGCATGAAGACAGGAAACAAGATCGCTCTCTTTTACTCGGCCATTACCATAGGCGTGATAGCCGTCGTGACGCTTGTCTTCTATTGGGTTTCCACGAGCTATATCTCTCGCCTGTACTATTCTTACCTGACGGAAAAAGCCTATGCCACGGCACAGAAGCATTGGGAGAAGGACGAGACCGACGACGAGAGCTATGCCCGTATCCAACAGCGTTACGAGGAAACCCTTCCCGTCGCTACCGAGATATTGCTGAACGCCGATAGCTTGGAGACCCGCCAAGTGCTGTCCCGTTATCTGGACGCCACGCAGGTGAGATCTCTATACCAAGAGGATATCGTTCACTTCAAGCACGATACGCAAATGGGAGCGGCTTTGTATTATCCCGACAACGAGGGGAATTTCATCGTGATTGTCCTTTCCGGGAATCAGTATGGGATGGATATCCAGCATCGGATCGGCTGGCTGTTGCTGGGATTGATATTGGTTAGCTCGGTATTGATCTATTTTGTCGGCAGACTATACGCGACCCGGATGGTAGACCGGATCGACGCTGCTTACCAAAGTGAGAAAGCGTTTATCAGCAACGCCTCGCATGAGTTGAACAATCCACTGACAGCCATTCAAGGCGAATGCGAGATCAGCCTGCTGAAAGAGCGCTCCCCGGAGGAATACCAAGCGGCATTAAGACGTATCGCCACGGAGACGAGCCGTATCATACAATTGATCAAACACCTGCTGTTCCTGTCGCACGGGGATAAGGAGATCCAGAAAAGCGCGATGGAGACGATCTTCCTAGCGGACTTCTTGATGCAGTTCTCCTCGGCCCGGATCTCGTTCTCCCCGGATAATTTCTCTTATATGATCAGTGCCAATCCCTATTTATTGAAGATAGCGATCAAGAATATCTTGAGCAACGCCTGTAAGTATTCGGACGATAAATCGGTAGAGATGCGGCTTCGAGGCAGTGTCTTGACCATATCCGACCGAGGTATCGGCATTCCTCCCGAGGAATTGAAACGAATCTTCCAACCCTTTTACAGGGCGAGCAATACCCGGGAATACGCCGGGCATGGTGTCGGGCTAAGCCTCTCGCTACGCATATTGAGCACCTATGGGGCGAAGGTGAATATTATTTCTGATCTAGGGGTTGGGACGAGCGTGGAGATCGACTTTGGGTAGCCGTCAGGTATTCCTTAGCCGGACCTGTTATTTCGACAGACTCCGGCGTTACCCCTACCGCCTCTTCCGAAGATATAAGTCCGCGATCTACCAAGCGATCCAGTATTACCCTGTAAAAATCCTCATAATACGGCTTCAACCGCAACCCGTCGAAGCAATAGCGGACCTGTTTGGGCTTGGGGATAATGCTGGCCATAAAAATGCACTCGGCAAGGTTTAACTGGGAAGGTTCCTTCGCGAAATAATAACGTGAGGCCTCGGCGGCTCCATAAATCATGGGGCCCCATTCGGCGATGTTCAGATAAACCTCAAACATCCGCTCTTTAGAGGTCAGATGATCGCTCTCGATCAGCCATACGATTAACATTTCCTCCAGCTTGCGGGCGATCGTCTTGTTACGGCTCAAGAATACATTCTTCACCAATTGCATGCTAAGCGTACTGCCGCCACGGGCGAAACGTCGTTCCTTGATATCCTGTATCAACGATTCCCGGATAGCGCTTGGAATAAAACCGTTGTGATAAAAGAAGCCGGCATCCTCACTCTGCATGATCACTAAAGGAAGATAACGGGATACGGCGTTGAACGGGCGGAAAGAGGGATTCGCCGGACCGATCTCGAAAGAGCGTACCGGCTCGCCTTGCTCATAGACGGTATATTCAAATGGCTCATTCATCTTCCGCAAATCCGTATTCCCATAGGCAAGGATCTGGAAGTCCTTCGCTTTCAAAGTAGATTCCAAGATCAAGCTGTCTACCTGTCCGAAATCCAAATCCAATCGGAAATGATAGGAGAGGGTACCTTCTGTTCTCAGGCCTTCCAGATTGTAGAATAAGCCTTTAGGCAGGGAGGAGAACAGTTGATCCGCAGGGAAATCCCTTTTATTCACAGAGGCCGTGATTTGCCAACTGGTATCTTTAACGATCTTCAGATAAGGATGGAAATCCAGATGATTAAACCGGATATCACTGACGCTATCTAATTCGATATAGTTCTTACCGATGTTTGTCCGGAAGTGTATAGAGCCTTTATCCAGTAAGACCGTGTCCGGAGATATACGCTCTTGGTGGATGGTAAGCCCGCTCACATAGGCGCTTCCGAGTAAGGATTGTATGTCTTCTTCTATTTTAGGTCCCTTAAGCTCGAAGGCCAAGGTGTCGAAACGTACCGATGCCCCCCAACGATATTCCAGAAAAGGAAGAGGAATCTTCGTATGCTCGTCGGCGTAGAGACGGGCTTTCACGAGTCGCTCCTTATCAGAGAGAGAGCCTTCGCAAATCCATTCGCTACGAACTCCGTTCTCCGTGCTATTTATATGCGTAGAGAATTGATTGTTAGTAAGATTGAGTTCGGGTATCTCTAGTATTAGTTCATCTCCTTTATTACTATAAGAAACACATAAATCATGTACCAAGGCATTTCCGGGCAATAAATTGAAAAGGAGACTAAGGGAGCGTTCAGCCTTGCGTGCGTAATCCCGTTCCTTATCATCTACAGCTGTTTCCTCCAGCTCACCTGGGTGATTCGATGGTTTATAAAGGAAATCAAAATTAGCTCTCTCTCCCTTCTTAATAAAATGAATATGCAAATTATCCGCTTGTACACTCTCTATGGAAGGGGTAAGTAGCAATAATCTGCCAAGCTCCAGTTTCGCTTGAAGCCTGTCCGCATGTATCAACGTATCAGCATCAATCGGGATAACGGTCAATCCCTCCATACGTACGGTACTCAGCCCCACCAACCGGATCTTATCATAGCGTATGTCAAGATGATGCCTTTCGGCAAGTTTACTCAATTTATGTCCCGCATACGCCCCTAAGATCAGGTCGATGCCCCAAAATGCCATAAACAAGAGAAAGCCAATAAAAATAAGAACTGCTATAAAAGATCTTTTATGGGATTGATTCATGCTCATCTATATTGTTACCCAGCGGACAAAAGTACTATAATTAAACGAATGGATTTCTTTTTCGATAAACAATCAAGGGCTTAATTTAGTTATATTAAAAAACTAAAGTTATATGGCATATAAGATCGCGCTTTTTGGTGCTAAACCCTACGACATCGCTTCTTTCGATAAGATCAATGAGCGGTATGAGTTCGATATTCGTTACTATAAAGGACATTTGAATATCAATAATGTCGTCTTAACCCAAGGGGTAGACGCTGTATGTATTTTCGTGAACGACACGGCTGATGCCGCCGTAATAGACGCTTTGGTTGCCAATGGCGTGAAACTGTTGGCGCTTCGTTGCGCCGGTTTTAATAATGTGGATTTGAATGCCGCCAGAGGGAAATTACCGGTCGTACGCGTACCGGCCTACTCACCCTATGCGGTCGCTGAATATACGTTGGCCTTGATGTTATCGTTAAACCGTAAGATACACCGGGCATACTGGCGTACGAGAGATGGCAACTTCTCCTTGAATGGCTTGATGGGATTTGATATGCATGGCAAGACCGCCGGTATTATCGGTACCGGAAAGATCGCCAAGATATTGATTCATATCTTAAAAGGATTGGGGATGCGTGTATTGGCAAACGACCTGTATCCAGATGAGAAATTCGCCAAGGAGGAAGGGATCACCTATGTCTCTTTAGACGAGTTATACAAAGAGTCCGATATCATTTCCTTGCATTGCCCGTTGACCGACCAGACCCGTTATCTGATCAACGACGATTCGATCGCCAAGATGAAAGACGGCGTAATGATTATCAATACGGGACGCGGGTTACTGATCCATACCAACGCCTTGATCGAGGGATTGAAGACCAAGAAAGTATCTGCCGCTGGATTGGATGTCTACGAGGAGGAGGGAGACTATTTCTACGAGGATAAATCGGATAAGATTATCGATGATGATGTCTTGGCCCGTCTGCTCTCGTTCAACAATGTGATCGTTACTTCCCATCAGGCGTTTTTCACGAAAGAGGCTCTGCATAATATCGCCGATACTACCTTGCGGAACATCAAGGATTTCGAGGAAGGCTGTCCCTTAGTGAACGAAGTGACCAAGTAAATTCTAAAAAGGAACTATTATTTATCGCTGATTTATTATATTTTTGTGGCCATTGCTTGGTGGGAACCCAGCAATGGCTTTTTTAATTCAGAGGTATATATATGGAAATAGATAGTCAGACAGGTTTGGTGTTGGAAGGTGGCGGAATGCGTGCCATATTTACGGTGGGAGTATTGGATTATTTTATGGATCATGATATTTGGTTTCCTTATACGATCGGAGTATCGGCGGGCGCGAGTAACGGAATCTCGTATGCTTCCCGCCAGCGGGGACGCTCTCGTTTTAGCAATATCGACCTATTGAAGAAATATAATTACATAGGTCTTCGTCATTTCTTACGGGGAAGGGGATATATCGATCTGAATTTCTTGTTTTATGTCTATCCGGATTTGTATTATCCGTTGGATTACGATACCTATTTCAAGTCCAAGGATCGGTTCGTTATGGTCACGAGCAATTGCTTGACGGGTAAAGCGGAATATTTCGAGGAGAAGAAAGATAAGAAACGTTTGGTGGATATCTGTAAAGCATCTTGCACCTTACCGATCCTCTGTCCAATTACGTATGTAGACGGGATACCGATGGTCGACGGAGGCGTATGCGATGCCATCCCTATCCGACGGGCTATCGCCGACGGCTTCTCCAAGAACGTCATCATCCTTACCCGTAACAAAGGCTATCGGAAAGAAGAGAAAGATTTTTACCTTCCCGGCTTTATTTATAACAAATACCCGGCGATCCGGGAACAGTTGCGACTACGATACCGGCGGTACAACGAGGTCTTGGATTACATAGACCAACTGGAGGCCGAAGGAAAAGCCTTCGTCATCCGTCCGCAAAGCCCGATTAAAGTCGGCCGTACCGGAAGCGACACAAAGAAACTGGAAGAACTATATGAGGAAGGCTACGAATGCGGAAAACAAATCACTCAATTGTAGAGACGGGGCATGCCCCGTCTCATCCCCTCAAAACAGTATTTTATTTACAACCTTGCAAATCCTTACTTAACCGCATAGCGCAGAAATTAGGACCGCACATCGTACAGTACTCTCCATCCGTAACAGCACTCTCCTTATAATACTGTAAAGCCCTTTCCGGGTCCAAGGACAAATTGAACTGGTCTTTCCAGCGGAAATCAAAACGGGCCTTGCTCAACGCGTTATCACGTACTTGAGCGCCGGGATGCCCTTTCGCCAAGTCAGCGGCATGCGCCGCTATCTTATAAGCGACCACCCCATTACGCACGTCTTCCTTATTCGGCAATCCCAAATGTTCCTTCGGCGTAACATAGCAGATCATAGCCGTCCCATGCCAAGCGATTTGCGCGCCACCGATAGCCGACGTGATATGATCGTATCCGGGAGCGATATCGGTCGTCAACGGACCCAGCGTATAGAACGGCGCTCCATGGCAGGCATACTGTTGTTCCTTCATATTCTCATGAATCTTATTCATGGGAACATGGCCCGGGCCTTCGATAATCACTTGTACGAACTGCTCCCAAGCTATTTTCGTCAGTTCTCCCATCGTGTGAAGCTCGGCGAATTGTGCCGCGTCGTTCGCGTCATAGATAGAACCGGGACGAAGCCCGTCTCCGATAGAGACCGCCACGTCATATGCCTTTAGTATCTCGCAGATTTCGGCGAAATGTGTGTACAGGAAGTTTTCCTCGTCATGAAGCTGCATCCATTTGGCCATGATCGATCCGCCTCTGGAGACAATCCCCGTCAGGCGAGTCGCCGTCAGCTCCACATGTTTACGCAACAAACCCGCGTGGATCGTGAAATAATCCACGCCCTGTTCCGCCTGCTCGATCAACGTATCCCGATAGATCTCCCAAGAAAGGTCCTCTACCTTACCATTCACCTTCTCCAAGGCTTGATAAATAGGAACCGTACCCATCGGAACCGGGCAGTTACGAATAATCCACTCGCGCGTCTCATGGATATTATCGCCGGTAGAGAGATCCATCAACGTGTCTCCGCCCCATTTACAACTCCATATCGCCTTCTCGATCTCCTCGTCGATACCGGAGGAAAGAGCGGAGTTACCGATATTGGTATTGATCTTTACCAAGAACTTCTTACCGATAATCATCGGCTCGGCTTCCGGGTGATTGATATTCGCCGGGATGATCGCGCGACCGGCGGCGATTTCCTTGCGGACGAACTCCGGCGTGATATAAGACTTCAGTCCCAAAGCCTCGATTTGCTGGTTCTCACGAATCGCCACGTACTCCATTTCCGGAGTGATAATACGCTTCTTCGCATAATACATCTGGGTGATATTCTTACCCTCTTTAGCCCGGAAAGGCAAGTGTCGCTTGGGAAAACGGAGAGAATCCAGACTCGCGTTCGCCAATCGCTCACGACCATAAGCGGAAGTCAATTCCGGCAATTGAACCATATCCTTACGCTTACCGTACCACTCCTCACGTATACGAGGAAGTCCTTTAGCGATATCAATCGATATCTTGGGGTCGGAATACGGGCCGCTCGTATCGTAAACGATTACCGGATTGTTCTTCTTGAAGGTTCGCTCTCCATGCTCATCCAAGGTTACCGTGTCCAACAACTTAATCTTACGCATACCTACCTTGATCTTATTGATCTCGCCCGGGACATAAATCTTTTCCGAGGACGGATAGGAAATACGCATATTCTTTTTAGTAGCCATATGTATTTAGTTTAGTACTTATTGATTTCCTCTATAAACCGGCGGGTTTCCTCCACGGGATCGGGGGCATTGATAATCGCGCCCGAAACAGCGATTCCGGTTATACCCGTCTCCATCAAAGGGCCTACGTCTTCCAACGTAATACCACCTATCGCAAAGATAGGAATATCAATGCCAGCCTCCTTGCATTGAGCGATAATTTTACGATAACCTTCCAGACCTAAGATGGGACTCAAATTCTTCTTGGTACCCGTAAAGCGATACGGCCCTAGTCCGATATACGAGGCGCCTCGTTCTACGGCCAGCCGGATATCCTCGAACGTGTTAGCCGTAGCCCCGATATAGAAGATGGCATTGGAATCTAACTTGTCTCTCAGTACTTCCCAAGCGATATCCAAGGGCATATCATTCTTACCCAGATGACAAGCCGTAGCGCCACATGTCACGGCAGCCTCCAGATCATCGTTTACGCAGAAATCCACGATTCGCTCACATTCGTCCGCGCAGATAGTGGCACATTTACGTACGGTATCCTCATAGATCCCGTCTTTCATACGCAATTGTATCCACGAACATCCTCCTTGGATTGCCATGCGTACCTCGTCGCATTCCGTATATTTAGGTGTACGATGCGTTATAAACATCAAGCGGTTACTCCCACCAAAAGGAGGGCGTAATCCGGTTGTTCTCCGACCGACTCTTCCATTCTCATCATATCCGAAATAATAATTTAAGGCCATACTTGTAATCGTTTGAATTGTTTTATGAGTTGATCCGCAACAAGAAGGGAGGGATCGTTTCCCCAAAGGGCCCCGAGAACGGCGACACCGCCGAAGGGGATATCTCTTAATTTCGTTATTGTTTGTGAGCAGATTCCTCCCAAGGCGATCACCTTATCATCGATGATGCCCTTTGCGTTTCGCAATCCATCTAAGGAGAATCCGCTACCATATCTTTCTTTGGATATACTCTGAAAGATCGGGCTAAGGAACACATAGTCGCATACCGGTTTATACTCGATAATCTCTTCCAGACTATGGCAAGAACGACTTATACTACCTTTATATAAAGGTGGAGCTTCCGGGTTCCTCTTGTTCAAATGGATTCCTCCTAAAGCCCTTTCTTCTGCCAAGGTAAACCAATCATGAAGAACGATCCTGTCGTAATAAGCCGGAGAGATCTTATCCAATAAGCCCTCCAATTCATCACGTTTACAATCCGGTTTACGTAGATGTAAACGAGACATTCCTTCCGCGAATAGAAGTTCGATCAAAGAAGCTTCATCCGCGAAAAAATAAGGTGTAGTAATTACGACCAGCTTATTCATGATTCCATCGGATTTTATGAAGGGCAGAGGGTGAGAAGAAGTGGTTTACAGGTCCGTGCCCTTTTCCCATGCATACATTTGCCCCGTGAACGAGCGCGTTATTCATATATTCCTTGGCTAATCGTACGGCTTCCACCAATGAATGGCCGAGTGCCATATAAGCGGCGATGGCGGACGATAGCGTACAGCCCGTTCCATGGGTATTGAAGGTCTCCACTGTTGGCGAGGCCAGACAAATCGGATTATTCTCATTGATAAATAACCGATCCACCGTTTCTACTCCGGGAATATGCCCCCCTTTGATCAATATAGCGTTACATCCTTTTTCCTGCAATTTCCGGGCGGCACATAAGATATCCGCCTCGTTATTGATTTTTATACCGGAAAGATATTCCGTCTCGGGAATATTCGGAGTAAGCAGTGTCGCTTTAGGGAACAACTCATCCATGATGGTTCGGATGGCGTCATCCTCCAATAATTTACTTCCGCTCGTGGATATCATCACCGGATCTAAAATGATAGAAGTTCGTCGGAAGGAAGGTAAAGTCTCAGATACAACCTTTACGGCATCCTTGTTATGTAGCATCCCTATTTTTATGGCATCTACGATGAAGTCCTCAAGAATAGCTTCGATTTGTCCTCTCAAAATCTCGGGAGAGATCGCTTGGATCCCTCGCACCCCCTGTGTGTTTTGAGCGGTTATAGCCGTTATCGCCGAGGCTCCAAAAACACCCAGCGAGGAAAAAGTCTTAATATCCGCTTGTATTCCGGCACCACCGCCACTATCAGAGCCAGCGATCGTTAAAGCTACCGGATAACGGTACGTTTCATTTTTATCCATTTAACATTCGTTTTTCTTACGGCGGCATTACCCGCATCAAGTAGTAAGGGTATGATCTCAGCCCATATAGTATGGCACCCCTTCGATGACGCAAACTTAGTGAAAAAAATCGATATTAAGATATTTCCGGCTTTTAAACGATAATTTTAACGCAAGGTTATACTTCCATAGATCGTAGACGGGAGCCTTCTGGTTTTAGAAGGCTTCCGTCATATTCATATAAACCGCCATTCCTTTTTGGTTCGGGTCTTTGCCTACGTCTAGGCGGAAGTTCTTGCCGGGTTGCATTTGGATACGTAGGCCTACGCCGTAGTTGAATTTCCACTTATTCCAGTCTACGATAGGAGCGTTTCCGATCGTACCCGTGCCAACCCAACCTACAAAACCACACTTCGCCCAGAAATTACCGCTCTTATATTTCTCCACGCTGCCGAACATATGACGATACTCCAGAATCCCATACGCCATGGTCTTGTCACGGTACTTCCCCCAATAATATCCGCGAAGATCGAAAGGGGAACCAAATGAAGGAAGCTCCGTAAAAGGAACGTTCCCCACACCGATTTGTGTCTTGGCGATCCATGCCAAGGTGCTACGAGGACGAAATACTTGCTGGAATTGGCGGTATTCCAGTTCGAACATCTCATAATTATATGCACCGCCTAAATACTTTCCGTACACCTTGGCGATCGCGCTTAGTAACATACCGGAACTTGGGGTCGCCACATCATTTCGTGTATCGTATTGAATCAAGCCGCCGACACCGATATTGACATAATCTCGTTTGAACTTATTGAAATAAGGATCTTCGGCCATCACCGGGTTGATATCATCTGATTTGCTGAAATTAATATCAAAAAGAGGACCCGTATATAAATGAGGCCTAACTTCCCATACGAAACGGGGATATAGTTGGAAAGAACTCTTATGGAATTTCGTTGTCGAGTCGCTCTTCTCGATTTGCTCGATCGTCTCATAGCCTTTCCCGAAATAATGCGAAGGTTCGTTCCGATAACCGTAACTGATATAAATACGGAAGCGATTCTCGTTGAAGAATAAGGTACCAGCACCGGCAAAAACGAACGTCCCGTTTAAGGTGATGTTAAATCCCGCAGGGATAAACGATCGTTGGGATATCGTATCATTCTTGTTTAAGCGAAAGCTAGCCAAAACCGCGCCACCTACGCCAAAGGAGGCTTCCGGCGTGTAAGACGGTCCGCCAAGGATAGACCACCAGATCCTTTTGTTGGCCCGTATGGAGTCTTTATGTAATTGTTTATGATAACGTTGTATTTGCTTTTCGGTCATAGGCTTACCGTCCAGCATCAGCACTTCTTTCGGAATCGTGTCATTGGAAATACCTTGCGCCTTTACGGAAAAGGCGAATAGAAGGCAGGCCATATAAATTAAAAGATATCTAAACATTATTTTAATCAATATTTAGAGGGCAAAAGTACGAAATCCTCCTAATATGTATTCTTAAAGAATCCCTAATAAAAAAGAATAAACAGCTAAAAAGAAATGCTATTACAGTCTGGGGGGTGTAGAGACGTAGCGTGCGTGCTGCGTCTCTAAAGCTAAGATTGGTATAAGACCTTGCCCTCTTCGGATATTAACAGCAAGGTTAGTTCGCCGTCGGGAAGGATAGGAGCGCAATACGATTTACATTTTTGTAAAAGTAATGGGAAGAAACGATTTTGATCTTTTTCCGTAAGAAGCTCCCATAATTCACGGGCCAACGTAATCCGATTGATTGCATCTACGGTCGCCTCCTCGCATTTCGCTTCTTTCGCTACATCTTGAAGGAAGCCTTTGTTCATGACGACTTTTTTGCTGTGTGTATCCAGGAAACCTTCCGCAAGTTTCACCGCCTTGCCGATCATGATGCCTAAGATAACCTGCTTGAAACCTAAATCGGCAGCGATCTTTAGCGTCTCTCCGATAAAATTCCCGTAATGGACGAATGATTGTGGAGGCAAAGAAGCGTATAAGCTCCGAAGGTAGCGTTCACTCTTCGCCCCGGAATTAATAACCAACGTCTCGCAACCTATCGCTTTGGCGACACTGGCTTCTTTCCGTATCGAGGCGATAAAAGCGTCCGATGAGAAAGGACGCACGATTCCGGATGTCCCGATAATAGAGATTCCCCCGATAATTCCAAGTTTCGGATTGAAGGTACGTTTCGCCAACTCCTCGCCACCGGGAACCGAGACCGTGACAATAGCGACGGAATCGGGTGAGGGCAGGAGTGGAATCAGCTCTTGCCGGATCATCTTACGGGGCGTGGCGTTTATAGCCGGGCCACCGACTTTCAAGCCGAGTCCCGGAAGGGTCACGGTTCCGACTCCTTCACCTGCTTGGAAGATGACTCTTCCCGTATCGTCGCTTTCTGTTTCTTGACAATGTTCTTCTTGTGCCATTACCGTGGCACAACCGGATGCATCGGGAGATAATTGAACAGTAACCCGGATCCGGCTATGATTCGTCACGTCCGGATCATCCCCAGACTCCTTGATCACGGTACAGGTGGCGGAGGAACACCCGGCCCATTCGGTATAGGCTACCGGCAACGTTATCTGTTCTCCCGAGGGTAATGTTATCTGGCTTTCTGTTTGTTCCTTCCGTGATAATAAGGCCAATAAAGCAGCTTTTGCGGCGGCGGTAGCACAAGCTCCGGTCGTATATCCGCTTTTCAAGGGAAAGAATTCTGGTAATAGGCGTTCAATTTGTTTACGCAATCCGTCTTCACCATACACTCGGTAGAAAGTTTCCGGTAATGCGGGACGCTTCACGACAAATACTGGTATTCCGAATTGGCGGGCAGCGTTCACTTTATCCGTAAAATAGCCGGAGAAACCACTTTCCTTTGTCAAGATCGCATCCGGATGGAGTTGCTCCAACAACTTTAACTCATCCTCACCTTCTCGATAGAAAACCAGACGTTCTTGGGGGAAGCCCTGCTTTTCGGCCAACGACAAAGATTCCTCCCGCTCCAATATACGGAACCAAGTGGTATGCGATCGCCAATAAGGGCGGAGCGGGGCAAGGGTGTTCACGCCACTGAGGGCAAGTAGCCGTTGGATACCTTTGTTTTCCATTTGGTGAATTGCGTCTGCATAACTATCGCACCAAATCAAGTCCTCATCACGAGGTGGATACCGACGTTCGTAACGGATCACCGGAATCTGTAAACATTTCGATACTTTTTCGATCGTTTGGTGTAACACTTGAGCGAAAGGGTGTGCCGCATCAATCAATAGCTTAATCGCGTGGTCACGACAAAAACACTCCATTTCCTCCGCATTCATGGCTCCGGTCAAACGGATTCCATGCGCGCATTCAATGGATTGCAAAGTTCCTTTCGTAGAATAGTAATAGGTAGCGGCTGCCTCGTCCGCTACCCGCACAGCCACACGACCTTCTGTCGTTCCTCCAAGGATCAGTATCATTACTTACGGAAAAGATGTTTGAATTCATCCGCATATAAGCGGGATAGACCCTTGCGATTATCGATGGCATCCCCGACGACAAGTAATGTTGTCAGTGTAAGATGATTCTCTTTTACGATTTTCGCGAGATCTTTCAGTTGCCCACGGTAGATCCGCTCGTCTTTCCATGTCAATTTATAGCAAGCGGCTACCGGAGTGGTTGGAGCGTAATGTCGCGATAATTCCTCTTGGACCTTCTCTACGACACCGGCGCTTAAGAAAATACACATCGTACTTTGGCTTTGAGCCAGTTTGTGCAGTTGCTCTTTCTCAGGCATGGGCGTACGTCCTTCGCCACGAGTGAGGATGATCGTTTGTACTTTCTCCGGAATCGTGAACTGAGAATAAAGAGCGGCGGCGGCGGCTTGGAAAGAGGAGATACCCGGAGTGATATGATAATCCATCCCGTATTGATCAAAGTAATTCATTTGCTCTTGAATAGCTCCATAAATGCAAGGATCGCCCGTGTGCAAACGAACGACAAACAATCCTTTATCATAAAACTCTTTCATCAACGCAAACTGTTCTTCCAGATTCATATCCGCCGAGCTTCGCACCGTAGCGCCTGCCTTTGCGCATAAGGTAAGTTCTTTCGGGACGAGGCTTCCAGCATACAGGATCAAATCAGCTTTCTCCAACATTTGCCGCCCGCGGATAGAGATCAAGTCCGGATCGCCGGGACCGGCTCCTACGATCTCGATATGTCCCTCACGGCAGGCCGTCCGATCTAACGCTACGGCAAAGGTATATTCATTTCCTTTCCCTAAATCCGCTTTTTGCTTCTCGACCAAAAGCGGACCGCCATGAGCCGCATAAATGGCGGAAGCTTCCGATACACTTGGGGATTCGGTTACCTCCAGTACCTTCTCCGAGGGATTGGGTACCGGGATATCTTTCAGATCCTCTGATGTATAGGTGTGGAAAGGGCATTCCATAACTCCATAAGCCAGTAATGTCAGCACCGGTTCGCATTTCTTCAAATCGATTGTATTTACATCCGCCAAAGCTTCCGGATATAGGCGTTTATTACACAATACATCTTTAATATGTTCGTAAACGACCGTAGGATCGCCTTGCATATCCTTGCGGCAACCCATTCCTAGGTGGAGGACTTTCGGTATATAGGTGATCGTAGGGATGGATGTATCGTATTGTTGGGGACTGACGATCATCAATAACTCATAGTCTTGCTGCGGTATCGCCTCGAAGGAATAAAAGATAGAGACATGAGACGGGACCGTACGCTCCAAATAATCCGTTCCTTTATCTCGTATATCAAGGAGTAGCGCTGTCGGTTTTCCATTGACAAAAGTGGAGATGGCGGCATTGCTATCTTTGGCGATCAAGGTCCAATCGTATTTCTTCCCTAATGTATCGAGCGCCCATAGGTTTGCGTTGTCGCTTTGTGTCGTAATAATCGCTTCGGCTCCTAATAGGTTCGCTAACTCTTTGGAAAGATCGTTCGCTCCACCGATATGTCCGGATAAAACAGGAATCACGTATTTGCCGGTACTATCTATACAAACCACGGCCGGATCGGTATGTTTATCTTCCGCGAAGGGAGCGATACTGCGTACGCAAATTCCCATCGCTCCAATAAATACCAAACTACTGGATTCGTGAAAAACCTCTTTTGAGAAAGAGCCGAATGGTAAGATCTTCGCCTCGGGATAAGAAGCAAGAATTCGCTCAGCAAGCACCCGGCTGCTATCGGATATTGGAATAATTGATATTGTATTCATAATTTATAAATAACATTCACGGTAATCGTATTAAAATCATCAATCGTGATACGGGTTTGGGCGGATATCCGAAGACCGGTTTGGCGGACCGCTTCCTCTAAAAGCGCTTTGCTTTCGTCGGATACGGAGTTGAAGACGATGACACCGTTCTCTTTCATCTTTTTGGAAACTACCATAAGGATCTCCACTAATTTCCCGCCATGTCCGCCGATAAAGATTGCATCCGGAGCCTCCAACGCTGATAAATCCACCGATAAGAAATCTCCGATTATAGCCTCGATACCCGGAGTCCCAAAACGACAGCAATTCTCAGTCATTAACTTTCGTCCCTCTTCCCGGATCTCAAAACTCGTGATATGCAAATGCGGGAACAGCAATTTAGCCTCTATCGAGACAGAACCCGTGCAAAAGCCGATATCCCAAAAACGTTCCCGGTTTCTCAGATCCAGCATGCTTAAAGATAACAAACGGATCGGCATTTTGGTTATCATCTTCTCCCGTCCGTTCAAATGCTCGAACGCGGAATCCGGCAGGCCGAATTTACGGGAATGCCCGTCACGCTCTTTCTTTAGGATCAAGCAATTCGGATGAACGAAATTATTCATTGCCGCGGCTTGTATACTGAATTGGCGGATGCTCTGCCGTTCGGTATTTCCTAACCGTTCTCCCACGAACATGGTATAATTATCATAGCCGTATTCCAGCATCCGGCGAGCGATAGTCGTAGGCGTATGTTCCCGATCCGTGAGCACGCCTATCTTAGACGCACTTTCGATCAAGGCACGATCGAACTCGTGCCAAGGCCGTCCGGTAAGGGAGACGATCCGCATATCGTGGTAAGGCATCAATAGATTTTGTGCCAAGAGTTGCAAGGAATTAAATGACGGGTACAGGCGGATTTGCGTATCCGGCAATCGGTTTTGAATCGTAACGGCGAATCCGAAAAACAAAGGATCTCCGGAAGCGAATACAACGATACTTTCCCGACCGTCGTACGAACGATAGCGATCGAAGACCTCGTCCAACGGGACTTTTATATCGATCCAGTCCGCTTTCTCGGGCAAGAGCGAACGTACGATCTCATGATGCCGCACGCCTCCGGAGAACACCCGGTGGGACGAGATTATCTCCAATATCTCCGGCGGAAAGTATTGCCGCATATTATCATCCAGCCCTATGACATAAAATCGGTTCATACGTCTCTTCCCGGCTTTAATTGTTCTGCGTCATTAAAACAAAGGATGGCATTCACTAGCGTAGCCGCTAAATTACTACCTCCTTTACGACCTTCCACGATTAGTTTCGGTATACCGATAAAAGGTTTCACCATATGTTTGGATTCCTGCACATGTACGAAACCTACCGGAGCCGCGATAATGCCAGCTGGAGTGGCTTTACCTTTACGTATTAAATCGCATAATTCCATAAGGGCGGTCGGGGCGTTCCCGAAGACAAACAGAGCGGTCGGATGCTCTTCCACGGCCCGACGAATACCGGCTTGGGTACGGGTAATTCCTTTGCTCGAAGCCATCTCAGCGACCCGCTCGTCTTGAAGGTAGCATTTCACTTCGACACCCAGACGTTGCAGAGCTCCCTTACGAATGCCGGAAGCAGCCATCGTGACATCGGTGATGATCGTAGGAACTTCCCCGCCGCTGATCTTATTATATAATGTAGAGACTGCATCCGGGTCGGCATAAAGGATATTTTCCATATCGAAATCGGCCGTCGTATGAATGGCATGGAGTAACGCCCATTTCTTATCCAACGGGATCTTTTGGTTTTTCAATTCCTTCTCGATCGTACGGAAACTACGGATCATGATGTCCTGTCCGATACCCGTATCCATTTTCTTTTGTTTGATCTCGCCATAATATCCCCGGGGAGTGATCATATGATTCCCGGAAAGATATGTTTGTGAGTTTCCGATCAAGACTACCGTAAACATATCGATCTGCTCGGGGTCCAGATCTGCGAGCGTAGTGACGAATACTTCTTGCTCCTCCCGTCCGGCCTGACGTACATAACCGACCGGAGTCTCCGGCTTGCGTTCTTGCAGAAACAATTCTTTTAAGCGATAGAGTTGCCAATAACGTCCCTCGCTTTTCGGATTATAGATCGCCGTAACAAAATCGGCCATGGCCGCCGCACGAATCCGTTTCTCGATCCGTTCCCAAGGAGTCATCAAGTCAGAGAGGGAAATCACACAGAAATCATGTCCGATAGGAGCGCCAAGCAAGGACGCAGCTTTCTGGAAAGCGCTGATGCCCGGATACGACTCGATCTCGATCTCGCTTCCGGATTCTTTCTTCATCTCATAAATCAGAGGAGTCATACCATAAATGCCGGCGTCACCGGAACTGATCACACAAACCGTCTTTCCCTCGTTCGCATAAGCGAAAGCTTGCTCGGCACGAGCTTGCTCACGTTTCATACCTGTATCTATACATTCCGTTCCCTCACGAAGCAAGTGGGTGATAAAACGGAAATAATATTTATATCCTATGATGACATCCGAGCTTTGGATAGCGGCCAAAACCGCAGGCGTTATATCGGCCTCGCTACCGGGGCCGATTCCGGCGACTATAATCTTGCCTTTATTCATTCAAATCTATTTTATAATACAATGTTCTCAATAAATATAATACAAATATACAGGCTTTACTTCTTTCTTCTCGCTTTTCGCCTGATATATTTTATCGCAAGCCATACACCGGATAAGGAAACGAACGTGCCTCCCAACATGGTTCCCCACATCACGATATTCCATAAGACCGGATGATCTACCAAGAATTTCAGATTCAAGCTATGCAATGCCGGATACATCCAATGGTTCCAACGAGACGGCGTATTTACATAACGGTATTGTCCATTACGGGGATTAATGTAATAACAACTATTATCCACGTCTTGAATAGATACTTTCCAGACCGGGAGTTCTAAATTCCTTTTTCGTGAGATATAATACGTATCATAAGCATCCAACAGTTTGATATCAGCCGTGGTCCCGATACCATGTATCTGAGACAATACGGAACGGATTTCTTCCGGTCGCAGGTTCAATAAAGATATCCCGTCACTCTTATTTGCGTTCACGACAATATCCTTCGTGTCTGTTTGTACGATGTAAAAGGGTATATCACCAAAACTACTCCATTCCAATTGACGGATCTGGCCGGGATAGGCTTGTATGACCGCCCTGTAATCCAACGGATAATCGAGTGGGGAAGGAGCCATCTTCCGCAGTTCTTGAACCGGGTTTATATCGAGCTTGGCTTTCAACCCCCAATCCTGTACACGAGCCAAAGACATCATACCACTAAAGCAGAAGGTGAGGACGAATAAACCGAATAACACCCCAAGAATATGATGCCATTTATACCAGAACTTCTTATAAGGGGAAATCAAATGACGTCTCCTCGCTAACCGGAAATCCCGTATTCCTAAATAGATCCCGGCGATACACATAACGCACCCGATTCCGGATAACCAGACAACTACCTTTATCCATAATTCAGCGTCTTGCCGCAAGGAAGTGAAATAGACCCAATGAGGGATCGCCCCGAGCCAAGCCCAGAAACGACTGTTTTTATCCGTATATTGCAAAACCTCCCCGGATTTAGAGGATATGTATAATTCATGTCGTTCCGGATCGGCGAAATGGAATTTATAGATCGGAAATTCCTCTTTTAAACGACCGAATGGAATCCATTGGTCCAAGGTGTACAAGGAATCTACCTTCGCTATGGAAGAGGTATTCCATAGTGATGCCACACGTTGGATATGATTCCAGTCGATTACGGGTAATCTTTCCGTCGAGTCGGCAGGAATATCATAGCTCCCTTTCTCCGTCCGGAGATGAAAAACAGTTTGTCCCAAATAGCTGTTTAAGGTAACATGGCTTATCCGCTCGTTCTGCGGTAAACGTTTCTCTATCTGGTCTAACGAAGGAAGATTCTCCGGAGAGAGAATATCCATCTTCGCCCGTTTATCGGCCCGGTCCGCTCGCGGGAACGTATGGTAGATCATTACCAATCCCGATAGGAACCAAACGAGGAACAGGATACTGAGCGCCGTGCCCAGTATCCTGTGTATAAATTGCATGATCTTTGTCAATAGATTCATGAGCGTATGTTCTATATATTATAATGTATAGGAGATAGCCACTTGGAAATTACGAGGCATGCTTGGCACCATCTGTTGTCCGAGCGCTTGGTTATAATAATTGTTGTCAAACAAGTTATTCAAGTTGAATGTAAGGTGAATATTGTTGTTCAACAAATAAGACATACCGAAATCGGTTACCCAATACGGATCGAACCAAGAGTTGTTAGATGTATTACGGTATACTTTACCGGTATAACTGCTACTCAAGTGAAATTCCAGATTCTTCAAGACACCCCGAGGGATGGTATAACTGCCGTATGCGTAGAAAGTCTGGTTCGGTACGTTGCTCTGCCAGTTTCCTTCTTGGCTATTCAATTGTTGCTTTGTCTCATCCGGGTTATTGCCATAGATAGCCTCGATCAATTCCGGATCCTTTATTTCTTTCATCTCCCGGATCTTGGAGTCGTTCAATCCATAACCGATCGTCAGCGCTAAGGTGCTTACCGGAGAAAGAGTGACATCAAAATCAAAACCCTTGGAATCTTGTACACCCACCTGTCCGATTACGCTCTTCGTGGTAGTCTCGCCGTTTACCTCCACTTGATAGTTGTTGGTCAACGTAGCCGTACTGTTCATCTTCCGGATATAGAACAAGCTGGCATTGGCGCTTAATATATTGTTCAATTGATATTTAAGACCCACCTCGGCTTGGTATCCTTTCTCCGGCTTAAATACTTCCTCATTGCGAGCAGGCTCGAAACGATTTCCATCACCTCCTACATAAATGACGTTATCTTGATAGAACGTACGGATCGGCTTGAAGAAAGAGGCGAAAGACGCATAAATGGATGTATTCGGATGGGGCAGATAGACCGCTCCGAAACGATAGGTCAACGCCTTATTCTTTATCATATTGAAGCTTGAATGCTCCTCATACTCACGTCGTCCGGTAGGAGTTGTAGCGCTGGCGGACATATAACGGAAAAAGTCGTAACGTAGAGCGGCTAATACCTTCCATTGCTCGTTGAACTCAACCATATCTTGAAGATAAAGGCTGTTGGAATAATGATGCGTAACCGTTGCTTTCGAGAATTTACTGGTCATATATCCCATGCTATGCGGATCATAAACGGATACATGCGAATAAAGGCCGGGACCCTGAACATCATCTCCTAAATTATAGCCCGAATAGCTGGTACGATTCAAGGCGACGAAAGAGTAACCTCCCATATACGTATGCTTTATCTCACCCGTCCTGAATTTACCGCTTAGCTCGAGCGTATTGGCTACCGTCTTGGCTATATGGGAGAAGCGAAGCGGGAAAGAAAGATATACACTGTCCAAACAGATATATTTTTTCTGGCCATTTTTCATATAATAATGATCATAGATCGGATCATCACTTTCGAGATAGTCGAGGGCTTCCGTCCCAAAATAGTTGATATCGTCGTTATTGTAAGAAAGGCGATCTGTTAGTTTCGCACCGTTCCAAAAAGTATGTGTGTACTGCGTTGATATGTTCCAAGCGTGATTCTTCATAAAGTCGGACTCGTTATTGTAGCGAGCCTCACGGTCAAGTCCCGGTAGCATATCATTTTTATGGAGATATAACTGTCCTGTTTGCACATTATATACATCATTTGCCATTAAATCGGGAAGACCAATCTCCGTTCCATAGAAGTCGCGGTTAAAACCTCCACGAACATCTAATAGGTCACGTTCCGTCATTTTAGCTTGCAATGCCAGATAACCGGAAAAGCGACGGTTGCCATTATCACGCCAGCCCTCTTGATCGGAAAAGTTGACATTGGCGTAATAATTGACCGGACCGACCAATTTACCGCCCATGCCAAGCGTCGCCTCTTTATTCTCGTAACTACCATAGGCCAATCGGGCGTTAACGCTCTGTTTCTCTGACGGGGATTTACGAACGATATTCAAGGTTCCACCTACGGCTGAATGTCCGTAAAGTACAGAAGCCGGTCCCTTTAATAATTCAATAGACTCGATACAGGATAGATCGGGTACGGGATAAGAGTTGTTTATTGCCGAACGTTCATCGCGGATACCGTCTATCATCATGATAGAATGATCGAAACCACGGATCGACAATTGTTGAAATGCGCCATAAGATGTCTGGAATCGCACGCCCGGCATAAAGCGTACCGCATCTTGGATATTACGGATACCTCGCAACTCCAAACTACTCGCCGTAATGCTATTAATTGAAATAGGAAGATATTTCATAGGTACGTCCAACTTCGTGATTTGTGGACGTGGCTTGCGTGCGGCGGTCGCTACAACTTCTTGAATATTGAATGTCGTATCGGCGAAATTCGTGTACTCATTCTTGTGTTGTGCCTGCATCGTACTGAGACATAAGGCTGTCAACGGTAAGATTGTCAAAACTCTTTTCATATATTTAGCATTATAACTGTTTATTGTATGCATGTGAAATCCCTTTCGAAAGAAATTCCATTTTCCTTCGAATGAAAATTTAGTTTCTTTCGGAAGGAATTACTTTTTCTTCCGAAAGGAATAAAAAACATTGTGTAGTGAACTTTTTTAGTCCTTCTCTACCGCATAAGCTTTCTTCTTATCAACGATATCGATCATCTTATGTTTAGCCATGAAACGGGCATGTTCGATGAAGATCTTCTGGATATCCGGATTCTGTCCCAGACCTTCCATAAATACGCTTACCTCGTAGCCTTTCTTTTCCAATTCCTCTTTCCAATCACCGGCGATATCGTTTTTCGCATGGTCTCCGGCAACAAACATAAATGGTATCAACAAGACTTTCTTCGTTCCATTGGCCTTTACTTGGGCTACCATCGTATCAAAAGTAGGATAGCCCTCGATGGTTCCTACGGAATAATCCTTGAATCCCTTCTCCTTCAACATATAATCCAACATAGCATATTGGGCCGTCGCCGGTGTATAAGTGCCATGGCCTACCAATAAAGTAGCGCCTTCTTTCGCCCCATTTTTTATGATAGCGGCGATTACCGCCTCATAATCCTCCGGTGTATACAATAAAGGATTACCGATACGAATCTCCTTGAAAGAAGATTTCATGGTGGCAACATCCTTACGTAAGGATTCCATCTCGATACCTTCGATTATATTCGTGGATTGGATTAAGACATGTGTATAACCATCAGTCTTTAATTTTTCCAAGGCCTCGATCGGGTTCAGTTTCTCTACGCCACGAGCTTTTAAGCGGCGCATTACAATGCGAGAAGTCCATGCCTCACGCAACTCAACATCTTTGAAAGCTTCTTTCGCTTTTTGATTGATCGCGTCGATTGTCAAGGCACGGGTATCATCATGGGTTGTTCCAAAATGTACCATCAATAAAGCGGCCTTATCGCCCGGTTGTAAAGAGGCGAATAAATCGGATGCTACAAAATTCTCGCCATCGTGCGCACGACAAACTAGGCTGATGACCAGCAGGAAGAAAGATAGTAAGTGTTTCCTCATCATATGAATATATTAATAATTAGATTACATATCAATCCCACGGAGACAACGTATTATTCCGTCTCCAACATCTTTTAGATATAGGTGATATTTCTATCCTCTTAATTACTCCTAACCCCGGGAGGAATTAATCATTACTTCGCTTGGCAGGTTTCCTGACTGGCTCGGAAAGCAACCTTCCCATCTTTCTTAAGACAGTGGCATAGCAGAACGCTTTCCTTTTCAAGAGCTTCACAGTAGCGGGCACTGTTCCGGATTCTAACCGGATTCCCTTTTATAGAATTGTCGGTAGACAAACTCTATCACCTAAGCGGTCGCAAATTTATATAAATAATCCCGAAAAGTAACAACATCTTTCAAAGAATCCCTGTTTCAATAGCATCTTTTTTGTTTAACATCAAATAAATAGATATGGAATGGATAACTAATTTACTTCAACATTATCCGGAGCTAGCTATTTTCATAACCTTAGCTCTCGGTTTCTGGATTGGCAAGTTTAAGATAAAGAAGTTCACGCTGGGAACGGTTACCAGCGTATTATTGGTCGGTGTATTGATCGGGCAATTAAAAATCGATATAAGCGGACCGTTAAAGTCCGTCTTTTTCTTGATGTTCCTCTTCGCTGTAGGATATAGTGTTGGGCCACAGTTCTTCCGGGGATTGAAAAAGGAAGGTCTTCCTCAAATGCTTTTCGCCGCCGTCATGTGTATATTTTGTTTGATCGCTCCTTTTTTGTTAGCGAAACTTATGGGATATAACGCAGGCGAGGCCGCAGGATTATTGGCGGGCTCCCAGACGATGTCGGCAGTATTAGGAGTTGCCGAAGATACGATCGGACAGATGAATATTAGCGATACGGATAAAAGCGCTATGGTAAATGTAATGCCCGTGGCCTATGCGGTAACTTATATTTTCGGTACGGCAGGATCCGCATGGTTGGTGAGTGATATCGGGCCACGTCTTTTAGGAGGACTCGACTACGTGAAAAAAGCCTGTAAAGAGCTAGAGGCTAAAATGGGAAATAACGACGAGAGCGAGCAACCGGGCTTTATGCCTGCCGCCCGTCCGGTAACTTTCCGGGCCTATAAGATTAGTAATGAATGGTTCAAGGAGGGTAAAAGCGTAAAGCAGTTGGAGGAATATCTGGACCAATTAGGACGGCATTTGTTCGTGGAGCGTGTCCGTATTAATAATGTACTAACCGATGTTAAACCGGATTTGGTTTTACATACCGGAAATGAGGTTGTCCTAAGCGGTCGCCGGGAATTCGTGATCGGAGAGGAGAACTGGATTGGCGATGAGGTCAATGACATTGAATTGCTCGATTTTCCGGCAGAGACGTTACCCGTACTAGTGATCCATAAGGAATACGTGGGGAAAAAGATCTGCTATTTACGCAATCAATCGTTCATGCACGGTGTTAGCGTCAAGTCCATAAGGCGTGCGGGTATCAATATCCCGGTCTTGGCCGCTACGGTGATAGATTCCGGTGATATGTTGGAATTGGTGGGTATGAAATCAGAGGTAAATAAAGCGGCTACGACTTTAGGATATCCCGATCGCCCAACCAATCAGACCGATTTGATTTTCGTGGGTATCGGTATTTTCTTAGGGGGAATTTTAGGTTCGCTCGCGATTCATTTCGGAGGTGTCCCGATCAGCCTGAGTACGAGTGGCGGCGCTTTGATAGCCGGACTCGTCTTTGGATGGCTTCGTTCCAAGCATCCGACCTTCGGGCGTATTCCAGAGCCTTCCGTCTGGATATTAAATAATTTGGGACTGAATATGTTTATCGCCGTAGTCGGTATCACGGCGGGTCCCAGTTTCGTGACCGGATTGAAGGAAGTCGGTATAAGTTTATTTATTATCGGTGCTTTAGCGACATCTATCCCGCTTATCATCGGTATTCTGATGGGACGTTACGTTTTTAAGTTCCACCCGGCTATCACTTTAGGTTGCACGGCAGGTTCACGTACGACAACCGCCGCATTAGGAGCGGTGGAAGATGCCGTAGGAAGTGAGACTCCAGCCTTAGGCTATACCGTTACCTATGCGGTGGGTAATACTTTATTAATCATCTGGGGTGTCGTTATTGTGCTAATCATGTAATATATATAATGTATGGACAAGAAGAAAATACATGTCACGAGAGAATATGAGAAAAAGATGTCGGAGATTAGCCCTTTCGAGCTAAAGAACATCTTGATAGAGTTAGCGGATGAGAGCGCTCGTAAAAGTACGCACATCATGCTGAACGCAGGAAGGGGAAATCCAAACTGGATCAGTACGGTTCCACGGGAGGCATTCTTCCTATTAGGGCAGTTCGCCTTGGAGGAATGCCAGCGGGAAACCGAATTGGCAGATGAGATGGCCGGAGCCGCAGGGGTTCCCAACCGCAAAAGGATCGCGTCTCGCTTCGTACAGTTTCTAAAGAAACATGCGCAATCTCCCGGCGCTACTTTATTGAAGGGTACCTATGAATATCTGGTCACGGAAAAAGGTGTAGATGAGAATGAGCTTGTATATGAATGGGCGGAAGGTGTCATTGGTGATCAATATCCGGTTCCCGATCGTATCTTGAAATATACGGAAATGCTCGTGCGGGATTATTTAGACCAAGAATTATGTGACAACCGGCCCCCCGAGGGAGTATTCGACCTTTTCGCTGCCGAAGGCGGAACTGCCGCCATGTGTTACATCTTCGATTCCTTGCAGCAGAATTTCTTGTTGAATAAGGGAGACAAGATCGTCCTTTTCGCTCCGGTATTCACTCCTTATATAGAGATTCCGGAACAGGCCCGTTATCTTTTTAATGTCATAGAGATAAAAGCTTTGAAGATGACAAAAGACGGCTATCACACGTGGCAATATCAAGAAAAGGATTTAGATGTCCTAAAAGATCCTAGCGTGAAAGCCGCTTTCATAACAAACCCGAGCAACCCGCCTTCATACGGATTGACAAAAGCATTGATGAATAGGATCGTTGAGATCGTACGGAACGACAATCCCAACCTTATGATTATTACGGATGACGTGTATGCGACATTTATTCCGCATTTTCGCTCGATGATGGCCGAATTACCAAAGAATACGTTATGTGTCTATTCTTTCTCCAAATATTTCGGGGCAACCGGATGGAGATTGGCGATAATCGCTTTACATCAAGATAATATTTACGACCGGATGATCCGTGAATTGCCAAGAGATAAACAGGAGCTTCTAAAAAAACGATATAGCAGTCTATCCTTACATCCCGAGGATATCCGCTTTATTGATCGTATGGTAGCCGATAGCCGTCAAGTAGCCTTGAATCATACGGCCGGTCTTTCCCTGCCACAACAAACACAAATGTCTCTGTTTGCGTCTTTCGCTCTATTAGATGCGGAAAATACCTATAAGAAAAGGATGCAGGATATGATCCACGAGCGTTTACACACATTGTGGGAAAGCACCGGATTCACCTTATTAGATGACCCTTTGCGTGCGGGATATTATAGCGAGATCGATATGCTTGTCTGGGCTAAGAAATTCTATGGGGATGATTTCGTGGAATATCTAAAAAAGAATTACGAACCTCTGGATGTCGTTTTCCGTCTGGCACAGGAAACTTCCTTGGTTTTACTGAACGGAGGAGGTTTTGATGCTCCCGAGTGGTCTATCCGCGCATCTTTAGCCAACCTTAAACGGGAAGATTATGTCCGGATCGGAAAGGGTATCGCATCTATTTTGCATAGTTATGCCCAAAGATGGAAAGAAAGTCTCGATAAGTAGAAAAAACAGCTCCAAGGCTTGAACAAAACGGGCTAATGGTACGTTTTATTAATAAACGTGCGATTAGCCCGTTTTTCTAAGTTATCCGGGAGATTATAAATAACCTCTATAACCTCATAGAAATTATCGAACAAATTGTATTTCATTATATTATATATTTGTTGATAATAAAAACAAAGACTCATTGGCAGATGTCTTATTTATTACATTTTAGCTGGTTATAGATAAATATATTTGCGAAAAGGCTTACAATAAAAAACGAATATGAATATGGTGTACGACATTGACATGCTTAGAAATTTCTATGCGAATTTCCCCAGAAGAGTGGACACAGCCCGCGAACGTATCGGTGGTCGCCCAATGACCTTGGCCGAGAAAATCTTATATGCGCATCTATACGATGAAAGCTCGACTCGCCTTTTCAAAAGAGGTGAGGATTATGTGAATTTCCGTCCCGACCGTGTGGCTATGCAAGATGCCACCGCTCAGATGGCGCTTTTACAATTCATGAACGCCGGAAAAGAAAAATCCGCAGTACCGGCTACCGTGCATTGCGACCATTTGATCCAAGCGAATATGGGAGCCAAAACGGATATCGATACGGCTACCAAAAGCAATAGCGAGGTCTATGATTTCTTGAAATCGGTCTCCGATAAATATGGAATCGGTTTTTGGAAACCCGGAGCAGGCATTATCCATCAAGTGGTATTGGAAAATTATGCGTTTCCCGGCGGTATGATGGTAGGAACTGATTCACATACCCCGAATGCCGGAGGACTTGGAATGGTCGCTATCGGAGTAGGAGGAGCCGATGCCGTGGATGTCATGACCGGAATGGAATGGGAACTGAAGATGCCGAAACTAATTGGTGTTAAGTTAACTGGTAGTTTGAATGGTTGGGCCTCGCCGAAGGACGTGATTCTTAAGCTAGCGGGCATCTTAACCGTAAAAGGTGGAACGAACGCTATCATCGAATATTTCGGTCCGGGCACCGCCTCCATCTCGGCGACCGGAAAAGCTACGATCTGTAATATGGGTGCCGAGGTAGGAGCGACTACTTCTTTATTCCCATTCGATAATACAATGGCTCAATATCTTCGTGCCACGGGACGTGACGAGGTAGCGAGCTGGGCCGAAGCTATTGGTGAATATCTGGAAGCGGATATGGACGTTCGTGCCGAGCCAGATAAGTTTTACGATCGTGTAATCGTTATTAACCTTTCCGAATTGGAGCCGCATATCAACGGTCCGTTCACGCCGGATGCAGCTACGCCTATCTCGGAGTTTGCCGCAAAAGTAAAAGCGAATGGCTATCCCCGAAAGATGGAGGTCGGATTAATCGGTTCCTGTACCAACTCTTCTTATCAAGATCTAAGCCGTGCGGCATCCATTGCTCGCCAAGCTTATGAGTATAAAATACCGGTAGCGGCACCCTTGATCATCAACCCGGGTTCCGAGCAAATCCGTTATACGGCGGAAAGAGATGGTATTATCGGTGATTTTGAACGGATTGGCGCAACCATTATGGCGAATGCCTGTGGTCCTTGTATCGGACAATGGAAACGTCATACGGATGATAATACCCGTAAGAATTCGATCGTTACATCATTCAATCGTAACTTCGCTAAACGTGCGGACGGTAATCCGAATACACATGCTTTTGTCGCTTCTCCGGAACTGACACTGGCCTTGACCATCGCAGGTGATCTATGTTTCAATCCTTTGACCGATACCTTGAAGACAGAGGATGGTAAGGTTGTGAAACTGAAAGAACCGAAAGGCACGGATTTCCCACCGAAAGGTTTCGAGGTAAAGGATAACGGCTATCTGGCACCTACGGGTAAGAACTTAGTGGTGAACATCGATCCGGAATCCAACCGCCTACAGGCATTAAAGCCTTTCGCTCCTTGGAACGGGGAGGATTTCACGGATATGCCCCTTCTTATCAAGGCTGAAGGCAAATGTACGACGGATCATATCTCGATGGCCGGTCCATGGTTACGTTTCCGTGGGCATTTAGAAAATATATCGGATAATATGTTGATGGGAGCCGTTAACGCTTTCAACGGGAAGACAAACTCTGTATTGAACCAACTGAACAATGAATACGAGGCGGTCTCCGCTGTAGCGAAACAATACAAGGCAAATGGTATTTCCTCGATCGTTGTAGCGGAAGAAAACTACGGTGAAGGCTCTTCCCGGGAACATGCGGCCATGGAGCCTCGCTTCCTAAATGTAAAAGTGATCCTAGCCAAGAGTTTTGCCCGTATCCACGAGACAAACTTGAAGAAACAAGGAATGTTAGCATTGACTTTCGCCGATAAGGAGGATTACAGCAAGATCCGTGAGAATGACCATATCTCGATCATCGGATTGAAAGATTTCCAGCCGGGCAAACCGTTGACGGCCGTTCTTCTTCATGCGGATGGCACGCAAGAGTCGTTCCCGGTGAACCATACGTATAATGATTTACAAATTAAATGGTTCAAGGCGGGTTCCGCTTTAAATACAGCTCACTAAGACAAACAAAAAAATCTTGATATCATGAGTAAGATAACAAAGAAAGGTAATCATATTTTCGTTCCGGATCACGTGACGATCCCTTATATTGAAGGAGATGGCGTGGGTTCTGAAATCACTCCCGTTAGCCAGAAGATCGTAAACGCAGCCATTAAGCAAGCTTACAACGGAACACGTACCATCGAATGGAAAGAGGTCTTGGCCGGCGAAAAGGCATTTAAGCAAACCAGAAGCTGGCTTCCCGATGAGACTATGGAAGCGTTCCGTGAATACATCGTCGGTATTAAGGGACCGTTGACGACTCCAATTGGTGGAGGTATCCGTTCATTAAATGTGGCCCTCCGTCAGACGTTGGATTTATATGTTTGTCTCCGTCCGGTACGTTGGTTCAAAGGAGTCGTATCTCCGGTAAAGGAGCCGCAGAAAGTGAATATGTATATCTTCCGTGAGAATACGGAAGATATCTATGCCGGAATCGAATGGCAACAAGGGACTCCGGAGGCACAAAAGTTATTGAAGTTCCTCACCGAGGAAATGGGAGTGAAGAAAATACGTTTCCCGAAAACTTCCTCTTTCGGTATCAAGCCGGTTTCCGTGGAAGGCACGGAGCGTCTGGTGCGTGCCGCTATCGAATACGCGATATTGCATCAGTTACCGAGCGTGACTTTGGTACACAAAGGCAACATCATGAAATTCACGGAAGGTGGTTTCAAACTATGGGGATACGCTTTAGCGGAACGGGAGTTTGCGGATCTCACTTTCACATGGCCTCAATATGAGAAGATCAAGAAAGAGCAAGGCGAGGAAGCGGCCAATACCGCCTTAGTGGAAGCTTCAAAGGCCGGTAAGATCATTATCAAGGATGTCATAGCCGATGCTTTCTTGCAAAACACTCTATTAATTCCGGAAGAATATTCCGTGATCGCTACCTTGAACCTGAACGGCGATTATATCTCCGATCAATTAGCAGCGATGGTAGGTGGCATTGGCATTGCTCCCGGCGCTAATATCAACTATAACAGTGGTCATGCGATCTTCGAGGCAACACATGGAACTGCTCCGAATATCGCAGGAAAGAATCTCGTAAACCCCTCTTCCTTATTATTATCATCCGTGATGATGCTGGAATATATGGGATGGAGTGATGCGGCTAACCTGATTACATCCGCTATGGAGCAAGCTTTCTCCGCTGGAGAGGCCACTCATGACTTGGCTCGTTTTATGCCGAACGGCAAATCTCTCGGCACCAAAGAATTTGGTGATCGTATCATCTCTATTATCGAAACAATTAAATTAGTATAGTCATGTTGAAGAAAGAATATTTAATTTACAAATTGTCCGAGGCTGCCAGAGAGGCTTGCAAGATTGACAACGAACTTTTCCCAATGTATAATGTGAAACGTGGCCTTCGTAACGAGGATGGTAGCGGCGTGTTAGTAGGATTGACCCAAGTCGGTAATGTAGTAGGATACGAACGCTTGCCAGAGGGCGGTCTTAAAGCGATCCCCGGTAAGTTATTCTATAGAGGTTACGACGTAGAGGATTTAGCGCGTGATTTCATCAAGGAAAAACGGTTCGGTTTTGAGGAAGTGGCTTATTTATTACTTTCTGGTAAACTCCCCGATAAAGAGGAATTATCAGCCTTTAAAGAACTGTTGAACGATAATATGCCCTTGGAGCAAAAGACCAAGATGAATATTCTGGATCTGGAAGGACAGAACATCATGAATATATTGGCTCGTAGCGTATTGGAGATGTATACCTTCGACGCAAACCCGGACGACACTTCCCGAGATAACTTAATGCGCCAATCTATTGAATTGATCTCTAAGTTCCCGACGATTATCGCTTATGCGTACAATATTTATCGTCATAGCACACAGGGGCGTTCTTTACATATCCGTCATCCGCACGAGAACTTATCGATCGCGGAAAACTTCCTTCACATGCTGAAACGTGATTTCACGGATCTGGACGCACGTACGTTGGATTTGCTCTTGGTATTGCAAGCGGAACATGGCGGTGGTAATAACTCTACGTTCACGGTACGCGTCACTAGTTCTACGGGAACGGATACGTACTCATCTATCGCAGCTGGTATCGGCTCATTGAAAGGCCCGTTGCACGGAGGTGCCAATATTCAGGTAGTAGATATGTTCCATCATTTGAAAGAGAATATCGCGGATTGGAAGAACGTGGACGAGATCGATACTTATTTCATGCGGATGCTTAACAAAGAGGCTTATAACAAGACAGGCTTGATTTATGGTATCGGCCATGCGGTCTATACGATTTCCGATCCCCGTGCGGTTGTATTAAAGGAACTAGCTCGTGATCTGGCAAAAGAGAAAGGTCGCTCTGAGGAATTCGCCTTCCTTGAGTTATTAGAGGAAAGAGCGATCGAATGTTTCGCCAAGCATAAAGGAACTAAGAAACGGGTTTCCTCGAACGTGGACTTCTATTCCGGATTCGTTTATGAGATGATCGGTTTGCCACAGGAAATCTATACGCCTTTATTCGCCATGGCCCGAATCGTGGGTTGGACCGCTCACCGTATCGAGGAGTTGAACTTTGACGGAAAACGCATCATC
Organism: Parabacteroides sp. B2-S-102; assembly: GCF_023656665.1. Classification (NCBI taxonomy): domain Bacteria; kingdom Pseudomonadati; phylum Bacteroidota; class Bacteroidia; order Bacteroidales; family Tannerellaceae; genus Parabacteroides; species Parabacteroides sp. B2-S-102. The sequence goes on along the minus strand of NZ_JAMOKM010000001.1, from coordinate 618,004 downwards.
CGTCCGGCTTACAAGAACGTTTTGGACGATCGGGAATATATCTCCATCAACGAGCGATAACACTAAAAAAATCATAGTTATGTTTTCTTTCATTCATAGTTATAAGTTGAAGGATTCATAACTATGATTTTTTAGCATGCTCAGGCTTATAATAAGATCCTACATAAAACCCTTAAAATGTAAATTTCTCAAGTTTCATCGCACCTAATCCTTGCAATTTAGGAACCAACGTTACGAAATGCTCCGCTTTTTCGTGACCTGATAAGGATTCAGCGTCTTTCCACGTCTCACAAATCATCAATACATCACTACGGGTAGCGCTCTCGAAAATATCATAAGCAATACAGCCATTGTCTTTCAAAGACTTTTCAACCAATTCTTTCGCTGTCTCCAATGCGGCGGGACGATTCTCCTCACTTACTTGAATAAATACATTTAGTCTAATCATACTCATAATTGTTTTAAGAATGTTACATACTTGATCAAAAGTACAGCACAAATATAGAAATAAACCCGTATATTTGTCATTCGAAACGTATAATTAACAGCATGAAGGAATCTGTTCGTATTCTTCGTTTCGCCATTGTAGGTTCTTCTAACGCTTTGATCACCGCATTGGTAATCTGGATATTAATGGATATTCTGGATTGTAATTATTTGTGGTCGAACATGGCTGGATATGTGGCTGCCTTGGTGAATAACTTCTTTTGGAGTAAATACTGGGTATTTTCTTCCGGGAAAGGTAATTTCTGGAAGGAGATTCCTTTATTCCTAATCGCTTTTGGTTGCGCTTACGCTACTCAATTCATATTCTTGCTTTTAATGGTGGAGGTGATCGATCTAAATGAATATTTGGGTCAGTTCCTTGGACTTTTCGTTTACGGAGCCGTTAATTTTATGATGAATAAAAGGCTTACTTTTAAGAGCTAGAATCCGATAAATCGTATCAAAGGAAGTGGTATAGTACGCCATTAGTGGTGAAGGTCAACGCGACTACTCGCATAAGCCTTCACCACTAATGGCGTTGACCATCGGGACTAGTCGCATGAGCCATCGAGACATAATCGTGCTGAATCGCTAACGGGTAAGGCTCGTAAACTGCTTCCCGAGTCTGTAAAGATAGAAAGCTAGATGCGTAAAAGCGAATACGAATGAGATAATCAATAAGACTTTGCTCTCGCCCCATCCCACGGTTTGCTGGTGCCAAAGCCCCGTAATCACGCAAAGCACGGATAGGGTAATACCGATCATATCCAATGTGGTCTGTCCCGAGCGATGTTTCTGCATATGTTCCAGTTTGCTATGTTTGATTCCATAGCAGACATATATATCCAGACCGATTAACATCCATAATACCAAACGAATCCATGTATCAGCCGGGAGAAAAAGCATCATCACCAGACAAGTTATGATACCGGCGATAGGCACGAACGGAACCAACGGGGTCTTGAAAGACCGGGGAGCGTCCGGCATTGTCTTACGGACAATCAATACCCCGGCGCAAACTAGCGTAAAAGCGAACAAAGTCCCGATACTACACATCTCGCCCGCTACGCTCGCCGGAACGAAAGCGGCCAATGTACCGACCAATAACATAAACAGGAAATTACTTCGTGCCGGCGTGCGGAATTTCTCATGGATATGGGAAAAGAGGGGAGGAAGCAGTCCATCCCGGCTCATACTCAAGAATACACGGCTCTGTCCTAATAACGTTACCATGATAACCGAGCAATATCCCAGTAAAATAGCTACTACGATCGCACGGTTCATCCAAGGGTAATCCGGACGGATCACACCGGAAGCGTCTATTTGTCCCATATGATCGATAGCGATCGCCACGGGAGCGATCCCATTCTGGCCGGCAAACGCTGAGTAATGTACGACTCCGGTCATCACGTGGGCGAACAACATATATAATATAGTACAAACCACTAATGACATCAAGATCCCGATCGGCATATCCCGTTTCGGGTTCTTGGTTTCCTGCGCTGCCGTACTTACAGCGTCGAAACCGAGGAAAGCAAAGAATACGATAGCCGCCCCTCGTAGGATACCGGAAAATCCGAACTCGCCTAGAGTCCCTGTATTAGTGGGGATATAAGGCGTATAATTCTCCATACGGATATATTTCCATCCCAAGACTACGAACACCAAGACTACGGAGACTTTCAAGAATACGATGATCCCATTGAAGATAGAACTGCCTTCCGTTCCTCGTATCAACAAAATACTCATTAACACCACGATCAAAAAAGCCGGGATATTCACGATACCGCCATCCCAAGGGCAAGCCGTCAAGGCTTGCGGTAAATGTACTCCGAATCCTTCCAGAAAAACGACCAAATACCGACTCCAACTTATGCTAACGGTCGTAGCGGCCACGCAGTACTCGAGCACCAAATCCCAACCGATAATCCAAGCGACCAACTCACCCATCGTGGCGTACGAGTAGGTGTATGCGCTACCTGCCACCGGGATCATGGATGCGAACTCGGCATAACATAACCCGGCGAAACAACAGCCCAAGGCGGCGATAGCGAAAGATAAAGTAATGGCAGGCCCCGTATACCCGGCGGCTACCGCGCCCGTAATGGAGAACAGTCCGGCGCCGATGATAACACCGACACCTAAGGCGATCAAACTCCACGGGCCAAGGATACGCTTCAGCGATTTACTGCCCGAATCATTCGCCTCGGTCATCAAATCCGCTAAAGGCTTCTTAATAAATAAACCCATCTGTATAGATTAAAAAATTAGTAATTGGGCGTAAAGGTAGGAATTTTTATTATGTTTGCCGAAAAGTAAAAGCAAGGACAGAAACAAACAAGAAAATAAACAGACAACTAAATAATGAAACAATTGACAGCCTGCTGCGGATTAGATTGCGAAAGTTGCGATGCCCGCATAGCCACAGTTAAGAATGATGATGTGCTAAGAGAAAAAACCGCCCAGAAGTGGAGCGCCATGAACAATGCGCCCGAAATTACAGCCGCAACTATAAACTGTATGGGTTGTCGTGCGGACGGAGTGAAATTTGCGTATTGCAGTGATTATTGTGAAATACGCAAATGTGTATCCGGAAAAGGCTTTAATACATGTGGCGATTGTGATGAATTGGATAGTTGCCAGATAGTCGGCGCGGTCCTTCAGCATGCTCCCGGCGCAAGAGAAAATCTAGTGTAGAAGCAATAAAAGATGAACCTCTGACATATCCGATCCTAATTCCGTATCGGCAACCGTTCCCAAAGCCATTCTGGGATCAGTCTCCAGAAAAAGACAAGGATAGCGTATCTCCAATCGATGATCGCCCTTCTCTTTTTCCGGTCGATAGCGTTGGCGATACGCAGGGCGGCGTATTGGGGAGACATCAGCATAGGATAATTCCTGCCGTCTTTCAATAAATCCGTACGGACAAATCCCGGACGGATATCCGTAAATGTAATAGGCCATTTCTCCATACGGGAAAGTTGGGCTAAAGCGTCTATATAAATATTTTGGTATCGTTTGGTAGCCGAGTAGGAGGGAGCGACCCCTAATCCTTTGGTTCCGGCAATAGAGCTGATTACAGATATATGCCCACCACCTTGACTGGAAAAATAACGATAAGCAGCTAGTACCATACGTGTAAAACCCGTCACATTCGTCTGTATCGTAGCTTGTTCAATGGAAGTGTCTAAGTATTTATTCTGGTTGCCGATCCCTGAACTCAGCAGGAAGATGTCCATTCCTCCCAAATCACGGATTAATTCGTCTAAACGATCAGCGGCATCCTCGGCAGTCACGTCCAACTGCTTTATCCGGATATGCTCCGGATCTTGCTTACGAAACTCCTCCAACCGATCAACCCGACGGCCAGCCAATCCCAGTTGATATCCTCGTTTCCAATAAATCTTAGCAACCTCATAGCCGATACCGGAGGTAGCGCCAATAATGATAATTCGTTTGACCATAATACTTGATACAATAAATTAACAATAAAGATAAACAAAATTCTCATACTAAGCTCTATCTTTGTCACCCATCTTTTAAATTTAACACATAAATCCATGAACAACGCAACAACACAGTCACATATCGTGTGGCTCGATGTAATACGAACCGTAGCTATGCTGATGGTTATTGGAGTACATTGTATAGATCCTTTTTATATCTCACCTACACTCGGAAGTTTACCGGAATATAAACATTGGGCCGCTGTTTACGGCTCTCTTTTACGGCCCTCTGTTCCTCTTTTCGTTATGATGACGGGACTTTTACTATTGCCTATACGGGAACAATCTTTAGGTGTTTTCTATAAAAAGAGAATATATAGGGTATTATTTCCTTTTTTGATATGGTCTGTATTATACAATATATTCCCTTGGGTTACAGGGCTATTAGGTTTGCCGAAAGAGATAATCGGTGAGTTTTTCTGCTATGTGCAAGGAAATGAGTCACAATCCTTATCCGACGCATTGAAAGACATCGCCATGATCCCGTTCAATTTCAGTTTTAAGGAAAACCATATGTGGTACATTTATTTACTCATCGGATTGTATCTGTATATGCCATTCTTCTCCGCATGGATCGAGAAGGCGGATCGTTCCAAAGAGAGGGTCTATTTAGGGATATGGTTCGTATCTCTTTTCTTGCCTTATATGTCTGCCTATATCAGCAAATATTTATACGGGGAAGCGACGTGGAATCAATTCGGCATGTTTTATTATTTCGCAGGATTCAACGGATATCTCCTATTAGGACATTACTTAAAACAAGGTAATAATTGGAATATTTGGAAAACCTTCGCTATTTGCGCAGCCATGTTTGTGGTTGGTTATGCCATAACCTATTGTGGATTCAGTTCGGCCGCAGCGAATCCCGAGGCAACAGAATTGGATATGGAGTTATTTTTCACCTTCTGTAGTCCGAATGTAGTCTTAATGACGGCAGCTGTATTTATTCTTCTTCAAAAGGTACGTATTCATAATACTCTCATAGCTAAAAAACTATCGAAAATATCCAAATATGGTTTCGGAATCTATATCGTACATTATTTTGTCGTAGGTCCGATCTTTATCTTGATCGGGAAGTTTGATTTACCGATACCTTTGCAAGTACCCATAATGGCACTTTTGATTTTCATAATCTCATGGGCGTTTACTTGGTTCATGTACCGTATATTAGGTGAACGAGCTAAATGGATCATGGGATGAAACTCTTTCGTATACTGCAACCCGCCTTGCCGTGTTACTGCACGCCTATTGTAGTAACACGGCTAAAATACCATAAAACTCCTTGCAATCCCCATCTGTTTCGTTATATTTGCTACAATTTATAAACATAAAATAAAACGCTATGTCAGTAAAATCTTATATCGAATCCAATAAGGATCGTTTTCTTGAAGAATTGTTCTCTTTAATCCGCATTCCGTCAATCAGCGCCAAGCATGAGAATAAGCCGGACATGTTGACATGTGCCCAGCGTTGGACTGAGGTGCTGTTGTCTTCCGGTGCGGATAAGGCCGAGGTAATGCCTACGAAAGGCAATCCTGTCGTATACGCCGAGAAAATGGTATCTCCCAATGCTCCGACCGTATTGGTTTACGCTCATTACGACGTGATGCCTGCCGAACCACTAGAACTGTGGAAGAGTGAACCTTTCGAGCCGGTGATCCGGGACGGACGCATTTGGGCCCGTGGAGCAGACGATGATAAGGGACAGGGTATGATTCAAGTAAAAGGTTTTGAGACAGCGATTAAAGAAGGTTTGTTACAGTGTAACGTGAAGTTTATTTTCGAAGGAGAGGAGGAGATAGGTTCTCCTAGCTTGGAAGATTTTTGCCGGGAACATAAAGAATTATTGAAAGCGGATGTAATCCTCGTTTCCGATACAAGCATGGTCAGCGCTGAAACACCGTCGCTCACGACAGGCTTACGTGGTTTGGCTTACTGGGAAATAGAAGTAACCGGACCGAACCGCGATTTGCATTCCGGTCATTTTGGCGGAGCCGTAGCGAATCCGATCAATGTACTTTGCAAATTGATGGCAGATATCACCGACGTGGATGGACGCATCACGATCCCGGGTTTTTATGACGACGTGGAGGATGTATCTCCCGCAGAACGGGAGATGATCGCCCAAATCCCATTCGACGAGGAAAAATATAAGAAAGCGATCGGGGTAGACGCTCTTTTCGGAGAGAAAGGCTATTCTACGCTAGAACGTAATAGTTGTCGGCCTTCTTTCGATATCTGTGGTATTTGGGGCGGATATACGGGGGAAGGAAGCAAAACTGTATTGCCTTCAAAGGCTTATGCCAAGGTTTCCACTCGTTTGGTTCCACACCAAGATCATGCCAAGATCTCCCAAATGTTTGAGGAGTATATAGCTCGTGTGACCCCACCTTATGTTAAAGTGAAAGTTACGCCCAGCCATGGCGGGCAAGGATATGTTTGTCCGATAGACTTGCCAGCTTATCAAGCGGCAGAAAAGGCTGTTGGCATCGCATTCGGGAAGAAACCGTTGGCGGTTCGTCGCGGAGGTAGCATTCCTATTATCTCTACATTCGAGCAGGTATTAGGTATCAAGACCGTACTGATGGGATTCGGCTTGGAGCAAAACGCGATCCATTCGCCCAACGAGAGTCAGGAGTTGGATATCTTCTTCAAGGGAATCGAGTCGGTAGCGGAATTCTACCGTTTATATAAATAAGAAGGAAGAAGATGAGTATATTAATAAAGAATGTTCTGTTTAACGATAGGACGATTGATATCTATATCGAAGGAAAAGAGATCAAGCAAATAGGAGAGGGCTTGTCTTTTCCTGCCGATAAGATACTGGATGGTAGCCGTAAAGCCGTCATTCCCGGTTTCGTGAACGCTCATACACATGCTGCCATGACTTTGTTCCGCGGCTTCGGCGATGATATGCCGCTTATGCCATGGCTTGAGCAAAAGATCTGGCCGAATGAGGCGAAAATGACCCGTGAGGATGTATATTGGGGAGCGAAATTAGCGTGCTTGGAAATGATAAAAAGTGGCACGACCACTTTCTTCGACATGTATCAACGCCCTCGTGTCACGGCCGATGTGACGGAGGAGATGGGATTGCGAGGTATCATAGCTGGCGTTTGCTTCGATGGTTTTGATAAAGAAGAGGCGGAGAAATGCAAACGCCATAACGAACGACTGATCCAAGATGTGGATAACTACAGCAAACGGGTTCGCTTCTCGATCGGGCCGCACGCCATCTATACCGTTTCCGGTGAGCTTCTGAAATGGGCGCATCGGTTCGCTATGGAACATCAAATCCCGATCCATCTGCATCTAGCAGAGACAGAGGGGGAAGTGAAAGACTCTCTCGATAGATTCGGACTCACTCCTGTACGTTATTTATATAAGTTAGGTGTGCTTTCTCCACGTTTGATTATCGCTCACGGAATTTACATCGATGATGACGAGCTTCGCATGTTGGCCGATCACGAGGTGAAAGTCGTACATAACCCGGCCTCAAACATGAAACTGGCTTCCGGTATTCATTTTAAGTTTAAGGAAATGCGCCAATTGGGTATTACCGTGGGATTGGGAACGGACGGTTGTTCCTCTTCCAATAACTTGGATATGATCGAGGCGATGAAGCTGGCTTCCCTGTTAGGAAAAGCTTGGCGAAAGGATCCCGAAGCCTTGACCGCAAATGAGATGCTGCAAGCCGCTACTGCGGAAGGAGCCGCTATGTTCGGTTTAAAAGCCGGGCAGATCAAGGAAGGGTATTTAGCCGATCTATGTTTGATAGATCTCAACACCCCCGCTTTTACCCCGAACTTCAATTTCGTCTCAAATCTTGTATACGCCGCCAACGGCAGTTGCGTGGATACCGTTATCTGTGATGGTAAAATATTGATGGAGAATAAGAAGGTACCGGGAGAGGACGAGATTATGGAGAAAGCGACAGAGATAGCTTATAACTTGATGAAACGTTAAATTGATTAAATATGGAAATGATTAAAACCGAACAATATCGGGAAGCGGCCGCCTATTTAGCTAGCCGGATCGAAGGTAACCCGGAGACCGCCATTATCCTTGGTAGTGGCTTAGGCTCTTTAGCCGATCAAATAACAGATCCTATAGTGATACCTTATGCGGAGATCCCACATTTTATGAAATCTACCGCTACCGGGCATAAGGGGAATTTTATTTGTGGCAAACTAGGGGATAAGCAAGTCTTGGCTATGCAAGGCCGTTTTCATTACTATGAGGGTTACACGATGCAACAGGTGACTTTCCCCGTACGTGTGATGAAACTCTTAGGGATCAAGAACCTTTTGGTCTCGAACGCCGCCGGAGGTATCAATAATACGTTCAAGGTAGGTGATTTGATGATCATCCGGGATCATATCAATATGATGCCGAACCCATTGATCGGTCCGAACAATGAGGATTTCGGCACTCGTTTCCCGGATATGACACGTGCTTATGATCGTGAATTTATCCGCTATGTGGAAGAAATAGCCGCCTCCCGATCTATCCCGTTAAAGAAAGGTGTATATGTAGGTTTGACAGGCCCTTCCTTCGAGACTCCTTCCGAGTACGCTTTCTATGGAAAAGTCGGGGGAGATGCGATCGGCATGAGTACGGTACCGGAAGTAATCGTGGCACGTCATGCGGGCTTGCGTGTATTCGGTATGTCTGTCATCACGAACGAAGGTTATCACTTCGCTGACGACTTTGTAAATGATGGTGCCGATGTTATCGTAGCGGCTAATAAAGCAGCATCTGTTATGACACAACTATTTAGGGAATTGGTCAAAAAAATCTAATAAAAAAGTAGCGCAAAGGCTTGGTGGTTTCAATGAAATCACTACCTTTGCACTCGCAATCGAGAACAAAGCGGTTGCATATGCGGAAGTAGCTCAGTTGGTAGAGCATAACCTTGCCAAGGTTAGGGTCGCGGGTTCGAGTCCCGTCTTCCGCTCTTTCTCGTATTGATTGCCCAGGTGGCGGAATTGGTAGACGCGTTCGTTTCAGGTGCGAGTGGTTTTGCGATCGTGCAGGTTCGAGTCCTGTTCTGGGCACCCTTTCTAAAATGCGCAGGTGGTGGAATTGGTAGACACGCTACTTTGAGGGGGTAGTGCCGGTTACGGCGTGTGAGTTCAAGTCTCATCCTGCGTACTTAAGTAAAAAAAGAAATAAGAGCATGATCTGTTCAATTAGGTCATGCTTTTTTTGTGTGTCAAAATGACAGACGAATAAGATGGACGAACATAAAAAAAGCCGGACTCACGCCCGGCTTCTATATTCATAGACAAACTTATTCAGCATCTTTCTTTTTTATCGAAGTCGTGATTTTCTGCTCTTCCTTATCAAAGTCTACGATAATCGTATCGCCTTCACCTACTGAAGCACGGATAATCATCTCCGCCATCTCATCTTCCAGATACTTCTGGATCGCACGCTTCAACGGACGGGCACCGAATTGGACATCGTAGCCTTTTGTGGCAATGAAATCTTTTGCCTCGTCTGTGATCGACAACTCATAGCCCAGATTTGATACACGCTGATACAGACCCTGTAACTCAATATCGATAATCTTATGAATAGCGGCTTTATCAAGCTGATCGAACATAATGATATCATCCACACGGTTCAAGAACTCTGGAGCAAACGCTTTATTCAACGCTTTCTGGATCACGCTACGGGAGAAATCCTTATCCGGCTCACCGGCCATCTGGGTATTGAAACCAACGCCACGACCAAAATCTTTCAATTGCCGGGTACCGATATTGGAAGTCATGATCAAGATCGTATTCTTGAAGTCAATACGTCTACCCAGACTATCCGTCAAACGGCCTTCATCCAAGACTTGCAACAGCAAGTTAAATACATCCGGATGCGCTTTCTCGATTTCGTCCAATAAGACCACCGAATAGGGCTTGCGACGTACTTTCTCCGTTAACTGACCACCTTCCTCGTAACCAACGTATCCGGGAGGCGCTCCGATCAAACGGGAAACAGCGAATTTCTCCAAGTATTCACTCATATCGATACGTACCAAAGAATCCGCCGAATCAAATAGATATTCAGCAAGCTTCTTGGCCAAGTGAGTCTTACCTACACCCGTCGGTCCTAGGAACATAAAAGTTCCGATCGGCTTATTCGGATCTTTCAAGCCGACACGGTTACGTTGAATTGCCTTTACGATCTTTTGAACAGCATCATCCTGCCCAACCACCTTACTTTTCAATACGTCCGCCATTTCCAGAAGCTTGACATTCTCTGCCTTAGCGATACGTTGAACAGGTACACCGGACATCATGGCAACAACTTCAGCGACCTTCTCTTCATCAACGGTCTCCCGATGTTCTTGAAGCTCTTGTTCCCATTTAGCTTTCGCAGCCTCCAGTTGCAATAAATACTGACGCTCCTTATCGCGGAAACTTGCGGCTAACTCAAAGTTCTGAGATTTCACGGCCGCTAATTTCTCATTCTTCGTATCCTCGATCTTTGCCTCAAGCTCTTCGATACTTTTCGGAACAATGATATTAGATATATGTACACGGGAACCGGCCTCGTCTAAAGCATCGATCGCCTTATCTGGGAAATTACGGTCACTGATATATCTTTCTGTCAATTTTACACACGCTTGTAAAGCATCTTCAGTATAGATCACGTTATGGTGCTCCTCATAACGAGGTTTGATATTACGCAAGATCTGCAAAGTTTCTTCCGCCGTAGTCGGATCAACGATCACTTTCTGGAAACGACGTTCCAACGCACCGTCTTTCTCGATATTCTTACGATATTCATCCAAAGTAGTAGCGCCAATGCATTGAATCTCACCACGAGCCAACGCAGGTTTCAGCATATTCGCCGCATCCATAGATCCGGAAGCGGAACCAGCGCCAACAATCGTATGAATCTCATCGATAAAGAGGATGATATTCGGGTTCTTCGATAACTCATTCAAGATAGCCTTAATACGTTCCTCGAATTGTCCGCGGTATTTTGTACCGGCGACAATAGAAGCCATATCCAAGCTAATCACACGCTTATCGAATAACACCCGGGAAACCTTACGCTGAATAATGCGTAAAGCTAATCCCTCTACGATAGCCGACTTACCCACACCCGGCTCACCAATCAATACCGGATTATTTTTCTTCCTACGGCTTAATATCTGGGCCAAACGCTCGATTTCCTTCTCACGTCCCACAATCGGATCTAGACGGTTTTCTGCGGCGGCACGTGTCATATCCGTTCCGAAGTTATCCAGAACAGGTGTATCATTAGGGGATTTCGGTTGAGCGGCTCCCGCTCCAGTACCGGAAGAGGGGCGAGATGCCTCACGACGAGAAGAGAAACCTTCGTCCTCGTCATCTTCGTCATCATCCGTATATCCGTCGCTGATCTCGTCGAATTCCTCCATATTGTTCAAACCGGTTCCGCTTACTAATATATTATATGCGGAACGATAAGTAATACCCGCATCGTTCAACACCTTGGCAGCAACATTAAACTCCTCTTTCAATATCGCTAATAGAAGATGTTCCGTATCGGTCTCATCTTCCTTGAATAAACGAGATTCCAGCATACTCATACGCAAGACACGTTCTGTAGTCTTACTTATAGCGATCTCATGCTGGACAGAATCCTCAGAATCGAATGTGTTCTTTATTTCTTGCTCAATCTTGCGTTTAATATCCATCGGATCGGTATGTAGCTCTCGCAAGACACGCATTGCCTCGCCTTCGCCTTCCCGGATGATGCCTAGCATCAAATGTTCCGGCCCGATATAGCTATTCTGGAGCCTAGCCGCTTCTTCACGGCTATACTCAATCACGTCAATCAATCTTTTCGAATAATTTTTCATACTATATTATATATGTACTGATTACGCAAAGTTACATAATCTATTCCAACTATCATCAAATTTCGTGCCATTATTCCTTAATAAGCCTTGAAAAGCCCGAAGGCTCAAAATTTCAAGACAAATTCTTTCGTAGTATACGGAAAAACCTTACCTTAGTGCAATTTTTCAGAGGTGAGATATTGAGTGTAATTAATATAAAACTAAATGGTTGATCAAGACAGAATTATTAAGATTAACATCGAAGAGGAAATGAAATCGGCATACATTGATTATTCAATGTCTGTCATTGTTTCACGTGCTCTTCCTGATGTTAGGGATGGCTTTAAGCCGGTTCACCGCCGTATTTTATTTGGAATGAATGAACTGGGTAACACATCCGACAAACCTTATAAAAAATCTGCGAGAATAGTTGGTGAAGTTTTAGGTAAATATCATCCACATGGCGACTCGTCTGTATATTTCGCCATGGTTCGTATGGCCCAGACATGGTCTATGCGTTATCCGTTAGTAGACGGACAAGGTAACTTCGGTTCAGTGGACGGTGATAGTCCTGCCGCTATGCGTTATACAGAGGCACGACTGAGTAAACTCGCCGAAGAAATGCTCCGGGATATCGATAAGGACACGGTAGATTTCCAGCTTAACTTCGATGATACGTTGAAGGAGCCGACCGTATTACCGACTCGTGTTCCTAACTTACTTGTAAATGGTGGATCGGGTATCGCCGTTGGTATGGCTACGAATATGCCAACTCATAACTTGAGCGAGGTATTAGATGGTTGTATCGCTTATATCGATGCCAAGGGAGATATCGAGGTAGAGGGCTTAATGCAATATATCAAGGCTCCGGACTTCCCTACAGGCGCTACAATTTATGGCTACGCAGGCGTGAAAGACGCTTTCGAGACGGGTAGGGGACGTATCATCCTTCGCGGTAAAGCCGAGATTGAGGTGGAGAATAATCATGAGAAGATTATTATTACCGAGATTCCTTATTTGGTAAATAAGGCTGAGTTGATCAAGTATATCGCTGACCTGGTAAACGAGAAGCGTATCGATGGCATTTCCAATGTCAATGACGAGTCCGACCGTAGCGGTATGCGTATCGTAGTTGACGTGAAACGTGACGCGAACTCGAGTGTCGTACTAAATAAATTGTATAAGCTTACGGCTCTGCAATCCTCATTCAGCGTTAATAATATCGCTTTGGTGAACGGCCGTCCGAGGTTGCTTAACTTAAAAGACTTAATCAAGGCGTTTGTTGAGCACCGTCATGAGGTCGTTATCCGGCGTACAAAATATGAATTGAGGAAAGCGGAAGAGAGAGCCCATATATTGGAAGGCTTGATCATCGCTTCCGATAATATAGACGAGGTAATCGCAATTATCAAGTCTTCCAAGAGCCCGCAAGAGGCTATCGAGCGTTTGATCGAACGTTTCTCTTTATCTGAGCTTCAAGCACGTGCGATTGTCGAGATGAGACTTCGTCAGTTGACAGGTCTGGAACAAGATAAATTGCGTGCGGAATATGAGGAGATCGAGAAGTTGATCGCTTATTTGAATGAGATTCTGGAGAATGAGGACCTTTGCATGAAGGTTATCAAAGATGAATTATTAGAAATCAAGGATAAATTTGGCGACGAACGTAAGACGGATATCGTTTACGCCTCTGAGGAATTAAATCCGGAGGATTTCTACGCGGATGATGAGATGATCATTACCGTATCTCATATGGGATATATCAAACGTACCCCGTTAAGCGAGTTCCGTGCCCAAGGCCGTGGTGGTGTAGGAGCGAAGGGTTCCGAGACTAGAGACGAGGATTTCGTTGAGTATATCTATCCGGCATCCATGCACGCGACCTTATTATTCTTCACGGCAAAAGGTAAATGTTATTGGTTGAAGGTATTCGAGATTCCGGAAGGAGCTAAGAACGCTAAAGGGCGTGCGATCCAGAATCTTCTGAATATCGAGCCGGATGATAAGGTACAAGCCTTTATACGTGTTAAGAAATTAACCACCGATACGGAATTCATTAATTCTCATTACCTATTATTCTGTACGAAAAAAGGTGTGATCAAAAAGACCTTGTTGGAGGCCTATTCCCGTCCTCGTCAAAACGGTGTGAACGCTATTACATTGCGTGAAGACGATGGCTTGATCCAAGTATGTATGACGAATGGTAACAACGAGGTGATCATAGCGAACCGTAACGGCCGGGCGATCCGTTTCCATGAAAGCGCGGTACGTGTAATGGGCCGTACGGCTTCCGGAGTGAAAGGTATGACTTTGGACGAGGATAATACCGATGAAGTCGTTGGTATGATCTGTATCAAGGACAAGGAAAAAGAGACCGTACTCGTCGTATCAGAGCAGGGATATGGAAAACGTTCCTCTATCGAGGATTATCGTATAACGAATCGTGGCGGTAAAGGCGTAAAAACCATTAATATCACGGAGAAGACCGGTAAATTAGTTGCCATCAAGAATGTTACGGACGAGAACGATTTAATGATTATCAATAAGTCGGGTATCGCTATCCGTATGAAAGTGGCCGATTTAAACGTAATAGGACGTGCTACTCAAGGTGTTCGTTTGATTAATCTAGAAAAGCGCAACGACGAAATCGCTTCTGTATGTAAAGTATTGTCTGAGAGTGAAGAGGAGATAGCCGAGCAAAAAGCGGAACAAGAAGCCAGACAAGAGAATGAGGGAAGAGAGTTCAGTGAGAATCAAGCTAGTCTAGGTACTGATGTTGATCTACCGGAATCAGAGGAGGATAACGAACAAAATGATAACGAAGAAATAACTGAATAATTTTAAACAAATAGAAATATTAATCTCAAAATTACTATCACAATGAAACGAGTATTATTAACAGTGGCACTATGTGTCGCAGCATCGGTCTCTTTTGCACAGAAAAAAGCTGTAAATGAGGCTCAAAGTATAGCTAAGGGTTCGACTCCTGATTTCTCGGAAGCTAGAACTCTTATTAAAGGAGCTTTGGAAAATCCAGAAACAAAGGATGACGCTAAAACTTGGTATGTTGCCGGTTTTATCGAGGATCAACAGTTCAGCAACGAAAGAACTAAACAAGTCTTGGGCCAACAACCGGACGAGCCTGTTATGTACGAGGCATTGGGTAGTATTTTGCCATACTTTGAGAAAGCATATGAGTTAGATCAACTTCCTAATGAAAAAGGAAAAGTTAAACCTAAGTTCACGAAAGATATCAAAGGTATCCTAGGAGCAAACCACGTATATTACATCAATGGTGGTGCTTACTATTTCGATCAGAAAGATTATAACAAAGCTTACGATTTCTTCGAGCAATACCTGAAAATATCTGATATGCCGATGTTTAAAGGTGAGGCTGTCGCTGAAAGAGATTCAAACTTCATGACAGTTCAGTTCTATGCCGCTGTAGCAGCGACCCAACTTGGCGATTCTCAAAAAGCTATCGCAGCGTTAGAGCGTGCTAAAAATACGGATTATAGAGCAAGCGAGGTATATCAATACTTATGCTATGAGTATGAGCAAGCTAAAGATACCGTGAATTTAGAGAAGACTTTGGAAGAAGGTTTGAATAAATTCCCTGAGGAACAGTATTTCTTAATGAGCCTTATAAACAATTACATCTATTCTAATAGAAATGAGAAAGCTATTGAATATTTGAACACAGCTATCGCTAAGGATTCCAACAATCCACAGCTTTACGATGTAATGGGCCGTGTTTATGAGACTGGTTTGAAAGATTACGCTAAAGCTGAAGAGTATTTCAAGAAAGCATTGGCGATCAATCCTGACTATATCGAATCTCTCTCTAACTTAGGTCGTGTATATTACAACCAAGGTGTAAACAAGCAAGGTGAGGCTAATATGATCAACGACGCAAAACAATATCAAGAGGAATTAGGCAAAGCTAAGGAATTCTTTAAGCTAGCTCTTCCTTACTTTGAGAAAGCTCACCAAATGAAACCAGAAGAAAGAGAATATATGACCGCTTTAAGAGGTATTTACTACAACTTGAATATGGGTGATAAATTCGATGCTATTGAAGCAGAGATGAATAAGTAATTTCTTCTTTCAGAATAAATGGAACCGTCTAGTAATATAAGGTTACTAGGCGGTTTTTTATTTGTGTATCATGTATCGCGGAGTAGTCATTTTTTGATCGTTCATAATACTATTAAACATAATGGGAATTATAAAATTAATAGCAAGATAAGGATAAATTAGTGCATTCAAGCAAAGCTTGTAGCTGCTTTGAGTAAAGACACAGATCTTTTCACGGCTGTGAAACGTTTGTTTCATGGATGTGAAAAGATCGTATCACAGCTGTGAAAAGATCAGATCACCTATATGAAAAGATTAATTCAGCTTGACGCGACTATTTGATTCGCTATTAACTCCTTCAAATAAAGCATGACTTTCGGATGACTTAATGGCATGTCCTCTAGGATTTCTTTAAGCTCTCGCGTACTGATATCAAATGAAACCAGATCTGAATGATATGAGAAATGAATGTTTATGTCTGGATTACTGCCTATAAGCATAGCCATTGTACCCGCCAAATCTCCCCAAGGCGGACAATCAATATGAGATGAGACAAAACAAGCAACAACTACCGTACCTTTTCCCTGTATGGAAGATATTTCCACATTCCCGCCTGTTTGCTCCGCATTTTGTATCAAGAAAGGTAAGCCTAGACCCACTTTTCGTGTCGTGCGAGTCGTATAAAACGGATTACGGATCAGAGAGACTGTTTCCGGATCCATACCACAGCCATTATCCGCGATACGAATACATATGGATGTGTCCTTTATCTGTATATCTATCTCTATATCAGAAGCTTTTGCTCTGATACTATTAGCGGTTATATCCGTGATATGAAACGAGAGATTATCCATGAGAGGCGAAAATTAAGTGATTGTCTTTTTGATCAAAAGCCTTTCGTAAGCCATCGAAGGTTAATTCCTCCGTTTGCCAAATGGAGGGCTGAGTACCTATTTGTTCGGGGTAATGAGCATCCGAGGCTGAGTATTGAGTCTGCTCTTTCAAATACCCGTGAATAGACAATAACTTACTGTATCTTTGCTGATTATTATATTCAATAGCATCTAAAGATAAGCAGGGGTCTATAAAACCTAATTGACTGATCAAGCTGAATGACGGACGTTCTACATGGGCGGCTACAAATAGAGCATCCACCTTACGTGCTTGAGCGGCTATTTGGTTTACGCTTTGATCCAAGGCGGAGAGCAAAAGATAGGGTACTTCTCCTAGAATCTCATTCTCCGCATTTACCCAAACTTGATCGCCAAAACGTTCCGGATCATTTGGAATTGGAGGGAGATGCTCTTCTAAATATCGTTGGAATCGCTTACGGGATTCATCGGTCGGGAAATAAACCAGACAATGCGCTTCCTCACGGGTCGTAACTTCTACGCCCGCAAAGACCCTTAGTCCGAATCTCTCGCCAAGGGATTGAATCTCCGGGCATTGTAAGGTCGTATTATGGTCCGTAATGGCAATAGCATCCAAACCTTTCGCTAAGGAACGACGCACGATCTCCGATGGACTCATTTCCAGACTGCCGCATGGCGACAGGCAAGTATGGATATGTAAATCAGCTAAATACTGTTTCATCCATTCTCATTCTGTAATAAGCGGTAAATCATACCGGAAGCCTCGAACGCGGAGCGTGTAGTTCCTAAAAGAGGGACAGCCTCTTCCCTACCTTTTTGTAAGGTCTCATCATCTGGAGAGGTTCCGTTCACGATCAATACCGCGGAGGCGTCTTTTAAAGTAGCCACGGCCAGTATATTCTGATGCGTTTGCATGGTAATCCATAGCATACCCTCCTCGATATGTCCCATGACATCACTTAGTAAATCGCTCGTATAGCCCCCGGTTATCTCTGTATCAAGGCCCTCTTCTCCACAAAATACAGTAAGATTCAACATCTTCACTAAATCACAAACCTTCATATTTAGCTCCTTTCTTATAACAATCCTTATTTAAACGATCTTTCCCCCATGTCTTCTCAACGATACGGAAGGCATGCTCTTGATCTAGTTTACCGTGCTTCTCCATATTACGTTGCATAAATACGCAATCACTGAATTGAGCCTCGTGGCGTACGATATCCTCGGCCAAGCTTTGACAGTTCGGGCTGCCGCAAGCGCCACAATCGATTCCCGGTAGGTAGCACATCAATTTCCGCACTTGCTCCATTTTCTTCAGCATCTCATCGATCGTTCCATCGTACAACCGTTTGGGATTCGGTTGCACCGGACGGATCGTAATATGCTGCCTCAAATAGGATAAAGCCTCGAAATTATCGGCGGCGTATATCATCGGTACTTTATCCCGGTTCATGGATCGCTTCATGATACGCTCGGCCGTGAGGAAACGGTTCGCTACGGCTAATACACCTCCGGCACAGCTACGGTCGCAAGCCCTCAGTTCCAGAAAGTCTACGTTACGTACCTCGCTGGTCGTTTCCATTCGTTCCAAGAAATCGATCACATTATGGATCTCATCGATCGCGAGGCAACGACCGGAGAAATGTTTGGCCTCCCCTCCTGTCTGGCTCCATCGCATCTCTTTTTTCGTTAATGGCGGAGGAAGCTCACATTCCGGCTCATATCCTCTCGGGCGATTCTTAAGAATATGGTATACCTTATTATATAGGGTATCCATATTTATCACGCCTTTGATCGTAGATGAATAACCTTCCGCTCCCTTCAACGCCGCGATTTTCGCCGCGCAAGGCGTAACATAAAAGATACCGATCTCTTCCGAGGGAATACCTTGCCCTTCCAATATCTTATGATAGTAAGTGGCCGAGGCGTTTACCGGCGCTTTCACCAATAAAATATTCTCCACCAGCGCAGGGAAACGGACTTGTATCAACCGGACAATGGCGGGGCAAAAAGAACTGATCACCGGTTTTTCCTCGGCGTTTTCCATCTGCCGTACCATTTCCTTATGGATCATATCGGCGGTAAACTCTACTTGGAAAACATGGGTAAAGCCCAGTTCCATAACGGCGCTGATAATTTCCTTCTCGGTCGTGTACTTTGAGAACTGCCCGATAAATACCGTGGGCATCAACGCTACCCTGCATTTATAATCAAATATACGCTGGAAGTCATCCTGCTCCACATAGATAGCCTCTGTCGGGCACGATTTCAAGCACTCGCCGCAATCCACGCACCAATCCTTATGGATCAAAGCCTTACCATCCCGGATACGGATCGCTCCCGTAGGGCACTCTTTCATGCAATGCGTACAGCCTATACAGCGGTCATTGTCAATCTTCAAGGCATGATAAAAATTAGCTTCCTCCATGGTCTACGCTCCTTCTTTATTAAACCATGTGACCATACGTACCGTGGTACCTACGTCTACTTGGCTCTCGATCGTTAATTCATCTACGTTCTTCTTCATATTTGGAAGTCCCATTCCGGCACCAAATCCCATCTCACGCACGGCCTCGGATGCCGTCGAATACCCTTCACGCATAGCTAGCGATATATCCGGGATTCCGGGCCCTTCATCCTTCAGTTCCAAAGATATTTTATCAGCGTCCAATTCAGCGACAACCGTTCCTCTCCAAGCGTGAGCCACGATATTCACCTCCGCCTCATAAAGCGCCACGACCACCCGCTTAATGATCCGGGGATCGATAGCCAATTGCTTCAAGACCTTCTTTATCTGGCTAGACGCATAACCCGCCTTCGAGAAATTACCGCCCTCCAACTCAAACTTAAATAGCATATCTCACGACCTCCTTTCTTAATATATAGGAAGGAGCCCCGCGCTATAAAGCTCTCCGACCGTATGATACATAGAATGATCTGTCTCCAGAAGAACCATATTGTTCTCACGAGCCAGCTCCAGCATATCCGGGGTTACTTTCTTCCCCCGCACGAAAAGTATATAAGAAACTTCCGCCATCTCCGCGGTACGGATCGTTTGCAAATTACAAAGTCCTGTCACCAACAGCACATCGCCACAATCCAGCGTAAGCACGTCACTCATCAGATCGCTGGCAAAAGCGCACTGCACATCGTTCTCCCGTTTCTCTGAGCCACAGACGATGGAGGCATCGGTAAGCTCTTGAATTCTTTGAATCTTCATAAGGTACCAGAGGTTACATTTTACATGGGCTAATGTAAGAAATAATTTCGAATGTCGGCCTAGTATATTACATTAATTACTATCTTTGGTACACTAACAAAAAATAATCCTTATGTTCAGTAAAGAAACTTATATGGCCCGCCGGGCTAAGCTGAAACAAACCATAGGTTCCGGTTTGTTGCTATTCCTTGGAAACGACGAGAGTGGGATGAACTACGCCGATAATACGTATCACTTCCGTCAAGACTCTACCTTCTTGTATTTCTTCGGATTGCCATACGCCGGGTTATCCGCTATCATCGATATCGATAACGATAAGGAGATCATCTTTGGCGATGAGTTGACTATAGACGCGATTGTATGGATGGGTACGCAGCCCACCCTAAAAGAGAAGAGCGAGGCCGCAGGTATCAAGGAAGTCCGTCCTTTCAAGGAGATCGAGACTTACTTGAAGAATGCCCAGCAAAAAGGCCAGCCAATCCATTATCTGCCGACGTATCGTGCGGAACACCAGATCAAGTTATTCCAATGGTTGGGTATCGTACCCGGCGCGGAGAAACCTTCCGTACCTTTCATCATGGGTGTCGTAAACCAACGGAATTATAAGAGCGAGGAAGAAATCGCCGAGATCGAGAAAGCCTGTATCGTAACCGCCGATATGCACCTGACTGCCATGCGTACCGTACGTCCGGGAATCCGGGAGTCGGATGTAGCGGCTGCCGTTGCGGAAGTAGCTTTCGCCAACAATTACCAGCTCTCCTTCCCTATCATCGCCACGATCAATGGGCAGACCTTGCACAACCATGATCATAGTCATATGATTAAGAGCGGTGATATGCTATTATTGGACGCCGGTGCCGAGACTGAAATGGGATATGCCGGAGATATGTCGTCCACCATCCCGGCCGACTCAAAATTCACGACCCGTCAAAAAGACATCTATGATATTCAAGTAGCCGCCCATGAAGCTGCCGTAGCAGCTTTACGCCCGGGTATTCCTTTCGTGGATGTATATGAGTTGTCTTGTAAAGTGATCATGGAGGGTTTAAAGGACCTTGGTTTCGTGAAAGGAGATCCGATGGAGGCCGTAAAAGCCGGTGCTCACGCCATGTTTATGCCTTGTGGCTTAGGCCATATGATGGGATTGGATGTACATGATATGGAGAATCTGGGAGAGGTATACGTTGGTTATGACGGACAGCCGAAGAGTACGGAATTCGGACGTAAGTCATTGCGCTTGGGACGTAAGCTGGAACCGGGTTTTGTCTTGACCATCGAGCCGGGTGTATACTTCATCCCTGAATTAATGGATTTATGGAGAGGCCAGAACAAGTTCACCGAATTCATCAATTACGAGAAGTTGTTTACATATAAGGATTTCAGTGGCATACGTAACGAGGAAGACTATCTGATTACCGAGAACGGCGCTCGTCTATTAGGAAAGAAGATCCCTTTGCGTACGGAAGAAGTGGAAGCCATTCGATAAATCCTATACATTATTATATATAAGCTTATGCAAAAGGGAGAGCCTTAAAACAGCTCTCCCTTTTTGGGCTAAACGAGAAAGACAATGTATGAAACGATTTAAAAGCGGTATCCGATACTTAGAAAGAACGAATGCATAAAACGAATCCGAGGCATACTAAGCCTTTTCCCCTCTACAACGAAGTTTCGCCCTCCACTATATAAATCAAAATTCGAGAATATATACCCCAAAGAGAATATATACTGCTGGTCTATATCGAGGCTCAACATACTTTTAATATGATAAAATAACGATTTACCTCCCTTGTTCTTTATATGATCGAATTTTTGAGGTATCCATACCCCGGGAGTGTTTGGAACATAGCTTATATTAAACTCTTGATTGACAGGCAAAGGAATGGTTAATCCGGGTGAAACGACCAAAGAGAGTCCCGTATCCTTGTCTTTCCCGAATTTAAAAGCGGGAGTTACTAACTGGATGGCCGGACGTAACGCAAAGAAATGACAGCCCGGATTACTCTCATCTGAATCCCAGAACCACTGATTATCTCTTGAAAACCCCGTATAACTATCTTTCTCAATCGTATTACAGAAAAGCAACCCCATAGTAATTCCCACATAAGGAATCGGTAGATAAGTAACAGATGGCTCTACCTCCCATGCTGAATTATTATTCAAGGCACCGGAGAGTTCTACTTTCCACATATGGGATTTTTCTTCCTCTTGCGCCTGTCCCCCAAAGGTAAAGATCAAACAAATAAAGAAAAGTATAGATCTCATTATTTATAGGATGTTAGTTGTTCATTTACAGTAAAGACAGAGGACCTTCTCAATCACCCTATCCATTAGGGTTAATAAATCAAAAAGAGTTAATAATAAACACGGACTTAAAAAGAAAGCGTACATTTCCTTCTCAGACTATACATGATATTTCATCTTCTCGAAACGAAAACTCGTGAATCGATAAAAAAAAGGCTGTCCCATCTTGAAGTGGAACAGCCCTCTTTGCTAAATAATACTGATTAAATTGCTTTCAGAATCTCGGTCAGTTTTTCCGGGGTGACGTTGGCGGCGATTATCACTCCTTCGTCGTTAATCAAGAAGTTCTTGAAACCTTTTCTTAAATCATACTTCTTGTACAACTCTGACTCTTTACCCAGTCCTTCGTGAAATTGCGTTGACAGATCCAACTTGTCAATCTTTACCGTCTCGGTAAAAATAGATTCTTTCTCATCCATAGAGATCGAACACATCGCGATTTTGTCCGGACCAAACTTGTTAACCTCATTCGCCAATTGCACGTTACGAGCCCGCGATTCCGCATCGTAAGCCGCCCAAAAGTTGAGCAATGTATAACGTCCTAATTGGTTGTGGAAACTGGCTTTAGCGTCGTTTCCCAAAAACTCTATTCTCGGAGCTAGATCACCGGGGTTCACACCCTCGGTAAGTTTCGCCTTTTTCGAACCGGCAGACATTCCTAATAACGCTACCGATGCGATGAGAACATAAGCTCTTACCTTCATATTTTCAATTTTACGTTAAACTTAATCGGGGGAATCTCCCGGGGGATAAACTCCCGACTCCTGATTTTCAGGATCGTAAACAAGCATGTTTCTTTCGCTAAAGAGACACTTACTTGTCTTTAACGGGTGCAAATATAAAGCCAAATACTTCTTTCTACCAAATTATATAGCGATTTTCTGCAAATTAGCAAGCTTTTTTATATGTTTTAGCGCACACATTAATAAAAAATTAACTGTTTTGCAACATAAATTTAGAAGTAGAGTACCTTTTTTTCCCCGAGAGAACCGCAAAATCATCAAGAATCATTAGCTTCCCGCTCCCCTACCTTTAGACCGATAACAGGGAATCCTTAGCGATTTCATCTTTAAGTATAGATTATCCAACGGCTGTTGCATAATCATCTAACAGCTGGTGCATGATCTTCCAACAGCTGTTAGATGATCATGCACCAATTGAAAAATTAGTAATGCTTCAAGAACAAACCGCTAATCCTTCTTGGAAAAGAGGCTAATAGCATTAAGAGATTCCCTTTAATCACCTTGTACTGCCATCTTGAAAAATAAAAGGAAAAAAATACCCTTCCCTCTTGTTTATTCAAAAACTTCCACTACATTTGCAGTGTACTATTAAACTAATACACTAAAGCAGCAAAACATATGATTACATTAAAAGAACTCTCATTCAGCTATAGCCGCAAAAAAGAGGTACTTGATCGTATCAATCTTGAGGTTGGATCGGGACACATCTGTGGCTTATTGGGAAAGAACGGTGAAGGAAAGACTACGCTTCTAAACCTTCTAAGCGGACAGATCTTTCCGGATCAAGGTTCTTGCCTCGTATTGGAGGAAATTCCTTCCGAGAGAAACGCTCGTTTCTTGCAGCAGATCTTCTTATTGCCGGAGGAAATCTCCATGCCGGAGGTCACCGCCATAGAATATATAAAGATGTACGCGCCTTTTTATCCGACATTTAGAGACGATATCTGCAAGGCTTGCGTAGAATCGTTTGAGATCAATCTATCCGATCGCCTGTCGAAAATGTCTCAAGGGCAACGGAAAAAGGTGGCGATAACCTTGGCGCTGGCCGCTCATACGCCCCTGCTTCTAATGGATGAGCCTACAAATGGGCTGGACATTCCCTCGAAAGCGACATTCCGCAGACTGGTAGCCTCTTTGATAGATGACAATCAGACGGTTATTATCTCCACGCATCAGGTAAGGGATCTGGAAAGCTTGATCGACACGGTATTGATCTTAGACCAAAGGCAAATCCTATTGAATAAGACATTGAACGAGATCGGCGAGAAACTTTATTTCGGACCACTCCTGCCGGAAGAGAAAGCTCTTTATTCCGAGCCTACCCCGCAAGGGACAATAGGCGTCACCGCAAGGGATGGCAAGGAAGAGACGGCCGTATCCTTAGAGTTGCTCTTTAACGCGGCGATAACTTATCCCAAAGAGATCCAAAGAATCATGAACTCCTAAAATGCACATAGTTATGAAAACAGATTTCAGTATACAACGCATCAATCTTTTACTTCGCAAAGATTGGATAGAGAATAAGAAGAAATTAGCTTATGGGGTGTTGGTCATCCTCGGAGTCCTCTTCTTTTTCCTGTTATCCTCCATTTTATGGGCTACGAGATTCCGTACCTTTACATTATATGTATTGGGATCATTAGGAACTTTTATCGCTTTCTGTAGCTACGTAAACTTAATGATACACCGCCCTAGAGGATTGTTCTTAACGCTTCCCGCGAGCAACCAAGAGAAATTTGCCGCTATCTTGATCGAAGGCATCGTGGTATTCTTAACATACCAAGTCACGTTCTGGACTGGGACGGGAATAGCCTCAATGCTCATTCATATACAGCCTGTAGCATTCAAGGACATTATCATGACCTTGCAAGATTTCACCATGCTGGCGTTTGTCGGTTCCTTGATGTTCCTCTCTTATGTCACGTTCCGGAAGTATGCTTTAGGAATCGCTTGTGGTGGATATATATTGATAATCGCTTCTATCATAGGGATTGTCTATCTATACATAAACATCTTGAATATCCAGCCGGGTATGAATAGGTTTTGTTATGAGTCTTCCCCGCTTTATACCGCCATGTATTGGCTAAGCTTTGCCTTTACACCCACATTTCTCATCGCTACCCTCGTGGTCTTATACGTCGCTTATCTAAAACTTAAAGAAAAGGAACTAAGATGAACTACAATACGAATCAATCCATATTTATCCAGATAGCCGAGCGGATTTGCGACCGGGTATTGAGTGGTAATTACAAAGCCGATAGCCGTATCCCGTCCGTACGGGAACTGGCGGTAGAGATGGAGGTAAATCCAAATACGGTCATGCGTTCCTTCGAGCGCCTGCAAGCCAACGATATTATTTACAACAAGCGTGGGATCGGCTACTTCGTCGCTTCCGACGCCGAGCAAAAAATCCGTGAGATGCGCCATAACCAGTTCGTGGAAGAGGTACTTCCCGCCGTCTTCAAGGAGATGCACCTGCTAGATGTAGGTATCGACGAGCTTACGAAAGCCTATACATTATATATATCTACCATTAAATAAAGACAATCATGAAAAAAAGTAATCGCGTGTTTATCGCCTTGATAGCGACATTATATATCGTTCCAGCCCTCACTTTCGGCGTTGCCCAGTTTACGTCGGAAAAATGCCTTACAGGTTTCACGCAAAAGTTTCAGATTATCCAGATAGATAATCCGGAGTTGAAAGCGGAAAACATAAAAGTCGATACGAGAACCGCCTCCGAATTTCCCCGGGGGCAAATACTGGAAGCAAAGGATCGGTCGTTACTCTATTACGAGGGAATGAAACGGTATTTGCCGGAAGTCAGCCGCCACGATTCTCTATTATTGGTTAGCGGGGCGAGGGACGCCGGGCAAGATAAAAATCTCACGTTGCATATCCGTATCAACAATATCCAGAAGATCCGTCTGAACGGAGAAGAGATTTGGACTAAGTAACAAGCACATACACACATTATTTCTTAATCATTAAATCGTACTATAATGAAACAAATCATTATGGCAGCCCTTCTTATATCCTTTTCTTGGGGTATTCGGGCACAACAATTACAGATCCGGGGGAAAGTCATTGATCTATCCGACAAGTCTCCTCTTGAGTTTGCGAATATCACGCTTCAAACAGCCGATTCCGCATTCATCACAGGGACGACGACGGATAGTAAAGGACTTTTCCGGATCGAGAAAGTCAAGGCCGGAGATTATCAAGTATCTGTTTCCTCCATAGGTTACAAGACCTCGGTAGTCTCCGTGCTGGGACTTTCCCAGAATATAGATCTCGGTACGATCTCATTGGCATCCTCCTCTATATCCTTAGATGAAGTCACGGTCAACGCTTCCGCTATCCGTAATACGGCGGACCGTAAGATCGCGTTCCCTACCTCCGAGCAAAAAGCGGCCTCCAGCAATGGCATCAATCTATTGAACGCCTTGATGCTTCCTCGTTTGGAAGTAGACCCGATCCGGAATAGCGTATCGCTACCGAATGAAGGGACGATTCAATTCTGCATCAACGGTATCAAGGTGGAGCTATCCGATATCCGGGGCTTATCGCCACAGGAGGTAATCCGGGTAGAATATCATGATAATCCGGGCTTACGTTACGGTAACGCCTCTGTCGTACTCGACTACATTGTCCGGAGGGAAACTAGCGGCGGTTCTGTCAATCTGGATCTTAGTAATTCACCGACCACCTCTTTTGGAGACGATCAGGTATCGACGAAGTTCAATCATAAGAAATCAGAGTTCGGATTGCAATACGCCGTCCGTTACCGGAATCCGTATCATATCTGGACGGAAGGAGTCGAGACCTTCCGCTTTGAGAGTGGCGAGACGATGGAACGTACCTCGGAAGGTCTGCCAAGAGGAATGTCCGAGACCGCTCATAACCTCTCTCTTAATTATAATCTGGTAGATAACGACCATTATTATTTCAATGCCACGCTACGCTATTTCTTATCAGACGAGGATAAAGGTGGCGGCAAGAACCTGTATACCAACAATAATCCCGAGGATAAGACATACGCTTGGAATCCAAATAGCAACTCTACCAAACGTCCTTCCCTCGACCTTTATTACCAACGCTCCTTACCACATAAGCAGACATTGATACTTAATATGGTAGGTACGTACATACATACGAACGCAAACCAAATGTATCAAGAATGGAAAAACGATATCCTCTTATCGGATATCTTGTCGAACGTGGACGGAGACAAATATTCCATCATCGGCGAGGGAATCTACGAACGGCAATTCGAGGCCGGTCGATTGGGAGGAGGATTGAAACACACCCAATCGTGGACGGATAACACCTACAGCGGAACGGTTGGAGGACGAACCAAGATGAAACAGTCGGAGACGTATCTCTATACGGAATTCAGCGGACGTGTCAAGAAGTTGAATTATACCGCCGGAATAGGTGTCTCCCGCTCATGGCTCAAGCAAGAAGGTGAGGAAGATTATCAATATTATACGTTCCGCCCAAAGGTATCCTTACAATATAACTTTACGGATAATATGTATTTCCGGGTGAACGGTAGCGTAAATAATGTCTCACCTAGCCTATCGGAGCTAAGCGCCATCGAGCAATACATCGATACGCTCCAGATACGCCGGGGAAATCCTTATCTGAAACCCTATAAGAGTTATGACATGCAAGCCAATTATCTATATAAAAAAGGAATATTCACCGGAGACTTAAACTTTTATTACAGTAATAGCCCGGACCGGATCATGGAGGAAGTGATACGAGAAAATAATAAGTTCATTCGCATTACCGATAACCAAAAAGGATGGCAGAAACTAAGCGGTGACTTGACATTACGTGTCGGCCCTATCATCAAGCGGATCGTAAGCCTATCCGTGACAGGTGGCGTTAATCGTTATATTAGCGAAGGAAATAGTTATTCGCATACCTATACCAATTGGTATTACCGGGCTTCCGTCATGGCTATGTACAAGAAGTTCATGGCTATGTTCCAGATACAAAGCAGCTACAACCGGTTTATCGGAGAGTTATTAAAAGGTGGCGAGAATATCCACATGTTTATGTTCCGGTACAATCAAGGTAAATTCGCCGTTGGAGCCGGACTGATGATGCCTTTCTCCAGCCAGTACAAACGGGTAGAGGAAAACTGGAACGCTTACGCTCCCAGCCATACGAACATGTATGCGAACGACTTCTCCCGGATGTTGATGCTAACCTTCTCTTGGAACTTCGATTTCGGCCGCAAGTTTAAGGAAGGCAAGAAGAAACTTTGGAATAGCGACGAGGATTCGGGTATCATGCGATGATCCTCAAAAAGAAAAGTCCGGTATTAATTACCAGACTTTTCTTTTCAATCTTCAGGAGGGGGAATTGGAACCCCTTCTTTAATAAACTCATCATATACGATCTTAGGATGGTCTTGCGGAGAAGCCAGTTGATATTCCGCGGTGAAATTATCCCGCCTAAAATTCTTCAGCTTAAGGTTTTCCACGCTGTAATTTCTCAAGGTCTCTTTCCTGTCACCAAACAAAGAGCTGTTCAATACCTCCGAATCCAGAATGTTTTCTTTCGGAGTCATTGTAGGCAAAAGGTTTTGCTCCAGCAATCCTCTATAAGCGCCAATGTATTCGCACCAAACAGAATTACCTTTTTGATAGATCCGATAGGTGTAGTTAGACCAAGCTGTCGTTACATGAATCTCATGCTCCCAGATATCGACGGATGCCTCTGAATCAAAGTAGGGATCTTTAATCGTCACACGTCGTAATCCATGATTCTCATCTCTCACTAAAGTCAGCCACTTATCTGAATGAAGTATTTCAGAAATAATGTCGGGCAACTTTTCCTTGATTTCAAATTGGATTCTCATACATTTCGCCTGCCGGTCAGGACTTTTTAAGGTTGCCAGGTTCTCATTAAACATTTTGTCGTTAATACGATAAAACAAATATAAGCAAAAATGTTTAATATATTATACTCTTTTTCGATAATTCTTACGTACTTTTGCCTAATAGAATGACAAATATGGCACAAAACGACGAAATAATACTGATAAATATCAATGGAGCGGATCGTCCGGGTGTAACGGCGGCTCTTACGGAGATTCTAGCCAAGAACAACGCTGTTATCCTCGATATCGGTCAAGCGGATATCCATAACCATTTATCATTGGGTATCTTGTTTCAAAGCACGGAAGGAAATTCCGGCGATATATTGAAAGAACTACTGTTCAAGAGTTACGAATTAGACGTCAATATCCGTTTCAATCCCATTACAGAGCAAGAATATAGTAAATGGGTAGGTATGCAGGGCAAGAACCGATATATCATCACGATATTAAGCCGAAAGCTTACAGCCAAGCAAATCGCGGGTGTTTCCCGGATCGTAGCGGAGCAAGATATGAATATTGATGATATCAAGCGGCTCACGGGACGTATCCCGTTGGACGAGAATGCCCGTACCCCCAAGGCGAGCGTGGAGTTTTCCGTACGTGGTACCCCGAAAAACAAGGAGTGCATGAAAGCGGAGTTCATGAAACTTTCCACGGAGCTTGAGATGGATATCTCTTTCCAAGAGGATAGCATGTATCGCCGTATGCGCCGTCTGATTTGTTTCGATATGGACTCTACCTTGATAGAGACGGAGGTTATCGACGAGTTGGCGATACGTGCCGGAGTTGGCGATCAAGTAAAAGCGATTACAGAGGCAGCCATGCGTGGAGAGATCGATTTCTGCGAGAGCTTCCGCCAGCGTTGTGCCTTATTAAAGGGGTTGGACGTATCCGTGATGCAGGAGATCGCCGAGAATCTACCGATCACAGAAGGTGTAGACCGTTTGATGCGTATCTTGAAAAAGGTGGGCTTCAAGATCGCTATCCTTTCCGGAGGTTTCACTTATTTCGGTAATTTCCTTAAACAAAAATATAATATCGACTATGTATACGCCAACGAGCTTGAGATCGAGAATGGCAAGCTAACGGGTAATCATGTGGGCGATATCGTAGATGGGAAGCGGAAAGCGGAATTATTACGCCTGATCGCGCAAGTGGAGAACGTGGATATTCGCCAGACCGTAGCGGTTGGCGACGGGGCGAACGACTTGCCGATGATTAGTATCGCCGGTCTAGGTATCGCCTTCCATGCCAAACCGAAGGTAAAGGCGACCGCCAAGCAATCTATCTCTACGATTGGCCTCGATGGTATCTTATATTTCCTTGGATACAAGGATTCGTATTTGGATGAACAGATGTAATATATATAATTAATGTATAGCGATTATGATCAGACATATTGTAATGTTTAAGTTGAAGGAGTTTCAAACTCCGGCTGAGAAGCAAGCCAAAATGCAAGAAATTAAGGATAAACTGGAAGCCTTAATCAATAAGATAGACGTATTGAAAATGATCCGTGTAGATTTTAATTGTAATCCGGCGGAGACTTGGGATATTATTTTAACTACTGAATTGCCTACCTTGGAAGATGTAAATACGTACGCTAATCATCCGGAACATGTAGCGGTCGCTAAAGGAATTATTGGCCCGGTAAAGGCGGACAGAGCTTGTGTTGACTATGAAATCCTTTGATATAGAGGAGCGTGTGAACCAAGCGGTCCACAACTTCGAGTCCGGATATAATTGCGCTCAATCTGTATTCCTCGCTTATTCGGATGTCTTCGAGTTGGATTTAGAGCTGGCGAAAAAGATGTCTGTATCTTTTGGAGGAGGTGTCGGACGCATGCGTGAGGTTTGTGGTACCGTAAACGCAATGGCGATGTTAGCCGGATTTAAGTATCCGGTATTTGATCCGCTAGATCAAGAGGCGCGTGCCCGCAACTATGGCATGGTACAAAAAATGGCGGCTTTATTCAAGGAGAAGCATGGGACGATCATTTGCCGTAGCCTTCTTCCTCCGGAAGAGACATCGACGAATCCCTCTCCTTCCGCACGCACGCAACAGTATTATGCCAAACGTCCTTGCGGTAAATACGTTAAGGAAGCGGCTCGTATCGCCGGGCATATGCTAAAGGGTGAACTTGAATAAACGGCATTGTCAAGCTAGAAGACGTATTTGTGAAATATAACCAAGTTTTCGAATCTCAGTGAATAACTCACTGTAAGAGGACTTGGATTTCACATTGACTTTATAGGTAATTGTCGACGTATTCTTGTCGTAATTATGCTCATAAGAAAGACTTACGATAAATATGCTCCTATTTTCCAAGATTTTCCGGATACCTTTAAGATCGGGAGTCGAGGTTGAGCAATTTATCGTAAGTATTTTATTAACACCATCCAAATACATACGTCGCTCCAGCCTTTCTAAAGAAACCAATACGAACAAGGTAAATGCCGTAGTGATAGAAGCGGCCAAGAACATGCCGGCACCAGCGGCCAAACCGACTACAGCCATTACCCAAATACAAGCCGCCGTAGTGAGTCCATGCACGCTTCCATGACTTTGAATAATAGCTCCTGCTCCCAAGAAACCAATACCTGTAAGGACTTGGGCGGCGATACGCCCCGGATCTCCATTCAAGAAATTCGGATAGGTTTGTGGTATCCAGATAGATATCAACATGGCGGCGGCAGATCCCATACAGATCAAGGTAAAGGTCCGCATACCAGCGTCCCTACGGCGAAATTGTCTTTCTACACCGATAATAGCGCCAAGCACGAAGCTGATAGCTAATCGTACGGCGGCGGTCGAGGCCGTTATCTGAGTATTCTCTAAAATATCGTTCAAATGTTCCAGCATAGTCTGTCATTCATTCTAAGTTATACAAATATAGAAAATTTCTATGTACCGATTATGGAATGAAAACAATGTAAAATCGTCAAAAGTTGTATCTTTGAGACAGAATAAAAGTCATTCACCTCTAAACTTAGAAAAATTGAAAATAATAACGTACAATACAAATGGATTAAGGGCTGCCGTAGGTAAAGGCTTGCCCGAATGGTTGGCTCAAGAACAGCCGGACGTGTTATGTATCCAAGAGACAAAGTTGCAACCAGACCAGTTCCCGTCAGAAACATTCGAGACTTTAGGATATAAGTCTTATTTGTTTAGTGCCCAAAAGAAGGGATATAGTGGCGTGGCCATTCTTACGAAACAGGAACCGGATCATATCGAGTATGGAATGGGAATCGAGAAGTATGATAATGAGGGACGTTTCCTCCGTGCTGATTTCGGGGATGTATCGATCGTAAGTGTCTATCATCCTTCCGGGACTAGTGGGGATGAACGGCAGGATTTTAAGATGATATGGCTGGAAGATTTCCAGAAATATGTCGTTGAGTTACAGAAATCCCGTCCGAACTTAATTCTCTGTGGCGATTACAACATTTGCCACGAGCCGATAGATATTCATGATCCGATCAGGAACGCAAAGAACAGTGGTTTCCTTCCGGAAGAACGGGAATGGATGACTCGCTTCTTATCCGCAGGTTTTACGGATACATTTCGCTTCTTGAACCCGGATAAGCAAGAATATACATGGTGGAGTTATCGCTTCAATTCCAGATCTAAAAATAAAGGATGGCGTATTGATTATTGTATGGTTAGCGACAATATGAAGCCGAAAGTTAAAGCCGCTTATATATTAAACGATGCCGTACATTCTGATCATTGTCCGGCCGTATTAGAGATCGAATAATTTTTCATAATAAAAAGAAAGGATGTGTTCTTTTTGCGTAAGCGAACACATCCTTTTTTATTATTGAAAAAATGGAAATAAAGTCTATAAATGAACTTAGATTATCTCTGAATATCCAATGCTCCGATCAACTCTTTTACTGATTTAAAACCATGTCGGTCACAATAGTCATTCAATCCATCAATAACCTTGATAGAAACAGTTGGATCTACAAAGTTATAAGTTCCGATCTGGATAGCACTAGCCCCAGCTAACATGAACTCCACGGCATCTTTCCAATTTGAAATACCTCCCAAACCTATAATTGGAATCTTTACCGCATGATACGTTTGCCATACCATACGTAGAGCTACAGGTTTTACGCAAGGCCCGGAAAGACCTCCAGTTATTGTAGATAATATAGGTTTACGTTTCTCTGCGTCGATGGCCATTCCAAGCATCGTATTAATTAACGAAACAGAATCCGCACCCTCCGCTTCAACAGCTTTAGCGATCTCCGTAATATCAGTTACATTAGGAGAAAGTTTTACAATAAGTGTCTTTGGATAAACCCTACGAACAGCCTTAACAACCTCTCCTGCACCACACGTAGTAACGCCGAAAGCCATACCACCTTGCTTTACGTTCGGACAAGAAATGTTCAGTTCGATAGCGGGAATCCTATCTAACTCTGCGATCTTTTCCGCACACTCGACATACGTTTCAACCGAAGACCCACTCACGTTTACGATCATATTCGTATTGATGTCCTTGATCTCCGGATAAATATGCTCAGCGAAATAATCGGCGCCTTTATTCTGAAGCCCCACGGCATTCAACATTCCGGAAGGACTCTCCGCCATTCTTGGATAATCATTACCTTCACGAGGTTGGATAGTGGTACCTTTCACGAAAATACCCCCCAAACGTGAAATATCCATGAAATCAGCATATTCTATACCATATCCGAACGTGCCGGATGCTGTCATTACCGGATTTTTCAACGGTAAATTCCCAATGTTTACATTTAATTCAGCCATGACAATTTCTCAATATTAAATACGGGACCTTCTGTACATACACACACATTATGACCTTCCTTGTTTTTCTCTACGCAGCACAAACAAGCACCTATGCCACAAGCCATCGTGTTCTCAAGAGAAACCTCGCAAGAAATAGCTTCCGCACCTGCGTATTTCGCTACCGCCACCATCATTGGTTTAGGACCACAAGTATAAATCTGGTCAAATCGGACCTCTTTAAGGATCGTATGGTTAGTCACATACCCTTTCTCGCCTAGCGAACCATCTTCGGTTGTGATATAAACCTTACCAAATCTCTGGAATTCATCTAATTGCAATACATCATCCTTAGAACGAGCTCCAAGTAGAAAAGTAGGCTCAAAACCGGCTTCTTTTAAACAAGCTCCTAGATATAACATCGGAGCGGTTCCAACACCACCACCAATCAGCAAAAGTCTTTTGTTCTCCTGTTCCTTGGAAGGAATTGTAAAACTATTACCCAGTGGTAGCATTATGTTTACAATATCACCGGGACGGAATTCTGCCATTTTTCTCGTGCCATCACCAACAAGTTGAATCAATAACCACAACTCATTTTTAGACTTATCTACATAGTTGACAGAAATCGGACGACGTAAGAATGTTGTAGGAGAGTTTTCTACATGAACCTCTACAAATTGTCCGGGAAGCATCTCTGGAAGATTCCCATCCGAGGTTAACTTTAGCAGGCAATAATTTTTATGAAGGTGACAGTTTTCAGTCACCTTCATGTCTAAGATGTACTTCTTCATATACACGATTACTCAATTTATCCGCAAAGATACATGAATATAACGTATATACCGAACAGTTTACCTTAGTCTTTCTTGTTTTTTTCAGGGACGAAAGTATCAAACGTATTGTCGGAGTAAAATATCATTATTTTACTAACATTTTTAGAAGGCTTTTCTTGGCATATAACTTGCTCTACAACAGGTTGTTTCTGGATGTTTACAGGTGTCTCAACCCCAATTTCCTTGCGATTTTCGGCAACAACTTGTACATTGGGACGATTTTCAAGCATATTTGTAAACAAATTAGGTTCAGTTAACACATGTTCTCGGATCATTTCGCCTTTGCCAAACAATAGCCAGTCAGAATCAACATAAGTGAACCGTTCCAGTATTTTTAGCAGAACATCCAAACTCGGATTATTTCTCCCAGATATAATATGTGACATTGCCGAACGCTGTATACCGATCGATTCGGCAAATTTAGAAGGGGTAAGTCCTTCACGTTCCATTATTTTTAAAATACGATCTCTCATATTCATATATATCTTAAATTCTTACTAGAATACTGCCATTATGACCGTTTACTAAGATAAATGTCCATAAAGCAAACTGGATACAAAGATAAATCAATATTTCCATTTGTGCAATTTATTTTTATAAAACTAAATTGATACATATGTGTCACACCGATACATATGTGATGGGTAGAACTGTAAACCGTGTTCAAGAAGGAGGTATAGAGTATTTAGAAAAACTTTAGAAAAATAGCATATATATCTGATCTATATGTAAATATAATAATACATATAATGTATAGTTAGGGGGTTTTTATACGTTTGTAGACGAAAAAACATGTTTAGTTAATGTAAACAATCAATATTTCTATATAAAAAACTGGTTATTTATAATTTATAGCAAATCTTACGTGGATAAAGAAATATATAGTAATCCATGATTTATATTAGTAATGTAAACATGATACATTTGTAACGTCTATATAATGATTACAAAAACCACCAACATTTGTAATCTACTCAAATACTTTTATTGTATATATGATTGTAAACATCCATTCCTCGGTTATATTTGTATACAATATAATTTTACTCTATTTATTTTACTGCCAACTTGTCTATTTTTCCTTTAACGGATAATGAAGGCAATCTATGGCTATACCGATTATAGCTTTAAGTATGGATTTCTTGGAATTTTTGAGGAAGAAGTACGTGATTGAATAAATTTTAAAATCTCAGAGAGATAAAATATGCGTAATTAATTGATAAATAAACAAAAAGGCCTCTTTTTCCAGTTTGACTTTTTCATCATTCTAGGAAAAAAGGCCCTTTTGCCTGCACTAAGTCTATGATTTCTGTTTAATGTAAAATTTTGTAAAGTAATTCTTTTAGTAAATCTGCATCTGTCGCTGAAGAGTTTTCCACTCCCTTAGATCTTGCGTCAGTCGTTCGGATATCGCTGATCAAATTAAAAACTTTCATCGCTGGATAATTTTTCATCCCCAAAAGATAGTCCTTTACTTGATAAGTTCCCCGTAAACCAAGTGCGGTCATCAATCCTGATTCCGATCGATCCTTTGAATAATAACAAATCAGCAAGTTTGAAAAATAGTTAAATAATACAGGAAGTGTCATCTGTATCGGATTACTTTTAGGGTTTTTCTCAAAATACTGAGCGATCCGGTTAGCCTTTAATATATCCTTCATGGCAAGTGCCTTTATCAGCTCAAAGTTATTGTATTCTTTACTAATCCCTATATTTTGCTCGATCAATTCCGGTGTGATGCGTTTTGAGGCCTTTTCAGCCAAGATAATTGCCAGCTTATCTAATTCCTTATTGAGACGGTTTAAATCGTTTCCAAGGAAATCTGAGAGCATTTGAGCGGCTTTTGGATCGATACCGATAGAACGCTGTTGCATCAAAGAGGTGATAAAACTCGGCATTTTATAATCCGGGATCTTTTTTGACTCATATAAAATACCGTTTTTATCGGTTGCGGCCGCTAACGCACGACGGCGATCTAAAGTCTTATATTTGTAATTTATGACCAAAATAGTTGATGACAAAGGATTCTTCACATAACTGCTCAGCAACTCTATATCTCTCACTAATTGAGCCTCTCGAACAACGATCAATTGATATTCGGACATCATCGGAAAACGACGTGCCGCATTGATAATAGAAATAGCATCTGTATCTGCGCCGTATAGAATAATCTGATTGAAATCTCTCTCAGATTCCTCTAATACGCTTTTTAATAACAAATCTGTTATTTGATCGATGAAGAAAGGCTCTTCGCCCATTAACACATAAACAGGCTGAAACTTCCTTGCTGTTATATCCCTACAAATCTCCTCGAAAGTAATTTCTTTTTTTGCCATAAATTATGAGGTTTCGCTATTACCAACTAAAACGGATATGACGGATGGTTTTCTTACCATCCAAAATCTGTTGAAGAGCTTCAACTCCCAACATTACCTGTTCTCCTACAAATTGTTGAGTTACCTTCCGGTCACTCGCTTCTGTTTTTACACCATCTTCTTCCATCGGTTTATCCGATATCATCAACAATGCACCCGTAGGTATTTGGTTAGCGAAACCGGCAGTAAGCAAGGTTGCGGTTTCCATATCGATACCAGTGGCATGCGTACTACGAAGATATTCCTTGAAAGCATTATCGTATTCCCAAACCCTGCGATTTGTCGTGTAAATCGTACCTGTCCAATAATCTTTTCCATGATCACGTATGGCGGAAGAAATGGCACGAAGCATTGAAAAAGCGGGCAATGAAGGTACCTCAGGTGGTAAATACTCATTCGACGTTCCCTCACCTCGGATCGCCGCTATTGGCAATACATAATCCCCTAATACATTCGCTCTTTTTAATCCTCCACATTTACCGAGGAAAAGCACCGCTTTGGGCATGACTGCTGATAATAAATCCATGATTGTAGCAGCGTTCGCACTTCCCATCCCAAAATTGATAATGGTAATCCCTTCTGCCGAGGCATTGGGCATCGAACTTTTCAATCCCAAAATCGGGACATTAAAATGATCCGCAAATATCTCGACATATTTAGTAAAGTTAGTGAGTAATATGTGCTTAGTGAAGTCTTCTAGCTTTCGCTCGGTATAACGAGGCAGCCAATTTTCTACGATTTCTTGTTTTGTTCTCATAAATAACTACCTTTGAGGTGCATTTTAGTTAGAATATAAATAGCAAATATAGCAAATGCTCCCATTAAATCTACCAAAATTCTCAGTCAAAGTTACGGAGAAAGCAGGAAAGCCTTCTATTTGGGATCCTGTACGCCGAAAATTTGTCGCATTAACGCCAGAGGAATGGGTACGACAACATTTCGTGAACTATTTGGTCACGGAAAAAAACTATCCTCAAGAACTTTTAGCGAATGAAGTAGCGGTGAAACTAAACGGAACATCCAAACGATGCGATACCGTTGCATACAATCGGTTTCTAGCACCTCTAATGATTATTGAATATAAAGCTCCACATATCGAGATAACAAGCGCTGTATTCGATCAAATCGTACGTTATAACATGGTCTTACACGTAAAATACTTAACCGTAAGCAACGGCATCCGTCATTTTTGTTGCAAAATTGACTATGAGAAACAGACGTATGCTTTCCTCGAAGATATACCGGAATACAATCTATTGGAGAAAATCGTTTAATTATCTAAAATAAGTCCCCCTTATCCTTCTATGCACTCGCACGGATCAGATAAGGGCTTACTCAGCCCAACCAGTGAGTAGTTCTATCGATCAGGAATTTACAGCTTGCAGATAAGTCATCTTGTTCTATATACTCGACATCACCGGAAGTCTTAGAAGGTAGCACCATATCTGATACTTCTACCTCCTCATTTTCAAGGCTGGCAAACTTAAACAGATTATATATGCTTGATAGAAAGAGAAGAAAAAGAAACAGGAATGCCTTTGCGACACTTCCTGTTTTTTCTATATATTGAGTAGATTTCAAATCCATATCCCACGCATTAAAAGTTACATGGGCACAAACATAGCAATATTCGTCAAATAAACAAATATTTTAACACGAAAATTTTATTTCGTAAAGAGATAATCCTCCGGTTTTGCGATTCGTAAAATATATTCCGGAGTATTAGGGAGCCTTTTCGCATACAAAGTGACAGAATCACTCCTCTCAGGCATCGTAGAATTAGATTCCAACGATATCTGGTCAACATTACGCAATTTTATTTCATCATCTTTATCGAAAAAGAATGAGTATCCTAATAAAACCGCAAAAAAAGATAAAATCAATGGCTTCATGTCTAACTTGTTTTTATGACTATATAAGCTTAGATGCTTATAAAACGATAAACGCTGCATATTATTTCAAAATAATTACATTTTTAATGTGCCGACATAGAAGTACGACTTATTTCGTTAATGAAGTATATATCCTATGACACATGCAGTATATATCCTATAGCATTTGAAGTATATCTTCGTAAAGAGGAGTTTCAGGGCCAAAATAAAAAAGGCGAGGATCTTAACCCCCGCCTTCTATCTGTAGATATAGAAATCCTATTTTATCCACCGAAATCATCGAAGTGCAACATCTCACGAGGTACACCCAAGTTATCCAGCATATTTTCCACGGCCTTTGACATCGGGCCCGGACCACACATGTAGTATTCGATATCTTCCGGAGCCTCGTGATCCTTCAAGTAAGTATCATGGATTACTTGATGAACGAATCCAGCCGTATATTTAACACCCGCAGCATCAGCGGCAGGATCAGGACGGTCAAGCGCCAAGTGGAACGTAAAGTTTGGGAATTCTTTCTCTATTTCCAAGAAATCTTCCAAATAGAACACTTCGTTCAAGGCACGCGCGCCATAGAAGTAAGACATCTTACGATCCGTAGTCTTCAACGTCTTCGTCATGTGCATGATTTGGGCACGCAACGGAGCCATACCAGCACCACCACCAATCCACATCATCTCTCTCTTAGAATCGAAAATTGGGTGGAAATCACCATAAGGACCACTCATAGTCACCTTATCACCCGGTTTCAACGTAAAGATATAAGAAGAAGCGATACCCGGCATCACATCCATGAAACCAACTTGTGGTTTCGGTTTGAACGGCGGCGTAGCGATACGCACGGTCAACATGATACGGTCACCCTCAGCAGGATAGTTAGCCATAGAATAGGCACGGATAGACGGTGAGTCGTTCTTACACTTCAAACCGAATAAACCGAATTTCTCCCAAGCCGGCAGATACTCGGGGCCGATCAAGCTCTTATCGATATCCTTGTTATAATCCATTGAGTATGTAGGGATCTTGATCTGAGCGTAAGAACCCGGAATAAAGTCCATGTGCTCACCTTTAGGCAACGCAACGATAAACTCCTTGATAAATGTAGCGACGTTCTTGTTACTGATAACCTCGCATTCCCATTCCTTAACGCCAAATACCTCGTCTGGTACCTGAACGACCATATCCTCTTTCACCTTGCATTGACAAGCCAAACGCCAATGATCTTTCACTTGTTTACGAGAGAAGAAACCTTTCTCAGTAGGTAGGATCTCGCCACCGCCATCAATAACTTGAGCACGGCACTGACCGCATTTACCACCACCACCACAAGCGGAAGACAAGAAGATGCCACCGCTCTGTAGCGCACCTAGCAAAGTTCCACCAATCGGGGTCTCTATATCTTTCTCTCCGTTAACCTTCAAGCTTACATTCCCTGAAGGCACCAATTTTGCTTTGGCGAACAAAAGCAAACCGACCAAGATCAGCGTGATCAATAAGAATACTATTGCGCTGACACCAATCGTAAGTCCGCCCGACATTAATAAAGTCATCTTTATATTTTGTTTAATGCGTTAATACTTAAATCTTCAGACCAGAGAAACACATGAATGCCATACCCATCAAACCCGTGATGATGAAAGTAATACCCAAACCTTTCAAAGCATTGGGGACATTTGAATATGACAATTTCTCACGGATAGCCGCCATACCTACGATAGCCAGCAACCAACCGATACCAGATCCTAAACCATAAACAGTGGCGACACCTACATTAGGGAACGCTTTTTGTTGCATAAACAGAGAACCACCCAAGATAGCGCAGTTTACAGCGATCAGCGGCAAAAAGATACCAAGGGAAGCATACAAAGACGGAGAGAATTTCTCGACTACCATCTCGACCAACTGCACGAAAGAAGCGATAACGGCGATAAAGATAATAAACGCCAAGAAGCTAAGGTTCACCTCCGCATATTCCGGGCCTAACCAACTTAACGCACCTTCTTTCAATACATAATTCTCAAGCATATAGTTAATCGGCAACGTACAGAAAAGTACGAATGTCACTGCTATACCTAATCCTAAAGCGGTCTTCACGTTCTTTGAGACAGCCACGAAAGAGCACATACCCAAATAGTATGCGAAGATCATGTTGTCAACGAAGATCGAGCGGACGAATGTGCTTAATAATTGTTCCATTCTATTATTCGTTTAATCGTTAACATTAATTTTCTTGAAGTTCCTTGTTCTTAGCACGATGAACCCAAATAATAACAGCGATCACGATCAACGCCATCGGAGGCAAGATCATCAAACCATTGTTCACGTAACCCAGATCATAGAATGCCTGCGGAATCACTTGGAAACCCAATAAGGTACCAGATCCTAGCAATTCACGGAAGAAACCTACGATAATAAGAATAATCGCATATCCCAGACCGTTACCAATGCCATCCAAGAACGATTCCCATGGGCCGTTACCCAAGGCGAACGCTTCCAGACGTCCCATCAAGATACAGTTCGTAATGATCAAACCGACAAATACGGAAAGCTGTTTGTTTACGTCATAAGCAAAAGCTTTCAACACCTCACTAACGATTGTCACCAAAGCGGCAACTACCACCAATTGCACGATAATACGGATACGGTTCGGAATCGTATTACGCATCAATGAAATGATCACGTTAGCGAAAGCCACGACAGCCGTCACCGAGATACCCATCACGATGGCCGGCTCAAGTTTTGATGTTACAGCCAACGCAGAGCAAATACCCAACATCTGAACGACAACCGGGTTGTTAGCGCTCAACGGGCCTAACAGAACTTCTTTATTCTTTTCAGATAATAATCCCATCTTCTACTTAATTTTGTGAGGTCAAAAATTTAACATAACCGCTCAAGCTGTTGAATAACATTTCATCCACACCTTTACTGGTAATTGTACCACCTGAGATACCGTCTACATAATCCTGTCCCGCTACGCTCTTACCCGGCTTAACAACAGCGACAGACTTGAATTCTCCACTCATGAAGATCTTCTTACCTTTGAACTCATTGCTGAACGCCGGTTTAGAGATCTCAGCTCCCAGACCCGGAGTTTCACCTTGGTGGCTGAAGTCAGCACCATAAATAGTATTCTTATCACTATCTACAGAGATATAACCCCATAACGGACCCCAAAGACCTGCTCCATGCAAAGCCATGATATATTTCGGTTGACCATCTACATTCGCGACGAAAACCGGATATTGATGCTCAGTGGCAGCCTTAACTACATCCGTAGCGAAAGCGTCGCCTTCAACCTTCTCACCATTCTCGTTTACCAAGAAAGCTTCCTTGATCAACTCGTTGTACTTGGTCTCAGCCTCAGAAGAAGAAACATTTACGTTGATAGAACGCAGAATTTGTTGTCTCTTATCGTTATCCTCGTTCTGTTTCTGAAAACTTCTCAATGATTGTGAAGTAAACGCCAATACGACAGCCACTAGCACAACCATCACAGCCGCATAAACAACCGTATAAACATTGCTATCCCGGTTTATGCCTTTCTTAGCGGCGCCCTCCTCCTTGATTTCCTCAAATTCGGAAGCAGGAGCGGAACATACCGGGCAAGTGTCAGGAGCCTTATTTCCCTCGTGGACATAG
This sequence comes from Parabacteroides sp. B2-S-102, assembly GCF_023656665.1. Classification (NCBI taxonomy): domain Bacteria; kingdom Pseudomonadati; phylum Bacteroidota; class Bacteroidia; order Bacteroidales; family Tannerellaceae; genus Parabacteroides; species Parabacteroides sp. B2-S-102. The sequence continues at coordinate 575,565 of NZ_JAMOKM010000001.1, read as the reverse complement.
CCACATACCTTACATTTATATTTAGCCATATTCCTTCTTACTTTATTTTATTACACGTTTCAATCTGCGAGAGATATTAGCTTCCACAACATAATAGTCGATCAGCGGAGCGAACACGTTCATCAACAGGATAGCGAGCATCATACCCTCTGGATAACCCGGGTTCAACGCACGAATAATAATGGCCATAGCACCTACAAGGAAACCATAGATATATTTACCTGTCTCCGTACGAGCGGAAGTCACAGGGTCTGTAGCCATGAACACGGCACCAAAAGCGAAACCACCTAAGAACAAGTGATCCAGCGGAGATACGCACATAGCGACCGTTGTACCGACCATATTAAAGATCAATGACATGAAAGCACCACCCACGAACACGGAAACCATTGTCTTCCAACTTGCGATACCCGTAACCAACAAGATAACCGCACCGATCAAAATAGCCAATACGGAAGTCTCACCGATAGAGCCCGGGATCAAACCAATAAACGCATCCCAAGTAGAGATCGGGTTGCCTAATACGTCAACAGCTTGGAAAGAACCGATCATCTCCTTACCAGCGATAGCGACTTGTCCCAGCGGAGTAGCTCCGGAAAAGCCGTCAACCACTTGGCCAGCCCCAATACCAAACGTATCAGCCGTACGAACGAACACTTGATCACCAGACATTGCTGCCGGGTAAGCGAAGAATAAGAACGCACGTGTAACCAATGCTACATTAAATATATTATATCCCGTACCACCAAATACCTCTTTCGCGAAAATAACAGCGAAAGCAGTAGCTACGGCGATCATCCATAACGGAGTATCGACCGGAACGATCATCGGAATCAAGATACCGGAAACCAAGAATCCTTCTTGAATCTCTTCCTTCTTCACTTGGGCGACAGCGAACTCTATACCCAAACCTACCACATACGAAACAATGATCTTAGGCAATACCGCCAAAAATCCAAAAATAAAAGTCATCAAAAATCCCGGATCAGCCCCCACAGCTAAATTGTGCTGATAACCGACATTATACATACCAAAAAGCAAAGCAGGCAACAAAGCGATGATAACCACGGTCATGGCACGCTTTGAATCAATACAGTCATGAATATGTACGCCCGTTTTAGAGGTCTCGTTCGGAACAAATAAGAATGTTTCGAAACCGTCAAAAACAGAACGGAACATCGCCAGCTTTCCGCCTTCCTCAAAGTTAGGCTTAATCTTGTCGAGATAATTCCTTAACGCTTTCAATGTATTATAAGTTTTTTATGTTATTAATTCATTTCCTTATACAACAGGTTCAATCCGTCGCGAACGATCTTTTGCAACTCGATCTTGGAAGTGTCCACGAACTCGCAAAGAGCGAAGTCCTCGGGAGCCACCTCATAGATACCTAAGTTCTCCATCTTGTCGATATCGAACGCAATGATCGCTTTCAACAAATACTCCGGATAGATATCCATCGGAAACACCTTATCGTATTCATTAGACATGATCATGGCACGTTTACCACCTTTGATACGGGCGTCGATCACATATTCCTTGCTAGTACCTAACCAGCTAAAGTAACTATGGCTAGCGCTGAACTGGTTGAAACGAGGCATAGCGAAACCTAAGAACTCATGCGTCTCATCACCTTCCGGAATCACGGTGATCTGGTTATCATAAGCGCCTAGGTAACCATCCATATTCACCTTGGTACCTGTCAAAACATTACCGCTAATAATACGGATATGTTCCTGTCCTAACACTTTACCGTTAACCAAGCTCTTAATCGTACAACCTGAAATCGTTTTAACGTAGCCTCTCTCGGTAGTCTCGGAACCGGTAATAGCAACCATACGGCTGAAATCGGCGACACCCTTGTTAAACAAGCGTCCGATAACGATCACGTCTGCCGGATTAACCGTCCAAACTACCTCACCCTTGTTAACGGGCTTGATATGATTGATCTGCACGCCAACGTTCGCTGCGGGATGCGGACCTTCTACTTCCACGATCTCCACACCTTTCATTCCGCTCACAACAGAACCACTTCTTACACCCACATACACTTTTCCATTCGTTAATTTAGCTAGGGCGTTTAATCCAGTCTGGAAATCAGCCTCCTGACCTTTTACGATAAAATCGAAGTTTGGAGCCAACGGAGCGGAGTAAAAAGCCGAAACGAAGATATCACGCGGAGTATCCAATGGAGCGGCAACGATATCGTATGGGCGTTGCTTGATAAACGGCCACATACCAGCGTTCAGAAGTACCTCTTTCACCTCTGCTCCCTGTAGGGATGCTACGTTCTTCTTACCGAACTCCTCATACTCGATCTGCGCATCCGGCTTCACAACGATGCTTAGCACCTTACGCTTCTCTCCTCGGTTTACGGCAGTTACCTCGCCACTGACCGGCGAAACAAACTTGATCTCGGGGCGGTTCTTGTCAATCATCAGTACAGAACCGGCTTTGACTTTTTCTCCTACTTTCGCAACAACTTTGGGGAGAATACCGTTATAATAATCGGGGACGATCGCGTAAGACTCGCTCTTGCCGCCGTTTAACAGTACATCCGAAGCTTTGCCCTTCAGATTAATGTCTAAACCCTTTTTAATCTTAATCACATTTGCCATGATACAACTAAAATTGTTTATATGTAATTTTCCTGCAAAAGTAAACATTTTTTCATGCTTTAGAGCAGGGAAAGGCAAATAAATAGAGAAATAATTCCATAATTTTGCGTCGTTAAAGAAAGTAATAAGAAAATGAAAGTTTTTAAAATCCTATTTCTGCTGCTTATCACGGTTTTAGTACCGTTGAACGCTCAAGTGACTTACTTCACCAACGTTAGCGATAAGCAAATAAAGACCCTCCAAGTGAAGGTTGCCGGCGAGATGTTCTCCGATCCATTCATTGAACTGGGCGGTGAAAACCGTATCGAAGTTAATTTCGATGCTTTTAATCCGGGCTTCGGGCGATACGCCTATAATCTGGTTCATTGCAACGCCGATTGGACGCAATCGAATCTTTCCCCGATTGAGTATATGAATGGTTTCCAAGGGAGCACGATCGAGGATTTCGCCAATGCGATGGGTACTACGGTGCAATACACCAACTACCGATTACTTTTCCCAAACGATGACGTTCAACCGAAGGTCTCGGGGAATTATGCCTTGCAAGTATATAACGAGGATGATCCCTCCCAGATCGTATTTACCGCATGCTTTTCTATTTTCGAGCCGATGGTTAGTGTCGCCGCTACGGTGAGCGGAAATACGGATATCGATACCAATCAGTCACACCAACAAGTCAGCTTTGCGATCAATAACAAGAATTTCCCCATCACCTATCCTCAGACCGACTTGAAAATCTGGGTTTATCAGAATAACCGCAGGGATAATGCCGTAACAGGTCTTCAGCCTATGACTATTTTAGAAAACCAGATCTCTTATACGAACAATCAGAACTTGATCTTTCCCGCAGGAAACGAATATCGCCGTATGGAATTTTTGAGCAACAAATACAATGGCATGCACGTAGAAAGTATCTCGTTCCATAATCCATATTACCATGTAGAGTTGATGACGGACTATCGGCGTGACCAATTATCGTATCAATACGATCAAGACCAAGACGGCCGTTTTTTCATCCGTTGCAGTAATTGTAACGACCCGGATACGGAAGCGGACTATTACATCGTTCACTTTACCCTCGCCATGGACTTAATTCCCGATGGAAACGTGTATTTGAACGGTGAATTATATAATAATGTATTGGACGAGAAAAGTAAGATGGGCTATAATCCGGAGACGCATCAATACGAGAAATCCGTCTTACTGAAACAAGGCAGTTACAACTATCAGTACCTCTTTGTCCCTAACGGACAGACCGTAGGACAGACCGGCCCTATCGAGGGTAATTTCTTCCAGACGGAGAACGAATATAGCATTTACGTCTACTATTGTCCAATGGGAGCACGGTATGATCGTTTAATCGGTGTAACTAGTATCAGAAATACAATGCCCGTGCTATAATTATTCGCGTAAAAGGCATACTTTTACGCATAAAATAATTGAGCATGAAAACGAGACGTATTGTTATCAGTACCGTATTATTAGTCGGGGGACTTCTCTCGATCGTTCAAGTCATGCCTAAAAATCCACTGTTGATAGGCGAAAGGTTATTTCCGTATGGAGGATGGATACAAGTGATACTTGCCATGCTATACGGTGGTTGGCTCTGCTATAAGATGCAAGATCGGCAAGAACGTCCCAAATGGAGAAAACGAGCGTGGTTGTTATTCTCGATCGTTTTTTTCGGGCAACTTGCTCTAGGGATTTTTGCCGATCCTATTTTCCTTATGACCGGAAAATTGCATTTACCGATCCCTGCGGTAATCTTGGCCGGACCGCTTTATCGCTTCGAGGGATTATTCATGCCCATACTTTTTATCAGCACCTTATTACTATCCGGTCCCGCTTGGTGTAGCCAGCTTTGTTACTTCGGGGCATTCGACGCATGGAGTGCCCGGGGAAAATTGGAACGAAAAAGGTTCCCCTATCACAAGCAAATGCGATACAGCATATTATTTCTGGTTATGTTGGGGGCCATCCTACTCCGAATATTCGGAGCGAGCGGTAGGATAGCCACCGCTTTTGGAATAGCGGTCGGAGTTATCGGCCTACTTATCATGCTATTGTTTTCCAGAAAGAGACGGAAGATGGTGCATTGCAGTAGTTATTGTCCGATCGGGACTTTAGTGTCTTTCCTCAAATACCTCTCTCCTTTCCGGGTACGACTGACCACGGATTGTTGCCATTGCATGGCTTGCACAAACGCTTGCCGTTACGATGCCCTACATAAAGAAGAGATCAAGAAGGGAAAGATCGGCTATACCTGTACCTATTGCGGAGATTGCCTCTCCGCTTGCAAGCACGGGGCTATAGAATATCATTTCCCGGGATTGCGCCCGACTACTGCCGAGCGCCTATGGATCGTCGTAACGGTCGTATTACATACTTGCTTCTTGATGATCGCACGAATCTGAGCCGTATACTTGCTTGCCCATTATATAAGTACATACCGTATTCCGGTCATCGCCGAGGGTTTGCAGGCCAAACAGCTTATTCTCAATCGTCCATTTATCTCTCGAACGAAGATACTCCATACGCAATTTCTGGACAGAGGTAGCGGCATAATCCACGACTATGAAATCCGCTTCACGGCCAGGGAGGAAACTTCCGATTCGGTCGTCCAACGATAAGGCCCGTGCAGAGCCTAGCGTACATTTATAGATAGCCTCCAAAGCTGTCATCGGATAACCGTTCAACTGTTGTACCTTATAGGCCTCTCCCATCGTACGCCACATAGAGAAAGATGTACCCGCACCGACATCTGTCGCCAAGGTAGTACGTACGCCGTAACGGTTCGCTTCCCTCATATCGAATAATCCGCTTCCAAGGAAAAGGTTCGAGGTCGGGCAATGGGCGATAATGCCTCCCGTTTCTCCCAACCGCTTATATTCCCGATCGGTTAGATGGACACAATGCCCGAATATCGAACGATCGGTCAACAATCCGGCACGCTCATAGACCTCCAGATAATCCGCATGACCGGGACAGAGCGATAAGACAGATTCAATCTCTCCCTGATTCTCCGAAAGATGTGTCTGTATATAGGTACTGGGATATTCGGCATGTAAACGACCGGCAGACTTTAATTGATCCGGCGTACTGGTTATGGCGAAACGGGGCGTGATCACATAGTGATTCCGTCCTTTCCCGTCCCAATCCTCGATTAAGCTACGGCAGTCCAACTCACCCTGATGCGTGGTATCCATCAGATAATCCGGAGCGTTCCGGTTCATCATCACCTTTCCAGCCAAGACACACATATTATACTCCGTAGCCACGGAAAATAATGCGGTTACGGAAGCTGGATGAACCGTGGCATAAGCGGCACAAGTCGTAGTTCCGTTCTTCACCAGTTCCTTCACGAAAAAGCGAGCGATATCTTGTGCATATTCCATGGAAGAGAAAGCTTCCTCGGCGGGAAACGTATATTCGTCTAGCCAATCCAGAAGTTGCTTGCCATACATTCCCTGTATCTCCGACTGGGAGAAATGGATATGGGAATCAATAAAGCCGGGTGTAATCAATTTACCGGAATAGTCTGTCACCGGGAAATCCGGGTAACGGGAACGCATCGCCTCGAACGGCCCCGCCTCTACAATCTTTCCATCAACAACAGCCAGTCCCCCATCCTCAAAATAGCGGTAAGCCTCCACATGATCCAGCGGGGAAGCGATCAAATAGAACACTTCTCCCCTATATAAGTTCTTCATCATGGTCAAATAACAATTCGTTTATTTAATTGGTTCCACGTGCAAAGCGATGTGCGTAGCCTGACCGAACTTATCACGCAGATTCTGTTCGATCTCTTTCGTCAAGTCATGGGCACGAGTCACGGTTATCTGTCCGTCCACCCGTATATGCGCCTCGATAGCAAAATTATTACCGATGCGGCGGGTACGTAGATTATGCGGGCTCTTTACCTCGGGAACCTCACTAATGATCGCCAAGATCTCATCCTCCACCTCCTTCGGCAAAGATTTCTCCAATAAGTCATTAATCGCCGGGATCACTAGTTGTAAGGCTACTTTTACGATAAATAAACTGACAATCACAGCCGCCAACGGGTCCAGCACACGCCAATTATCCCCCAACAAAATCGCCCCTCCGATACCTAAAGCCGTACCGATCGAGGAAAAGGCATCCGAGCGATGATGCCAAGCGTTAGCGATAACGACTTGACTATTCTGCTTCCTTCCTACCCAAACCGTAATATGATACAGTAATTCCTTGATCACAATGGAGATAAGAGCGGCAACTAAAGCGATCATTCCCGGACTTTCCAACGGAATCCCCTTGAAATAAAAGTCATAAATCTTGTTCGCTCCCTCCCAGAAAAGACCAAAACCTACACAAAGCAAGACGATACCGACAATTGAAGTCGCCAAAGTCTCGTATTTACCATGCCCGTAATCATGGCTCTCGTCCTTCGGCTTGGAAGATATATTGACAAAAAGAAGTACGATTATATCCGTTACGAAATCAGATAACGAATGTACCGCATCGGCGATCATAGCGCTACTATGCCCCCAGATACCCGCCACGAACTTGAATACCAATAAAACAAAATTAGCGAATGACCCTAAAAGTGTCACTCGCATAATCTCTTTTTTCCTCGCCTTTGGTGCCTCCTCCATAGAATCCCATTAACAAGATTTACCGGTCATGATGTCCAGCACCAGACGATCCGTCGCCTCCATTCCTTTAGAACCGATAGCGGTCAAGTTCGCGATCGATTTATCCACATCCTCATCGATGATACCTTCCACGGAAGTCACCACCTTATCCTCCATGGCCATCAAAGCGGAAAGCATCGCCGTAGATACGCCACTAGATACTTTCATCGCACAACTCGGCTTGGCACCGTCACAGATCATTCCGGTAATATTACCGATCATATTCTTGATCGCATAAGAAATCCGCGCCTTATTTCCTCCCATCAAATAGGTGATAGCGCAACTCGCTCCCGTAGCGGCAACCACACAACCGCAAAGGGCGGACAAGCGTCCCAGACTTTGCTTGATATAGATCACCATCAAATGGCTTAACATCAACGCACGGATCAGTTGCTCTTCCGAGCATTGGATATCCTCGGCGAAAGAAAGAACCGGAAGCGTAGCGGCGATTCCTTGATTACCGCTTCCCGAATTACTCATCACCGGGATCATAGCGCCGTCCATGCGAGCGTCGCAAGCGGCGGAAGTCATGATCAACATATGCGTATAAGCGGAATCTCCCATGAACTTACGGCCGAAAGCACCCGAGACCGTCTTGCTTACGGTATGTCCGTAATTGCCTTTCATGGAAGCTTGGGCGGCTTTCTTATTCAACTCGGCCGTTTCTAAAATAAAACGAATCTCATCCAATGGCATTTCCATGGCAAACTCATAGACCATAGAGAAGGAAAGACGTAAATCCTTATTCTCACATACTTCCTCGCCAGAAGCGTTTGCCGTACGTAAATCAGTCAATACCTCCCCGTTTTTCTCTACATATATTATATGGGTATGCTCATGGCAAATGATCACCCTTGAACGATCGTTCCCTGCAGAACTTATAATTTCGATATAAAGTTTATCTACATTCTCTTTCAGGTCTATACCGATACATTTCTTGCAGACCATTTCCTTACCTTCTTTCAATCCCTCCGGAGTCAAGTCTTTCAGCACCTCTAGCCCATAAGCGGACTTACCGATGATCGATCCCAAGGCGATAGCGATAGGCAACCCCACCATGCCAGTCCCCGGGATTCCTACTCCCATGGCATTCTTCAGGATATTGGCGCTCAGATAAACCTCTATCTTCTCTGGCTTACGCCCCAGCACTTCCGCCGCTTTTGCGGCCGCCAAAGCCACGGCAATAGGTTCCGTACATCCGATAGCAGGGATTACCTCCCTGTGAATCAAATCTATAATTTGAGTTTTTATGATAGTATCCATACTGATAGTCTTTATTTAGAATTAGATAGTTAATATACAATAGATTAAGAACAAAACTCAACAACGATATCTCGCAAGGCATCGTATTGTTTTCCCAATGCATCTTCATAACGCAACGCTTCTTCCAGATTCCCTTCTCTCAACAGCGATAGTATATTATTCGATACATCGAATAGATTTACCAGACCTAAATTAGCGGCTATCCCTTTCAAGGTATGCGAATATAGCTTGGCATTCTCCAAATCCCGCTCTACTAAAGAGCTCCGTAATTTCACATACGAACCGTCTGTAGTAATAAATTTATATAGAAACTTTTTGAAGAGGCTATCACTATTCATAAAACGATCTAAGGTATTCTCTTTATCCCAAGCAGCTACATCTATTAATGCGTTATAAAAAGCATCGTTCTCATTCATTTTTTTATGATATTAGTTTTCGTACAAAATTAGGAATTTTATAGACACTACCAACGTTAGCGGTATTCTTTTTCTTTACTTACCGCAACTTGGGTACGGAACGATAATTTTAGTACTTTTGTCGCCTACTTCGGGACCTAGAACGCCCGGGCTGTATTTATCCGATTAATAGAATTGAAAAAGGAATGGGAATTTCATCGCCGCTTGTAGATTTGCAACATCAATATGATCTCCTGCAGAAAGAATATGAATATGAGAAGGAAACATACCGACAGCAATCCGAGCGTACGGGTTTGCGAAAACGAGTGGCGCAGGGCCTCTGTTGGTATCCGGTCACTCCGGGACGCAGTTATTATAACTCCTTAAACCAATTGGTGATCGAGATCGAAAGGACAGAAGACCGGGAGATCGAGCATAATTTTGAGTACGGGCGCCCGGTTTGCTTCTTTACGGCAGATATCAGTGGTAAATTTAAGTATCTGGATTTCTCCGCCACGATCAGCTACGTGCAAGAGGACCGGATGGTGGTAGTTCTCCCCACTCCTTCCGCCTTGATGGATATACAAGAAAAAAGCAATGATCTCGGCGTGCAACTCTACTTCGACGAGACCAGCTATAAAACGATGTTTTCCGCTCTCTCGGACGTGATGCGGGCAAAAAACAACCAACTCTCCCATCTTAGGGATGTATTGCTGGGGCAGGAAAAACCCGGACAGCGGGAATTATTCCCGATCCGCTTCCCTTGGTTGAACCGCTCGCAGGAAGAAGCCGTAAACAAGGTATTGGGAGCGAAACAAGTATCTATCGTACACGGCCCTCCCGGAACCGGGAAAACAACCACCTTGGTGGAAGCCATTTACGAGACCCTTCACCGGGAGAATCAAGTGATCGTTTGCGCTCAAAGCAATACCGCCGTAGACTGCATCTCGGAGAAACTGGTAGATAGAGGCATTAACGTCCTGCGCATCGGGAACCCCACTCGTATCAATGACAAGATGCTCTCTTTCACATATGAACGCCGTTTCGAGTCGCATCCGGATTATCCCGAGTTATGGAGCATCCGGAAAGCGGTACGGGATATACAATCCAATATGCGAAAGAAAAGCCGGGAGGAACGGGATACGATCCGAAACCGCCTCTCCCGTTTGAAATTCCGGGCGACCGAACTGGAAGTCAAGATCGATACAGAGCTGTTCGACGAGGCTCGTGTTGTCGCTTGCACCTTGGTTGGCTCCGCAAACCGGGTCATGATGAACCGGCACTTCACGACCTTGTTTATCGATGAGGCCGCCCAAGCCTTGGAAGCCGCTTGCTGGATAGCGATCGGCAAGGCAGACCGGGTCATACTAGCGGGCGATCATCACCAATTGCCCCCTACTATTAAATGTATAGAAGCGGAACGAGAAGGCTTAGGACGTACCTTGATGCAAAAGATAGCCCACACGAAACCGGAAACGGTCTCTCTCCTGAAGATCCAATATCGTATGCACGAGGATATCATGCGCTTCTCCTCCCAATGGTTCTATCATAACGAACTCGAATCCGCTCCCGAGGTAAGTGGGCGAGGAATCTTGCGACTGGACACTCCCATCGTATGGTTCGATACGTCCGAGTGCGATTTCACGGAAAATACGAGAGAAGAGACCATGAGCCGTGTCAACAGGCAAGAGGCGGAATTGCTCGTGGAACAATTACGCTCCTATATACAGAAAATATCCAAGGAGAGAGTGCTGGAGGAGCATATCGACTTCGGATTGATCTCCCCTTATAAGGCGCAGGTACAATACATCCGTAAATTAATCAAACAGGACGCTTTCTTCAAGCCTTTACGCAGACTGATTACCGTACATACCGTAGACGGTTTCCAAGGGCAAGAGCGCGATGTCATCTTGATCAGTTTGGTGAGGGCCAACGAGGATGGAAAGATCGGTTTCTTGAACGACTTACGGCGCATGAACGTAGCGATCACCCGTGCCCGTATGAAACTGATGATCTTGGGAGACGCTTCCACCCTTACCCGACACGCATTTTATAACGAACTCTATAATTATATCTCCCAAAGAGGTAAAATAATCACGATCAACACGAAACAAGAGCATGAACTATAAATTATTGGTACTGGATTTAGACGGTACACTGACAAACAGTAAAAAAGAGATCACCCCGTTTACGAGGGAAACCCTTCTGCAAGCGCAGGAAAAAGGATTGCATCTAGTCTTAGCCTCCGGCCGGCCCACCTACGGTATCGTGCCTTTAGCCGAGGAACTGAACATGAAGCAATATGGTGGTTTTATCCTTTCCTTCAACGGCGGTAAGGTGATCGACTTGATGACAGACAAAGTACTTTTCGAACAGGCTTTGCCACCCGATATCGTACCTGTTTTATACAACCGCTCCAAAGAAGCGGGACTGGCTATCCTTTCCTACAACGGTAAATATATCTTAAGCGAGCATCCGGAAAATAAATACGTACAATACGAATCTTTCTTAACCAAAATGAAGATCAAGGCTACCGACGATTTTCTGCGGGATTTGCATCAGCCAGCCGATAAATGCTTGGTGGTAGGCGAACCGGAGATGTTGGTATCGTTGGAAGAGAAGCTCCGCCAAGAATTAGGGAAACGTATCAACGTATATCGTTCCGAGGCATTCTATCTGGAGCTTGTCCCCAAAGGCATCGATAAGGCAGCCTCGTTATCCCGCTTACTAGAGCGAACCCGGATAAAACAGGAGGAAGTGATCGCTATCGGCGACGGTTTCAACGACGTATCCATGATCCGTTTCGCCGGATTGGGAGTCGCTATGGCCAACGCCCAGCCCCCTGTCAAGGCCAATGCCGACCGCATCACCCAATACACGAACGATGAGGATGGAGTGGCTCGTTTCATCCAAGAATTGCTTTGAAAAAACACGTACGTATTTTCCGAGAAACACGTACATGTTTTCGCGAGAACACGTACGTGTTTTTTCAGAGACATTTACACCAGTATCGACACAGGCCAATGCCTATATCGGCATAAGCCTGTACGTATATCGCCGCAAGGCTACACCGATATAGGCGTGAGCTTGCGCCGATATACGTAAATTCCTTTCATGGAAATGTCTTCTAACTATCAACTATTTTATGTACATTTGTATTCTAAACCATAAAATAAGACGCCATGAAGTACAAATTATTAGTCTTAGACGTAGATGGGACGTTGCTTAACGACAAGAAAGAGATAACTCCCCGGACCCATGCCGCCCTGTTAAAGGCTCAGCAGATGGGAGTTCATGTTGTATTGGCATCCGGCCGACCCACCAACGGGGTTCAACCCTTGGCGGAGGCTCTTGAATTGAATCATTACGGTGGTTTCATATTATCTTATAACGGAGGTCAGATCATCAATGCCCAGACCGGAGAATTGATGTTCGAGAAACGAATCGATCCGGCCATGATTCCTTATTTGAACCGGAAGGCGAAGGAAAACGGTTTTGCTATCTTCACGTATCACAAGGACTATATCCTGACCGATAGCCCGGAAAACAAGCATGTCCAAGAGGAGGCCGAACTCAATAAGATGCGCATCATCGGTGTGGAGAATTTCCCGGAAGCGGTGGATTTCGCACCCTGTAAGTGTATTCTTACCAGCGATGACGAGAACAATCTAGTGGGTCTCGAAAATCATTGGAAGAAACGTCTGGACGGGGTATTGGAAGCTTTCCGCTCCGAGGACTATTTCTTGGAGGTAGCTCCTCATTTCATCAATAAGGGAAATACGTTGGCGGTATTGATGGAGATGCTGAATATCACGACCGAAGAGGTTGTCGCTATTGGTGATGGCGTAGCCGACGTATCCATGCTTCAATTAGCCGGTACCGGCGTGGCGATGGGTAACGCACGCGACTCCGTAAAGGCTTGCGCCGATTTCACGACCTTATCTAATAATATGGATGGTGTGGCGGTAGCGATCGAGAAAGCGATCCTTGCCACGATCAAACCCACGGAGGTTCCGTTAGATCAACTAAACGCACGGGCCAAACATGCCTTAATGGGTAATCTAGGCATTCAATATACCTATGCGTCGGAGGATCGTGTGGAAGCGACCATGCCTGTAGACGAACGGACCCGCCAGCCTTTCGGTATCTTGCACGGAGGCGCTACGCTGGCTTTGGCGGAGACCGTGGCCGGACTAGGTTCCATGATTCTGGCGAAACCGGACGAGATGGTAGTCGGCATGCAAGTTAGCGGCAGCCATATGTCGTCCGCCCACGAGGGAGACACGGTACGTGCCGTCGGGACGATTATCCACAAAGGCCGTTCATCCCATGTGTGGAACGTAGACATATTCACCTCTACCGACAAACTGGTTTCCTCGGTACGGGTAATCAATAGCATACTAAAGAAGAAATGATTCCAAGAGATTCTTACGAAATAATAGACACGTTGATCAAGCAAGGCCGGAGTTTCGCTATTTGGCGTATTCCCGGTGAGGATAGGCTCCATTTCAGGATGCAAAGCGCCGGCTCTCCTTGCCTATTATACGACATAAAAGACTTAAATGAACGGAGCGGTTTTGTAATCGCTCCGTTTCAGGTGACAGCGGAACGACCTATCGTTTTAATCCAACCGGATTGCTTTGAAATCCCCTCCGAATCCGATTGGGATTTCTCTCGAGAGAAAAACGAATTCCCTTCGAATGAAATCGAAATCCCATCCGAATCCGAGGAGAAGGAACGATACGCTTACCATTTCTCCCTGTTTACCAGCCCTTTGCTAAAAGGAAGCCAAGATAAACTAGTCCTATCCCGTAGCAAAACGATCCGGAAAGATCCCTCTTTCTCACCCGGCAAGGCATTCTTCGCCGCAGTAGAACGATATATCCGCTCCTATGTCTACCTTTGCCATACCCCGGAAACCGGAACTTGGATGGGTGGGACACCGGAAATCTTGTTATCCGGCGAGAAAGGCGACTGGCAAACGGTAGCTTTGGCCGGAACCCAATCCTTACGAGACGGGAAATTACCGAAAAGCTGGGACCATAAGAATTGGAGAGAACAGCAATTAGTCGCCTCCTATATACGCCGCCAGCTGTCCACCTTGGGTATTACTCCCGAGGAGAAGGGGCCTTATTCAGCCCGGGCCGGAGAGGTTTCCCATTTGAAAAGCGATTTCTTCTTCTCCTTGCCGAATCCCGAGAAGCTGGGTGATGTCCTTCAACTATTACACCCTACTCCAGCCGTTTGCGGTCTTCCCAAGGAGGAGGCTTATCATTTCATCATCGAGAATGAGGGGTACGATCGTAGCTATTACTCCGGTTTCATCGGTTGGCTGGATCCCAAAGGCAAAACAGATCTGTACGTAAACCTCCGTTGCATGAATATCCTCCCCCAAACCTTTACGCTGTATGCCGGAGGCGGTCTGTTGGCGGCCTCGCAGCTAGAGGATGAGTGGCAGGAGACAGAGGATAAATTAGATACGATGCGGAGAATAGTGGGTAATTTATAATTTTATATCATATAATGTATAGCGATAAAAAGAACATCCTTCAATTGGTAGCCTTGCTGATAGAGCACGGCGTAAGTAATATCGTGCTATGTCCGGGGAGCCGGAACTCTCCGATTGTGCACACATTGGCAAACCATTCGTTCTTCAATTGCCATTCCGTGACGGATGAGCGAAGCGCGGGATTCTTTGCCGTAGGGCTAGCGTTGCACGGAGGTAAGCCGGCGGCTGTTTGCTGTACCTCGGGCACGGCCTTGCTGAATATACATCCGGCGGTAGCGGAGGCTTTCTATCAGAAAGTTCCGCTTGTCGTGATATCCGCCGACCGCCCCGCCGCATGGATCGGGCAAATGGACGGACAGACCTTGCCGCAACCCGGGGTGTTCGGCTCGCTGGTGAAGAAATCGGTACAGCTACCGGAAATACATACGGATCAAGATGAATGGTATTGTAATCGATTGATCAACGAGGCTTTGTTGGAACTGAACCATCACGGCAAAGGGCCGGTTCATATCAACGTCCCGATCTCCGAGCCTTTATTTCAGTTCACGACACCCGAATTGCCGAAGGTACGGGTAATCACCCGTTATCAAGGCCTAAACGTGTACGACCGGAAATATGACGATCTGATCGAGCGTTTGAACAAATATAGCAAGCGAATGATGATAGCGGGACAAATGAGCTTGATCTATCTCTTCGAGAAGAAAATATGCAAGTTACTATACAAGCATTTCACTTGGCTCTCCGAGCACATCGGCAACCGTATCGTACCGGGATTGCCGATCAAGAATTTCGACGCCATCCTGTACGCTACCCCAGAGGAGGAAAAAGAGAAGCTGGTTCCCGAGCTCGTGATCACCTACGGCGGCCATATTGTCTCCA
Source organism: Parabacteroides sp. B2-S-102 (assembly GCF_023656665.1). Classification (NCBI taxonomy): domain Bacteria; kingdom Pseudomonadati; phylum Bacteroidota; class Bacteroidia; order Bacteroidales; family Tannerellaceae; genus Parabacteroides; species Parabacteroides sp. B2-S-102. The sequence goes on along the minus strand of NZ_JAMOKM010000001.1, from coordinate 560,231 downwards.
AGCGGCTGAAAGAGTTTTTGCGGAAACACCCGCCTAAGGAGCATTGGCATGTCTCATTGGATGGGGAGGTAGCGGATTTATTCGGTAGCCTGACCACGGTGATCGAGATGGACGCTTTCGAGTTTCTGGAGAAAATCGCTTATATGCTGGAGAATAGGCAGATTGAATATCCGAAGGCTTGGGAATATAAATCCCGGAATCTGCCGGAGCCGGAGTTCGCTTACTCCGAAATGGCGGCGATCGGTGGTTTGATACGTTCGCTTCCGGCTGAATCGGCCTTGCATCTGGGGAATAGCTCCACCGTACGTTACGCACAATTGTACACCGTACCCGAGACGGTTGAGGTTTGTTGTAACCGAGGTACGAGCGGGATCGAAGGCTCCTTGTCTACGGCTATCGGATACGCCTCGGCCTCGCAAAAACTAAACTTTATCGTTATAGGCGATCTTAGTTTCTTCTATGATATGAATGCGTTGTGGAACGGAAACTTGCACAATAACCTTCGTATCCTGCTCTTGAACAACGGAGGTGGTGAGATCTTCCAAGCCTTGCCAGGATTCAAGATGAACGAGCGTACGCACCGTTACGTCACCGCCTCCCACCAGACCTCAGCAGAGGGATGGGCCACGGAAAGGGGATTCTCCTACTCCGCCGTTCATAACGCCGAGGAGTTGGCAGCTGCGATGAGCGCCTTTACCCAAACGGAGCAACCGAGCGAACATCCCCTATTCATGGAGGTTTTCACGGACAAAGCGGAAGACGTACGATTGCTCAAGGAATATTATCATCAACTAAAAAATTCATCCCAAGCACAAAACATATAATATATGGAAACGAAAAGAGAATGGACAACCATCAAGGAATACGAGGAGATCTTATTTGATTTCTACAACGGCATCGCCCGCATTACGATAAACCGGGAACGGTATCGCAACGCTTTTACCCCGACTACGACCACGGAGATGAGCGACGCCTTTTACATCTGCCGGGAACGTCCGGACATTAACGTAGTCGTTCTGACAGGAGCCGGAGATACGGCGTTTTGCGCGGGAGGCGATATGAACGTGAAAGGACGTGGCGGCTACGTGGGTAAAGACGGCGTACCTCGCTTGAACGTATTGGACGTACAAAAGCAGATCCGCTCTCTCCCGAAACCCGTCATCGCGGCCGTGAACGGTTTCGCTATCGGCGGCGGACACGTATTGCACGTGGTTTGCGACCTTACGATCGCTTCCGAGAACGCTATCTTCGGACAGACAGGCCCTCGTGTGGGTAGCTTCGACGCCGGGTTCGGCTCTTCTTACCTCGCCCGTGTGGTCGGACAGAAAAAGGCCCGTGAGATCTGGTTCCTATGCCGCAAGTACAATGCACAGGAGGCTTTGGATATGGGTCTGGTAAATAAGGTAGTCCCCTTGGATAAATTAGAGGACGAGTACGTTCAATGGGCCGAGGAGATGATGTTGCTTAGCCCGTTGGCCTTGCGCATGATCAAGGCGGGCTTGAACGCCGAGTTGGACGGACAGGCCGGTATACAAGAGTTGGCCGGAGACGCTACCATGCTTTACTATATGACGGACGAGGCGCAGGAAGGCGGCAAGGCATTCTTGGAGAAACGCCGTCCACGCTTCGAGGATTACCCGAAGTTCCCGTAAAGGGAATTGAGAATTGAGAATTGAAAATTGAGAATGAATGGTGAAGGAGAGGTTTTATAAAACAGAGGTGGTTCCCCGGTGCTTGACTTTCAAGCGACCGGCAGGAACCTCACGGGGTGTTTACACGACCCGGAAATTGTGGGAGGTCCGAATCCGCAAGGAAGACGAACCCTCGGTTATTGGTATCGGAGAATGTGCCCCCCTGCCGGATCTCAGTTGCGATTATGGAGTGGATTACGAGATCACGTTATCCAAGGCTTGCCTCGATCTGGAACAGAAGGGATATGTTGACACCGAATCTTTGCGCCATTACCCATCCATCCTTTTCGGATTGGAAATGGCCATGCGTCATTATGAACAGGGTGGTTGGCGGCATTACGACACGCCCTTCTCGCGGGGGCAAGCGGGCATCCCCATTAACGGACTGATCTGGATGGGCGATTATAAGTACATGCTGGAACAGGTAGAGGAAAAGATGAAGGAGGGCTTCCGCTGCGTCAAGCTGAAGATCGGCGCTATCGATTTCGACCGGGAACTCTCTTTATTGAAACACATCCGTGCGCATTTCTCTGCCAAGGAAATAGAGCTTCGGGTAGACGCCAACGGCGCTTTCACACCCTCGGAGGCGATGGACAAACTGAAGCGGCTCGCCGAGATGGACTTGCATTCCATCGAGCAGCCTATCCGTGCCGGGCAGTTGGAAGAAATGGCACACCTTGCGGCAGAGTCACCCCTTCCCATCGCTCTCGACGAGGAACTGATCGGCTGTAACGCCCCGGACGAGAAACGGCGGTTGTTGGAAACGATCCATCCCCAATACATTATATTAAAGCCTTCCCTCCACGGAGGCATCGCCGGATGTACGGAATGGGTTCACTTAGCGGAAACTATCTTAGGGAGTACCCCCGAGCGACCCAAATGGTGGGTCACCTCCGCTCTGGAATCGCAAATCGGACTGAACGCTATCGCCCAATGGTGCGCCACGTTAGGTAACCCGCTACCGCAAGGTCTGGGAACCGGCGAGATTTTCAAGGATGATAAACATCGGTTAATCCAACGAAAAGGAGACACCATCTGGTTCTCCAACGACCTTTGACCTATGCCGATACAAGATGATTTACAAGCATTCTTAGCTGAATGGCACGATCCCTCCCCTTTTCTGGAAGTCCAGACCTCCGGCTCCACCGGTACGCCCAAGCGGATGAGAGTGCGCAAGGACCGGATGCTGAACAGCGCCCGGCTTACCTGCGATTATCTGGGTCTTAAGAAGGGCGACAAGGCCCTGTTATGTATGCCCCTGCGCTATATAGCCGGAAAGATGATGGTGGTCCGCTCCCTATACGCCGGACTGGATCTGGAGGTGCGTGAGCCCTCCGGACACCCGTTGGCGGATTGGGGGGATACGCCCCTGCGCTTTGCCGCCATGATCCCCTTGCAGGTTTACAATACGTTGCGAGTACCCGAGGAACGTAAACGGCTGGAGCAAACGGATATCCTGATTATCGGCGGCGGGGCGATCGACGCGGCCTTGGAACAGGAGATACGGCAGATGCCAAACACGGTTTATTCCACCTACGGAATGACGGAGACGCTGTCTCACGTCGCCCTGCGCCGGCTGAACGGGCCGGAAGCCTCGCCCTATTACCATCCCTTCTCCTCGGTGACGTTATCCTTGTCGCCGGACAATACCTTGGTGATAGACGCCCCATTGGTTTGCGACGAGCGGCTGGTGACGAACGATGTCGCCCGCCTGCTGCCGGACGGGAGTTTCGCCATTATCGGAAGGAAAGATAATATCATCAATAGCGGAGGTATCAAGATACAGATCGAGGAGGTGGAAGAGCGGCTACGGCCCTACATAATGGGCGATTTCGCCATCACCTCCGTACCGGACGAGAAGTTGGGCGAGGCAGTAACGTTGCTCACCGAAGTTACCAACGCAACCGGAAGCCTGCTGCCAACGCAACCGGAAGCCTGCTGTCAAGGCAATCGGAAGCCTGCTGTCAAGAGAACTGACAGCCTGCTGTCAAGAGAGCTGATGGGATGCCTCCCCAAATACCAACGCCCGAGATTCGTCTTGAAGGTAGAGGCCATCCCCAAAACCGGAAGCGGCAAGATCGATCGTGCCGCCTGCCGGGAGCTAGCGAGAAATATCATCACAAAAACACTATAAACATGAAAAGGATTCTAACAATCACCGCGGTCTCCCTATTGGCCTTATCGCCTATGTACGGGCAGGAAGCCTACGCGGGATACGACTGCGTCACCTTGCTGGACAGCACCGCCGTCACGGTACAACCTACCGGCTCGGGGGCTTTCGCCGTATGCAAGGCTTTTAAGGTACAGACTCCCAAGGGAGCCGTCGCCAACCGTATCATCAAATACGATTACGACCCGCTGACGGCGCATGCCGAGTTTCGTTACGCCACGATCTACCGTGCGAATGGCGACGTGATCAATCTCGACGTGACTGGGGCTTGCGACTATGCCGCCCCCGCACGTGCCATCTACTGGGGCGCCCGGCAGATCATGCTGGAAGTGGGCCGCCTGCAACCGGGAGATGTCGTGGAGTACGAGATCGCCAAGAAAGGTTTCACCTACGCCTTGCTGACGGCGGGCGACGACGAGCGTTTCATCCCTCCTATGCGGGGACAGTTTTACGATATCGTCCCCTTCTGGGCTACCGAGCCTACCGTGCGTAAGGTATACCGGATATCCATGCCGATGGAGAAAGAGTTGCAATTCCAGTTCTACCAAGGCGAATGTACCTCTTCCATGCGATATGAGGATGGACGGAAAGTATATACCTTCGCCTCCGACGATATCCTTCCTTTCGCCAAGGAACCGAATATGGTAGACCTATTCGACGCAGCCCCGAAGCTCATGATGTCCAGCACGCCCCGCTGGGAAGATAAATCCGTATGGTTCAATAAGGTTAACGAGGATTACGGAAGCTTTACCGCGATCCCGGAAGCCCAAAGGAAGGTAGACGAGCTGATCAAAGGCAAGAAGACGGAAATGGAGAAGATAGCCGTGCTGACCCACTGGGTGGCCGATAACATCCGTTACTCCGGGATCTCGATGGGTAAAGGCGAGGGTTTCACGCTTCACAACCTAAAGATGAATTATACCGATCGTTGCGGTGTCTGCAAGGATATCGCCGGTACGTTGATCGCCTTCCTCCGCATGGCCGGATTCGAGGCTTACCCGGCGATGACCATGGCGGGAAGCCGTGTAGAAAGCATCCCCGCCGACCATTTCAACCATTGCGTGGCGGTGGTAAAACTGGCTAGCGGCACGTATATGCCTCTCGACCCGACTTGGGTTCCTTTCTGCCGGGAATTATGGAGTAGCGCCGAGCAACAGCAGAACTACCTCCCGGGTGTGCCCGAAGGCTCCGACCTCTGCCTGACCCCTGTCTCCGCCCCAGAAAACCACTACGTCCGCATCCACGCTGACAACCGCCTAGACGAGAAAGGCACGCTCCGCGGACAATTCACGATCACCGCCGAGGGACAGTCCGACAGCAATATCCGCCGCATCTTCACCACCGGATGGCAATCCGACTGGCAGAACACGATGGAGAAGCAATTGCTGGCCGTATCCCCCAACGCCAAACTGCTTCGTGTAGATTACGGTAAGGACCCGAAGAACTATCAAGCGGCCCCTATCAAGATCACGTTCTCTTATGAGATCCCCGATTATGCGATCATCGCCGGAGACCAGATGCTTATCAAGCCGCTAGTCATGAATAACCTCTACAATCAAGTGAAGAGTTTCTTGCGTATCGATACGAAACCGGAAAACCGTGCGTATGGATTCAAGGACGCTTGCTCCCGTTTGGTAGAACAAGATGAGACCATCCGTCTCCCCAAAGGCTATACCCTCCTGAACGCCCCGAAGAATGACGCCCTGCGAAGCAATGCGGCCGATTTCGAAGGTTCCCTTTCACAGGAAGGCGACCGGAACATCGTCTTGCGCCAGAAGCTAGCGTTGAAGAAGCGTGTCTACGACGCGGCTGACTGGAAAGGCTTCCGTTCCGCCGTGAACGCCTATAAGAGTTATGGTGACTATTTGATTATCAAGAAATAAAAAAAGAAAGACAATGATTAAGATAACCTATAAACTGATTCTTCTCCTAAGCTTGTTAGCGATGACGGTTACTTCATTCGCCGCATCGGAGGCTGAGTACGGGAAAGTATCGAAAGCTTGGACCTTGCATGCCGACGGCAGCCAAGAATATCGATCCTCCATGGAGTTGACGCTCTTCACGCATACCGCGATGAATAGCACGTATGGCGAGAGTTTTATCGTCTACAATCCCGATTTCCAAACACTGAAGATTCACTCATCCTATACGAGGCAGAAAGACGGTACGATCGTAAAGACACCCGATAACGCCTTCGTGGAGGTCCTGCCCCGTTTCGCCGCCGACGCTCCGGCCTATAACCAACTCAAGGAAATGGTCGTGGTACACACTGGCCTAGAACTTGGGGCCACGATTTACTTGGATTACTCTATTATCACAAAACCGGGCTACTATCCGGCTCTGGATATCAACGAGCGACTACAAGAGACCTCTCCCGTGAAGGAATGCAAGGTCTCTATTTCCGTACCGGAAGGGACCCCCTTGGCTTGCGGTCTATACGGCTCCCCCGTAAAAGCCGTGGAAGAGAGCCATGACGGTATAAAGGAGGTACACTGGACACTACGGAACATTCCCGCTTCCTCCCGTGAGGCTTTCCAACCAAAGAACCGTGAGGCTTCACCCCACTTGGTAGCCTCTACCTATCCTTCAGGTAAAGCGGCCTTAGCCACTTTGGATAAGCGCTTAAAGGAATCGCAGGGATACGAGAGCAAAACCTTCGCCCAATTCCTCACCGATAAAAGCGGTAACGAACAAGAGAAGGTGAACATCATCCGAGACCATATACTCAACAATCTCAGTACCTGTCCTATCCCCATGGCGATGACCGGCTATACCGTCCGTGACATCGATACCGTTCTCCGCAGTGCTTACGGTACGCCGCTAGAGATCGCACAGCTCTTGAACGTGATGTTGAATGCCGCCGGAATCCCGTCGGAAGTCCTCGCCGTCTATCCCGGCCATCTCGATACGGACGCTTGCGGGCTGGCTGCCATCCAGACACTAGCCGTAAAAGCCACTGTCGATGGGAAAGATCAATACCTATCCGCCTCCCCGCTGACAAATCGTGGCGGACTAGATAAGGTAGTCTCCCTCTCCGGAACTTCCATTGAGATTGAGACCACACCTATTCAGATTAAGGAAAGTAGATCCGTGGCCATCTCCGCCGATCAAGCAAAAGACGGTTTCGCCATCTGCGTATTGCCAGCCATCTCCGCTGGAATCGATAGCTGGGGCATGAGTGCCTTGAACAGCAAGCGTTCCAACTTATTCGAACTCCCCTCCCTAATCAGGGAAGAGGTAACATACACGGTTACTCCCGCCGAGGGCATGAAGTTGCAGACCTCCACAAAAGAGCAAGTGATAAGCAAGCCTTTTGGTAAAGTAACCCGCACGATCACTCCGAAAGGAAATACGATTGAGGTGGTACGTACGATCGAGTTGAACAAGCAACAGTTCACTCCCGCCGAATACAGCGGCGTGCGTAGCTTGATCCATGAATGGACAAATCCGGATAACCGGGTATTGCTATTCTCCCTATAAGATCTAAATACGGAGGGCACGGAACAAATCTGTGTATTCCGTGTGCTCCGTGTTTAATTATTTCATACATTTACGAACGTTAACATTAAATCATATCGTATATGAAGACACTAAAGTATTTACTCGCCACCATGCTCCTTCTAGGCGTTTGTAACCTAACGCATAGCCAAAAGCTATCCCTAGGAATCTTCCCCGAGCCCCAAGAGGTGACTATTTCCAGCCAAACATACGCACCGTCCCATGGATATACCCTACGGGGTATAAATAATCCGGACGCAGATGCGGTCAAACTACTTAAAGAAGCGCTACCTTTTGCTAAATCCGGCAAATCTCTCCCTTTAGAGATCAAGAAGCTAAAAGACAAAACTCCGGAAATGCAACGCTCAGGTGCCTATACGCTGACGATCACTAAAAAAGGTATCATGATCGGGATCGTAGACGATAATTCCTTGTTTTACGCCGCCCAAACCCTCAAGCAATTAGCTAAATATGACGAGGGTAAGAAGATCCTGCCTCTCTGCTCGATCAAGGACTATCCGGACGTATTATTCCGGGGTACCGTGGAAGGATTCTACGGACAGCCTTGGAGCCACGCCGACCGTATCGAGCAAATCCGCTTTTACGGAAGGATCAAGCTGAACACCTATATCTATGGTCCGAAAGATGATCCTTATCACAGCTCCCCCAACTGGCGCAAACCTTATCCCGCCGAGGAAGCCGAGCATATCAAGGAACTAGCGGAAGAGGCCACCCATAACAAAGTAAACTTCGTTTGGGCCATCCACCCGGGACAAGATATTCAATGGAACCTGACAGATAGCATGAACATCCTTTCCAAATTCGAGAAAATGTACGATTTGGGCGTACGCTCTTTCGCCGTTTTCTTCGATGATATATCCGGAGAGGGAGCCCGCCCGGAAAAGCAAGCCGGCTTATTGAATTACATCCATAAGGAGTTTATTACCAAGAAAAATGACGTGCAGCCCCTGATCATGTGCCCTACCGAATACAACCGCTCATGGGCTAAGACCGATTATCTGGATATCCTCGGTACCCAACTCGACCCCGCTATCCAAATCATGTGGACCGGAGACCGTGTCGTAGCCGATATCACGAAAGAAGGCGTCGAGTGGGTAAACAACCGTATCCGTCGTCCCGCCTATATCTGGTGGAACTTCCCCGTAAGCGATTATTGCCAAGATCATTTGTTGATGGGACCCGCCTACGGCCTAGATACGCAAGCCGCCGGCACCATGACCGGATTCGTATCCAATCCTATGGAATACGCCGAGGCTTCCAAGGTCGCTATATTCGGCGTTGGAATGTACACTTGGAATATCGAGAATTACGATCCTACACAGGCATGGAAAGACGCTTGCGACTTCATCATGCCGGAGGCCTCCATGGCTTTCCGCATTTTCTGCGAGCATAACTGCGATCCGGGTCCGAACGGACATCAATACCGCCGGGAAGAGTCCGCTAACTATGTGGCTCCTATCCAGACATTCCTCGCCGGATATAAGAAAAACACGTTCCCGGAGCAAAGCGCGAATCTTCTGGGAACCTTATTCGCTCAAATCACGGCTTCCCCGAGTATGATCTATAGCCAAAGTCCCAATAAACGCTTGATCGAGCAAATCAATCCATGGCTTATCCAATTCGAGTTCTTAGGAAAAGCCGGAACAAGCGCTCTGCATATGGCGCACGCTTGGTATGAGAAAGACCGGTCTTATACGTGGCAACGCTATCTGGAAACATCCGCTTTGCTAGATAGCATGAAACTGATAAACCGCACGCTGAACCAGAAGGCGCAGCCTAAAGGCGTGAAAGTCGGATCGAAAGTCTTACACCCTTTCATCGTAGACTTATACCGCCAGACAGGTCGTAACCTGCTATCTACGGACGGTATCGCCCCGGACGAGGTGAAGGTTAGCATCCCTTCCATATTCACGAATATCGACCAATTAAAGAGCCAGCCTTGTGCCGAGGGTGACAATACGGTCGGTTACGTTCCCCTATTCGAGGTAGTCAAGGTACAACCTAACCAATATCTGGGTATCGGCTGGGAAATCCAGAAAGAAGCGGAATCCTTCTGTTTCAATCTTCCGAAAAGCAACCAACCCGGACGGGTATTCGAGTGGTCCGCCGACGGAAAGAGCTGGAGCCTAATCCCTCATGTCTCCACGGAAAACGCTAAAGATACGATCCGCACCATCGACCCGAAAGCCCGTTATATCCGTATGCGAAATAACTCGGATCAGCAAATGGAGCTATACGTACTAGGATTCACGGCGACAACCAAACAAGACCCGCAAATCAATGAGGCTCTTATGATGTACGATATGAACCTAGATACGTATAAGAACTTGAACCCGGGAGAAATGATTCATATAAAATGTGATGATATCAACGCCGTATCTTTCTTCCTCTCCGGAAGTAACGAGAATCTGGTATCCATCACCGGCCTCTCCCAAGATGGCGAGAAAAACATCGTCTATCAAGGAAACGTAGGCTACATCAAATTAAATAAAACCATGTTCGAGGATTTCTCTTCTTTAGAAATCACCACAATAGGAAAAGAATCTATACATATCCACCAGATCGTTAGGGAATAATAAATAAAAAAGTACCGATTTCTTTCTCTCTTAGATGGAAGAAGGAGATCGGTACTTTTTTATTTATTCGTACAATTCGGGTGTATCTTATTTTTGGCACATCTCCGCTTGTATATTCCTATTAAAAGTTATACCTTTAGGATGCGAAAAACAGAAACCGAAAAAGCAATGCGAAAAGAAGAAAGGTATAAAGGCGTATTAAACTGGTTTAAGGAAAACGTACCGGTAGCCGAGACTGAACTACATTATGACGACCCCTATCAACTATTGATAGCGGTAATCCTATCCGCACAATGCACGGATAAGCGAGTGAATATGATCACACCTGCCCTGTTCGAGGCTTTCCCGACTCCTGAGGTAATGGCGGCTAGCACACCGGAAGTTGTCTTTGAATACATACGAAGCGTATCTTACCCGAACAATAAGGCTAAACATCTGGTAGGTATGGCGAAAATGCTGATAGAGGATTTCAAAGGCGTGGTTCCCTCCGATATTGATGAGCTACAAAAACTGCCGGGCGTAGGAAGAAAAACAGCGAACGTAATCGCATCCGTAGTATATGACAAGCCGGCCATGGCGGTGGATACGCACGTATTCCGTGTCTCCAACCGGATCGGCTTGACCAATAATAGCAAGACACCTTTGGAAACGGAAAAGGAGTTGGTGAAGAACATTCCGGAAGAATTGATCCCCATCGCCCATCACTGGTTGATATTGCATGGAAGATATGTTTGCCTCGCCCGGAAACCGAAATGTGAGGAATGCGGATTAAAGCCTTGGTGTAAACACTTCCTAAAGCAAACATGAGGATCAGCAAGAAAGACATAACGGCATTTTTTGTCTTGTTTCTGGGTACGATCGTATGCGTGAGGTACTTTTACAAGCATATGAACGACGAGCAATTTGTCGCTACGGTAGATCCCTATAGTTTGGTCGTTCCAAGCCCCACGGCAATTTTTGCCATCAATCGTCCTCCTGTATTCGAGAAGATGATACTACCCATGGAGAATATACGCAAGGCGTTCTCAGATCATACCCCCGCTATTTTCCTTTCTTTAATACGGCAAAATCTGGAATTATCGTCTTTCCTAATCGCTTATTATCCACAAGGGGATGTCTTGTACGCCCCTATGGATAGTCATACGGCAGAGCGTATTTTCAAGCAACTGGACGTCTCTTTCACTTTTCCGGCCCAGCAACGAGAGGAAACCTCCGTTCCTGTTAGATATTATCCTGATGTTGATAAGCATTTTCTAGGTTGTTACTACCACGAGGGTATATTCGTAGCGTCCTACAACCGAAGATTATTGGTAGAGACGGTGGAAAGGCAACAGACATACCCCGCACATGTCATTCCGGAACTAACAGATCTGATTCGTAAAAAAGGCAAGCGTGGCGCAATGAATCTCTTCATCAAAAGCGCCCCTTTACATTTACGGGTACAAATGAATGACTCGACGGAGTGGAGAATGAAAAATCAATGGTTGGCAATGGATTTATTCTATAATGAAGGAAGCCTTTGCTGCTTCAACGAGCAACCCTATGAGAAAGCCTTGGAGAACTTTTACCCCAATTTATGCGATACGATAACCACCCGGATCAATCGGCTATTCCCGCAAATAAAAACCACGACACAAGTCAGTCATGACGAGGCCGTGGCATATTTTACGGTTTGCGGGAATTAAGCTCCAGTCTCTTCTTTCTTGAAAGCTGCCACAAACATATCTTTTACGAATAAATATCCGATACATCCGAATAAAGCGAGGAAGACAAAACCGACCAAGATAAGTGCCTTCTTAGGAGAAGATGCTTTCAAAGGTACGGTAGCCGGCTCGATTACGGTATACACCGGAGTTTCTTCCTGTACACGCAATTTATCTTGCTCCAACTTCTGCGCCAACGTATTGTAAACATTAAACGTAAGGGTCATCTCATTCTTCAAACGTTCCTGCTCCGTACGGTAGCTGGAAGAGATAATATTACGGTTGGCATCCTCGAAAGCAGCGTACGCACGTTGCGCTTTATAATAAGCGTCACGTGACTCGCCAAATACCTTCTGGGTAAATTCCAAATCTTGCTTTACTTTCTGCGTACGATAATTCGTAATATAATTCTGGAGGTTTTCCAAAACGACCTTTGTCATCTGAGCGGAAATAACCGGGTCCTGCATCTGTACGGAAGCCGTGATAACCAAGGTCTTCTTGTCCACGGAAACAGAAACCCGCTCCTGCAAGGCCTTCACCACCTCTTCTTGATCCTTTGTCAAATGGTAAGGATTCAAGCCCTCAGACTCTTCCTCGTCACCGGAGATTAAACTCATTACCGCACCCAACGCCTTGAATGGAGCGGAGACAATATATCCCCACCAAGCCTTACGTTGATGTTCACTCATATAATCATACAATGTAGTGCTTAACTCCTTTTCCTTATCGGTAACCTCTACCGGAAACAATTCCAACAGAAACGGGGTACTCTGCACCACATCCGGATACAAATCCGGAGAGATCGCGTCCGCACCGGCAGCGGCATTCAGATTAATCCCAGCCATAGCAGCCAAACCGCCAAGACTAGATTTTTTTGCCGCATCCTGTGTCTCTGGTGCCAATTTCACCGTAGTTGTATATTCCTTGGGAATACTGAAAGCTACAATCAAACCTACTACCACCGCAATACCACAGCCTTTCAATAAGAACTTACGCTCTTTCCACAGTTTTTGCGCCAGTTCGATTAAATCGATCTCCTGCTCCTCAGGTAACTCTTGTCTTTTTATCTCGTTTATCGTATCCATGCCTGATTAGTTTTTAATCATGTTAACAATAGAGGTAATCATCGCAGCCATAGAGGTAGCGGAGCTACTGATACTCATGATCTCAGCCAAGCTTCGGCGCTCACGTTGCGTTTTCGTCGGAACTACGATCTCACAGCCCGGCTCCACTTTCGGATAACGCTTGAAAAAGATAGCGGTACGCTTCGTCGTAGCGACCTTACCATTCATATATATTACGATCGGATACTTACGTGCGATATCATTATAACCACCGGCTTGAGACAAGCAATCCATAACCGACATACCTTTCGTGTAAGTTACGCTGTTCGGATAAGTCACGGCTCCGCTCATCTTCACCGTACTTTGCATCTGCGGGATATAAAGCTCATCGCCGTCACGAAGCACAACGTCATCGATACTACCCGGATTTGCCAACGCTTTCTCTAAATCAATACCTACGGAATAGTCCTTCACATTCATCAACGCTACACCGATGGAATCCCGGCTTTGCTTATTCGCCTCACTTAAAGCCAGAAGGGTCTCCATGCGTTTCAATTCATCTTCTGTCAACTGACGTTTCAAGCTAGCACCTTTTACATAAGACTCTGGGGTAACTCCTCCCGCTTTCGCGATAATATCACTCAAGCGAGCGTTCTTCGTAGCCAATACATAGCTACCGGCAAAAGTGATCTCGCCGTTCACCTTCACGACCTGTTGCTCATGATACCCCGGGGAGAAACGAACATAAACCTCATCGAACGGCTCCAATGTGAAGATCGTATCTCCCGCATTCAACTTGAAGTCCTCACTCAACGAGAAGTTATATACATCGGCGATCCGGTTGACATTCTGATTGGAACTAGGATCCTTCACACGACGGGCTACCTCTACATTAATAGAAGAAGCGGACTCTCTTAAACCACCTGCCATCATGATAGCGTCTTCTATTGTCAAATTATGACGATACGGAAGCACCGTATCCGGATAATTCACGGCTCCGCCAACCTTGATCGTATAAGGTTCGCGCAAATCGAATAGGGAAGGAATGCTTAATTGGTCTTCCGCTTGCAACTCCACATCTGGAGCGGTACCGTTCAAGATACCACGAATATCCACGGCGATCATCGTAGTCGTGAAATCCGGATTCAAACGGGTAATCAAGGCACGGCCGGCGAACTCGTCTCCTTTAAGACCCGCGGCCTGTTTTACCAATTGCTTTACCGTACGAACCGACGGACTTAACTCATATTCTCCCGGACGCCATACAGCTCCCGTCACGACCAAACGATTCTCATAAAAAGGAATAACGGAATCTACCTGCAAAGAATCGCCATCCTGCATCACGAAAGAAGCGAACTTATCCTCCGAAACCGTAGAGATCTGGTAACGACTATCTGATTTACGCTTCACTTGTACGTCCTTCGTATAAGCGTCGCCGGTAAATCCGCCGGCCATATCCAGCAATTGCTTCAAGGTCTCGCCCTTGCGCAACTCGAAAATACGATTACGTTTCACCTTACCTCGAACCACCGCTAACTGGTCGTACGGGCCTACCATAATCATATCGTTCTCTTCCAAACGGACATTCGTTGTGTACTTTCCGTTCAATAAATAATCATATACGTCGAGATTAGCGATTTCCTTGCTATTACGATATACCTTGATGCTACGCAAAGAACCAATCTTATTCACACCACCGGCGGCATACAACGCATTAAATAATGTGGCGAATGAAGGTAATGTATACGTACCGGGAGCGACTACCTCGCCGACAATATTCACCTTCATGCTACGAATCTGGCTCAAACTGACGGAAACAAAGGTATTCCCCTCTCCCGAACCAGACAGCGTAGACATAATCTGGCTCAACTCCTGACGCAGACGAGTCTCAGCGCCAGCGATCGTCAATCCACTGACCGACACCGGACCTAAATTTGGTACAAGGATCGTACCGTCCGGAGAGATCTTTAATTTCAAGTTTAGCTCGGAATCTCCCCATACATTAATCAATAACTCATCACCAGCGGAAAGCACATAATCCTTAGGTGTAGGGATGTTTAAATCTGGGGCAAAAGATAAGTTCTTGTTTGAGAAGATTTCATGCCCGAATACGGTATTCTCCATGGCTGAAGCAGGAAGATTATTTCTACGTTGGGCTTCTAAGGATTGTCCTTCATCGATTACCGGCATTACCCGGTCGCTAACCTTCGCATCGGTAGCGGTAGCTTGAGATCCGACAGATCCCCCTTCTTGTTTCATACGCTTGGCTAATTCCTGCTGTATCTGCGTATCCGACATTCCAGCGGCTTTCGCCTTGTCAATCAAGTCTTGCGGAACCTGCGCATACACAGATCCCGACAGCAATAAGCAACATACGCATAGTACGTTCTTAAACGATAAATTCATACAGTCTATTATTGTTTTTTATTATATACCACCCCTGCTATAAGCGACTAACTTAAAAAAAGCAGCTATTCTCTAGATTTTCAGCTGGCAAAGATAAAGAATCTTTTTAATATATGGCTTAAAAAGTCACCGTTAATCCATCATATGAGTAATGTACATGCGGAGGCAACTCTTTTTCAACGACCGCATGCAACCCTATGCGATGACTCATATGGATTAAATAGGCCTCCTTGGGCTGGATACGGGATATATTCGCTAAGGCTTCCTCCAGACTCTCATGCGATTGATGCTCTCCTTTCCGAAGAGCATCAATAACCAATACATCAAGGTTTTCCAACTTAGCGTACTCCTCTTCCGGAAGATATTTAAGGTCGGTCAAGTAAGCCATATTGCCGATACGGAAACCTAAGATCGGCAGCTTAGCGTGCATTACACGAATGGGAGTGATCATGACACCGGCGGCCTCAAACGGTTTCGTCCCGATCGTATGCAATACCAAATTAGGCACTCCCGGATATTTATGCTCCCGGAACACATAAGGAATGCGAGTTTTTATCGCCTCCACGACATTGTCTTCCGCATAAATATCCACATCTTTATACCGACCAAAAGGACGTAGATCATCTAAGCCACCTACATGATCGTAGTGCTCATGGGTTACTAAAACGGCGTCAAAATGGTAAATCTTATTGGTTATCATTTGCCAACGGAAGTCCGGACCACAATCGATCAATATCCGTTTCCCTTCCGTCTCTACCAAGATCGAGGCCCGTAGACGCCAATCACGGGGGTCTTTACTAGTACATACCTCACATTGGCAACCTATCTCAGGATTGCCCGTAGACGTTCCTGTTCCTAAAAAAACGATTTTCATTATCCGACATATTTAACCTCAGGCATAAGCTCTATACCGAAACGATCTTTTACGGCGGTACGAATGCTCTCCGCGACCAACGCGATCTCATCCCCCCGGGCATCTCCTAAATTCACTAATACCAACGCTTGTTTCTCGTAAACACCTACCGACCCATGGTTTTTACCCTTAAACCCACATTGCTCGATCAACCAACCGGCCGGAACCTTGATCTTTCCTTCCGAAGCGGGATAAGACGGGATTTCCGGGAATTGCTTTTTCAATTTCTCAAAATGCTCTGCCGTAATTATCGGGTTCATAAAGAAACTGCCTGCGTTGCCTAATACTTCAGGATCGGGAAGCTTCTGCCTGCGAATTGTTATGACAGCCTCACGGATCGTTTCCAAAGTAACTTCCGGATATTTCGTCAACTCCTCCTTTAAGTTCCCATAATTAACTGAAAAACCAGGGTTCTTGGATAGTCGAAGCGTGATATAAGTTATGATGTGGGGGTCATGATGTTCATTCTTGAAATAACTATTACGATATCCATATTCACAATCCGAATTCGTAAAAGTCCGTTTCTCGAATGTCAACTGGTTATAAGCCTCCACGCTCTCGATCACATCCTTGATCTCCATGCCATAAGCCCCGATGTTCTGGATAGCGGCAGCGCCCGCCTCACCGGGTATTAAAGAAAGATTCTCTATACCTCCCCAACCTTTCGATACGGCGTATGCCACGACATCATCCCAGATCTCCGCAGCCCCGACACGAAGCGATACATACTCGTCCGTTTCCGCCGAGATAGAAATCCCCTTGATTCGGGAATGGATGATAATACCATTATAATCGTTGATGAACAATAGATTGCTCCCGCCTCCTATATGCAAGGATAAACATTCCTGAAAGTATTCATCATGTAAGATTCGTCGCAACTCCTCCTCCGTCTCATACTCCATGAACCAACGTGTCTTTACCGGAAGATGGAACGTATTGTGTTTCTCCAACGAATAATTCTGCTCTATTCTCATCGTCTATTTTATTTTTAGGGCAAAAGTAGTCATAAATAACTCATCCGCAAATTATGTAGTTCCGGATTTTTTCAGTAGATTTGTATATAGAGTTGATCGTATGGATGAGAACACATCCGGCATATCCGGTGAAATACAGAAGATGATCCTCGACAAGTTAAACACGTTCAATCGAGGAAAAACGTCAGACAAAGGGCGGTATTACATTCTTTTGCCTACCTCAAAGACCTTATATTATACGCTTTGGTTCTTTACACCTTCGGCCACTTATCATCCGACAGTCTATTTGGCGAATCTCGACTTGAATGCCATCAGCTCGGTGAATAAGGCAATTAAGATGGTAAGCAACTCCTTTCTACCTTTATTTATAACGACAGATATCAAAGACTCTCCCGATAATGGAGACGATATTATTTCTTTCGGTAAATACAGAGGATACCATTTGCATGACATCTATACGATCGATCCCCGATACGTCGTTTGGATAGCCGATAAATATGAGCCTCACGTAAAAAGCGAGATGCGTTTTAAAGAGTTAGCTGTGACCTACAGTAAAATCTATCTCGACCTACAGACCCGTAAGAAATATAAAATGCCTGTAAGCCGCTTTGTAGGAACACCGGGAGAAAAATTGAGCGATTTAAAGTTAACAATCACAAAAGTCCGCATAGAAGACGATTCTTACAAGACACAGATTATCCGTGGTACCGAATATTTCTATGTAGATCAATTGCTCACGGCCGTGGACATCGCCGGAAATTATTTCTTATTGAGGATAAAAGCGAAAGATCGTAGTCTTACCACGCAAACGTTACCACCGGGCGCTCATGCTTTCCAAGTAGGGGAAAAATTGACTTTGACTTCCGCTAAGGTCTTAAAACATATAGAATCCCGTACTATCAAGTACACACGAATCGGGTATATCAAGATTCAATAAATGTTTCGAAATTCGCAAACTAACACATTATTAACATTTTTTGTTCTTAAAAATGTAACAAACATCTGTAGGCCTTGTTTAATAAGAAACTCAAATGCAAATGTATCTTTGCAAAACGTAACTATAAAACCAGCTTCAAAGTGTACATTTGTAGTGTTTAACAATTTAAAAAATTTGCATTTTATGAACAAAGCAGAACTTATAGAGGCTTTAGCAGACAAGACCGGGTTACAAAAGCAAGAAGCAAAGAAAGTATTGGATGCTTACATCGAGATCGTAACTGAGCGTATGTCCGAAAATGAAGAAATCGTACTTGTCGGATTTGGAACATTGATCCCAAGACCGCAAACACAGCGTCTTGCCAGAAATCCTAAAACAGGTACTCCGGTAATGATCCCCGCTCGTACGACCGTAAAATTCAAACCGGGTAAATTCCTCCTTGAGGCGATGAATGCCCACCTGAAATAATAAAGTAACCGAAAACGTAGTAAAAATATCCCCGGTAAGGGGATAAAAAATCATAAGTATGAAATCTTTCATTTATAAGTATGAATGAAAAATTTCATACTTATGATTTTTAGTGTCCGGAAATGATTACTTTTGGGCTCAAAAAAAGACTCATGAGAATCGTCAATCTTGGAGACACAAATTCCATATTAAACAAGTTTGTTGCAGAACTTAGAGATGTAGACATACAAAAAGACAGCCTTCGTTTCCGTCGCAATGTTGAACGTATCGGAGAAATCATGGCTTACGAGATCAGTAAGGAATTTCATTACAGTACGAAAGACATCCAGTCCCCGCTAGGTATAGCCCCGATGAATACGCCGGACGATCGAATCGTGATTAGTACGATCTTGCGTGCCGGGCTTCCATTCCACCAAGGTTTCCTTCGGTATCTGGATAATGCGGAGAACGCTTTCGTATCCGCTTACCGCAAATATAAAGACCGTTTGAATTTTGATATTCATATCGAATATATCGCCTCTCCTCGCTTAAAAGGTAAAACCTTGATCATATCCGACCCGATGTTGGCCACCGGAAGCTCTATGGAATTGGCGTATGAGGCCCTGCTGACCAAAGGAGTACCCGACCATGTACACGTAGCCTCCATCATCTCAAGCAAACAAGCCTTGGAATACTTGCAGAAGAAAATGCCGGATGACAAGACTACAATCTGGATCGCCGCATTAGATAATGACCTCGACGATCATTCTTATATCGTTCCCGGATTAGGCGATGCAGGAGATTTAGCGTTCGGCGAGAAGGAATAGGGATGTGTAAACCAAAACGTACTGCCTTTGCCCAACTCGGAATTTACACCGATCCGACCACCTAGTCTATTTACGATGGTCTCGCAAATAGATAGCCCCAAGCCCGTACCTTGTTTAAACGTATTTCCTTTATAGAAACGATCAAAGATATGGGCTTGTATCTCTTGGCTCATGCCATCCCCCGTATCAGTCACGGAGAATTTTATCTCATCACCTATGATCTCGTAAGCTAAGGTGATACAACCTTCGCTCGTATACTTGATCGCATTGTTAAGGAAATTGGAAATTACCTGCGTCAGCCGCATACGATCGCTATAGATTTGGCATTCCGGTGAATCTTTGGGAGCGATCAGAGCTACGTTATCGGGCATCTTAATACGGAAAGAGGTCACGATCTCATTGATCACCTCTTTTACGCTCATATCGGCGAACTTGAAATCCATCGTACCAGATTCAATTTTTGCCAAATCTAGAATATCACTGATCAATTGAAGCAACATCCGATTATTGCTATCGATGATTTCCACAAACTCATGCCTCTCCTCGGGATCATCCGTTTCCGCCAATAATTGAGAAAAACCGACAATGGCATTTAATGGCGTACGAATCTCATGACTCATATTCGCTAGGAAGGCAGACTTCAAACGATCCAGTTCTTCCGCCCTTTCCCTTTTCAATTGAGAGTCCTTTAACTCCGTGATATCATAATTAATACAGATCATCTCCGGTTTATTCGGGTCTACGCTTTGAGGGTTACGGGTGATATTGGCACAAATCCATTTCCATCCGTCACCAGACTTCACACGCACTTCCCTACGGAAATGATGCGCTTTGCCCTGTTTTACCTCCTCAAAGAATGAGTTTATATATCCAGCGTCGTTCGGATGAATATAAGAATAAATCCCAATAATTTGGGACAAGGGGGTTCCATCCTTCTCTCCCATATTCTCATACCATTGCTTAATGGCATAGCCCTCAAAGGTATATAAGTCATAAAGGGCATAACCGACTTTAGCGTATACGCTGACCAAGGTAAATACATTCTCAAACTCAGAAATACGGTTATAGGCGATCATCTTTTCCGTATTATCCAAATTAATAAGTAAATAGCTGGAAGGTTCACCTCTTTGGTCATATAAAATACTGGCCTTGGTAACGATATCCATCTCGCCTACTTTCGAGGTGTTATAATAATCATCGACCTTCTTAAACGAATAATTCAGCCGGAAATTCACGGATTTATTCTCCTTGAGTTTCTTGATCACATCTTTAGGCATAATCGGGTTGCTAAAAATATTGACTCCTAAAACGTCCTTCTTTGACCGGATACCGAATATCTCCATATCCTTTGCGTTCAGGTCAATCAAGTAACCGTCCCTGTCATAAAGCTCGACCCCCACAGGTAAATTTACATACAGCTTTCGGAAGATCATCTCATTATGATCGATCATCTTACTAATCTTTTCCTCTTTCAGTTTGAAATTAGGTAAAATCTGTAATATGCCCAACGCTTTTACGCACACTCCATTATTCAACTTACGCTCACATAATCTGGAGCGTACCCATTTTTCCCCAGTCGGTGTTATTATCGGAAATATTTGCTCATACGTATCGACAGATTGGATCGATAAAAAATCCGTAGTAATCAGATCCCTAAAGTCTTCCCGGATTATATAGTAAAATTCAAAAAAAGAGAGATTATTCCCCTTCTTCCCAAATATACTCATTAAATAATCGGAACAGATATAACTTCTTTGAACAAAATCGGCTTCCCACAAGCCAACTTCCGCTCTATCCAATAACAATTTACATTGATCCAATTGAGTCTGTATATCCTCCATAAAAATATCCCTTCCGATAAAATTACACTATGATTTCACAAAGATATAATTTAAATAGTATAAATCCCCTATAATAAAAAAGAGATTGTCTCGAATCACTCAAGACAATCTCTTTCTATATTCAAAGCCTGATATAAATTATTTCAATTCCTTGATACGAATATTGCGGAATTTGACAGGGGAACCATGTCCTAAGAAACCTATATGACCTTTTTTGTTAAACAAACCCGGATGCTCCTTTCCATCCAGCGTACCATTCTTCACGGCATCCCGAATATTTCCATCCAAGATTACGACTCCATTCACCGTCACACGGATATGATCGCCATCTGCCATGATCTCTTCCGTATTCCATTCTCCAACCGGCTTGAACGCTTTCGGATGATCCTCACGGGCGGGAATGATACCGTATACGGAACCGTGATGTTGCAGCGGAGTGATGTTCCCTTGGTAAATAGGATGTTCACAATCCAAGACCTGCACTTCCATACCTACATATGCTGCGTCTCCTTCCATCGGCGTACGGATACCGACACCGTTATTAGCTCCCGGGGTTAACTGGAAGTCAAAACGATAGATAAAGTTTCCGTATTCCTTCTTGGTATACAGATTACCTCCGAAACTACTGCTTGGGACCATAGAGATACAGCCATCTTCCAAGATATAATCAACCGTGTTTCCAGTCCACTCATGCATATTCGTTCCGTCAAACAAAACCTTGAAGCCCTCTTTTTCCTCTTCCGGCGATAATTTGAACGGTTCTTGTTTTTCCAATTCCTTTACGTAGATATTACGGTAATAGACCTTGCTGCCATGAGCTTGCATCTCGATTTGCTCTACCGGGAAAATCGGAAGCTTGCGATCCCAATAGTTTTCCAGAATCACGTTATCTACCACTTTTTCTCCGTTCAAGACAACCGTCACACGGTCACCAACCATCTTAATATAGAAGGAATTCCATTCACCCAATTTATTGTCGGCCACTTTCGAAGGCTTGCTCTCGTTTACCTGATTGTTGTACAAGCCACCGGAACCTACTTGCGCACCAACATTTACCCGAGAAGTATCCCAGATCTGGACTTGAGGAGTACCACGCAGATAAATACCGGCATCAGCCTCAGGGCCTTTCGGATCCAACATCCAATCCACATACATCTCGAAATCACCATATTGCTTTTCCGTACATAGGTTATCGTACCCAGTACCGTCAAATACTAACAGGCCGTTCTCTACTTTCCAGTCACGACGCATATTCTCATCTGCCTTCTCCTGCGCTTTCGCCAATTGAGCCGGTTTCATTTTCGCGCGGGCGATCGGATTCTCGACCAAACCTTTCCAACCCGTTAAATCCTTACCATTAAAGATAGAGACAAATCCGACCTCGTCCGGCATCGCATCCAAATGTTGCTTCAAGGCATCGATATCATAACGAGCGTCTTCCCCGTCAAACATGGTCAAAACACGTTTCAAGATAGCCTTCACATTGTCACCCTTATATTCCGGATGGTTACGAGCGATATTCCAAACCGCATAAACAGCCGCAGAACGAACAGCCGCATCGCTTGAATCCAAGAATTCCGACGCATACATCAATGCCAAGAAGGTATCCGCCCGTTGGATCTGACGTAAAATAAGAGCCTTTTGCTCACTCGTCCGGGCAATCTCCATGACTTTCCGCAAGCTCAACAAACGATTCTCTCTCGTAAATGCCGGATTAGATACCAACTGCACATAACGCTTTAACGCCCTGTCGAATACTTGATCGGAAGCGGCTGATTGGCAAACCTTAAATAGTTCGTCGGCAGCCTCAATACCCTTCCAAGCCAACAAAGCGTCAAGAGCCGCATCCTTGGCCGCTCCATTTCCTTTATTCAATCCTTCCACGATCGTAGCCAAAGCCTCTTTCTCGCCAGTCGCTGATAAGACCTTATAATAAAGATATCTCTTGCTGTCCCCCGCTTGTATCATACGACGATTCACGTTAGATACTTGAGTTGCCGCCGGTTGTTTAGAGATGGCGGCAATGATCGCATCTTGAAGCGGAGCGACAGCTGAAGCCTCCGCAGTCTCCAACATTCCGCACAATAAAGTGAAATCTTTCTCGGATACTACATCTTTCAATGCGGTATAAGCGGCTTTCTTCACCTCTGAGGAGCCGGATTTAATCTGATCCAGTACCGTATTTAGATTCGCATCGGCCATACGTATCGCCAACAGCTCCAAACCAGCGATTTTTCCGGCATCGGAAGCGGACGGGATCACTTTAGCGACTGCTTGATCAATATCGCCGTTAAATGCCATCAAAGCATCTTGACCCAATAAAATCACTTGCTTGTCATTGCTCTTCAACAAATCAGCCAGCACAGGAATGACACTCTTATCACCGATTTTAACCAAGGCCCAAACAGCGGCCTGTTGCACATAGAAATCCTTATCTTTCAATTGATCCAAAAGAACTTGTCTTGCTGGTAGATCAAAACGAAGTTCCAGATTCTTGATCACGTCATGTTTAGACGGGCATTTGCTTTCACGGCCTATCCAGTTCAAGATATCTACCTTGACTTCCGGCTTCGCCTTTAACATGTGTTTCATGACCTCGATATAAACATTTTGATCAGCGAAACCCGAAGCGAAGTTCAAAGCCGCATTACGGTATCCTTTATCCGTATCTTTCAAAGCCGATAATAAATTCTTCGTAGCGGCTTCCGGCTTAGCGGCCAATAGAATCTGAAGAGCGGCCTCACGGGTCTGTGTCATGCCCGCTTTCGTAGACTTCTTCAATAAATCATTCGCCGCTTTCTCCGCGTCTTTGGTATCGCCTTGCTCAAGGACACGTTTAATCAAAGCGATATACGCCTCATTCGCCCCGGTCTTTTCCATTTTATAACCGGCTTTCTCGGCAGCGGCGGCTAAATCACTCAGAGAAGCTTTAGAACCTACACGGCTCAACGCATAAAGAACCTCTTTCTGCATATTCTCATCGCTGGAACCAAGCATCACTTTCAATACATTTTCCGCATCAGCGATTTGCACGTCAGCGATCGCACGGATAATATCCTTTTGCGTCTTCGGAGTACCGGAACGACGCATCAAGGAAGCCACCAAAACCTTCTTAGCGTTATCGGTACGGATAGCGGATAACGCACGGGCAGCAGGACCGCTTAGGCTCTCATCGTTCAAATAGCTAGCCAGCGTATCCACACACTCATCTTTTCCCAGTAATTGAAGCTGCCGGATAATAAAAGCCTTTGTCTCCCGGTCGCTCACCTTATCTAAGGCTTTCAAATATGCGTTGGCTGTTGCTAGACGGGCATTTTCCTCACCTTTCGCCATCACGTAGTGAGTCAATCCGCTTAACGCATAATCCACGTTCGAGTTACTGCCTTTTCCCGGAGCGTTAATCTTGTTAATCAACATCAAGACCCCTTCCTCGCCAGTGGAGCTTAAGTCATTAATTAATTTGTTATATTCAGCTTGTTGCTCCGCCGGCATCTGTGCCAGTACATCGGCAACGATCGTCTTCGATGTACGATTAGCCGGGCTTTGAGCCATTAACATACTACCGCACAACAATAAGCTGGCAATTGATATATATACTTTTTTCATATGTGTATGTATTTAAATGTTCCAAGGCGCTCTCATCGGCTGATCCAACAAACGATTAGCGGCCTCATCATTAATAAATTCCAGTTTTACGGGATCAAAGTGAAGCGTACGATTCAAACGAAGGGCTACGGCACCCATATTCACGATCGTAGCGGAACGGAAGCCATTACGCTCATTCAAGGCAAAAGGCTGACGAGTCTTTACGCACTCGATAAAGTCGGTAACCTGTGGCTCAGGTTCGGGATAATCGGATAACTTTTTCTCCCAATCCGGGATATCACATACGAAATTCTTATAAACATTCCCGTTCGGTCCGGAAATATAAGGTGTGTTCGGATCCCCGTAATCACCTCCCCAAAGTACGATCTGGCAACCATCCTCATAGGTATACGTAATCGAGCGCCAAGTACCCACGGCGTCCGGATGTTGTTGCGGAGCATCCACCTCTACCTTAACCGGGCTGGTATTATCTTTTCCTAGAAAATATTGTACAGGGTCAATATAATGCTGTCCCATATCCCCTAAACCACCGCCGTCATAATCCCAGTATCCACGGAATGTCTGATGCACACGATGCGGGTTATAAGGTTTGTAAGGAGCCGGACCCAACCAGAAATCATAATCCAGCTCACTAGGCACCGATTGTGGTTCCAGATATTCTTTACCAACCCAATAGAACTTCCAGTCGAAACCGGTATGCTTGCTGATCGTTACCTTTAGCGGCCAGCCCAACATACCACTTTGAACCAGTTTCTTCAAAGGTTTCACTGGAGTGCCCAGTCCATAGAACGGGTCAGCGAAACGGAACCAAGTGTTCAAGCGGAACATACGTCCGTATTGCTTCATCGCTTCCATTACCCGTTTACCCTCCCCGATCGTACGGGTCATAGGCTTCTCACACCAAATATCTTTTCCTGCTTTAGCGGCCTCGACAGACATGATACCATGCCAGTGAGGAGGCGTAGCTATATGAACGATATCTACATTGGGATCTAGAATCAAATCACGAAAATCATGGTATGCGGCAATCTTATCCTTTACCAACTGTTTACCTAGCTCCAGATGATTCTTATCGACGTCACACACAGCGACAAGACGAGTCCCAGCATAGTCCACATGTCCACGGCCCATACCACCTGTACCGATAATTCCTTTTGTTAATTGATCACTTGGAGCGATGAATCCATTACCCAACACGTGGCGCGGTACAATCGTAAATGCCGCGATTCCTCCAAGAGTCTTCAGGAAGTCTCTTCTGTTTGTCTTCATAGTACGAATTTAAAATTTAGATAGAATAGATTAACTTGAGTGACAAAAATAATCATAATACTCGAAGAGACAAGAAAAATGTATATAAAAAAGAAAAGGATGCCTTTAACAAAGACATCCTTCCCTAGTATTTTATGAAAATCTATTACAAAGCGAATTGCGGTTGACGGTGAATCCATTGCCCACGGGTGAAATCCGGGAAGTCTACCAAAGCACCGCCACGAGCGATTGACATCTCCGACAAGCCGGAGATAGCGCTCCAAGCGGCAGCGTCATAGCAGTCCATTGGAGCCGGTTTCTTATTACGGATAGCGTCGATCAAGTCGTACATCATGATATAGTCCATACCACCGTGTCCGGCCTCAGCAGCTTGAGACTCTAAGGAAGCCCACAATTTATGATCATATTTCTTGAACCATTCATCGGAATCATCCCAACGATGAGGCTTAGACTTTCCTTGTACATATACATGATCGCCATCGTTCATCCATAAACCCTCAGTTCCCTGAACACGGAAACCTAATGAATAAGGGCGAGGAGAATTGGTATCATGGGTTACGATAATCGTTTGTCCATTAGAACACTTAATCATAGAAGTCACGATATCTCCCAAATTGAAGTTGACCTTCGCCAACGGATGATTCTCACCCCCATTATCCACGATAAACTTATGCAATCCACGAGATTGAGTAGCCATAGCGGATAAAGAAAGGAAACGGTTACCACGATTGATATCCATACAATGAGCTATCGGTCCGATACCGTGAGTCGGATAGATATCGCCATTACGATGTACGGAATGGTTCGTACGCCATTGAGCCTCGGCGAAAGCCGTCGGACCCATACGAAGATCACCACTGCCCGGTACATAGTTGTAATGAGTTCCATCGTTGAATTTCACCTCACGCAAGTCATGCTCATAACCACAACCACCATGCAAGATCTCGCCGAACAAACCTTGGCGGACCATATTCAACGCAGCCATACAGTCACGACGATAACATACGTTCTCCATGATATTCAAATGGCTTCCGGTTGCTTCCGAAACATTTACCAAATCCCAGCACTCCTCTAACGTGTTAGCCGCAGAAACCTCCACGCCTACATAAGGAACACCAGCCTTCATAGCGGCGACAGACATCGGTACGTGCCATTCCCAAGGACTTGCGATGATCACGCAATCAAACTCCTCGTTGTTCAACATATTCTCAAATTCACGTTCACCCCCTTTGTAAACTTTCGGAGCAGGGACATTAAATTTAGCGATATGTTTCAAGGTACTATCGATCGGGCCCTGTTGGATATCGCAAATCGCTACGATCTTATTACCGGGGATCGCCAATACATTATTAATATGCTCATGGCATCTAGAACCCGTTCCGATGAAACCGAAACGTAATTTACCATCATCTTTACCGGCTGTTTTTTTCTTTTGGGGTTCAGCGGCAGTTGTTGTAGCTCCGGCGTTTCCAGCCATTGCCAAGCCTGCGGCACCAATACCAGCGGCAGATACTTTCTTAAGGAATGAACGACGAGTGTTTTCCATATATTTTATAAATTAGTTTGTGTTTTGAGGATACAAAATTAAAAAAATATTTTTTCAATCAAAACGTTATTGAGTATTTTGAAAAAATAAAGAGTCCAAGACTAAAAGTTCGTTATCTTTCCGGTTTCCCTTTTTAGCCTCTCGAAGGTCATCATCATCTGTCGAAGTCTTTTAGGTTCTTTTTCCGCCAAATTAACTTGCTGACCGATGTCTTCCTTTACATTATATAATTGATAACAGTTACTATTTCCGGCAAAGGCAGCCTCCTCCGCGTCACCATAGGTATCCGGATACGGCGGGATCATGACCCAATCACCATCACGTAGCGCATAATTGAAATAACCTTCCAAGACAAGTTCCTTTCGCCCATTACCACCTTTTCCTAGAAAGACAGGCAAGGTGTTTTGGCTATCTACCTTATCAGAATAGGTCTGTCCGATCAACGCCGACAGCGAGGCTAACAAATCCATCTGGCAAACCAAGGCATCCGACACAGCGCCCGGCTTAACTTCCGCAGGCCAACGAAGCATGAACGGGATACAGGTCCCACCATCATACAAGCTCGTCTTTCCTCCACGAAGCGGTCCGGCCATCTTATGATCCCCTACCAATTCCACGGCTTGATCTTGATAACCGTCATCCAGAACCGGTCCGTTATCGCTAGTGAAAACAACTAACGTATTTTCCGTTAGCCCCAACTTATCCATTTCCTTCAAGAATTCGGTCACGCACCAATCCGCTTCCAAGATAACATCTCCACGAGGTCCCATCCCCGACTTACCCGCGAATCTCTCGTTCGGAACACGAGGTACATGCGGTTGATGCAAGCCATAGTACAGGAAGAAAGGTTTATCCTTATTCTCTTTCATAAAACCTTTCGCCTTCTCAAGGAACAACTCTGCCATATCCTCATCTTTCCATTGGGCGGTCTTGCCTCCTTTCTGGAAACCAATTCGAGGTACACCGTTTACGATAGCGCCGGCATGCCCGACACTCGGGAGCATTCTCAGTAATTCAGGATTATCCTTCCCAGTCGGTTCCCCGGGGAAATTCTCCTTATAACTGACATAGAGAGGATCGTTCGGATCGAGGTTTACACCTCTCCCATTCTCGATAAAGATACAGGGAACCCGGTCATTAGTAGCAGCTTGGATAAAAGAATAGTCGTAACCGATCTCTTTCGCTCCGGGATAAACCAGCTGGTTCCAGTCTACCACCCCGTCACCTAATCCTAGATGCCATTTGCCGACCGAGCCGGTGACATAGCCCGCTTGCTTCATCACCTTCGGCAAGGTAACCTGTTGAGTATTGATAATCAGAGCCGCATTGCCGGGAAGTATTTTGGCATCCCTATTTGTCCAAGGATATAATCCGGTAAGCAAGGAATACCGGCTGGGGGTAGAAGTAGCCGCCGTACAATAACCTTGCGTAAAGCGTATGCCTTCATTTGCGATACGATCCATTCCCGGAGTCTGTATGCGATGAGCCCCGTAACAGCTTAGATCACCATACCCGAGATCATCGGCCACGATGATCACCACGTTAGGTTGCCGGGGAGCTGATTGAGCTATTAAAGTTGTTGGCAAGGAAAACCCTGCCAACACACTCATTATACAATACTTATTCATCGCTTATTACGGATTCTGAGTTAATGTACCCGGATAAGCGTTAATCTCAGACTGCGGAATATACTGGATAGCCAACGGGCTGGTAGCAGGATATTCAGGCACGCCGTCATGGAATCCCGGGTAATGACGTTTCATCGTATCGCCTACACGATATACATCAAAACCACGGTCAGCCTCATAAGCTAATTCCAACTGACGTTCTTTCATGATAAGCTCATGAGCGTTTGTCGCATCCAAAGATTTATATCCGGCGTTAGGTAAGGAACGGGTACGAACGGTATTCAAATCGGCTAATGCTTTTGTATAGTTTCCTAATTTAGCGCTAGCCTCGGCGCGAATCAGGTATAACTCACCTAAGCGAGAGATAACCGGTGAATAAAGGTGGGGATAACCTTCTTGCTTAGAGCATTTATAACTATAGAATTTCGGATTACCTTGGCTTTCTAACATCAGGTAATCATAATCACCGACATAAGTTTTTCCCTTATAACTAATAGAATAACGTTTATTATCCACATCTACGGGAGTTAATGTGTACTCTTCATCATCCACGGTAGCGATTAACTTACCACCTACTTCCTTTGTCTCACCCTGACGATATACATAACCGGAAATCTTTCCGTCCGTATACAAGTTAGCGACGAAACGGAAAGCCGGAATTTGATCTCCCGCATCATTCTTCTTATATTGTGGATGGATAAAAGCCTCGCGGGCATCCGTATTTTTACCTGTCTCATGCAGCAAATCCATGTATTTAGCGCTAGCGTATACCTCACCCCAGCCTTGACCATCAATCTCCGCATACATACTACCTAACGGGCTACCCCAATCATCCCAATCCGAAGCAATGAATTTCACGGCAAAAATAGTCTCCGTTTGAGAAGCCGCATCCGGAGCAAGCTCATTATATGTCATAAACGTCGAACGACTCAATAAGGAGAATTGATTACTCTCGATTACCTCATTCGCATAATTATAAGATAATTGAGCGTATTCCTTATTCGGATTCTCAAAAGTACCACTCATATACATATAAACCTTGGCCAACAAGGCTTGAGCCGCATACTTTGAGGCATAGGCAGGCGACTTAAAATCAGACATCAACTCTTCTGCCTTTTTCAAGTCAGACAGAACTTGCTCATACGTATCTTTCACGGAAGAACGATCCGGAAGATCCAGGTTATCCATATCCTCAGGCATACCATTCACAATAGGTACACCCAGATTCTTCTCCGGTTCTTGATAATAAGGACGGCCAAACACACGACACAGATAAAAATACATCATGCCACGCATATAATAGGCCTCACCCAACTTTTGGTTCAACTCTGGAGATTCATTCTCATTGATCATCTTCATTAAAGAACTTGTCTGCGAGATGATATTATAAGCACTGTTCCAAACCGTAGAAAGCCCACCATTATTAACGGTATGCTGATAAGTAAAGTAAGTACCGAATGGATTTGTGGTCGGCTTATCCTTGCAAACGTTATCCCCGGGGAACTCTCCACAATAGTGTAAATGCTCAGATGCAGTTTTCAATTTAGCGTAGCAACCGTTTAATAAGACATCAACCGCAGCATCCTTATCTTCCATGATCTTGTCCTCCGTATACTTATCATAAGGCATACGTTCGATATCACAGCTTGTTATAAATGTGGCCGCTGCCGCAAGAGCCACTATAGCTATTTTTTTCATTCTTATTCCTTTAATTAAAATGTAACATTTAAACCAAACATAAATTTACGGGCTTGTGGGTACGGAGAAATGGCCACACCAACCGAACCAGCCTTGTATTGGCTTCCTACCTCAGCAGGAAGTTCCGGATCCACTCCAGAGAAACCCGAAAGAACAAACAAGTTCTCACCCGAGAAAGAAAGACGGACATTGTCTACATATTGGATCTTCCAAGGTAACGTATAGCCTAATGTCAAGCTACGCAAACGTAAATAGCTCGCATCCTCCAAGTAACGGGAAGATCCCTTGCTGGATTGGCTCTTATTACCATATTCAGCTTTTGGATGGGTAGCGATATCGCCCGGTTTTTCCCAGCGATTCCAATCATCCCTTAAATTCATTTGATTATAGTTTACATAAGCACCATCACTATCATACATAGAACGGTCATAATTGTAAATCTCACCTCCTACCGAATAACCGAAGACTGCGGATAAATCGATATTCTTCCAAGATAGATTTGTAGAGAAACCACCGTAGAAGTCAGGGCTTAATTTTCCTAATATAGTCTGGTGCTTGGAAGCCTCGCTATAATCAGAAGTTGTTATGCGTTCTCCTTTCTCATTTGTTGTATACCACAACGGAGCTCCTGTTTGCGGATCTACGCCAGCCCATTCAGTTCCATACCAAGTATCCACATCCTGACCCGGAGTCAAGATCTTATCCATATAGATGTAATAGCTTGTTCCTGCGTTGGCAGTAATAATCTCGCTCTTACCACCATACAATTCTGTGATCTTATTACGGTTCAAGCCCAAGTTAGCGGCAACGCTCCAATTCCAATCACCACCTTTCAAGATGTCCACACCTAATGAAACCTCGAAACCATTATTCTTAACAGAACCAACGTTACGATAGATACCCGTGATACCTGTCACACCGGGCAGAGGCACTTTATAAAGCAAATCGGTTGTTTTCTTATTGTAATAATCCAAATTAATAGTCAGACGATCGAACAAGATAGCGTCGATACCTACACCCGCCGTATAGGTTTTCTCCCATGTCAAGTTCTTATTTTCTTTTTGAGCAATTACCGCACCCGGATCACCGTTGTATCCCGTAGACATAGCATACAAAGTATACTGCGAATACAGCTCAGTAGGACGATTACCTACAGAACCATAGCTAGCGCGCAACTTCAATTGCTGTACCCAATCCTTTGCCTTGAAAAATTCCTCCTGATGGATATTCCAACCACCACTAACAGAGAAGAAATTACCATATTTAGCATCCTCACCAAAGTTTGAGGCACCATCTCGGCGGAAAGAGAAAGACAATAAATAACGATTGTCATACGCATAATTGGCATTGAACAAATAGGATTGTACAGCCCATTCCTCTTGCGATCCTTTTATTGTCTTAGGAGTTGTCGCTACATCTGCCACGGAGAAACCCGGAGCGAAACTAGCCGCTGTCTGATCCTTGATTTCCCGGGTATAAGAGTTCCACTCATAAGCCAATATCGCATTGATGGAATGTTTATCGAACACCTTATTAAAACGAAGCAATTGGTTGCTATATACCCGATAAGAAGTTGTGGTCTTATCTTGCAACAATCCATTGTCGGCCTCTCCTGCCTTAGAGCGAGGATCGTTATAGCCTTTGAAAAGAATGTTATTATATTTATAGCTATTCACGGACGCAAAAGTCAACCAATCGGTAAACTTGATATCGAAGTCAAAGTTTCCCATAAACTCATAGGAAGTTTTCTTCTCATAATTCCATTGCAGGTCATACAAGTAATTTGTAGCATCGCTATTCACCCAATCGGTCGGCCTGTATTGCTGGATCAAGTCGCCATTCTCGTCATACGGGGAGTCCCAAGGGAAATTAACGTACATGATAGCGCCTAGATCTTGCTGCTGGTCCATCACGTCGCTACGGGTAGCCCATACTTTAGGTTTGATAGTCAACCAATCCGTCGCTTGGTAATCCACATTGAAACGCAAGTTATAACGCTTGTAGTCATATCCTTTCACGGCACCATCCTCATTATAGTAACCAACGGATGTATACGTCTTGATCTTCTCTGAGCCACCGGAAACAGATACGTTATAGTCTTGAGCGAAGCCCAGATGCGTACCCTCTTTCCACCAGTCGAAGTTACGGTTGCGCAAATCCTCCGTAAAATAACTCGGAAGGGCGTCTTGATTAGCGAAAGATTTATAATAATCATATAATTCCTCGCCGTTCATCATATTCATGTTTCCACGGTGCAACTGGTTCACACCCATCTTTACGGAAGCGTTGATCGTAGCTTTTCCGATCTTACCTTTCTTCGTAGTCACCACGATAACACCGTTCGCTCCTTGAGAACCATAGATAGCGGTTGAAGCGGCATCCTTCAAGATAGACATGGATTCGATATCAGCCGGGTTCAAGCTACCCGCATCCGTACCGACGATTACGCCATCCACGATCCAAAGAGGGTCCGTGCTACCGTTTACCGTAGACTTACCACGGATCACCACCTTACCGGCAGCGCCCGGCTGACCACCACCCGAAGTAACCTGCACGCCCGGAGCCTTACCAGACAATAAGTTCTCGACCGTAGGGCTAGTGGCATCCAACAATTTCTCGTTGCTCACCACCTGCATGGCACCCGTCAAGCTTTCCTTTTTTTGCACGCCGTAACCAACAACAACCACCTCCTCAAGGTTCTGAGTGTCTTCCTTGATACGGATAGTCATCGGAGCACTAGTCGCTTTAACCTCATGGTTCACATAACCGATGTAAGAAACGACCAAAGTAGCTCCGGCCGGAGCTTCCAAACTAAACTTTCCATCGAAATCGGTACTGGTACCGTTCGTAGTGCCTTTCACAAGCACGTTCGCGCCGATTACCGGCTCACCCGTCACCGCGTCAACAATGGTACCTGAAATCGTAATCGTCTGCTGCGCCACCATTCTCTCCGTGTTTCTCAATTCATTTGGATTAGAAGATGACTTGTAAACAACAATCCTATTGTTGTTTACAACAAAATCAGCATGCTGATTTTTCAGCGCCGTCGTCAAAATCTCCTCGACCGAGCGGTTCGACATGTCGATTGAGATACGCTCATTCAGATTGATGTCATTGTTACGGATAAGGAACGTGTAATTGAATTTTTCCTCGATCAAATCGAAAAGTTCTTTTAATGTCGTACTTTCCATTTGAACAGACATCATTTGTGTCTGAAGTTCGGACGCTGAAACCGTACCGGGAATAAACGGCAGTCCCGCAAGCATACATGCGGCTACCATCATCTTACCGGTCTTCTTGAAATAGTTCATTTCCATTAAAGTTAGATTTAATAAATAATTTTCTCGTTTATACTATTTTCCACACTTACACCTTAGGATTAAGGTTTGTATTTTTGTTTTTACTTATCTTTTATAATAATCTCATCTCCCGAACGAGTCCACACATATTTATGATCCACGTCCACCTCACGAAGGATCTTATCCAACGAATAATCTTTCGTAAAGCTACCGGAGAAGATTTCCTTTCTCAAAAGATCGCTCTCGACACGAATACGCACGTTGAACTTACGTTCCAAATCCTTGGCGATACTCATGAAAGGTTGCTCGGAGAATTTCAGGCTACCGTCCATCCAAGAGAGAGCATCCTTGGCATCCACCTCACTGACTCTTACCTTATTGGTCTGCTTATTAAAGCTTAGTTTCCGGTTTGGAGTCAAGGTCACATCGCCCGCATGGGCAACCTCATCCCGCAAGCTCACGTTTACTTTTCCCGACACCAGAGTGACATCGGTCATTTCATCCATTCCGTAAGCCTTTACGTTAAATCTAGTTCCTAGAACCTTGATATCCAACTTCTTTGATTTTACGATAAAAGGCTTAAGGGAATCCCGGGTAATCTCGAAGTAAGCCTCACCATCCAATTGTACGCTACGTCCGTTCGTATTGAAATCACTGCCATATCTCAACGTGGAACCTGCGTTGACCCAAACCACGGATTGATCCGGCAAAACGACTTTCGTTTGGGCTCCCATAGGAGTTGTCGTCTCAAAATAAGCCAAGGCGGCAGATTTCGGCTGATTATGTCTCGTACCTATATAATAAGAGGCAGTTCCCACCGATACCACGATCAAGACCGAGGCGGCAACTTTTCCTAAAAACCGAAAATTTAGCCAATGATTCTTTTCAGAAGGAATAGCGGGATCGATAAGTGCCCCGAAATGTTTTTGGAAATCGGCTTTCATATCAGAGGCAAACAAAGGTACATGCGCCGTCGCCCAACAATCTGCCATCTCGGAAAGGCACTGTTTATGAGCGTCATCCGTTTCCAACCATTGTAGTAATTCATTTCGCCCCTCCTCGGATATATCTCCCATGAGGTAGCTATAAATTAAATCTTCTATGTGTTTATTCTCTATTTCCATGATATTAACAAAGGAGCCGGTTTTCAACCCGGTTTCTATTATATACACCTGTTTTAGAGATTCCGTTTAAGGAGATTCCAATTATTTTTCGAAAAAATTAAATATAAGTAAGAAAAGAGGGTAAAGATCGCCTAAAAGTTCACGCAACTTCGCCAAACCGATCTTGATCTGTACTCGTACCGTACTGGAACTGATATGATTTGTTATCGCTATTTCCTCATAGGTCTTGTTATGGTAAAGATATTGCACGAAGATATCCCGGCATTTAGCGGGCAAGGAATCCACGGCACGATAGATTTTCTCCTCGAATTCCTTATTCTCCAGATAAGCCAACGGATGGGGGTCCGCGTCGATTTGCAACTCTTGTATCGACAATAAGCTTTCTTGTACATCTGATAAAGGGACTTCTTGCTGACGTTTATCTCTTAAATAATTCAGGCAATAATTACGTACCGAGCGAATTAAATAAGCGTTTACCGGATGTATTAACGCCGAATGGTGATTCCATACATTCATAAAAACATCATTAACGATCTCACGTGCCGCCTCCGAATTATAGACATATTTAGTCGCTACGGCGCACAAGTACACGTAGAAGGTCGTATATAATTGTTCAAATGCTTTGGCATCGCCATTATTGATCCGAGATATTATGTCCTCCTTTACAATCAGCACAAACGTCAACCCTTAAGTTTCACTCACAATTGAATCACAAAAATAATGAAATATTCCAGAGATTACCTCATTTTAAAAGAAAGTATAGGGTAATAGCGCCAAACAGCTCGCTAAAGCGGACTGTTTGGATACTTAGGTGACGAACCGGATGCCATACGGGTGGCATAGCTGTGCCATCCTTGTGGCACGCCCTTGCTATCCTTGTGGCACGCCCTTGCTATCCTTGTGGCACTGCTATGCCACCGGCGTGGCACGACTGTGCCAATGCTATGGAAAGGACTGACACTATACGTCGTTACAATACAACAACTTAGATTACTTAGAAGAATTGGCGGCACGCTTCTTGTTACGCCAGTAACTACCGTCACGTTTGCTTCCGAACATATTACGGCGTTTCGACTCTTGCTTGATCGCTTCTTTCTTCTCGGCTACGGCGGCTTTCACCTCCTTGGTCTCATACATATGGCCACCGGCTATGGGGACTTCCTTGCCGATCAGTTTCTGGATATCTTTCAACAAAGGTACCTCCTCGGCGTCGCAGAAAGAGAACGCCACACCTTCACGGCCCGCACGACCCGTACGCCCGATCCGATGTACATAAGTCTCGGGTACGTTAGGAAGCTCATAGTTAATGACGTGTGTCAGATGATCCACGTCGATTCCACGGGCGGCGATATCCGTAGCGATCAGCACACGGGTCGTATGATCCTTGAAATTCGTCAAGGCACGCTGGCGGGCAGTCTGGCTCTTGTTGCCATGGATCGCCTCCGCCCCTATCTCCGCTTTCGACAAGACACGGGCCACCTTGTCCGCCCCGTGTTTCGTACGGGTAAAGATCAATACGGATTCCAGTTCCGGGTTCTCCAACAAGCTTTTCAGCAAGTTGATCTTCTCGGCCTTCTCGACGAAATAAACGGATTGGTCGATCGCGTCCACGGTCGATGAGGCCGGGGTTACTTCCACCTTTTGCGGCTCGCTCAAGATCGTACCTGCCAAGCGCTCGATCTCAGGGGGCATGGTAGCGGAGAAGAACAAGGACTGGCGTTTCTTGGGCAATAGCGGTAAAATACGCTTGATGTCATGGATAAAGCCCATGTCCAACATACGGTCCGCTTCGTCTAAGACGAAATACTCCAAGGTATCCAAGTGGATGAATCCTTGTCCAATCAAGTCCAGCAGACGTCCCGGCGTAGCGATTAATATATCGATGCCTCTTTCCAAGGCTTCCGTCTGGGGCTTTTGCCCTACTCCCCCGAATATCACCGTATGGCGTAATCCAGCGAAACGGCCGTAAGCGGCAAAGCTCTCTCCGATCTGGATGGCAAGCTCACGGGTAGGCGTAAGGATCAATGCCTTGATACCCCGTTTGTAACCTTTCTTCTTCTGGAGATATAACCGCTGGATAATCGGGATGGAGAAGGCCGCCGTCTTACCGGTTCCTGTCTGGGCGCAACCCAATAAATCATAACCTTGCGAAACGATGGGAATCGCTTCTGATTGTATAGGTGTTGGAGTCGTATAACCTTCTTGCACGAGAGCCTTACGTATCGGCTCTATCAAATCTAAATCTTCAAATGTCATTCTAAAATAGGGTGAGCCATCACGGCTCGTTATGTAAATAATGTGGGCAAAGGTAGTAAAACTTTATGATATAAACTATCTTTGCGCTTTTTATGCCCGTAAAGCGATATGAAAGAATTATTACTACTACTGAAAAAGTTCTTCGGATATACCTCCTTCCGTCCCTTGCAGGCGGACATCATACAGCGTATCTTACAGAAAGAGGACTCGTTGGTGCTGATGCCCACGGGTGGAGGCAAGTCGATCTGTTTTCAGCTACCGGCTATCTATCTGCCGGGTACGGCTTTGGTGGTGTCCCCCTTGATCGCCTTGATGAAGGATCAAGTAGAGGGGTTGATCGCCAACGGCATCCCTGCGGCGGCGTTGAACAGTATGATGCCGGAAGAGGAGCAACAACAGGTGAAGCAACTTTGCGTGCAGGGCAAGATCAAATTATTGTATATCTCCCCGGAACGGATCAAGATGGAGGCGGACTGGTTCCTGCCCCGGCTGGACATCTCGCTCATCGCTATCGACGAGGCACATTGCGTATCGCATTGGGGACATGACTTCCGTCCGGAATACACGCAACTGGCGATATTGAAGGAACGTTTCCCGAAAGTCCCGGTCGTGGCCCTGACCGCTACCGCCGATAAAATCACCCGGAAGGATATCCTAGAGCAGTTACGGCTTCGTACGCCCCAAACGTTCATATCATCGTTCGACCGCCCGAACATCTCCCTCACGGTACGCCGAGGGCTTAACAAGAAAGAGAAGATCGCCGCCATCGTCCATTTCATCCGGGGGCACCGGGAGCAGAGCGGTATCATCTATTGCATGCGCCGCAACGATACGACCGAGCTGGCCGATGAGTTGGCGATGTATAATATCAAGGCGATCGCCTACCACGCCGGCCTCCTGCCCGCCCAACGGGAACAGGCCCAAAACGATTTCATCAACGACCGGGTGGACGTGGTGTGCGCCACGGTAGCTTTCGGGATGGGTATCGACAAGAGCAATGTCCGCTGGGTCGTGCATTACAGCATGCCGGGGAGTATCGAGAACTACTACCAAGAGATCGGCCGTGCCGGAAGGGACGGGATGAAAAGCGATGCCCTCCTGTTCTATTCCTTGAGCGACTTGATCGTACTTCGCCGTTTCGCCGAGGAGAGTGGCCAAAGCGAGGTGAACTTGGAGAAGCTAAACCGGATGAGACGGTATTGCGAGTCCGATATGTGCCGCCGCCGTGTCCTGCTCAGTTACTTCGGCGAGGAGGCGGACCATGATTGCGGCAACTGCGACGTGTGCAAGAACCCTCCGCAACGTTTCGACGGCAGTGTCTTGATACAAAAGGCGCTGAGCGCCGTTATCCGGACCGGCGAGCACGTGGGCATGCAGATGCTGATCGACATACTCCGTGCCTCCGCCCGCGCGGAGCTGCTGGAGAGAGGATACGATAAGCTAAAGACGTACGGAGCCGGACGGGATCTCTCTTATAAAGAATGGAAGGAGTACATTTACCAGATGATCCAACTCGGGTACATGGAGATCGACTACGCCGCCGAGCGTGTCTTGCGGATGACCCCGCTAGGCAGGCGTGTCCTGTACGGGGAGCAAAAGGCCCAGCTCGTCATCTATCGGGAACCGGATGAGCTGACACGCCCCGTCCGGAGAGGCGAGCGGAAATCCTCCTTCAAGGCCCAGCCGATCCGGCCGATCCGGTCCGCCTCTACGGACGAGACCTTGCTGGACTCCCTCCGCCAACTTCGCAAGCAAATCGCCGAGCGAGAGCATACGCCGGCTTATATCATCTTCTCCGACGATTCTTTGGAAGACATGGTGGAGAAGAAACCGGTCACCTTGGACCAGTTCAGCGACATCCGGGGCGTGGGGCAAATCAAGCTGGACCGGTATGGGAAGGTGTTCGTGGCCTTGATCCGGTTCGTGCTGAAGCTACCGAAATAAGAAGAACACATGTTAATGTTTTTAGCTCCTAAATGGAAATATAAAAAAATCACATATATTTGTCTACAATATATTAAGCACAATGCCTCATATTCATGATAGACAAACATTTTTCTCTCCTCACCCACCTGCTCTGTCTGTGTTTTCTGGCAGGATGCGAGAATGAGTATTTCAAAACGGGGAGTATCCATATCCAATTGAAGAAACCTTCCGGATACGTAGATATCTCCTTGGCGAATATCCCGGTCACACTAATCAATCAAAGTATAGGCTGTGTCTACACCACGACCACCGACACAAATGGACTAGCTCTATTTGAACTAACCGCTGGCATATGCGCAATCTCCGCAAATCAGGAAACCACGACTGGCAACAGGGATTATATATTGAGTGGTAGCCTCTCCAATATCCAGTTCGAGGCCAATGGAGAAGAACGATCCGTGGAAATACCTTTGGAAGTGTCCGAACGAGGCCGTCTACTGATTAGCGAGATTTATTTCAGCGGTTGTCTCTGGCCTGACGGGAAAAATGTCTATAACAAAGATCAATACCTCACGTTGGTCAATAACTCCGATGACTTGATTTTCCTAGATGGCCTATGTATCGCACAAGCAGGACCCGTAAGCGTGACAAAGCCTTCCGGATGGATGCTCCATACCGATATGAAAGAAATACCTTTATTCATGATGTGCTGGGAGTTTCCGGGAACGGGAACCGAATATCCCATTCAACCGGGGGAGCGACAAACAATAGCGATTAACGCCATAAACCATACCAATAGCGAAGTGGGAGTTCCGGCCTCGCTCGATTTATCCAGCGTGGAATGGGCTTTTTGGGATCCTATCTTGACCGGAAGCCAAATCTCCGCCGGTGTAAAACCTCTAAACTTGGTATGGCGTGGCACCGGTTTCTCCTATCTGTTTTCCATGAACGGCCCGACGATCCTCTTGTTCCGTCCCAAAACGGACTTAAGAGAATGGATCGCCAATCCGGATCACATCCAAAAAGAACCAGAGAGTTTCAATACGCTAAAATACCTCCATATACCCGCTGATTGGGTGCTGGATATCGCAAATTTCGTCTCTTCAACCTCTACGGTAGCTTACACACGTATCCCATCTTCTATGGATGTGAGTCCGGGTATAGCCACGTCCGGCGGTTCCGGCCTGGCAATGCGTCGGAAATATGAGCAAGAGGGGAAACGCTTCCGCTGGAAAGATTCCAATAACACCGCCGAGGATTTCGAGAAAACTCCACCTTCCTTAAAACGGTAAGCCTCTATGAAGATCACTATCATTCTATATATGATATCACTATCTGTCTATGCCTCACGGTCATGGGCTCAACAAGAGAGCGCATGGGCTTTATCCGCCAATCCTGTCAGCATCAGCTATGTGCCTAAGGGCAGCGCTATGGAAGCTGGTTTAAGTTATTTGATCCATCAAGCTGCCTTACCTGCCAGCGACCAGCCGGATCAAACACAGACCTATAGGGCTTATGTATCCGGTAACCGAAAGCTGGGTCTGCTTTGGCTGGCGGGTGGTATCGATTGGTCGCAAAGCCTACTGGAAGGGAGAAAATGGAATTTATTATCGCAACCGGACTATCTGATTACGGCCGGCGATTCCTTGGGAGAGCCACAACGCATCGAGAAATACAGGATCTATGGACAAGCGGCTTACGTCTTATCCCCGAAAATCAAGGTCGGGATAGATGGAGACTATACAGCTACAAGCAACGAAGATCGCTCCTCTTACCATATCTACCATGGGATGGCACACTTAATCCGGATATCAGGAGGTATCGTTTACGAACAAGTACGCAGACGCTTTGGAGCCTCGATCCATTATATCCATCGTACAGAGGAATTAACGTATGATACGGATAGTAAAGATAAACTTTATACATTTCCTCTGGGTTATTGGCTTCCGATGCAAGAATTATCGGGAAGTTTCCTGTTTCGCAGCCAAGGAAAACGCCTAGGTGTTTCCTTGCAAACGGAAACCCTAAAAGAGCATTGGAGTCTTTTCCATGATCTCTTCTACGAGACCCAGCAATTAGCGGACAATCCAAATAACTCCGGCAACTTGAGAGGCTGGGAAGAACGGCTGCATCAAATCAGTTACCAAGGTCGTTTTACCCGAACGAATAAATCGCGGACGCATATCTGGTCGCCCACAGCCCGATTCAACCAAACTACGGCCAACCGCATATTACAACGGAATCCCACCACAAGCTCGTCTGCCATATGGACTACATTCGCCACCTATCGCCTAGCAAGGCAACGGATGTTATCTACCCAACTAAGTTACGAGGCGACAAAGAATGATACTTCGGGCGGAAAGGCATCCACATGGCAAATGACTGTCGGATGGAATCGTTTGGAAAATGATTTCTACATATATCCTTTTACGGTCAAACAATATACAGGGCTCTTCCACGGAGAGATTGCGTTTTTTCGACAAATCCGCCTACCTAAAGAAAACAAGCTAAGTATCCGCCCGTCCGTGTATATCGTATCGGGCTATGGTACCGAGATCAAATGGGAGAAGGAAACGCAGAAGGATGAGAATGGCTCAGCAGAAATCAAGCTAGAGCAGAACATGCAAAAAGTGAACGAGGATTTTATTGCTCGCACGGCAACCCGTCTGGGTATCGGTACGGAAATGGAATATCGGCATCCCATTCATTCCGCCTTATCAGCGGGATTTCGTTTAAAGGGTAGTCTCGAACAAACGACAAGTCCTCAATCGACCCTCGGAGGGGGTGGAAACTTCAGTATTGTCATCTGGCTATAAATAGGTCTAATACTATGCGTTACTCAACTTTGTACAAAATACCAATAAGGATCGTGACGATATTTCTCTTATTATCATCACTTCATCCGGGCAATTACCTTCACGGGCAAGAGCAACCGGATACTCTGTCCTTCTATTTACCCAACATTTTGGTAACAGCCATCGAGTCTAAGACTCCGGGTACGGTTTCCTTGCTTCCTGCATCAACATTGGAACACACGCAACCTATCACGATCGCTGATCTGACACAGTTATTACCAGGAGGTCTCACCAATAATTCTGGGGTGACAGACGCACAATATTTCTCAGTGCGGGAGGTTTCTTTAAAGAACGGGGTAAACCAATTTCATAAAAACGCAGCTATGGGTGCCCAAATATGGGTAGACGGCTCTCCTCTTCATTTCAACACCGGCATCAACGAGCCTTACGAAGGATATGATGCCCGTTTTCTATCTCTCAACCAAGTGAAAGAGGCGGAAATCATCCGGGGAATACCTTCTGCCCGGTACGGAAACTTAACAAATAGCGTATTATTACTCAAGACTCATCAAGGTAGAATGCCTCTCTCCACCAGCATACGTTACAATCCGAAACTGAAACAATATATGCTTGGAAAAGGCTTCTGTATCTCCCCACAAGGCCATACGCTCAACCTGTTAGCGGACTATACCAGCCAAGGCGATTTCCATACCGGCGGCATACGCTTGGCAAACCTTTACCATTGGTTGCCCGCAGGGAAAAAACTAGAATTAAGCCTTACTTACACCTCTCGCATAGGAAAGGAAAAGCAATTCGTCAACGAGCAGAATCATACACAAAGACAACGATTGGATCAGCGATTTTCCATACAAGGGGAATGGCAACCCGACCGACGTTGGCTCAAGAAACTGTCTCTGAGAATAGACGGTTCCCTTCAAAAAAGCAAACAAACAAAGAGTCAGGTCAACAATGCCTCTAGCCAGCTTTATACAGACCAGAAAGAGAGCGGCGAATGGGAAGCCAATGTTTTATCCTCAAACTACATGTACACATTAGTCAATGAAAGCCGACCTTTTTATGTAGAAACCGAGATGCTGGCGTCTACCTCATTTCCGCTACGGCAGAGACGTGAAATCAGCTTAGCCGCCGGATTCTCATGGCGTGGTGAGGGCAACGAAGGGCGAGGCAGGGATTTCGATCGGCAAAGGCCTCCTTCTACATCTATCCGTCCCCGCTCATTCCGGGAAATCCCATCCTTGCATACGTTCGGTGGCTTCATTGAGGCCACATACCGGACTCCCAACCTCCATGTAAAAGCCGGATTAAGAAATCAAGGATTGAAAAGCCGGGATTATGCCTTAATCTATCAGACAGAACCTCGCCTGAATCTCTTATGGTCTCTCTGCTCCTCTCCCTCCGGCTATACATTGAGTTTAAAAGCCGGGGTCGGATGGATCAGTTTCATGCCGACATTGGAAAAACTCTACCCGGAAGCTATTTATAATGATAAGGTCTCTTTCTATTATAATGATAGCAATGAAAGTGGAAACACCCTTGGTATTCTCACGACACATGCCCCCGGAATGGAACGAAATATGAAATTAAAACCTACCGTAAATCGAAAGATAGAGGTTGGCCTTATAGGGAAGACTCCGGCCATCCGACTAGACATGACCGTTTTTTTCGAGAAACAAACGGATGGCTTTTCCTCCTCGGCGCAATATATTCCGTTCAGCTATCGGGAATATGATTATCTATCAACCGCCCAACTTCGTCCTGAATACAAAGATGGACAGGTATGGGTGAACGGTAAGGCTGTCCCTTATCAAGAG
This sequence comes from Parabacteroides sp. B2-S-102, assembly GCF_023656665.1. Classification (NCBI taxonomy): domain Bacteria; kingdom Pseudomonadati; phylum Bacteroidota; class Bacteroidia; order Bacteroidales; family Tannerellaceae; genus Parabacteroides; species Parabacteroides sp. B2-S-102. Next base: position 516,184 of record NZ_JAMOKM010000001.1, on the reverse strand, counting down.
AAATATAGTTACACGCCGGTATCTGTACCAGTCAATACACTCCATAGGAAGAAACATGGGATTGAGATGGTAGCGGACCTCGGGACTTTCTCACCCTTGCGTACCTCCCTAATCGTAGACGGGATTTGGTTATATGTACGAGAAAAGAATACGGCCCTTAACGGGATCTGGCCGATCCAGTACACAGATAAAACAGAATACCCCTACGTAGGTTTTTACGACAGGCAAGGCGGACCGGGAAATGAAAGTCGTTCGGAGATCATCTCCACGAACTTCCGTTTCATCACCCGCATCCCCAGAATCGGACTGGTCACTACCCTTACGTGGCAAATGATATGGCTCTATAAATATCGTACGCTCTACAACGGTAGCACTGGCGAGAATGTATGGCCCCTATATTGGTGTGGAACAGACGGAATCATACATCCGTTCACCGAGGCACAGAAAGAGGATCCAGCCTTTGCGCCTTTACTCTCCACCACCGCACCGGAACGATTCCTACCAAACTCTTATAAACCATATGGTATGCTGAATATTCGGGTAAACAAAGCTTTCGGAGAGCACATCACGCTGGCATTCTTTGCCAACAACCTCGCCGATTTACGCCCCACTCGCTATTCAGCCAGCACGAGATCTTACCTTCAACAAAATACCCAGCCTTTTTTCGGTCTGGAATTACAAATAAAACTATGACATCATGAAAACAAGCATACTTTACATATTCCTACTGTCAGTCCTTTACGCCTGCGACTCCCACTCTCTTCTTCCACCCAAGCAGCAATTGGATCAGCAAATAGCGCAACTGAATGATTATTCTTTGTTGAGCGGTCGCTTGAACGACCAGCTATGCGAAGAGATAGAAACCCATGCCCAAGAAATAGGGAATGACTCGCTTTTGCTGGCAACCCGCCAAATCATATACACTCGCTATTGCAGATTACAGGACACGGCTCATGCGAGAATGCTACTCGACCGCATGAAACCTTACGCCATCCGCATAAAAGACAAGCACCTTCTCATGAATCACCTGCGTATGGCATTTCTTCACGCACAGACACGCCAACCCGCAGAATGCGAGCGATGGATAAACGAGGCACGAAAATATGCATATATAAATCCTCAAAACTGGTATATCACGGCGGCTAACGCTTGTCTTGAATGTGGATTATATCCCCAAGCACTCATCTATGCGGATTCAGCATTGGTGAACTTGAAATATAAAGTGATAAGCTCTCCTCACTTAGTAAAAGCTATAGCATTAAGCCGTACGGGAAAGACCGCCGAAGCGGAGGAATGGACCAAACGATGCATTACCGATATCCGCCACTTTCAGGCGAAACACCAAATACACACGATCAGCTATCTGCAATATCAACTCTTCATGGAATACGCCGTCTCTCTCCGGAAACATGGAAAAAACAAAGAGGCACTATCCGTATTGGAGGAATTAGACAGAGTCTCATTCAATAATGTCGCCACGCCTCTCTTGAGGAACAAAGACAATATCGAGGAATATAAGGTGCGTGTGGCACGTATGTTGTCCGAATGCTATTATGCGACCGGAAATCAATCGGAAGCCATCCAACAGGCAAACCGGGCTGACTCCCTACAATCCCATTATGCCCAAGAGCAAATGAACATACGCAGAAAGATGATCAGCGAAAGCCTACAAAACGAACTATTATCCACCCGCTTAAAAAGTCAGAAGGTGGAGGCGGAACAGGCACGGCTCATCCAGTATATCCTAACCGGAATCATTATTTTACTCATGGCTATCCTAACCGGAGGATATCTTTGGTGGAGAAATCATCGCCGTCGCTTACGCCAGTTATTCGATTTATTGATAAGCCATCATGCAGCTTGGTTGCTAATACACGATCCACTTCCGCTAATCTCCCGGCCACAAATAAAGTTACCAGATCATTCAGAGGCAAACACCGAGGTCGCAACAAAAGCTGATAATCTCCTATATCAACGAATCCTATCAGTTATGAAAGAGCAAAAGCCTTTCTTAAATCCTAATCTCGACCTTGTGACCCTCTCCCGTCTAGTGGGTACTAACCGAACACAACTATCCACCATCCTCAATAGGCAGACGGGAATGAACTTTAGCCGTTGGCTGGCTGAATACAGGGTACACCACCTCCTCTCGCTCGTCGCCCTACACCCTGACAGTGACATCACCGCACTGGCCTCCGAATCAGGCTTCACCTCTCGTACCTCCTTCTTCCGGCAATTCCGGCAAGTTACCGGGCTTACGCCTAACCAATACAAAAACGTACGGAAAGAGACCGGCAAATAACCTGTTAAAGTACCGGCCTTACCTTTGGTGCAAGGTCTTTACGGCCCTTGGTGTACCAGATCGTTCGGATCAAGTTTCAATACGTTCGCATCTTTTCCCTTCCTTTGGTATACCAAATGGGACTGTCTATATTTGACCTCGCAAGTCCCCTTTATGCGGGTTACTTAAGACAGTACCAATATGGAAGAAAAGCAAAAGCCATCCCTAATCGAACGCAGGCTATATGCCCGCATCTTACAAATCATGGAGGATAAGAAGCCTTATCTCGATCCACAGTTCAATTTGTGCCAGTTGGCCAACCTCGCTTGCACGAACCGTACCCGGCTATCCTCTACCTTGAACAATCAGACGGGTATGAACTTCAGTCGCTGGCTGGCTATCTATCGGGTAGAGTACCTCATACGGGAATTTTCCAAGTGCCTCACACAAGAGCCGCAGGAGTTATACAAGACGGCTGGGTTTACCTCCCGTACCTCTTTCTACCGCCAATTCAAGGAGGTGACGGGCAACACTCCCATCGAGTACTTCGCCAACCTATATTATAACAACGTAAATGATTCAACTAAATAAATAGCGATATGAGACATTTTACACTCCTACTCTTATCCGTTTTTACTGTCTATCAAGCCAAGGCGGATATATTGATCCCCTTAGACAAATATCCTACGGGGGAAAAACGTTTCAACTTACAGATCAACGGAAGTCACGATACCAGTACCCCTTGGCTCTCCACCACGTCATTTGGCGTGGATGAAGATGGGCAGATGGGAAACCCGGAGAATTGGACATCCGAACAAATCGACGAGGACAATCACTCGGTAAGTCACCGACTCATCATGAACAGTATTTCCCTGCGCCTCTCCTATCGTGTATGGGACAATCTCAGCCTGTGGGCAGGCATCGGTACCACCAACTTCACCCACGAGGAGACTTTCCGAGATGATGACGACCTAAGCAGTACCATCTTCAGCAAGAACATGGTACCCATCTACAGCGGAGGGCTAGGTTACGGCCATGCCTTCACCGACCGCTTTTTCATGTCTACCCAACCCGGCGTGCGCTATGCCAACAGCGATAACATGACCACCGAGGTGTATTACCAAGGCAAGACCATCCCCTTGCGAGACCTCAGCCTCAACCGCCGTTACCTAGAGTGGACCGTGCCCGTGGTGGCCGGATACGCACTGGGGAATTTCGTGCCCTATGCCGGCATCCTCTACAAGGACTACACGATGAAAGACCGGTACGAGTTCACCAAGACATATGCCGGCAAGGACTATACCGTTCGTATCGACGAGACTTTCCACGCCCGTCACAAGCTGTACGCTTTGGCCGGGGTGAACTATTTCCTCGCTGACAACATCTCGCTCGGAGTAAACGGGAGCTTCGGCAAGAGGCAGTCCGTACAGTTACAATTCAATATCAGTTTCTAAACCTCTTAAACAGATATATACATGAGAACGACACTCAAAGCACAAGCGATACGGCTGATCGCCGTATTTTTGCTTATCACCGCCTCTACCACCACCGTCAAGGCACAGATCAGCCAACATCCCGAACTGTATAAGGTGAAAGAATTCCACAATTACGAATCAGACGGAGGTGCCTATTACTGCTTCACCGACGCACAATACTACCAAGGGAAGCTCTACGGGGTCTACATAAATAATAACGGACCTTCAGCCGTATGCCTCACGGCTTTCGAGGTGAACGGCGAGACCCAGACAATGAAGCAATCTACCATTGGTGAAACCAATAAAAAAGAGATCCGTCTCAATGAGTTCGGCGTATACCAAGATGCCGAACTCATCGTATACCGTAATCGCTTCTATGTGCTCTGGAAGAATAATACCAATGGCCAGATATGGATCGGCGAGGTGGATATGAAAAAGGGAGAATACAAGAAAACTCGTATGCTCGATGACGGGAAAACTTACGCCAACTTCGCCGCCACCATCTACCGTGACAAGATCTGCGTCATCCTACACCGCCGCACCAACAAGAAACTGCAAGTCTACCAATACGGCGACCCCGAACTGAACAGCGGCTGGGACTGGTGCGGCACCGTGCGCAACGCCGGACACGATAATATCGAGCTAAAAGGCTCAACAGGCATATCAATGGAATACGATCCCGACGACCACTGGGACGCCACCTCGTGGTACGGCTACGACGACACCGAGAAAAAGAACGTGGAGAAACTCATCGTAGGCCGACTCAAGAGCGGTACCTTCGAGGCATTCAGCTACAGCGGCGAATATGGCAAGGATAACACATGGCCCTCCAACTGGGAAGAATACGCACATCACGACATAGGCCGCTCGAAGACCTTCTCACTCAAGCTCATCCAAGCCGACATCGAAGGCTATGCGGCCGACAATACTGATGGCTACAAAGCTTCCTCAAATCCCCTAATCTTCAGCTACTGTTCCTATGATGGCAAAGGGACGGGTGAACACTTCCTAAAGAAATTCTACCCCGGCAGCAACAGCTTCGCCGCCGACGCACCCATCTACACCGACCTGCCCTACGGCTACACGGCCGTAGCCACCGCAGCAGATCCTACCACTGAGACAGCTCCCGGCGGAGGACTCTACTACAAGCAATATATCTATCTACTACGGGGTAACCAGCAACCATACCACTGGTTCAAGCACTCCTACGTCGCCTCCATCCGATCTAACGAGATCGTGGAGAGACGCAGTTCTTTCAACGACGAGAAGGCCTTATTCGGCAACAGCGAGTTACGCAATCTCGTGCGCCTCGTCGGCATCATCGAAGGACCACCTCCAACGGTAGTGGATAATAACGAGTGGTTCGGCGACCTCGGCGTAGCCTCAAGCCTTGCCTTCACCATGGGATCGGGCACCAGCAACTCCGTGAGCCGACTCTATAAAAGCGACCTCAAATGCTCCTTCGGACCGCATACGGATAAACTCACGGCAGCATTCGGCGGCGGATACTCCTTCCAGAAACAACACGAGGAAGTAACAAGCCAGTCCGAGTCCATCACCGTTACCTTCGAAGCAAACGACACAGCAGACTACCGGGCCATCGCCCTCTACTCTGTACCCATTCTGACCCGTTGCGACCTAGAATACCTCTCCCCCACCCGGAGACAGAGTGTACGAATGCCCATATTCAGCTATACTTACATGACACGGCAGAGTATCAAACAAGTAGAAGTGCCTCTCGACCTAGAGCCTTTCCGCATAGACAATCCAAGCAAACTTGGAGACTGGGAGGCCCGTGAGATCCTCACCATGACCGCCAGCGAGCCAAATGTCAGCAAGTCCGTCAACTTCAGCCTCAACTCCGAACGGATCGACATGACGCTGGAAACCAGCGGCACAATCTCCGACAGTCAGACCAAAGGTGCCATCAGCCTTATGGATTTGAAATTCCCCTTCTTCCAACTGGAGAACCAAAGTTCTTGGGAATGGACAGACCAGACCACAGCGACAACCTCGCAGGGTATCAGCGCATCCTATTCGAAGATACGACGCACGGACAAGCACGTCAGGCCGGAAGAGACAGCCGAGTCCTTCTCATCCACCCTCTATCTGCTCACTGCCGAGAAGTCGAACACGCTCCGTGACCAGTACTACCCCAAGCTACTCGAACGGAAGATTAGCTTCGGCACCGATACCTTTCCCTTCATGGTAAACAGCGACAAACCCTTCGTATTGGCGTGGGACATCAACAACATCACCTATGTACGAGGTGACGTGAGCGCCACTGGCAATGAGGAGGTAACGACCGACGAGCCCCTGTCTATCCGCTTCCTCGACGGCATGCTTACGGTAGATTGCCTGCCGGGAGCCACCGTCAACGTCTACAGCATGAACGGCACGTTGGCTGGTCACCAGCAAGCGGTATCCGGAAAAGCAATCTTCAGCCTGCCCGGACACCTGTACACCGTGGAGGTCGTGACCGAACGTTACCGGAAAGTACAGAAAGTAGTGAGATAATACAGTTAGAAGCCATGAAGACAAACCTCCTCCAGAGAAAACGCCTCCTAACGGAAGAATCGAATCGCTGTTATCTGTGCGATGCCCCTGTCTGCACGAAGGCATGCAAGCCCGGACTAGATCCGGGCCGCTTGCTGCGGGCCTGTAAAATGGACAACCTAGCGGGAGCTATCCTCCGGGCCTACCGGATGGAAGCCTGCAAGGATTGCGACGGGCATCCTTGCGAGAAGGCCTGCCTCCGCGGACGAACCGACCGGGCGATATCCATCACCCAGATCGTACGGCAATTACAAGATATGCCAAACCCGACGGATAGTTCTCCCCTCACTTCGTCTCCGGACTTGGCGATCGACTTTTGTGGTGTCCGCTGCGCCAACCCCTTTATACTGGCCTCCTCGCCCGTAGCCCATAATTACGAGATGTGCGTCCGGGCCCTCGAAGCCGGTTGGGCCGGTATCTGCTTCAAGACGATATCATTCTATCCGAGCCATGAGGTATCCCCCCGCTTCGACCAAATGGAGGTGGATGGCGTGCCTTTCATCGGATTCAAGAACATGGAACAATTGTCGGAAGCCTCTGTCGAAGAGAATTTCGATACTCTCTATCGCCTCAAGCAACGCTATCCTGACAAATTAATCATCTCCTCCATTATGGGACGGACAGACGATGAGTGGACACGGCTTGCCCAATATTCCACGCAGGCTGGGGCCGATATCATTGAGTGCAACTTCTCTTGCCCACAAATGACGCAAGAAGGGATGGGCAGCGACGTAGGACAAAGCCCGGAACTGGTACGCCGGTTCACCGCCGCCACACGCCGGGGTACCCATCTGCCGATACTAGCGAAGATGACACCGAATATCGGGCAGATGACACCCGTGGCGCTCGCCGCCCACGAAGGAGGAGCCACCGGGATAGCCGCCATCAACACCATCAAATGTATCACCCGTATCGATGAGAAAGCACTTACGGCCCGGCCCGTTGTCTGCGGACTGAGCAGCGTGTCCGGCTATTCGGGGAAAGCCGTGCGCCCTATCGCTCTCCGGTTCATACATGAGCTGGCGAGCGATCCTTCTGCCGGCAAGATGCCTATCAGCGGGATAGGCGGTATAGAGACTTGGCGGGATGCCCTCGATTTCCTGCTACTAGGCTGTACAAACCTACAGATATGTACTGCCGTGATGCAATACGGCTTCCGGATCATCGACGATCTATGCGAAGGGTTACGACTGTTCATGCAAGAGAACGGATATAAAACCCTATCCGACCTCATAGGTATCGCTTTACCGAACATCGTACCCCCCGAGAAACTGGAACGTACGCAGATACACCGCCCGACAGTAGATAACAGCCTATGCCTCGGCTGCGGACGCTGTTTCGTTTCCTGTAACGACGGTGGACATCAAGCTATCCGTTTCACCTCTATGCGCAAACCGGTGATAGACGAGCAAAAATGTGTCGGCTGCCATCTTTGCGCATTAGTATGCCCAACCTTCGCCATACATTGACAGGATGAGGATCGAGACGGGACACCTTATTCTACTATCCATACTTCTTCTGTGCCCGCTAGTCCATTCAGACCTGCGGGCACAAGAGAAGACACCCGTCACACGAGCCGACTCCATCATGCGGCAGGTAATCCATCAAGCCCCCATCTACGAGCACGTCCTCGAGAGCTATGAAGCGGAGACCTACGTGAAAGGCCGTACGCACGTTCCCCGGAAGAACAAGCTGCTACGATACGCCTATCTGGTCTTCCCGATAGAGCGTCATCCCCGCGATGCCTTCTTCGAGATGAGTGGCCTCACCCGCTACGACGCTCCCAACCATTATCGCAACGAGATTGTAGCCATCAACAGCAGCCATCTCGCCGCCGGAAGGCATTACAAGGAGATAGCCTCGTTCGTCAACTTGAACGTCTACTCCCCCACGATCTACAATAAGGGAATGATCATGCCACTCTCGCCCGATGCTTTCAAATATTACACGTTTCGGCAGGAAGGCACGGACACGATCTCCGGCATCCCTGTTAACATCCGTTTCACCCCTCGCCAATGGAGCCAGAAACTACTATCCGGAAACCTGTACGTAACCGACGAACTCTGGACCATCGACCGTATCGAGATACAAGGGCACTCCTCTTTCTCCGAGTTCAACCTAAGCATACGTTTCAACCGTGACGAGAAGCATTTCATCCTCCCGGAAGAGGCTGACCTGCAAGTCTGCTACCATGCCCTAGGCAACCGGATAGAGAGCGACATCCACGCCGCTTTCCGCTATAAATCGATCTCTTGGGTAGAGGAAGACCATGAGAGCAGGAAACTACACTCGCTCGATCAAACCCAATACTATACGATCACCTCCGACACACTCTCCTTTACCCAAGACAGCGCTTATTGGAACAGCCGGAGGGACAAGCCGCTCACTACCGACGAGAAAGCCTTGTACACCACCGGAACGAACGTGGTGAGGACGGAAGCGGACAGCAGCGCTCTCACTCGCTACCTCCAACTCGGCGAGCGGCTCACCAGCACGGTCAACAGGGATTACAAGAGTACTCGTGTGAAGTATTCCGGCCTTCTCAACCCGTTCCAGCTATCTTTCGGAAGCAACGGGATCACCTATAAGCAAGAAGCACGTATCAGTAAGACATTCGAGCATGACCGTCAGCTACGCTTCCACCCCGAGATCGGTTTCCTATTCAAGGAGAAAGAGCTACGCCTACGGCTAACAACCGACTGGGAGTATCACCCCGAGCGTCAAGGCATCCTCAACCTCACGATAGCCAATGACAACCAAAGCTATTCCTCCGAAGTGATCCACCAGATCAACGAGATCCTAAAAGATACCCCAATCCGTTTCGAAGATCTCAACTTGAAGTATTTCCAGCACTACTATGCCAAGCTGATGAACCAGATAGAACTGATGAACGGCTTCCGGCTCTCGGTTGGACTCGCATACCACTATCGTACGCCCGTGAAAAAGAATAAGGATACCGGATTGGATCTAAAGGATCATAATGAGTTCACCCTGGTTATCGGCCTTACCTACACGCCCCGGCAATATTACTGGATGGACGGTTACCGGAAAGAGTACCTGCATTCCCATTACCCGACCTTCCGGGTCGAGCTGGCACGAAGCATACCGGACCTGCTCGGCTGTACGGGAAATTATTGGCGGATGGAGGCCGGCATGAACCAGACCGTACGGCTGGGCTTATCCGAACGACTGAGTTACAATCTAAGCGGTGGACTCTTTTTTAACCAGCATAACATGTACTTCGCCGATTTTAGCTATTTCGCCAAACGTTATTTCCCCGAGCCTTGGGGCGACCGGTTTGGCGGGATCTTTCATAATCTAGGTGGGGATTGGTGCAATGCCTCCGACAAATATATTCAAGGGCACCTCATGTACGAGAGCCCATTCATTCTATTGCGATTCCTCAAGCCCAATCCCAAGGCGCATAAATACCTCGTGTCCGAACGTTTCTACCTCAGCCAGCTATGGACTCCCGTATTGCCGAATTACAGTGAGCTCGGGTATGGTATCGGTAGCGACCTTTTTCATATAGCGCTTTTCCTAGGCTTCGAGGAGTTCAAGTATCAAAGCGTCGGGTTGAAGTTCGCGCTTGAGTTATTCAGATAATTATAAACAAGTATAGATATGAACAAGAGAAACACTATTAAACGACTTCTTCACCGCGGATGCCTACTTATGTGTATCAGCGCAATAACAAGTTCGGCCTTCGCATGGGATTTCGCCGAGCATCGTAAGATCGGCGACCGTGCCATGAGCCTTCTCCCACGTTATCTGGTGGAAAACGGGATCTTCCCCAACGAGGCCGTCGCCGATAGCGCCTTGCTGCAAATCCTCAACATGTCGCATATGCCCGGCTCGAACGCCTACGCCATGAATGAGCTGACGCAGTTGCCGAATATCGTGACCTACGGTACGCTTTGCGGATTGGCCGGCGACCATGTGGAAAATCCCATGCTCTTGGAGACAGGCCTGCAGACCCATTTCTCCAAGACGAACCGTACGCTGGCTTTGGAGACACAAGCCATGAACGAGTTCCTCACCGGAGCCAACAGCAAGGAGTTGCTCGACATCAATCTGGCTTACGGTATCCTAGCGATCAAGGACCTCTCCCACTTCTACGCCTATGGCAAGGGATTGAACGAGCATCTGAAGATGATCGACCCCGAGCTGATCCGCCGCCTTCAACGCCCCTCGGAAGTAAACAAGGTCTTCGATAAATTAAATCAGTTGCCCTCCATGAGCAAGTATTTCTGCATCCACATCTTCGCCATCTATCTAGCACAAGAGGCAGGCAAAGAGATGTGTAAAGGAGATACGCAAACGGCGAGCAACCTTATGTTCTACGCCACGATGTACGAGGCTTTCGCCGAGCATTTCCTACAAGACTCCTTCGCCTCCGGACACCAAATGGTACGTAGGGGCTTCTCCGCCTCCGCCGTATCCAACAATAAGAGCCTGCACGATTTCTACAATACCATCCCCGTACAGACTGCCAACCTAAAGGGTGAGACTTGGAGCGCTTACGGCGATAAACGTTTGAACCAAAACATGATGGAGTACAACGAGGCCGATGATTACCGGCATATCCGGGTCACGGAGAAGCACCCTTATTCCTTGGAGAAAGGCGATAGCTACGAGCGGGAGACGAAAGTATTCTACCAAGTCGTGACCGCCACCTGCGAGTCTATCGTAGAAGTCTGGAAAGCTTACCAGAATGCTTTGGAAGGATCAGGCGAGAATATCTTGAACGAGATCCCTTCCGAACGAGACGACCTGCCCCAGTTCGTCTACGATCGTTTCCCGGTAATCAAGGATTTCCCGATCCCCTTCGGGACGGATCTGGATGACGTCCCCTTGGAAGCTTCCGTCGCCGACCGCAAGGATGAGCTACAGCTGATCGTACAAGAGCCTTTTACCCGCAACTTTATCCGGTCGAGGGTAGCCAACTCCTTCATGTTCCTGATCGGTACGCCGATCCATAGCAACCGGGACGGTGTCATGACGTATGGCGGTCGCTTGAACGTCAGCATGATCAATTGGCATAAGTTCGGGAAAGGGAAAGGCATGATCATGGAGCCGGGCGACATCGCTCATTGGGTATCCCCTACGATCTCCGGTTATTATATGCACGCCCCTTCCTCCTCCTACACGATCAAGAACTGGAACGTGAAGGCGGGCGCCAATTATAACATGGATATATTCGTTTCCCCGAAACGTTTCCTCGGCCTGTATAGTTATTTCGAGATGGGTATAGACCGCCGTAATGACGAGACCCGTTTCTTGGTAGCTCCCTCGGTCGGTATCCAGCTAGGTTCCCTGATCGGTGTCCATAATTTCAATATGCCGGGATGGTTACGCATCCCGTTGGGAATTATCCTCCCCTTGAAATTCGCCGTCACTTGCAATAAGGTGGCCGGCCGTCCGGTAGAATGGATCAGCAATATGGAGGTGGATATATTGTTCTAGGAAACACCTTGATTCATGCCTATATAGGTAAGAGGCCACACGGATATCGGCGTAACCCCTTACCTATATAGGCACAGGGCCACGCCGATACTCGCGTAGGGTCATACGTATATACGCGTGATCTCATCGATTTCACCGAACCCGATCAAGGCGTTAAACAGACGGATCCGGGTATACTTAGGCAGATCCTCTACCGGGATATCCTCGGCCTGTACCAAGCCTTTATCCAATAAGTAAGCACGCATCGTACCACATAACAAAGGGCGTGCGGGAGTGATCCAAGAGGTGCCATTCCAAAGGGCGACATTGCAAATGGAAGTATCGGTCAGCAAACCGTCACGGATGATCAGGATATCGTCATGCCCCCCTCGTTGGGCGAATAAATCATTTAGGCATTGGCGATCCGTACTCTTATAGGAATAATCGATCTCATCGCATGTAACCAATCGCAAGGAATGAACCGGACGCATACGGTAAGGAACGTATTCTACCTGTAAGACCTCGCGGGTATATTCCACCCGGCATTTGGTACGTTCTTGATGAGGCCCCGGATGAATATAACCCGCGAGATCAATTTCTTCTCTCGCTCCGAATAGCTCCCTGCGGGTACGGTTCATACGGGCATTATGGTACGGAAGGTTATGTATCCGTCCCCTCTCGATACGGATCGTCTCCACAAACGGACTCCCTGATAAGGTCTCAATAGATGGGCACATATACTTTTTGTTTCATCTCGTTATACTCCGATCTCACATCACTTTTAGAGGTGATTCCCCCACCGCTCTTGAAAATAAACGAACGGGGAGAGACTTGTTCCATAAAACGGATCATCACGGCGCTGTCTAAATCTTGGCCGTCAAAATACCCCATCACCCCCGTATAGAAGCCCCGCTCATAGGTTTCCGCCTCGGCGATGATCTCCAAGGTCTTTTTCTTGGGAGCGCCCGTGATGGAGCCGGCAGGCAAGAGGCTGAACAAAATCTCCCCAACATGGCCGTTCCATCCTTCCGGCAACCGGCCTCTTATCTCAGAGCTGACCTGCAACAAACTTCCGTTATGCGTACGCAGTTCATCGATATAACGATACCGGGGAACACAAACCTCGGAGGCTACGATACTCAAGTCATTCCGGATCAAGTCCACGATCGTGGCATGCTCCGCCGCTTCCTTGGGATCATCGAGGATACGTCTCCGGGCATCGGGCAGCGTAGCGTCGATCGTACCTTTCATGGGATACGAATAGATGAGACCATCCCGCGTCCGCACGAATATCTCCGGCGAGAATACCACGAAACGATCCCGCATCCAAAGCTTATACATCGCCTTGGAATGGTAAAAGATATCTTTCAAGGAGAGGTTCGTATATACCGGAGTAGCGCATGTCAAGTTCACCAAATAAGAATTACCCGCATGGATATGCCGGGAAACGGTCTCGAACGAATGGGCATACTCCTCGAAAGAGACATACGAGGGTTGCCATTCAACAGGTTCTCCTGTGATAAGATGAGAGGAATCCCGCAAGTTACATTCGTGATTCGTATTCGTAAAGCCGTTCAAATCGTACAATAACTCGGAGGGAGCGATCTCTTTCGGACTCTCCACGTAGATCCGCTCTCGTTTATAATCAATGATAAAAAGGAAAGGCCGTCCCGCTTTCCCCATTTCGTTCATGCGGAAGACGGCCTCTTCTTGCGTGTATTCGGTCATTATACTAAAAATCGTTCTGTCAAACCACCAAACGCATCGATACGGCGATCCCGGAAGAAAGGCCACCAACGACGCACGTTCTCACCGCGAGTCTTGTCGATCTCTATCACACGTACCTCCTCCTCGTCATTCGGGAATACGGTTAATAGCTCACCTTGGGGACCGGCCACAAAACTGTTTCCCCAAAACCGGATACCGCCCGTTTGTCCCGAAGGGTCCGGCTCATGCCCGGTACGATTTACGGAAATGACCGGGAGTCCGTTCGCCACGGCATGTCCCCGCTGTATGGTCACCCACGCACCCAACTGACGGTCCTTCTCTTCCTGCGTATCGCTACTTTCCCAGCCGATAGCGGTCGGATAGATCAACATCTCGGCGCCACGCATAGCCATCAAACGGGCTGCTTCCGGATACCATTGATCCCAGCAAACCAACACACCAAGATGTCCCACAGAGGTATTGATAGGCTCAAAGCCTAAATCACCGGGGGTAAAATAGAACTTCTCGTAATAAGCGGGGTCATCCGGGATATGCATCTTGCGGTATTTTCCGGCGATCGTACCGTCTTTCTCCAAGACGACGGCCGTGTTATGGTACAAGCCCGGGGCACGCTTCTCGAAAAGGGAAAGCACCAAGACGATACCCAATTCTTTCGCCAAGGCACCGAAGGTTTCCGTCGATGGGCCGGGGATCGTCTCTGCCAAGTCAAACATGCTCGTATCTTCCGTCTGGCAGAAATACAGGCCGTTATGCAGTTCTTGCAAGACGACCAATTCCGCTCCCTCCCGGGCAGCTTTACGGATATTTACCTTTAGCTTCTCTATATTCGCCGCTCTATCAGCGGTATTCTTTTGTTGTATTAATCCTACTTTCATATTTAATATTTACATTGATTAATATCCAGTTGTAGAGACGGGGCACGCCCCGTCTCTACAACTAGGTATTATCATAGACTATGTTATTTATTTGATAAAACCTTCCGGATACTGCATCGTTACGCAATGCAGGGAACCGTGTTGCTTGATAAGCGGAAGGCAATTGATACCCACGATCTCACGGTCCGGGAACGCCTCCCGCAAAGCCGCTTTAGCGATCTCATCTTTCGGTGAGTCATAGAACGGAACCAATACGGCCCCATTCATGATCAGGAAATTAGCGTAAGTAGCGGGCAAGCGCTCCCCTTCCCATTCCACCTTATCGGCCATCGGAAGTGGAATCAGACGATAAGGCTCACCATTCGCCCTAGTAAACTCCTTGATCTCCTCCTCCATCGCCTTCAGTTCCTCATAATGCTCGTCTTCCTCATCCTCGCAGCGGACATAAGCGATCGTATCCTCGCTACAAAAACGGGCGAGCGTATCCACGTGGCTATCCGTATCGTCCCCGGCTAAATAACCGCTGGTAATCCAAAGGATACGATCCAAGCCAAATACGTCTTTCAAATAACGTTCTAATTCCTCTTGTCGCAAATACTCATTACGGTTTACGGATGCCAGACACTCAACGGTAGTCATCAACGTACCTTTCCCATCCGATTCGATACTACCGCCTTCCAGCACGAAAGGTTGCATATTAGCGGGCACCACCTCATCGGAGAAGGTCTTCATATGACAAAGATTACGGGTAATCAAATTATCATGATTGGCGGCGAACTTCATTCCCCAGCCGTTGAACACGAAATCATAAAGCATGGGCGTTCCCTCATCGAAGACGGAGATCCCCCCGTGATCCCGTGCCCACGTATCGTTCGTATCCATCTCACGGAAAATGACACGGTCGTAATCAACCTCACCCAATTGCTCACGTACGGCGGTCTCGTCCGGACAGACAATCAATAACTTCTCTCGCTTGATCACTTCCTTGGCGATAGCCACGAAGCAAGGAATCACCTCGTCCAATATCGGGGCCCAATCCGTATTCTCATGCGGCCACGTAAGCTGCACGGCACTTTGCGGATACCATTCCGCAGGTAATATCACGTTATGTTCCATATTTGAATTGTTTAAATTGTTTCACAAGCACGATCGCTGTCACGATCGCCGCCACCGTGTCGGCGATAGGCATACTGATCCAGACACCGAGAGTTCCGAATAACGGGGGGAGGAGGATTAAACAGGGTATCAAGAAGAGCATCTGCCGGGTCAAGGAGAGAAAGATCGCTTTCTTAGACATGCCGATGGAAAGGAAGAAGTTAGTCGCCACCATCTGGAAGCCCACGATCGGGAATACGGCGAAGACGATGTGCAGGCCATAAGAGGCGGCACTGATCAACTCCCCGTCACTCGTAAACATACGGACGATCCACGACGGCACCAACTGGCAAAGCAAGAACCCCAGCGTAGCCACTCCTACCGCCCAGCGCATCGTCAGCCGAGTCACGTCCGTCACCCGGGAATAGAGTCGGGCACCATAATTATAACCGGCTATCGGTTGCATACCCTGATTAAATCCCATGATAATCATCACGAAAAGAAAAGCGATACGGTTCACGATACCATAAGCGCCAATCGCCATATCTCCCCCATGCTCTTTCAATCCCCGGTTGATAAGGATCACGATCAAGCAGGAACAAAGGTTCATCAAGAACGGAGATAAACCGATCGACAAGATACCTTTCACGATCTCCGAGCGCAGCCTATAAATACCTTTCTTGAAATGAAGGAGTTGTTTCGGTCTCGAGAAATGGATCAACTGTCCGGTAAGCGAGATCACCTGCGAGATCACCGTCGCCCAAGCCGACCCTTTGATACCCCATCCAAACCCAAAGATAAATAACGGATTCAAGGCGCAATTTATAACAACCGACGCCAACGTAGCATACATCGCCATCCTCGGAAAACCCGAGGAGCGCAAGACCGCATTTAATCCCAGATACATATGCGTAACCACATTGCCATACAGAATAATCCGCATATAATCACGGGCATATGAGATCGTGTTCTCACTGGCGCCGAAAAAGTACAGCACGGGATCAAGCAAGAACAGGAAAGCGATCGTGAAAGCGACACCCAGAACCACATTTAAGATCAACACATTCCCCAACACCTTATTCGCCCCCTCATAATCTTTCTGCCCCAGCTTCACGGCAACCAACGTAGAGGCGCCGACTCCCACCAACGAACCGAAGGCGGCCGCCAAGTTCATCAACGGAAAGGTCAGGGCTAGGCCGGAAATCGCTAACGCCCCCACTCCATGGCCAATAAAAATGCTATCGGCCATATTATATAAAGAAGAAGCTGTCATTGCGATAATCGCAGGAATCGCATATTGCGTAAGTAATTTACCGATAGGCTCGGTCCCTAATACCAATGGAGAATTTTGTTTTGTCATGCCGCAAAGATACGGATATTTCGATTTATTCTTTATATTCGCGACCTTATAATAGTTTAAATATGGCAGAGGAACTACGGATTAAAAACGGTGATAAACAGGAAATGTATGAGACGTTGCTCCCGCAAATCGCCTCATTGGTAGGTAACGAGACCGACCTAATCGCTAACATGGCGAACATCGCCGCGGCACTCAAGCAGACTTTCGGTTTCTTTTGGGTAGGTTTCTACCGGGTCATAGACAATCAGTTGGTATTAGCGCCTTTTCAAGGCCCTATCGCCTGTACACGAATCAAATACGGAAAAGGGGTATGCGGCACGGCCTGGAAGGAGGCTCGTACGATCATCGTACCGGACGTAGACGCTTTCCCGGGACATATCGCTTGTAGCTCGGCGTCACGCTCTGAGATCGTAGTTCCCGTGATATGGGAGGATAAGGTAATCGCCGTTCTGGATATAGACAGCGACAAATTAGACAGTTTTAATGAGACAGATCAGATCTTTTTGGAAAAGATAGTGGAATTGCTTCCTCATCAGTAAGCCTCGCCTCAGTACTTCGCAAGAAGTACTGTAGTACTGCCTAAGAGGTACCGCAGTACTTTGTAAGGAGTACTCCAGTACTATCCGGAGAAATACCACAGTACTTTACAAGGAGTACTCCGGTACTCTCCCAGAAGTACCGGGACAAATGCTACTTACCGCAAATACCCTTGAACGGACAATAAGAGCAAGCCTTCCCCGTAGGGGTTTGCGTAAAGGGAATTTCTGGATTGAAGATCTCGTCCAAGCAGCCTCGCAACCCCTCCTCGAACGCTTGGGCATAACCGGAGAAATCCTCTACCTTCTCCGACTTCCCCCGTTCGATACGATGGTAGACAGATGGATCGAACGGATCGGCAAAGAGGGAACGGACGTAATAAATGCCCGGTTGTATCGTCTTTCCCTTGTTCTCGGTGAGATGGGCGTACATCCAGCAATACATGAATACCTGCATCACGGCTTTCGCACGATCTTTCTCCTCCTTGTTGAATAGGCTCTCGATACTACTGAAAGTCGTAGTTCCGCTACCGCTCTTGTAATCGATGATACGGATAGCGTCGAGAACCTCGTCCACACGATCGATAAAGCCTTTCAACCGGATCTCGGAATGGTCGGAAAGGCTGATCAAGCCGTTTATTTTACGCTCGGACTCGATGTAAACGAAAGGGGTCAGCTTGCCGTCACGCTCCAAGATTTTCTCCACGTATTTGCGGATCATCTCGCCGATCAGGTAGTTTTGTCCGGTAAGGGAGCGAACCACCTCTGTCTTGAAAAACTCGCTGGCGAAAGCCCGAGCGATAGCTCCGGTAAGCAAGGCCGTATCCTTACGGATCGCTTTCAGCAAATCCACGGTAACCATCTTCCCTTGGAACGGCTTGTAAAGCTCCTCCATCACTTTATGTAAGATGCTTCCGAATACATCGCTCTCGATCGTCTCGCTCACCTCCTCTTCTTCTCGGATACCTTCCACGACGGAAAAATAGAATTTCAACGGGCAATCCAGATACGTATTGATAGCGCTCGCCGAGATCGCCTTGCTCCCCCCTTTCCGGTAAGCGTCTAAACGGCGCATGATATCCTCCCTTTTCGGCACGGCCAATGGCGGGGTCTTGGAGGAAGATACGTTATAGACCACCAATTTATCTCGCATCGGCACCTCGTAATGATAATGCAGCTGGTGGACAAAGCGACTTACCTCTCCCGTCTGCAATCCGTTGCTGCGGGTATCGTATAAAAGGCTCACGTGGCTGGCACGCTCTATCAAACGATAGAAATGGTAGGCCCATACGCTATCTTGATGCTCGTAGGTAGGCAACCCGAAACCTCTGCGTAGGTTATAAGGGATAAAGGAGTTCGCCGCTTTCCGCTGCGGGAAAATACCCTCGTTCATGGATAAGATAATCAGACGGTCAAAATCCAAGGCACGGGTCTCGAGCACACCCATAATCTGGAGGCCGGAAAGCGGCTCACCGTGGAAGGGGATCGTGATCGTATCGGTTACCCGCTTCAATAGGCGGAAGAAGGTATCTATTTTCATCTCTACACAAGCGTCTCTCATTACCTCTCTCATGCGGTTTACCGTGGTGAAATAATGGAAGATGAACTCTTGCTCCAAATCGTTCGTCCGCTGGGGTGCGTCCTCCTCTTCCTCATCGGAAAGGGCGGACATAACCTTGTTCAGCTCTTCCAACACCTTGATCAGATAATCCGAGAAGGCCTCCACCCCGGTCACCGGCGTGAACAGGATTTCTAGCAAAGGCGTTTTCCCTAACTCCGTATGCGAGATATAGATCTTGTTGTTCTCCGTGATCTCTTTCACCAAGGAGGAAATAATCTCCGGTGAGGTGGAGAGGATGTAGCGATGGTTCAATACCGGCAGCACGTCGCGGAAATAGAACAACGGATTCCGGTCTATGTAGCGTACGTTCTTCTGCAACGCCAAGATATACTCGATCAACGAGGCGACCGGGGTTCCCGCCAAGGGATAACCCATCGTGACGTTGATACGCCGGATTTGCTCCGGTATGGCGTTCAGCACCGGGATCAGCAGATGTTCATCGGGCAAGATCACCGCCGTACGCAGGGCTTCTTCCGAACTCATCTCCGCTTCCTTGCACCAATCGCTCAACAGGGTGTAGACGTGCTTGGCCTGCCCGATACCAGAAGGGATGCCGATCACCTCAATCTCGGTCTTTACCTTCTCCTCGGGGGGTAATTTCATCGAGGAAGGGAAGCTCTTCAGGTTACGGGAGACGAAGTAAGAAGCCTTATTATCCGGATCGGTTACCTTATCGGATACATAATCCCAATAGAAATCCGCTATCTCCCGCTTCTGCAACTGGGCTAAGAAACGTTCTTCCGATACGGACAAGGCGTTCAAACCGACAAAGACAATTTGCTCGTAAGGTAAATCCGGAGACTCGCCCCGTTCCATGCTTTCCACGACCTCCCGGAAGATCATGCCCTCGTAGCCTTTTCCCTCGGCGGCCAAGGTCGCACGGAATTCCTCATAGAGATCGTATAGCACTTGCCAGACCGCCAAGAACTGTTGCTGGTTCGGCGTATCGCCCCGGGGATAAAAACTGGACCAGAAACTACGGATAGCGGCGATCTGCTCATCACTTAAGAAATCGAAATCATTCTCTATCTCCCGTAGGTCCGTCACGTTACTGAATAGCATGCGGGCATTTGCCATGTACTTATCGATATCGTCGAAGTCGTTGAGCAACATCTCGCCCCAATACAGGAATTCATCGAAAGTCTCGGTGGAACCGCTTTGGCGGATGTAGATGTCGTACAGGGTAAAAAGCATACTGATCCGGTCGGCGGATTGTTTTCCGCTCAACTGGATAAAGAGATCGTTGATCGTAAGGATTGTCGGAGAGAAAAGGGGAATATCGGCTACCTCCGAGAGATATTTCTGGAAGAAAAGCCCCGTACGCCGGTTTGGGAAAACAAAGGCCAGACGACTGACCTCCGCCCCCCATTTCTCGTAAAAAAGAGACGCTACTTGATATAAGAACGGTTTCATTTATTCAAAAATTTGTACAGGCTGTAGAGACGGGGCACGCCCCGTCTCTACAATCGGATACGATTCACGTTATATTAAGATGTTCTCTATCTCCTGCAATTCTTCCCCGGAGAAAGAGATATTATCTAACGCTTTCAGGTTATCCATCAATTGGGCGACAGAGCTAGCGCCAATTAATACGCTAGTTACCCGTTCGTCCTTTAATAACCAAGCGAGCGCCATCTCCGCCAAGGTCTGTCCACGGCGGGCGGCTACCTCGTTTAGCTTACGGGCCTTTTCCACGGCCTCCGGGGTAACTTGAGAGGTCTGCAAATGACCGGTCGATTTCGCCGCACGGGAATTCTCCGGAATTCCACGCAAATACTTATCCGTAAGCAAGCCTTGCGCCAACGGCGAGAACGCTATCATACCCACACCCTCTTCCTTCAATACAGGCAATAAATCCGGTTCCGTCCAACGATCGAACATCGAATAGCGGGCTTGGTGAATCAAGCAAGGCACCTTATGTTCTTTCAGTACGGCCAAGGCCTTACGGGTCTGGTCCGCATCATAGTTGGAGATACCTACATACAAAGCCTTTCCTTGCCGGACGATATCAGCCAAGGCCCCCATCGTCTCCTCGATCGGAGTCTCCGGGTCCGGACGATGGGAGTAAAAGATATCCACGTATTCCAGTCCCATCCGTTTCAAGCTCTGATCCAAGCTAGCCATTAAATATTTACGGCTTCCCCAGTTCCCATACGGTCCCGGCCACATATCGTAGCCCGCCTTCGTAGAGATAATCATCTCATCCCGATAAGCGCCCAAGCCCTTCTTCAATATCCGGCCAAAATTCTCCTCCGCCGATCCGTAGGCCGGACCATAGTTATTCGCCAAGTCGAAATGAGTCACGCCATGATCGAATGCGGCGTGAGCGATCTGGATAAAATTACTGAACACATCCACACTACCAAAGTTGTGCCACAATCCCAAGGAAACGGCCGGCAATAAGATACCGCTCCGTCCGCACCGCCGATATATCATATCCGCATAGCGATTCTCTTCCGCTTTGTAAAACTCCATATGCTCTTTCTTTTTTTAATTAATATATCTCATCCGGCCAAGGAACCGGTTTGCCTGTCGCCTTAAACGACGGACGTTGCCCGTCCACTTTCCGTAAATACGTACCCAATTCCCCGGACAGACGCTTTACGATATCGGGATGCTGCCTTGCCACGTCATTATGTTCCCCTATATCCTCCGTGATATTAAACAATTCCTTCTTCCCCGTCTCGTAATAATAGATCAGTTTCCAGTCTCCATTACGAACCGAGCAAGTCGGACCGATTCCCGGCCCGTCATTACCCCATATATTCGGGCAGTTCCAGAATAAGCTACGTCCCACGGAAGGATCTCCCGTACCTTTTAATAAAGGCATGAAACTGACGCCATCTATCGGCTGTACGGTCTTATACCCCTTTATGCCTGCCATCTCCAAGATAGTTGGATAGAAATCCTCGATAATCAAGTATTTATCACATTTGCTTCCCGGCTTCACCACCCCCGGCCAACGCACGATCATAGGCTCACGGACTCCTCCCTCATAGGCGGAGCCTTTACCACTGTTCAAGGGATAGTTTTGTGTATGGATCTCGCCGTCACGCCATCCGGGCTCGCTGGAAAGACCGCCGTTATCGCTCATGAAGATCACGATCGTGTTATCCACCTCGCCATTCTTCTCCAACCAGTCCATCAAATCGCCCAGACTCTTATCCATACCCTCTATCAAGGCAGCGTAAGCCGCCTCTTTAGCCGTTAACCCCTTATCGATATATTTCTGGTAGAAACGCTTGTCCTTATCAATCGGGATATGGATCGCATAATGTGACATATATAGGTAAAACGGCTGGTTATATTTCTTAGCCTTGTCCAACGCCTTGATCGCCTCCTGCGTCAAGGCCTCCGTAGCGAAGGTGTCGCTTCCCCAATACTTTTCCAATCCGGGGATAGCGTTCGGAGCGTAAGGTTTACCATCCTTGGTATGCCCGTAATTATTCTCGCCGAGGTAACTGGCGAGACCTCCGGCGGCATGCCCGGCTATATTGACCTCGAATCCCCAATGATGCGGGTCCTCCCCCGGGGTATCGATCGCCCCGAAATGCGCCTTACCGCAATGGATCGTGTGATATCCGTTATTCTTCAATATCTGCACGAATGAAGTACCCACAAACGTATTATTCGTCCCGCCCACTTGGGCCACGCCGTTATAATTCCAATCCGGCAAGGTAAGCACATCGCTCTCCCGATCGGTCGTCTTATCCTTAAAAAGCGTCCAGTTCGTAACCCGGTGACGGGCGGCGTTCGTCCCCGTGATCAAGCTGCAACGGGTAGGCGAGCTGATACTGCTAGCGTAGGCTTGGGTAAACATCATGCCCCCTTTCGCCAATCGCTCCATGTTCGGGGTCTCATATACCTCATTATAATGCGTCTTTTGGATCCAAAAAGGTAAGGACGTATCCTCCCATCCCATATCATCCACCAAGAACAGGATGATATTCGGGGGACGACTGGCACTCTGGGCGTTCGCTACCGCCGATACCGACAATAAAGCGATGGGAATAAACTGAGTCTTCTTCATGATAGGCAACGGATATTTGTATTCTACGAAAGTAGATATATTTCACCGAAAAACAATATTGTTTCATATACAAAATAATATTGTCTTATGTATTATACTTTTCCGGACATAAAATAAGGGGCCCTTGACAAAAAGAGTCCCTTACCTAATATCTTATACCCAATGATTTATCCGGAAAGCCTTAACGCAAACGATCCAAGGAACGTACCAGCGCCTCATCGGCCCCGATATTACGGATCGCCAGATAATCCAAGATCAGATTGACCAACGGGAAGGAAAGAGCGATCTTAACACTTACGCTGGCACCTTCCATATCCCCCTTCAAGGAATAGATCAAGAAGGCAAAGAAACCATAAAAGCCCAATATCAGCAATGCGTTGAACACGCAAAGACGGATTTGCAGGATTCTTTTCTTATATAAGAAGATCGTCACTAAGGCAATGATAGCGATGATAGCAGTCAAGGCAAATAAGCCCCATGCCGGGTATAGTAATTCCGGCTCACCGATCATCGTGCTCAACCCGCTAGCATCGAACGAAAAGAGAGCGTCTCCTTGTTGCAACACGGCCAACGGCAAGAATAAGGTAGCGACCGTAAGCGCCACGATAATTAGCAGGTAAACAGTTTGTATTCTTTGTAACATGGTAATTAGTTCGTTTTAAATGGAAAGGCCGACTCATTTGAGGGTCAGCCTTTCCGATGTTCAAAAATATTTCTTCTTAGAAGTTATTCTTCTCTTTAGCAGGATTCTTGTAATAAACCTTGCCATCCTCGTACTCTTGAGCGGCGATCAACGTTGATTTCGGAAGTTTCTCATAGTAGCGTGAAATCTCGATCTGCTCACGGTTTTCAAAGACTTCCTCCAAGTTGTCATTGTAAGAAGCGAACTCTTGAAGTTTCTTTTCCAGATCTTGTTTCATCTCAACACTAATCTGATTCGCCCGTTTTGAAATGATAGCGACTGTCTCATATACGTTACCCGTTTCTTCACTTAACTTCATCATGTCACGGGTTACCGTATTGGTAGGAGCGTTTGATTTTCTGTAATCCATTTTCGTTTTATTGATTAAATTCGCTTAATATGCATCTGTAATTCGCTTGCTGGCATAGTCGTAGAACTTCGTTACCTGCTTTACGTAGTTACCTTCCGGATACTCGTTCATGTAGTTGTAATACTCGTCAACCACATCCCGGTAACGGCCCTGCAACTTCTCCTCTACGGATACTAGCGCCAACTCGTACTTCGCACGGATGATAAGGAACATGAATTCCTCACGATACTTGGAATACGGGTAATTCTTCAAGGCGTTCTGCGCCGTGATCACGCAAGACTGGAAGTTATTCCCCATATAGGTACCTAGATTGAAATACAAGCGGGTGGCCATCAATTCCTTGTAAGCCAACTTCTCCTGAAGCTCGAACATGATGTTCTGCGCTTCCTCGGCCCGTTCACTTTGCGGATAATACTCCAAATAAAGTTGCAACTGCTCGATCGCCTTATACGTCTGCGACTGGTCTAACCGGGGATCCGGAGAGTCCAGATACAAACCATAACCGGAATAGAAACGGGATAATTCCGTAAACTCCCCTTTCGGATAGGTCGTATAATAGGTCTCGAAGTATTGCGAAGCCGTCTGATAATCTTTCTGACCGTAATAGCTTTGCGCCAACAAGTACAAGGACTCCTCGGCATAAGCTGTTCCTTTAAAGATTGTAACCAGTTCATCCAGCAGAGTAGCGGATTTCGAGTATTGCTTCGCGTTGAAGTATTTCTTCGCGTACGAATATTTCAATTCGTAATCCGTGCTCTTCAGTATCTTATTATACTCTCCACAAGAGGATAATAGTACTGTCATCATCATCAGTAAAAATACAACCTTTTTCATTCACATACTTTTAGCGTGCAAAATTAGTGCTTTTAGGCGAATAAATGAAACCCAAAACGTTAATATTTACAACTTATATAAATCGCTAGCAGCGATCAATTCCAATTTATTCGCTTTCAAAACCTCCGCGCACTTATTGACATCGTCCGGACGGATGATCACGTTAGCAGCGTCGCCTTGAGAAAAAGCGTACATATATTCAATGAAGATCCCGGCCGAGGTAATGATATCCATCGCCTTTGCCAAGGCTCCCGGCTGGTTGGGACAATGCAAGCATACCACGTCGGCCACGCTTACAGCGTATAACTTTTCACGAAGCACGGATATCGCTTTCTCCGTATCGGATACGATTAGGCGAAGGATACCGAAATCGGAATTCTCGGCTACCGTGAAAGCGGACATATTGACCCCTGCCTCCCCTAATATCTTGGCGACTTCCGTAAAACGGCCTTTCTTGTTTTCCAGAAAGATTGATAATTGTTTTATTAACATAGTACTTAATCTTTTAGAGGTTATACTAACTTACGTTTATCGATCACGTGTTTTGCCTTACCCATACTACGTTCGATACTACGCGGCTCCACGATCTTGATGTCCGGTTGCAAACCGATCACGCTCTGCATGCGGGCGGCGATCTTCTTTTTCAAGGCGATCATCTTGTTCATCTCGTCCGAGTAGTATTCTTGGCGAACCTCCACCTGTATCTGGAAGGTATCGGTATTGTTCATACGATCCACCACGATCAGGTAATGCGCCTCAAACTCCGGCAGCTCCAAAATTACGGATTCTACCTGAGACGGGAAAACATTTACGCCACGAATAATCAACATATCGTCACTTCTACCTAAAATACGTCCCATACGAACCGCCGTACGTCCACAGGCGCACTTCTCGTAAGTCAGCGAGGTCAAATCACGTGTACGGTAACGAAGCATCGGCATACCCTCCTTCGTAAGCGTGGTGAAGACCAACTCTCCTACTTGTCCCGGTTCCACCGGTTGTAAGGTATTCGGGTCCACGATCTCCGGGAAGAAATGGTCTTCCCACAGGTGGGTACCGTTCTGGCACTCACACTCGCCACCAACGCCCGGCCCGCAGATTTCCGTCAAGCCATAGATATCGTAAGCTTTGATATTTAGTTTTGTCTCTAATTCCTTACGCATATTCTCCGTCCAAGGCTCGGCACCGAACGCTCCGACACGTAGCTGGAATTCCTCCAAGGGAATACTGGACTGGTGGATGGTCTCCGCCAGATACAAGGCGTACGAGGGCGTACAAGCCAAACCCTTCGCACCGAAGTCGTGCATCAACTGGATTTGTTTCTGGGTATTACCGCTACTCATCGGGATCACCGTACCACCGATATTCTCCACTCCGGCATGGGCACCCAAGCCTCCGGTAAACATTCCGTAACCATAGGATACTTGCACGGAATCGTTCTTTGTCAAACCATAGGCGGTCAGGCAACGAGCCACCACCTCGGCCCAAATACCCAAGTCCTTACGGGTATATCCCACGACGATAGGCTTACCTGTCGTACCGGAAGAGGCATGCAGACGGACGATCTCGGACATCGGCACGGCCATCAAGCCGAAAGGATAGTTATCACGCAAGTCTTGTTTTACCGTGAACGGTAATTTCGTTATATCATCTATTGTCTGTATATCGTCGGGAGCAATGCCCATCTCCTGCATTTTCTTGCGATAAAACGGGGAGTTATGGTAAGCATGTTCAACAACTCTTTTCAACCGTAGGCTCTGTAGTTTCCGCATTTCCTCACGGTCCATACATTCAATAGTTTCGTTCCAAATCATGGTATTTGTCTGTTATCTTTTAAAGTTAGTAGTCTAAATTCGCCGCAAAGTAACAACTTTTTTTAAATCGGTACTCTTTTGTTACGAAAAATTAGTCACGAGGCGATCATTTCAACTCCTTCACCTTGATATTGCGGAACGCTACCTCATCCCCATGATCCTGCAAAAGGATGTGTCCTTTCGGAGCCTCGCCGAAAGCACCACCCGCATTATAAGATGGATCAGCGTATTTACTGCCCTTCACCAAATCACGGAACTCCTTGCTGCCACGCTCGTACTCCAATACCTTCACACCATTCAGCCAGTGCTCTACGTGGTTGTTCGGGAATACCTTCACCACGGCCGTATTCCACTCTCCTACACCGTTGAAATGGATGTTCTCGCTTTTCTTCAGATCATACAAGCTTCCAAGGGTACGACTACCGGGGAAAGTCGTGTAAAGCTTGGCATCCGGGTGCTTAGCGTCATCCAATAGCTGGAACTCCAAGCCGTAAGCGGAGCCTTTTTGCTTCTCTTGCTCGGTCACGAAGTATTTAATACCGCTGTTGGCCCCTTCGGTGATCTTAAAATCCACGCTGAACTCAAAAGCGGAATATTCACCCTCCGTAACGATATCGCCTCCGTTCGTAGACTCGCTACCGTCGGATTTCTGCACGATCAATTCGCCATCTTTCACCATCCATCCGTGATCAGGGAAAGCGTCTTTGTGCGCTCCACGCCAGCCTTTCGTTGTCTTACCATCAAAAAGGAGCGCCCAACCCTCGGCTTTCTCTTGGTCGGTCAATTGATTGATCGCCGGTGTAATTACGGCCATCGGTACTACCTTAGCTGTCTCTTCCGTACTTTGCGTGTTTTTTCCACCGCAGGCGCAAAGGATCATAGCGCTCATGGCGGTACAAATTACTAGTGTCTTCATGTCTTATTTATTTTTAATGTATATAATCAAGCAATGTGTGCGTCCACAAAGATAATTGATTTCATAAAAAATAGACGTATCTTCGCGATATAAATATTAAATGATTATTTATATGAAACAACTAAAGACCGCCTTGTTCGATTTTGACGGCGTAGTAGTAGATACGGAACCTATTTACGATTTATTCTGGAACGATGCCGCTAAACGTTATGGCTTAGGTATCGATAATTTCGCTGATATTATAAAGGGTACGACCCTACCGTATATTCTGGAGAAGTATTTTTCCGGATATACGGAGGAGTTCCGCCAAATGGTGACCAAAGAATCTACAGAGTATGAGAAGACGATGCCCTTGCCTCCCATGCCCGGCTCCATCGAGTTCATCCGTATGCTGAAGGAGCACGGCGTACAGATAGGCTTGGTTACCAGCTCGGATAACGCGAAGGTGAAACGGGCTTTCGGGCTTCTACATCTGGACAATCTATTCGATACCCTAGTGACCGCCGACCGCATCACGCAAGGTAAGCCCGATCCGATGTGTTATCTATTGGCGGCGAAAGACTTGAACGTATCTCCCGAGGATTGTATCGTATTCGAGGATTCTTTCAACGGCATACAGTCCGGGAAGGACGCAGGGATGCGTGTCATCGGGTTAAGTACGACGAATCCGGCGGAATCTTTAAGAGATAAAGTATATGAGGTAATCCCCAATTTCGAGAAAGTCACGTTCGAGGATTATTTGAGATGGTAAGCAATCGAGAAAAAGGAAATGATTATTTCCTTCATTCCTTCACCTACCCCTTTACACACACCCACACACATGTATGCGTACATTAATAATTCGCGTATGCGTATACGTGCGTGTGTGTGTAGGAGCCGGTGAAGGAATGAAGGAATAAAGGAAACGCCTGTACTGGCAATGGGCTACACCAGTATCGGCGAGAGCCGGAAGCAATACTGGTGTAACCCCACGGCAGTACTGCCGTGGGGCTGTGACTATATTGGGATCAGAAACTATATCCTACGCGAACGCCCAGCATGGCCTGATCGAAATCCTTGATGATATTATACTTCACCTCCAATCCTATCGAAAGATTGTCGGTAGCATAAACCTCACCGCCTAAACCGATATTGGCTCCCAGACGAGTCTCGTTATGAGAAAGGCCATGGCCCGCATCCCAATTCCAAAAGGACAGACTAAGCCCCGCTAATGGATAAAAACCGAACATCTCACTTAACTTCACTACATAATGAGCATTCAAGTCGATCGCCCAAGTGCTGTGATTGTCATTCTTTACGAAATAAGTAAGAGACGGGCTCAAACGTACCGCATCCGTGATACAATAGCGGTAATCAACTCCTAACGTGGCATTCTTCGAATCGAATCCATAACCGATGTTAAATCCCACGGCAGATTGTCCTTGCTGCGTCTGCGCATAAGCTCCCAGACTAAAGACTGCTAACATCAGCATCATTACAAACTTTTTCATACGCTTTCTTTCGTTTAGTTCAACATTAGATTATTATTGGTATTTATTTTACTTTCAGTCGATCGCCGGCACTCTTCACGATGCTACGGTAATAGTCCTCGTCATATCCGGGAAAATCGGGAGATGCGGGCTGGCCGTACGGATTACGCTTGAACTGTCCGTTCACCTCTTTCTTCACGTTTCCATCGATGTATTTTACCAGCAAATACTCACCCAATTGCTTCCAGCGGGCGGTAGCGGAGTCTGAATTAGTCGTGCTATACCACGTCAAGAACTTGACAGCCTCCGCCGGGTCCTTGGCATACAACTCCTGAGCCGCCTTATCGATAGCCGGTACGGTCTCTTGATAACCATTCTCCAACTCCTGCTGTACCTTACGGATATCCTGAATCATGAAGCTATATTTGTGGTAAGC
Organism: Parabacteroides sp. B2-S-102; assembly: GCF_023656665.1. Classification (NCBI taxonomy): domain Bacteria; kingdom Pseudomonadati; phylum Bacteroidota; class Bacteroidia; order Bacteroidales; family Tannerellaceae; genus Parabacteroides; species Parabacteroides sp. B2-S-102. Next base: position 486,661 of record NZ_JAMOKM010000001.1, on the reverse strand, counting down.
CATATTAGCCACCCAGTTATGAATCCAGAAAGCGGAAGTCCAAGAGAAGTTCAGCAAATCGCCGTTTCCCACCCGATAGCACTCCGGAACATCCGTTACCGACGCATATACAGGAGTGAAGACCGCCATATCAGCGTCGTCCACGGCAAACCACAAGATACCACCGATAGCGTCCGGCAACCAGTTACGCATTTGTGGAACAATCACGAAGCCCGTTTGTTGCGTCGCTATGGCACGTTCATTCGTATATTCCTGCCCGTCTACCTCGAACGTCATCGGCCGCCAACGGTAAGGAACCTTATACGAGCCGGCACCGGCATCTTTCGTCATATCCAGATCCGTTCCCTCGTAATGGTCGCGCATGCCATTCTGTACATCTTGAACGGAAAGCTTACGATTCGGCTTGACATACAGAGGCATCGGCTCCTTGGAAGGATCACCCTTGATAAAATCCGTATACCGATCCATCGTGGTATCATATTTACGGAAGAAAGACCATACACGAGCCTCGCATCCACGCAAGGCGCTGAAATCATACGGGCAATAAGCCTTGGCGAAACTGAAATCAGCGTCCTTTCCCTTGAAATATCCTTTCTCACGGGCGAAAGAAACCACATCCGGCGAGTACATGCAATTCTCCTTATCGTCAAACGGTATCTGCTGGATACGGGACTGGTTGGCATGCGCCGAGATACAATCGTCCGGGATGCGGATCGCTACCCAAACGGCACCTTTGTTACCCGGTCCCTTACCGATCATCTCCATCACCCAAGCCTCGTTCTTATCGGCGATAGAGAACGTCTCGCCACTGCTGTAATAGCCATATTCCTTTACTAAGTCCGTCATGACCTTGATCGCCTCACGGGCCGACTTGGAACGTTGCAAAGCGATGTAGATCAAGCTACCGTAATCCATGATACCCGTCGTATCCACCAATTCATGACGTCCGCCGAACGTACTCTCCGTGATAGCCACCTGATGCTCGTTCATGTTACCCACTACGGAATAGGTCTTCTCCACTTGGGCGATCTTGCCCAGCGGTTTCCCCGTATCCCATTCCTTCACTTCCAACATGGCGCCCTTCGGCCATGTAGCGGCGGGCCAACGATACATCTCCCCATACAGGGAATGCGAGTCCGCCGCATAACTAATCATTACCGAACCGTCTGTCGAAGCCTTCTTGCCCACCAACAAACCGGTACAGGCGATAGCCTCCACCCCGGATAACAGGGCGGCGCAAGCAGTTAATAAAATCCAACTCTTCTTCATATAAATAAAGTTTTAAGCAAATAAAAGCATATATACACCGGCGCCGCAACAATAGCCGATCAACGCCAAGATAGAGAACCGTTTCGTATAATACATAAAATCGATCTTCTCCAATCCCATTACCGTAACGCCCGTGGCCGATCCGATGATCAAGATGCTACCACCCGTCACGGCGCAATAAGCCAAGAAGGTCCAGAAACCACCATCCGATACGAAGAACTGGGCATAAGGCGATAAGTCGGCCACCTGCTCCACGATCGGGTACATACCCATCGTAGCGGCGACCAAGGCTACGTTATCCACGCAGGAGGACAAGGCGCCGATCACGAAGCTGATCAGATACGGCTCATGTACATGCTTATCCAAGAAAGCGGACATGATACCCAACTGCCCGGAGGTCTCCAGCGCTCCCACGGCCATCAAGATACCCAAGAAAAAGAAAATCGTAGCCAAATCGATATTCGGCAACAATTGGGAAATACGGAGTTTCTGGGACTCATGCATGTGCAGCTTGCTATACATCAAATCCGTATAGAACCAAAGGATCACCAATCCCAGCAAGACGCCCAAGAACGGCGGCAAGTTCGTCACCATCTGGAAGACAGGCACCAACGCCAAGGAAAGCACGCCGATCACAAAGATCATCCGACGTGAGCGGTTCGGTATCTCTGGTATGTACTCGTCGCCTTGCTCCTCCTCGCTCAACACACGCAAGGTAGATCCTTTCTTGAACAACCAGAAATGGGCGATCGTCAACGGCACCAACATATTAACCAAAGCGGGGATAAATACGTGAGAGATCTGGTGCATCGCCGAGATATTCTTTCCGACCCAAAGCAAGATGGTCGTCACATCACCAATCGGCGACCATGAGCCACCGGCGTTCGCCGCTATAATCACCATACAGGCATATTTCAAACGATCCGTACGATCCGGTACCAGCTTACGCAACACCGCCATGATCACGATAGCGGCCGCCAAGTTATCCAACAAGGCAGAGAAGAAAAAAGTAGCGAAACTTATATACCACAACAGCTTACGTTTATTCGGCGTACGGATATACCCGGTCACGGCCCTAAAACCACCATGCTTATCCACGATATCCACGATCAACATGGAACACATCACGAAGAAAAGCGTCTCGGAGACGTTTCCTAAATGATAAACAATCGCACGGTTCGATATAAAATTAATAAATTGCTCATGCGGGGGCAAGCTGGCCATCTCCGGATTCTGGGTCAAGAACTCTTGAAAGATCGTACTGGAGCGTTCGACGAAAATATTGTAGGCATCGAACATCAATATCATCCACATAGAGATAGCCATGAACAACGCTATGGCCGCTTTATTTATTTTGATCTTATCCTCCAAGGCAATAGCGAGGATTCCTAAGACAAAAATGACAGGCATTAAAATGAACATATAATCAAGATTTTAATTGTTTATATAGAAGCTGTATCTCCTCCGGCCAAAGCGCCTCGTCCGGGGTCTCTAGGATTAAGGGCATATTGTCGAAACGGGGGTCCGCCATGATCATGCGGAAGGTATCAAGGCCCATCAAGCCTTTACCGATACTCTCGTGCCGGTCCACACGCGATCCCAAATCTTTTTTGGAATCGTTCAGATGCATACCTCTTAAATAAGAAAAGCCGATCACCTCGTCGAAATGACGGAATGTCTCGGCAAACCCCTCCGGTGTCTTTATATCGTAACCGGCGGCAAGCGTGTGCGCCGTATCGAGGCATACTCCTACCCGGCTCTTATCCTCTACCTCATTTATAATATAGGCGATCTGCTCGAAGGTATATCCCAAGTTCGAGCCTTGCCCCGCCGTATTCTCTATCACGGCACATACGCCACTCGTCTGAGCCAACGTGATATTGATCGACTCGGCGATGCGAGACAGGCAGGTATCCACCTCCATCTTCCCCAAATGGCTTCCGGGATGGAAATTCAGCATTTTCAGTCCCAGTTGCTCGCAGCGTGTCATCTCGTCCAGAAAAGCGTCACGGGATTTCTGCAATCCCTCGGCGTCTGGGTTCCCCAGATTGATCAAATAGCTATCGTGCGGCAAGATACATCCCGGATCGTAACCGTACGCTTCACACCGCTCCTTAAATAAATGGATACTGTCCGCCTTCAACGGCTGCGACTTCCATTGCCTCTGATTCCGGGTGAAAAGGGCAAAAGCCTTCGCACCGATCTCATGGGCATTAACGGGGGCATTCTCAACCCCACCGACCGCACTCACGTGAGCCCCAACATACTTCATAATAACCTAACTTTTCTTTTTATTTATACTAATGTTCATCCTCAGTCTTACACCCGCAAAAACCAAACTCCTCCATCGCACGTTCTTGCGGGGTGATGAAATAAACCATCTCGGCACGGGTACACAACTCATTCGCCGAGTTATAGATCTCGGTCTCTATGAAGATGGCGTTCCGTTTCCGGTCTGTCATCCGTCCCCGTATCGTCAGTTGGGGCTCGTCCGTAGAGATACTCTCCATAAACTTGGCATCGAGGCGTGAGGTCACCCCGGAGGTCTGCAACTTCCTCAAGACCACCCAGCCGGCCAACTCATCCATCAGCGTAGTCTGTATACCTCCGTGCAACGTACGCAGCCATCCTTGGTAAGTACCTTGAGGCTTCCAGAACGCCACGATATCGTCACCATCCTCAAAAAACTCCATATGCAGCCCCAGCGGATTGTTCGGAGCGCAACCGAAACACATATAACCGTCCAGCCCTTCCCACGGATTAATTATCTTTTTCATATCACGAAAACAATATTTATATGTTTTTTGTTGCTCAAAGTTAACAAAAAAGCCGGCTCTTGAAAGGAACCGGCTCTATAAATATCACAAAAAATACTCAACACGACTTATTCCTCGATCTCCGGTTGAAGGAAATCCACGAAGCAAAGGGCGGCCAACGCCGTTCCATAGCGTTTCTCGATCGTAATTCCCTCGGTGATAAAGTTAAGCTCTCCAAGATAATACTTCCCATACGTCTTCTGATGAAGATCGTTAATAACACGGATCAGACGAGACTCAAGCTCCTCGATGCGGTAACGTCCGCTGACCTCACACACAAGGCCACCAACCTTCTCATCAAAGTTCTCATCCTTATACATCCATGCGTAAACCACACCAGCAGACACGAACTCATCCTGATATCCATGGGATACAGCCATGATCGTTTTCATTTCCGAACCAAATGGAGGAAGGTCTAGTTCATCCATGGTTGCCAGATGTGCCGTAGCGGGTATCACCGACGAATACGTCATGATATTAAAATCAGAGATACCGGCGTCATAAAGAGCCATGTGGTAAGAACCAGCGTGTTTCTCCAAGTCTGATTCGCCACTTCCTTTTGTAATAAAAAAGGTGTTTGGAATTAAATTCCCAACTTTCTTTACCATCTACAAATATGTTTTACTTATTAATAAAAGCTTAAGAGCGCACAAAAATAGAAACTTTTGCGATATATAACACATAGTTTTCCCTATAAAACTTTAGCCGCAAACATATTTTCACTAAAAAACCATCACCGAACCCAGAACTTTCATCCCCTCGGCTCTGTTTATATAGTAAATCAACATAAAAAACTAGAAGACAATGCTTACATTATGTTTAAGTTTATTATTAATGATCACAAATAGTCAAATAACAGATAAAAAAGAAGAAGTTATGAAATTCGAGTTAATCCAGTTACCGTACGCAAACGACGGTTTAGAACCAGTTATCAGCAAACAAACAATTGATTTCCATTACGGAAAACATTTATTGAACTATGTAAATACCCTTAATAAGCTGATTGAGGGCACGAAATTCGAGAACGCTCCGCTGGAGCAGATCGTTCGTGAGTCTGACGGAGCCATTTTCAACAATGCCGGCCAAGTATTGAATCACAATCTATATTTTACCCAATTCTCCCCGAACGGAGGTGGCGAACCTACGGGTAAGCTAGCCGAGGCTATCAAGTCTACGTGGGGATCGTTCGAGAACTTCCAGAAAGAGTTCGTGGCCGCCGGTACAGGCTTGTTCGGCTCAGGATGGGTATGGTTGGCTAAAGATAAAGACGGCAAACTTTCAATTACCAAAGAACCCAACGGTAGTAACCCGGTCGTTAAGGGATTGACTCCGATCATGGGATTCGATGTATGGGAGCATTCTTACTATCTGGATTACCAGAACCGCCGTGCGGATCATTTGAACGCATTGTGGAGGATTATCGACTGGGAAACCGTTGGTAAGAGATATTGATTTAATTTGATGTAAGTTACGTGTAGAGAAGAGCCGCCCGAGAGTTTTCCCGGACGGTTTTTTTCGTTCCCTTTTGAAAAAAATGCCTCCAGCTATTGCATCGTAAGATATTATTACTACCTTTGCACCCGCAAACGAATAACAGATGCCTCTTTAGCTCAGTTGGCCAGAGCACGTGATTTGTAATCTCGGGGTCGTTGGTTCGAATCCGACAAGAGGCTCAAGAAAACATATTGGAATGGGCAGTTACCAGAGTGGCCAAATGGGGCTGACTGTAACTCAGCTGGCTTTCGCCTTCGGTGGTTCGAATCCATCACTGCCCACGAATAAAAAGGACTCTTCTTAGAGTCCTTTTTTGTTTCTATCCATAAAAAAAGTCCTTCCCTATCACTAGGAAAGAACTTTCAAAAAGCAAGGGAGATTCACTCCCTGCCAAATCCCCATCTATTTAAACGATCAAACCGACCTATTTCAAATTTAAGGCGCTTCTCTCGGCAGCTATAGATGCTTTTGCCGGAGTAGACTTGCGGGAACAATAATTGAATTCCACAGACTTATCGCCATCGAATGACTTCCATTTTAATTTCAACTTAACCGTCTTACCATTCGTATCCGGAAGGCTATCCAATTTAAAAGCGACCAGTCCATCCGCATATGCGCCATATACATCGCCATAAGCGTTATGGCGGAACTCTACCTCATAAGGATTCTCCGGGTCCTTGCCTGTCAGTAGGTTTACAAAATGAGCCTTATTGCGGTCTCCCCAGATCGTCCTGAAACGGAGTGTCAGATATCCGTCCTCGGCGATGGTAACCCAATCGTTCACGATCTCCACAGGGTCGGAGCCATAGATCGAATCGTTGCTAGTCACCCCCAAATCCGGAGCGATTGGTTTTGTAAGGATACTGTCGATCCAATTAATATTTACGGCCTTGCTGTAAATTCCGCTAGACTCGTTCGTCTCGTCAAAATTCACCAACGCTCTCACCTCCTTCTGCCCGAAGGGAGAAGAGGTCATATTGACAGGCAACAAGGTCGTGCTATCATCCAATTGAAGAAAATATGAACCATCATCGACCGGCTTAACCGTCACCAACGCATTCGGCAACACTTTACTGTAAGGATAATCATCATCATCGTCCAAGCAAGATTGAAACCCCATAAAACAAGTAGCCGCCATTACACCTACAACTAATTTCCTAAAATTAAAGAATCCGTTCATAATACTTCCTTTCTAAGTTTATCAATTAAACTAATCAACCTTTTAATTCTATAAAATTAGAAATGCGTTTTAGGGCGGAAATGCTGCATATGTGTATGTTAATTAAACCAAACAAGGCATGTCTCCTTACTTCACGGCGAAATTATACTCGAAAGTATACTTATAAGAGCTTGCGGTTCCTCCGTCATTCTCATCGATAGTCATACCCGTTATATAATCTCCCACGGTGGTATAGGTGTATTTGTACTCAGCTTTCACCTCGCTCTGGTTAGGGATCGTATAGGTGTAGGCACGGATCGGAAGATTCCGGTTTTGGATACCATATAACAAATTCAGAGGTGTTACAGACTCAAAGCCAACCGGCGAGAAAGAACCGATCACTCGCAGAGGGAAGTTCTTAGGAGCCTCCGCCACGCTATACTCGTACCTCATCTCCCGGCTATCCAATGACTGGGCATATAGAACCACGTTGCCGTTCTCCCATGTATATTTCTCGTACTCCGGATAACTTCTCTCCTCGTATCCCGTCCCAAACTCTTTCGGCCAACGGGCATTCCAAGAAGTCAACACCCAATTCGAGCCTGAATAACGATAGGAATATTCATCGCTTACATAGATCTCGTTGCTGGCGTATGGATTCTCTTGAGAGATCTTCTTACTTGTAATTACATTTCCGCTTAACGTATATTCCTCTATAACCTCACCGGAATGAATGCCTGTGACAGAGAATTTACCATCCGAATAAATGAACAATAACTTATCCACTCCCAAATTTATATTTGAGATCTTGCCATCGCTCGTATAATTGATATCAGCGGTAAAAAGCGGGCTTGAAGCTCCGTCTTTATAACAAGAAACTTTCGTTAGCTTATTCAATTCCGGAACAACGGGATCGTCATCGTCTCCGCAGGCCGTCAGGCTAGCGGCCCCTATTAGTAACAAAAATAGATACTTCTTCATCATTCTTTCGTGTTTTAATCTGTTACGGCAAAAATAGGGCTTTTAAATGAATAACCACTAAAGTAACCTATTTTAAGTGTTCCTGTTTGAAAAAATGCTTCTAAAATCGTAGTTTTGCTCCATCAATATCAAAGATAACGATCTATCTTAAAATAGTTTACAATAAGTAATAATGTAAGATAAACAATATCTAAAATTTAATAACATGAAAATGAAACAACTGACAGTAGCGATGATCACCCTCCTACTCACCGCCTCTTGTAGTGAAAAACAACAAGATTACCCTTTCCGGAATCCGGATCTTCCCTTGGAAGAACGTATCGACGACTTACTATCCCGACTGACACCGGAGGAGAAAATCGGCCAAATGATGAACGTAACCCCCGCCATCGAGCGTTTGGGAATCCCGACTTACGACTGGTGGAACGAGGCTCTTCACGGCGTGGCTCGTGCCGGACGTGCGACCGTATTCCCGCAAGCGATCGCCATGGCGGCTACCTTCGATGATAACGCCGTTCACGAGACCTTCACGATGGTCAGCGATGAGGCCCGTGCCAAATACCATCAATACCAAAAGGACAAGGAGTACGACCGTTACAAAGGTCTTACTTTCTGGACCCCGAATATCAATATCTTTCGTGACCCTCGCTGGGGACGGGGTATGGAAACTTATGGAGAGGACCCTTACTTGACCGAGAAGATGGGTGTAGCCGTAACCCGTGGATTGCAAGGTGATGATCCGAATTATTACAAGACACACGCTTGCGCCAAGCATTACGCCGTACACAGCGGTCCGGAATGGAACCGTCATGAGTTTGACGTAGAGGCTACTCCTCGTGATCTGTACGAGACGTATCTTCCAGCTTTCGAGGCATTGGTTAAGGAGGGCGATGTACAAGAGGTAATGTGCGCCTATAACCGTTTTGAGGGCAAACCTTGCTGTAGCAGCGACAAATTATTGATCGATATCTTGCGTAATAGCTGGGGATACGACAATATCATCCTCTCCGACTGCGGTGCTATCGATGATTTCTGGAGAAAAGACAAAAATACGCCTCGCCATGAGACGCACCCGGACGCTGAGAGCGCATCCGCCGACGCCGTATTGAACGGTACCGACCTAGAATGTGGCGGTAGCTACCGTGCGCTAAACAAAGCCTTGGCCGACGGTAAGATCTCGGAGAAAGATCTGGACGTATCCTTACGCCGCCTGCTGAAAGGTCGCTTCGAGCTAGGTATGTTCGATCCGGACGAGCGGGTTCCTTATTCTAAAATACCTTACAGCGTAGTCGAGAGCCCGGAGCATATCGCCAAGGCACTGGATATGGCACGTAAAAGTATCGTTTTGTTGAAGAACAAGAATAATATGCTTCCTCTGGACAAGAATATCAAGAAGATCGCCGTAGTCGGACCGAACGCAGCGGACTCGACCATGCTATGGGCCAACTACAACGGCTTCCCGACCAAGACCGTCACGATCGTGGAAGGTATCCGCAATAAAGTCCCGAACGCAGAGGTTATCTACGAGCTGGGTTGCAACCATACCGCCGATTTTGTCGTGACAGACCTAGGTAGCCACGTATCTTCCACGGCGGGACAAGGCTTCGCCTCCGAATTCTTCAACAATACCGAGTTCGAGGGTACCCCCGCCTACAAGGGATTAGCGAAAGAGCTTCATTATACCACCGGAGGTAACACCCAATTCGCCCCGAACGTGAACTTGACGAATTTCACGGCTCGCTTTACGGGTGAATTCGAGTCTCCGATAGATGGTCCTGTCGAGTTCAAACTATCCGGAAACGACGCATTCCGCCTGTATATCGATACGGCTAAAGTCGCCGAGGTATGGGAAAACGAATATGGAGCGGAAAAACTCTATACGCTAAACGCTAAGAAAGGTGAGAAATATCCCATAAAGATCGAATATATGCAACGCACGGGTAGCGCTGACCTGAACTTTACGGTAGGCGTACGCACACCCGTAGATTTCCAAGCTACGGCCAGCAAGGTTAAAGACGCTGATGTCATCGTATTCGTAGGTGGTATCTCTCCACGTCTGGAAGGTGAGGAAATGCCAGTAGATGCTGAAGGTTTCCGGAAAGGCGACCGCACGAATATCGAGATCCCGGCCGTACAGAAGGAAATGGTCAAAGCCTTGGTAGCCACCGGAAAGCCTGTGGTATACGTGGTATGTACGGGTAGCGCATTGGCATTGAACTGGGAGAACGATCATGTAAACGCTATCTTGAACGCTTGGTATGGCGGACAAGAAGGTGGAACAGCCGTGGCCGACGTTTTATTCGGAGACTATAACCCGGCCGGACGCTTGCCGATCACGTTCTATAAATCCGTAGACCAGCTTCCGGACTTCCAAGATTACAGCATGAAGGGCCGTACCTATCGTTACATGACGCAGACTCCGCTTTATCCGTTCGGTTATGGCTTGAGCTATACAACATTCGATTATAAGAACGCTAAGTTGTCAAAGGATAAGATCGCTTCCAACGAATCGGTTACCCTCTCCTTCGATATCGCCAATACAGGCAAGATGGATGGTGACGAGGTCGCTCAGATCTACATCAAGAACCCGAACGATCCTGCCGGACCGCTAAAAGCGATGAAAGCATTCAAACGTGTGAACGTGAAGGCTGGCAGCGAACAACCGGTTAGCATCCAATTGGAACCGAAAGCTTTCCAATCCTTCAATGACAATACACAGACCATGGAGGTTCGCCCGGGTAAATACCAAATCCTATATGGAGGTTCATCAGACGATAAGACACTGAAGAAGATCGATTTAGTGATTGAATAAAAACACTATTGTATTCACGGCTGAACACAATAGTATTCATAGAAAAACACAGTAGTATTCACAATCAAATACTACTGTGTTTCTGTATTAAGATAATGATCAGAATTTTTTAATTAGGAAAGACGGATTGATACGCATGTAAACCCCTGCCGTAAAACTCGTAGCGCTTCCCATCGGTTGTATTACTCCATCCGCATCATTCATATCTCCGGAGAGATGATGGAAAACGTCCACATCCACCCCTATCGAGAAACCTTTCGCCAGTTGCCGGGAATATTCCACCCCAAGATAGATCATCTGCGGACGGCCGAACGTAACACCCTCATCAATCATCGAGGCCGCCCCGAAAAACGGGCTACCAAACATAGAGATGAAATCCTCGCAGGTCCAATACGACGTTTTCACCCGGAAATCATAGATATCGGCGGAAGCACGGGCATACAAGCCATATCCGCTGTCAAAAGGCCATATCTCTCCCGCTTGCTGATAATAACCGGTAGCATCCAGTTCCACGTTCAAGTTCTTGAAAATACGATGTCCGGTATTCCATACACCTCCGACACCGATCGCACCATTCATCAAGGTTTGCACGGAATTGTTGAAGATCGTGTCGATCTCGCCTCCCCTATGCTGCACCAATCCTTGCACCGGCGTATAGAAATGGAAACGGGAAGCCGGGTCGTTGTACTTTACCCGTGAAGAGATCCCGACGGTAAACGCCTCTTGATGCACATCCTCCCGGAAAATAAAGCTCTGCCAGTTCACCCACACATCCAAGTCGAAAGCCTTCGAGTCATACAACAACTGCAAGCCCGCCTCGGGATCGCAGGTCAAATTCAACTCCGGATTATAAAGAGGCTCTATCAAATTATGGTTGGAAGCGCCGTAAATATTTCCCAGCACGATGTTCACATGATCCGAGAGAGCCATCTGCGCCCGGAAATAGGGCAACACATGTACCCCTTTTTGGTATTGGTCTCCCTTCCAATAAGCGATATCCTGATAAGCCATGCTCGGATATTTATTCGCCCCATGATAGATCAACATATGGACACCCGCCTCCAACTTGATATTCCGCAAGGGATAATAAACCGCTTTGCCTTGTACCCAAAGCCCCGGCAACGAATACCCTTTGGTAAATTTACCCGTATACTCGTTATCCTTGAAGAAGCTAATATTATCCAACTCTACGGACAACTCCCGGGCCTTCTCCGGGTCGATATGATAATCCGTCTTATAGACACGATCCGCGATCTGCGCCTTCAGCGAGGGAGACCAACTCCCCAATCCCATCAAGCAAAGACCCACAATGAGACTCCTAACACCTATATTCTTCATCACTCTTAAAATTTCTCGCGAACATAAACAAAATACACTGAAAAAAGAAAGCGGGGAAACGGAAGTTTTCACCTCGTTTCCCCGCTTTTTCGTCTTATTTTAAAAATTTCTTTCTTCTAAAATTTAACGTCTAGGGATAGCTTCTTTAACAACCATCTGACGACCTTCGTACTCAGCTTGGTTCAACTCCTCGATAGCTTTTTGAGCCTCTGCAGCGTTAGGCATCTCAGCGAAAGCGAAGCCCTTAGAACGTTTTGTGTCACGGTCAACAATGATTTTAACTGAGTCTACAACACCATACTCTTCCAGAATCTGTTGTAAGTCTGATTCTCTTACCCGATAATTCAGGTTTCCAATGTAAATATTCATACGAAAATGATATAAAAAAATAAAAATTAATAATAAAACAAGGATGGTTGGTGAAGTCAATCTCTAAAAGAAAGTATTATCATCGCTGATGAATAAATGCTAAAAGATAAAAGAGCTATACAAACTATCTTTTGTTCATGGCACAAAGGAAAGCATTCTATTTGAATTAGCAACTATAAAACGATAATTATTTTCAAAAAAACATTCAAGCTCTTTATAACGTCTTTGTTGTTCTAGTCAAATAGTCCTAATTTATAGAAATTTTGACCAATTATATCAACGATATAGCCTAAAACTATCTCAGAAATCTCGTAACTTTGCGAAATTATTATTTGAACTAATAAAAGTTATGGATTACGCGATCATTGCCGCCGGCGAAGGCTCCCGCTTGGCGCAAGAAGGTGTTAAGTGGCCAAAGCCTCTGGTTAGACTCAACGGTGTCGCTCTGATAGACCGGTTGATAGACGTTTTTTTGAAAAATAACGCTACCTCTATCAGTATCATCGTAAACGAGGAGATGACCGAGGTACAGGATTACCTGAAGGCCCTGCGACTACCTATACCCTTTTACCTGTTGGTAAAATCCACCCCCAGCTCTATGCACAGCTTCTACGAGCTGAGTCATTATCTGGACGGTGATAAGATTTGTTTAACTACTGTAGACACGATCTTCAAGGAAGAAGAGTTCAGCGGCTATATCCAACAGTTCATCCAAGAGGATAAACTGGACGGATTGATGGCCGTCACTGATTTTATTGATGACGAGAAACCCTTATATGTAGAAACAGACAACGAACTTTACATCCGGAATTTCCTAGATCAGGCAGACGGTGATTGCCGTTACATATCGGGAGGTATCTATTGCTTGAGGCGTCCGGCTCTGGGTGTATTGAACAACGCCATCTCGCAGGGAATGTCGAGAATGCGCAATTATCAACGGCAGCTCATCGCCGAGGGGTTGAGGCTAAAGGCCTATCCTTTCAGCAAGATCATCGACGTGGATCACGCCGATGACATTTTGAAAGCCGAATCATTTTTAAAGTCATAAAGAATACAGTCTAACAATGAGTAAATTAACTTTAGCAGGTATCCGCAGAGGAAATCAATTCTCCCCCAATCATATCGGCAACGACGCGGCGATCTTCGCCTTGACAGCCCAGCATTTACGAAAATTGGGATGCGATGTAAACGAATATATCGAATCGGATCTGCTGCTACAAGACCCGAAGGAAAAGGGTATCTTTAATATGGTAAGAGACTGGAAGTCCATCCATAAGCTGCAAGAACTAGAGGATAAAAATTATTTCGTGGTGAACTCGGGTTACGGGATCGAGAATTGTACCCGTGAGAAAATGACCCGCCTCCTATTATCCAATCATATCTCCCATCCGGAAAGTTTAATCTTACGGACAGATGAGGATCCGACAGAAGCCCTTGAGAAAGCCGGTTTCTTTAATTGCTGGATCAAACGGGGAGATTTCCACGCCATTCATAGGGAAGACGTCACCTACGTAAGAAATCCGGAAGAGGCGAGAAGCATACTGAAGGAATACGCCATCCGTGGTATCCCGTCGGCGGTAATCAATGAGCATCTGGTAGGCGACTTGGTGAAATTTTATGGGGTAGCGGGGACTGATTTCTTTTATTGGTTCTATCCATCGAACATGCATCATAGTAAATTTGGTTTAGAAGTTATCAATGGTACAGCGAAGGGGATCCCCTTCGACGAAGCGCAGCTTCGTCTGCTTTGCCACAAGGCTGCGGAGGTATTGAACATACATATTTACGGGGGAGATTGCATCGTCTCCGAGGATGGTGTCATGCGGATTATCGATTTCAATGATTGGCCTAGTTTCGCCCCTTGCCGGGAAGAAGCGGCTCCAAACATCGCACGTCGTATCTGGGATCTTATGCGAGAACACATCTAAATCGTTTTAACAAAATCAATCATGAGTGAGACTAAGTCTACTCCCAGTCTGGAGTCAACCTTAAAATCTTTGGACACCGAGGAGTTTATCGATATTCATTTCTATCGTCCTATTGGCTACCAATGGGCTTTGTTCTTTAATAAATTGGGGGTATCGCCCAATAGTATCACGATCGCCAGCATCTTTATCGGCATAACGGCAGGTATCTGTTTCTATTTCCAGAGCCTCGCTATCAACGTGATCGGCATGTTACTGTTAATCTGGGCAAACTCGTATGATAGCGCAGACGGACAATTGGCCCGTATGACCGGACAGAAAAGTGCCTTGGGACGTATCTTGGACGGTGCCGCCGGCGATTTCTGGTTTATCGCTATCTATGCGGCAATCTGCTTACGCCTCACGCCGGAATGGGGAATATGGATCTGGCTATTGGCGGCTACGACGGGATTCTTCCATAGCAAGCAAGCGGCCATGGCGGATTATTATCGCAATATTCACTTGTTGTTCTTGAAAGGTAAATCGGGTAGCGAGCTCTCCCACTCTCCCCAATTGAAGGAGAATTATAAGAAGATGAGTTGGAAACATGACTTTATCTATAAATTGTTCGAGACCTTCTACATTAATTATACGGTAGGTCAAGAAGCATGGACACCTAAATTCCAACACATGATGAACATCATCCGTGAGAAATACAACGGACAAGCGCCGGAATGGTTCCGTAAGGCTTTTCGAACACAGAGCCTGCCATTAATGAAATATACGAATATGCTATCATTCAATACCCGGGTGATCGCTTTGTTTGTCAGCCTTTTCATCGACATGCCTTGGCTGTATTTCGTATTCGAGCTGACCGTATTAAACTCGATGTTGCTCTATATGATCAAAAAGCATGAGCATATTTGTGAAGATTTCAGCAAACAGTTATAACGTTTTTTACCCCATTCGATTATGTTCAATTTAGACAAAGTAAAAGGAATCCTCTTTGATTACGGCGGAACGATAGACAGTAACGGCATGCACTGGGCAGAGGTGATCTGGATGGCGTATGAGGCCTTGAAGGTTCCCGTATCCAAAGCGGTTTTCCGTGATGCTTATGTACATGGAGAAAGAACGCTTGGAAAGAATCCGATCGTGAAGCCTCATCATACGTTTCTGGATATGCTGCGCTTGAAAAGCGATTTACAAATCCAATGGCTGAAAGAGAACGGGCATTTATCCGCCGAGGCGGTTACCCCGGAGTTACCGGAACAATTAGCGGATTGGTGTTACGAATACGCCCGGAAGGCAATCGATAGCGCCCGCCCCATTCTGGAGCAATTAGCGGAACGTTACCCATTGGTATTGGTATCGAACTTCTATGGGAACATAGAATCCGTGTTGAAAGATTTCGGTTTGGATCATTTATTCGGCGCTATCGTGGAATCGGCGGTCGTAGGTATCCGTAAGCCGGACCCGGCGATCTTCCGATTAGGAGTGGATAAACTGGGATTTCCCGCCGACGAGATTGTTGTCGTAGGTGATTCCTATGATAAGGATATCGTCCCCGCCACCCGGATCGGATGCCAGACAATCTGGCTAAAAAGTATTGGTTGGAGCGCTTATAAAGGAAATGAGACTGCCGATATCGTATTATCTGACTTCACGGAAATAAAGCAAGTATTCGCTTTATAGAATATACATTTTAGACCAGTATAAGCTCAGAAATGACTTTTTTTGGTACTGATAGCATCCTAACTTTGCATATAAAAAAGTTAGGATGCTATGCTTTTAAAGAAATACATATGGCTTTCTGCCGCTACGCTCCTCACGGCTTGCGACTTAATCGACTATCATCCGTATGACGGCCGTCTGGATTCCGATACTTCCCGGGAGATCAACCCGGCCAATATCGAGCGTATCGAGAAAGTCTGCGAAGGGAAGGACACGATCCGTTTTATTTTTATGGGCGATACCCAGCGAAGTTATAACGAGACGGAAGATTTCGTCAAGTACGTTAATCAATTAGATAGCATCGATTTCATTATCCATGGAGGAGATTATACGGAGTTCGGCTTAAAGAAGGAATTCGAGTGGAACGATGATATCTTGTCCAAACTAAAAGTGCCTTACGTAGGGTTGATCGGTAATCACGACGTGATCGGTAATGGCGACCAAGTATTTCGTAAAATCTTTGGGAATGAGAACTTCTCGTTTGTCGTGAGCGACGTGAAATTCGTATGCCTCAATACGAACGCTATCGAGTATGATTATTCCCATCCGGTACCCGATTTTAATTTCCTAAAGAATGAGATAGCGGATAGTACCCGTAATAAACGCACGATCGTAGTCATGCACGCCCCTCCCGGGAATGAACAGTTCGACAATAACGTGAAAGACGTGTTCCAACTTTATATCAAGACATTACCATCTTTAATGTTCTGCTTGCATGCACATAATCATTGCGTATCGGCAGCCGATTTGTTTGAGGATGGCATTATCTACTACGGTTGCGCCAATATCGCCAAACGAAGTTATCTTCTTTTTACCTTAACCCCTGACGATTATATGTATGAAGTGGTCAATTTTTAAGCTTCTCCTCTTAACTTGTGTCTTTCCCCTTACACTCCATACGCAAGAGGATAAATACACGAAACGAGTGCAACGGTACGAGAACGCATGGCAACGGGTCATCCCCCGCTATACGAAAGTACAATTCGCAGGTTCCATGGCGATGCTCTCCGTGGGTACCGGTTGGAATTACTACCGGAATCATTGGGAAACGGATATGTTGCTGGGTATCGTCCCCCGCAACGCGAATGATCATGCGAACGTGACTTTCACCTTGAAACAAAACTATTTTCCTTGGAATATCGATCTGGGAGAAAAAGTATCTTTCGAGCCTCTTTGTTGCGGTATCTACGTAAATTTCCTATTTGACCGGGATTTCTGGGCCAAGCAACCGAATAAGTATCCCCCGGGATATTATTGGTTCTCCACCCGCATCCGTAACCATATCTTTATCGGGGAGCGGATCACGCTCAAACTGAATCCAAATAGTAGCTGGCATAAATCCATCAGCTTCTTCTATGAGTTGAGCACTTGCGATTTGTATATAATAAACGCTATCGGCAACAGCTACTTGAAGCCAAAAGATTATTTAAGCCTTTCATTCGGGGTGAAACTACAGATCCTATAAAAGCAAGAAACGGAAGACATTCACTGCCCTCCGTTTCCCTAAACTACATAAAACACTTAAAAGAACAAACGTTGTCTATCAGAACGCTAGACCTAAGCGGATACCCCAGTTATTCAAACCATCGATATGATAGCTGAGGACATCCCCCTTGTTGGTAGCGTAGTTATAATAAGCGGCCATATGTACGCCGATCTGTTTCTGAGGTGTGAAGTACACGGTCATACCGATCTCGGGAGCTACATAGAATCCCCAGTTACGATCGTAAACCTTCAACACGTTCATGTAGGTAGACATCTCACTATAGCTAGCACCTAACTGAGCGCCAACATACGGCTGGAATTGTCCTTCCGGAGCGAAGTTATAACGGAAAGCCGCGCCAAAAGGCAACTGGAAGATAGAATGCTGTTGATCGGAAGTGATTACGGATGTTGAGTTTACCGGAATCGTCTGGCGGTCCACATACTCATTATTTGTATGATAAGAGATGAACGCACCTATAGCGAAATTAGGAATCACATAGTAACCACCCTCAGCGTGAGCACCCCAACCGCTAGTCTTCTTTGAGAAGTCTTGACCGAACGGAGAGTTGATCTGCCAGTCTACATTAAAATACGCATTTTTCAAAACCTGGGCGCCAGCCAGAGCAGGCATCGCCATACAAACGATGAGTAAAGCGATTAATTTATTTATCTTTTTCATAGAACCTCAAACTTTTAATCATTCGAATTATTATTTCTTTACGTACGGAGATTGTACAAATGCTTGCTCGATAGCACGAACAGCTAGCTGAGTGTCGAATTTATCAGAACCAGACAACAAGCCACTCATGTAAGCGGTCCAAAGAACCGGAAGTTTAGCATCTGCCTTAGAAGCGGCAGGAGCATCCAAATCCACTAACTCAGTCAACAAGGAACCTACACTATAGCTATACACTACAGGATACGGGTAATACCAATTACCCCAACCCGGTCCCCAGTAACCCGGACTCCAATATCCCGGATAGTTCCACCACCAGTACGGGTAGTTGTAGCCATCGTTGTAGTCAGCGAAATATTGAGTACTTTGTACGTAAGAAACTTGCAGACCTAAGTCGGCGTTATCTTTGTCTAGCGTGCGTTTGAAACCGCGGCTTTCCATATTATTCACCAACGTAGTGATAATATCGTCTGCTTCATTGGCTGTCCAGAACTGAGGTTTCTCGCTTGTGCCGATAACCAATACACTATCCGGAATGTAGAACGTAGTGAACGATTCGAATTTCGCGTCCTTATCATGATTCGTGAACACCAGAAAATCATTGTCCAATTTCGACATGTCCGGGTCCTTTTGGCAAGAAGCCAGCAGAAGAACTAACAGAAAAAAAGGAAAAATCTTTTTCATCTCATTTTAACGTTTAAAACAGTTTATACTATTATTTGTGCTTATATATAAGTCACTATTAAAACAGCATGAGTTGAAAAAGGTTCTAAAACTATCCTTTTGGGTGTGTTAATTAACATATCCTAACCATACGACGGGCTTATGGTCACTGTAGTCTAAATTAGGAGAATCATAAGTTACACCCTTAAAATCAGGAGAATAAATTATGTAATCAATTCGAAATATACGCTTTAATTGACGAAAGGTGTACCCGAAACCAGAGCCGCAGTCACGGAACCCATCCGTTAAATCACCTTTCACGGTACGGTACGTATAAGAGGCCGGTGTATCATTAAAATCACCGCAAATAATCACGGGCCCCTCCCCGGCATCCAACATCTGACGGATATAATCCGCCTGAGTCGCCCGTTTCACGAAATTCTTCTTCATCTGAAAAGCCATATGGAAGGCGGCCTCGGTTTCCTCCAATTGTTTACCCTCGGCATGGGCTTGGTAAAGACGAGGCTTTACGGCATTCACGCTAGTCGTTTGGAAATGGTTATTAAATACACGAACACTATCCCCTTGGATATCCATGACGGCAAACAAGGATTTATTGCTAGACTCCGGGTATAGGATAGACTCAAAACGAAGGATCGGATATTTACTGAAAATAGCGTTGCCCGCCGCTTTCGTAGCCGAACGGGTAGAGCAATAATACGGTAGGAACGATAAGGTCTTGGCGACAGAATCCATCCGCAGGGCAGATTCAACAGGGCATTCTTGGAGGCAAACGATATCCGGGTCCTCCTTTCTCAGCCAATCCACTATATTAGGAAGCTGTTTCTTTCCGTCCGTATTGAAATTATTCACGTTATAGGTAATCACCTTAACCGCTTCTTTCCCTATCGGAATCTCTTTAGGGAAGACCCGTATCTGGAACATCGATATCAAAAACTCCCAGTTCAACAATAACGCCGCCAAAGGTACCCAGCACCAATGGCTCCTAAAGACACACCACATCAAGAAAAGACATAGATTGACCGCCAATACCGGTAATAACACCAATCCGGGAAACGAGATCCACTCCTTCCCTTCCGGATTCATATGTCCGGTAGCGAATCCGGCTATGGCCGCCACGGCAAAAGCGATCGTAATCAACACAAATAAAATATATATCAACTTCTTCATCCTTCCTATCCTGCGATTTAAACAAAAAAGGGACTATCCGGAAAAGACAGTCCCCCAATTCATACACTATAACCTGTCCGCTTCCGGCAGGGATAGCTTAAAAAACCTATCGAAGCGTTCCTTGTTGAGCCTCTTGGATCATCTTCTGATTAGCCAAGATCACGATCTCAACACGACGGTTCAACGAACGACCCTCGGGAGTGTCATTGCTAGCCACAGGATCATGTATACCTTTGCCTTCATAAACCATACGATCCGTACTTACCCCCTGCATCATCAGGTAATCGTAAACGCTCTTCGCACGTTTCTCGGACAAGGTCTGGTTATAATCCACCTTACCGGTGTTATCCGTAAAGCCGATGATTCGGATATCCGTATCCGGATTGGCCTTCAAACTGGTAGCGAAGTTACGCAAGGCACTCTTGGAAGCGTCGCTCAACGTACTCGAGTTCGTGGCAAACAAGATACCGGAGTCAAAAGTAACCTTCAAGGCCTCACCATTGTTCACGCTCTCGATCTTCGTGTCCTCAGGCAGGGTAGCTTCCAGCTCCTTCTTCTGCTTATCCATTTTCTTACCGATTAACGCACCGGCTGTACCACCTACGGCCGCACCGATCACGGCACCCAGTGCGGTATTTCCGGCCAAGGCACCAACACCAGCTCCGACAGCGGCACCACCGCCTACACCGATCGCCGTACCCTTCGCCGTGTTATTCCACGTTCCGCAACTCGTAAACACCACTGCCATACATAGCAGTAAAACAGATAATAATTTAATGTTCCTCATCATCTTCTACAATTTCACTTAAACAACTTTATATATATAACAAATATCAATCAAACATGTTGATCGAATCGCAATATTCAAGTTCTCCTTGTACTATAAAAGTGATTTCCTCCGGTTCGAATTTGCCTACGCCGTCTTTCTGGGCGTTCTTAATTACATAATTTACAACCTCTTCCTCATCGATCTCGATCTCATCGTCGCCATCATCATCCAGCATGCCATTAGATTCATAGAAGTCGTAGATCAAGTCTACGATATAGTTGATATCGTCATTACTGAACTTTCCTTTCAGTTCTTGGGGAAGATAATTCTGGATAAATTTTACGGAATCATCCTCGTCATAAAGTAGCTCGTCATTGTTCGTGCTCATAATTAATCTTGTTTAATTGGTTTGAATAGCGGCAAATGTACGGAAATATTTTGATTTTATATCCCAAAAACAATTAAGCTTATTTACGGACGTGACTTAACAAAAGCAAATGCCCTTACTTGAACATAGTTCTAAAAGAGCTTAGGTTTTATAGGAAGCAAAGGTAATAAAAATATTTGATTATCATATAGACCTATTATTTTTTATAGCTTCCGGGTAATTTACTGTTCCGCATGATATTTTCTTTGAAAGAATATATTTCCAACCGAGTACCCCAAAGAGACTTCCAATATCTTTATGGATCACAAAAAACACTAAAGCCAGTCTTATTTGTGTTAAAATCAAAACACACTCCATCATTTATTTATATATAGTCATTTGATACTCAAGTTCTTTTAGAACTCAGTAAATGTATTAAATTATGATTACAATGGAACCTAAAATACAAAGTACCACAAGTACCCGAGCTCTCCGGAGCAAAATCGGGCCTATCAAGGCTTACTTATTCAAGGCCTCATATGTAATCAGTCCAATCACGCCAAGCGATCTTAAACATTCCATGAAAGGTGCCTACAAATCATTCCTGTCTAAAACCGATCAAGCATACGGCCATTCCACGTCAACAATCAACCCCAAACTTTACCCTATTTCTACCTTTAAGCAAATGAGCCTCGTAGTAGTCCCGAGTTTCATGATAGAGTCCCCATTCGAGATAGTGGCGATAGCTCTTATCGCCTTTCTACTTATCCTCCTTTCGAGGAGGGAACATCGGCATAAGAAAGACATTCTTGACACCGAACGAAATATGGCCGAAGAAGTGATCCGCTTACGTGAGAAGGCGGAAGAATCAAACCGGTTGACAAGTGCTTTCCTCGCCAATATGAGCCATGAGATACGGACCCCATTGAATGCGATCGTAGGTTTCTCGACCCTTATCAGCGAAAGTGAGGATAAAGAGGAGATCAAGGAATTCGCTAAAATCATTCACGCAAACAATGAGCTACTCCTTAATTTAATCAATGACATACTCGATATGTCAAAAATAGAAGCCGGTATATTGGATTTCCTTTATACGGAAGTGGAGATTAACGAGCTTATACAAACCCTATGGCGGAGTTACCGATTCAAGATCAAGGAAGGAGTAGAATTCCGCACGGAACTGCCTGCGGAAAGCTACATTATCCATACTGAGAGAAACCGTCTATCCCAAGTACTGGCTAATTTCATCAATAATGCTTGCAAATACACTTTCGAGGGAATGATAACGATCGGATATGAAATAAGGAAAGACGATATTTATTTCTTTGTTACCGATACGGGAAAAGGGATAGCTGAAGAAAATATCTCCCGTGTTTTCGATCGATTCGCTAAATTAGATTCCTTCACCCAAGGTACGGGGCTCGGGCTGTCTATCTGTGAATTAATCATTAAACATTTAGGTGGAGAGATCGGCGTGGAGTCAAGCGTTGGAAAAGGATCTACATTTTGGTGCACGGTTCCCACCCGGAAATAATCGCACCAAGCCGTATCTACCTATTAGTGAAAAATAAAAAGGCGGAATGATTCACATAGGATCATTCCACCTTCATTATTTTATAGAAACACCACGCTTAACGTCAAGCGTTCAAGTCTACTTTAGTTCTTAAATTCCAGACCATCGTCTTTCCTATCGATCACGATCGGGCGGTTACGGTCTACCGTTCCACCCAGCAAAGCCTTTGACAACTCGTTCAAGACATACTTCTGAATGACACGTTTTACCGGACGGGCACCGAATTGAGGATCGAAGCCCTTGTCGGCGATAAAGTCCAAGGCCTCGTTCGTGAAGTCCAAGGCGACACCGTTCGTAGCCAACATCTTCTTCACGCTGTTCAACTGCAAGGATACGATCTTGCGAATCTCCTCCTCGTTCAGCGGAGTAAACATGATGATATCGTCGATACGGTTCAAGAACTCCGGACGGATCGTCTTCTTCAACAGTTCCAGTACTTGGATCTTCGTCTCGTCTACCACCTTGTCATGCGTGGCGGGTGTCATCTTCTCGAAGTTCTCACGAATCAAGGAAGAACCTAGGTTACTTGTCATGATAATGATCGTGTTCTTGAAGTTGACAACACGGCCTTTGTTATCCGTCAGCCGTCCATCATCCAAGACTTGCAACAAGATGTTGAATACATCCGGATGCGCCTTTTCGATCTCATCGAACAAGACAACTGAGTAAGGTTTCCGGCGAATCGCCTCCGTCAACTGTCCACCCTCATCGTAACCCACATATCCCGGAGGCGCACCGATCAAACGAGTCGCACTGAATTTCTCTTGATACTCACTCATATCGATACGGGTCATCATATTCTCGTCATCGAACAGATACTCGGCCAACGCCTTGGCCAACTCCGTCTTACCCACACCGGTAGTACCGAGGAAGATGAAAGAACCGATCGGTCGTTTCGGATCCTGCAAGCCGGCACGACTACGACGAACCGCATCGGCGATAGCGTTGATCGCCTCTTCCTGACCAATCACACGGGTATGAAGCTCGGACTCCAGACGTAATAACTTATCTTTCTCGCTCTGCATCATCTTGCTGACCGGAATTCCAGTCCAACGGGATACCACATCAGCGATATCGTCGCTATCCACTTCCTCCTTGATCATAGCCGCGGCACCTTGCATCGTCTTCAACTTAGCCTGTACCTCCCTGATCTCCTCTTCCTTTTGCTTGATCTTACCGTAACGGATCTCAGCGACCTTGCCGTAATCCCCCTCACGCTCCGCCTTATCAGCCTCAAACTTTAGGTTCTCGATATCGATCTTATTTTGCTGGATCTTATTGATCTGCTCCTTCTCGCTCTGCCACTGAGCCTTTTGCTTGGTCTCCTCCTCCTTCAAGTCGGCGATCTCCTTATTCAGTAGCTCTAATTTCGACTTGTCGTTCTCACGCTTGATCGCCTCACGCTCGATCTCCAACTGTTTGATACGCCGGGAAACCTCATCCAACGACTCCGGTACGGAATCGATCTGCAAACGCAGACGGGCGGCGGCTTCATCCATCAAATCGATCGCCTTATCCGGCAAGAAACGATCCGTGATATAACGGGTAGACAACTGCACGGCGGAGATAATCGCATCATCCTTGATACGTACCTTATGGTGATTCTCGTATTTCTCCTTCAAACCACGAAGGATAGAGATCGTATCCAACTCACTCGGCTCGTCTACGATAACGGTCTGGAACCGACGCTCAAGCGCCTTATCCTTCTCAAAATACTTCTGATACTCATCCAACGTCGTGGCACCGATCGAACGTAGCTCACCACGAGCCAAGGCCGGTTTCAAGATGTTAGCTGCATCCATGGCGCCTTCGCCTTTACCGGCTCCTACCAAGGTATGGATCTCATCGATAAAGAGGATGATCTCACCCTCGGATTTCGTAACCTCGTTCACCACCGCTTTCAAACGTTCCTCGAACTCGCCTTTATATTTAGCTCCGGCGATCAACGCGCCCATATCCAACGAGAAGATCTGTTTAGACTTCAAGTTCTCGGGAACGTCACCCCGAACGATACGATGGGCCAACCCCTCAGCGATAGCAGTCTTACCTACACCCGGCTCACCGATCAAGATCGGATTGTTCTTCGTACGGCGGCTCAAGATCTGCAAGACACGGCGGATCTCCTCGTCACGTCCGATCACGGGGTCCAGTTTACCGCTACGGGCACGCTCGTTCAAATTGATGGCGTATTTTCCTAATGCATCGTAAGTCTCCTCGGCGGATTGGCTTGTCACCTTATTTCCTTTACGCAATTCCTCGATCGCTTGACGTAACTCTTTCTCTGTCACGCCGGCGTCTTTCAATATCTGTGAAGCGGTGCTCTTTTCCGTAAACAACGCCAAGATGATCGGCTCCAACGATACATATTGATCCCCCATTTTAGAGGAATAATCGATCGCCTTCTGTAAGACAGCGTTCGACTCGCTAGAGAGATAGGGTTCGCCTCCCGAAACCTTAGGATAAGATTCGATTTGGCGATCCAGTACCATATTCAGGTTTTGAGCGTTTACCCCTAATTTTTGAAAGATAAAATTAGTAACACTCTCACCCGTCATAATGACAGCTTTCAACAAGTGAACAGGTTCGATAACCTGTTGGTTATTTTTAGTAACCAACTGTACGGCTTGTTGAACAGCCTCCTGCGCCTTGATTGTAAAATTGTTTAAATTCATATATTTAAGCTCCTTTCTTATATTCTTTTCTAATTTATTTTACACTTATATCCTTACAAAAGAAATACCAAAACGAAAATATGACATTTTGTCTTAATATTATAAAACAGAATAGAGAACTCCCCGTCAAACCGTCCATTTCGGATGTCATTAGGACGTATCTTTTCAGAAAGAACAAAAGAGAGAGAAAAAGGTTTTGATAGTAAACACACAGTATCTAGGTAAAAACAGTCAATGTTCTCAAAAAAACACGTACATGTTTTTCCGGAAACACGTACATGTTTTTTGAAATTCATGTACGTGTTTTTTTCGAGTGGTTATATCCTATAAATCAAACAATTTACGGATAGTCATTATAATACTTCCACGTATTCTCCCGTTTCCTGTTTCTCTTCTTGTCACGGGCACTTTTCCAGAAAATAGTCTCTAGTAAATCCTCTGCGTCGAAATAGACTCTTATGGTAGCGAGTACCCCTCCCCTTCGCTGGCCATCCTTCACGACATCCGAGTATATATTAGTCAGTTTTACGTTGGCAGCCATAGGAACCTTACCTACCTTAAACTCTTTCCAATCCTGATTCTTAGGGAGCCTAATCGTGTGCGCTTGCTTCTGTATGGCCAATGAACGGGAAGGTGACTTAAAATTCAGCAGCATGAATAGGACTGGGGTAATCGAATCATAATTGGTCAACCTACGTAAAGTATCTAACTGTACATATTCCGAGAAGTCTTTCGTAATCGGCAACTCACTTGGTGAGGATAACATATGGGTTCCCGATTGATCGGGTCGTAGAAAAGTCCCGCTTTCTATCGCCTTCTGAAACTCAGGATTCAAACGTATCTCCTCCTTGCCGGATAAAAATTCTTGCAAGCGCAAAGAATCCTGTTCCGTCCACTGCGCATGGGCCATCGTAGGTAGGATGAATACTATCAAAAGGAATATAGGTCGCATCTTCACGTCTCTCATCTTCATAATCCTCATTACATTTCTATCACCAAGACTCATTCCTCCATTAAAACCCCCATTCGAGTCGAGATACTTTAAGATTTATTGGGATGCTTATACCCTATTTGAATCTTAATATGGATTACCTTTATGCGATCAATCCAAATCCAATATAGATATGTTGATATTATTATCTCCGGCTAAGACAATGACCGGGACATCCAAGATAAAAGCGCCGCAAGGCACGACTCCACGTTTCCAGCAAGAGGCGAACGAGATCGCCCTGCATATGACCCAATTTCCCATTGACGAATTAAGTCGTATCCTCAAGCTCAGCCCGAAACTGGCAGCGGAATGTTACCGCAGATACCAAGATTTTCATGCGGAAGACAACCAGCCCTTGCAAGCGATACTCGCCTATACCGGTGTCGTATTCAAGAATATCAGCCCGAAAGACTTCACGGAGGAGGATTTTCTTTTCTCGCAAAAACATATGCGTTTCGTATCGGGATGCTACGGGTTACTTCGCCCATTAGACCTTATCAAGCCTTACCGGATGGAGTTCGACGTAAAAATCCCGGAACTAGGCGACGGGAATATGTACGCCTTCTGGAAGGACAGGCAAACAAATACATTAATCCATGACGTCCGACAGGGAGACAGAATCCTACTGAATCTAGCCAGCTTGGATATCCAACCCTCTTTCCAGTGGAAGGAGGTGGAGCGATCCGTCCGGATCATCACACCCGAGTTCAAGATCTGGAAGAACGGCAAAGCGGAGACGATCGTGATCTACGCCAAGATGTGCCGGGGACAAATGAGCCGCTATCTCATAAAGAACCGGATTTCCGATCCGGAGGCACTAAAGGCGTTCTCATGGGAAGGTTTCACCTATAAGGAAAGTATGTCGGAAGGTGATAACTGGGTGTTTTTGCAAGAATAAAAAAGGCCTTACTCAATAAAACCCAGGAAACATCGTTATACTATAAGACCCTATAAAAATTCATAGTTATGAATTGAAAATATCATAGTTATGATTTTTTCAGGTCATACGGGGATCTCTATTTTCTAAATTAACGACGATATGAAAAGAACCTTTACATATTTATTACTACTTGTTCTATTGGTTTGCGGAAAGCAAGCCTATAACCTGTTAATCTCGAATGAACCGATCCGGAGCAACCTTACCGGAGCCTTGTCCGACATCGCAGATGAAGTAATCGCCATTCCATTACAGGACTCAGGGACGCATTCGATCAAGGAGGCAAAGTATATCCGTCAAGAGGGAGACAACCTATTCCTTATCAGCAATGAGACGCTTTACCGTTTCAATCGCAAGGGAGAATTTATCTGTCGCATCACCCATCCGGATGACATACGGGTAGCGGGGTATGTAGTGAACCCGGCCAACCAGCAGCTGATCGTACTTGGAAACACGGACGATATTTTCTATTACTCATTCAATGGTGATCTCCTTACCCGCAAGAAACTGAAATGCGACCTTCCGGAGAATAGGCATATGCTATCCATATCCATGCACAATAACCGGATATTTACCACCGAGGAATGTGTTCATGGGGATACGGCGGGGCAAACCGCCACGATTGAGAAACAGATTGTTGAATACGATTCCTCTTTCCATAAATTACAATCTCATACGATCCGTCCGGTCGATCTGGAACGTTCCGCATGCCCGATCGGTTGTCTCGCCCCGGAAGTAGCCGTGGAGCCCGGAAGCGGAACGGTTTATGCCTACGCCCCCTCCTATCAACCCGGGAACTTATTACGGGACACTTTATATATTAAGCAAAAGCGGCAAAGCCAAACCTTGGAGAACCTTGCCGGAAAGAATACACTTCCTTTGCTACCGATCCGCATGGGCAGCCGTTTCTGGGTATCTACATACTATAACGCAGAGGATGAGTCCAGAAATTACACCTTCTGTTATGATACGGAGAAGGAAGAATGCTGGCAGGTAAAAGAAGGATTAAAAGATAATTTTTATCAAACCGGTAATGTGCGACGAATGGACCCTATCGATCCCTATTGCCATTCCTATTGTTTCAGCAAATCCGGAGAGGATCTGCGAAATACTTTCCCCGCACAGGCCCAAGGGGAAAGCCTCGTGTTATTTATAGTGAAATTGAAAGGGTAAATCCAGTTAATATTTCAATAGAGAGCAGACTGATGGGTACAAAATAATATGTATCTTCGTACCATTCTAAAAAAGCATTAAGTACATGAAAAAACTTTTAACCTGCATTGCCATGGGCTTTGCGACTACCAGCTACGCTGTAACCCCTTTGTGGATGCGTGATGTACAAATTTCTCCTGATGGAACAGAGATAGCGTTTTGTTACAAAGGAGATATCTATAAAGTACCGGCCAAAGGAGGAACAGCGACACAACTTACCACCCAAGCATCGTATGAATGCACGCCAATCTGGTCTCCGGACGGAAAACAAATCGCTTTCGCCAGCGATCGTAACGGCAATTTCGATTTATTCGTAATGCCCTCCAACGGTGGAACGGCACAGTGCCTCACCACTCATTCCGCCTCCGAGATTCCATCGGCCTTTACTCCCGACGGCAAATACGTACTCTTCTCCGCATCCATACAAGATCCGGCACAGAGCGCCTTATTCCCGACCTCGGCCATGACGGAACTCTATAAAGTGCCGGTTGGTGGCGGACGCACGGAGCAAGTATTGGGAACACCCGCCGAGATGGTTTGCTTCGATAAATCCGGAAAGACATTCTTATACCAAGATCGTAAGGGCTTCGAGGATGAATGGCGTAAACATCATACCTCATCCGTTACCCGGGATATATGGATGTACGATACGCAAACAGGAAAACATACCAATTTGACTGACCATGCGGGAGAAGACCGGAACGCCGTATTTACCCCGGATGGACAGACGGTTTACTTTCTGAGCGAACGCAACGGAGGGTCTTTCAATGTATATTCATTCCCTCTCAACACCCCACAATCTATAACGGCGGTTACTAAGTTCAAGACACATCCCGTACGTTTCCTCTCTACAGGTAGCGACCAGACATTGTGCTACACATACGATGGCGAGATCTATACACAACGTCCGGGAAGCAATCCGCAGAAAGTACGGATCGACTTGATACGTGACGATCAAGAGCAAATCGCCGATCTGAATTCCAGCAAAGGAGCAACCTCCGCTACCGTATCCCCCGATGGCAAGCAGATCGCCTTCACCCTAAGAGGTGAGGTATTCGTCACCTCGGCCGATTACAACACGACCAAGCAAATCACCCATACCCCGGCCGCCGAAACAGGCATATGCTTCTCGCCGGATAACCGTACCTTGGCTTATGCCAGCGAGCGTGGTGGTAATTGGCAACTTTACTTGGCTAAGATCGCACGTAAGGAAGAAGCCAATTTCCCGAACGCAACGATTATCGAAGAGGAAGTTCTCTTACCTTCTAAGACCGTAGAGCGTAATTATCCTCAATTCTCACCGGATGGTAAGGAACTCGCTTTCATAGAAGATCGTATGCGGTTGATGGTAGTCAACCTTGAGACGAAGAAAGTACGCCAAGTCACGGATGGCTCCACATGGTATAGCACAGCCGGTGGTTTCGATTACTCATGGTCGCCGGACGGTAAATGGTTCACGCTCCGGTTTATCGGAAACAAGCACGATCCTTATTCGGATATCGGCTTGGTTAGCGCACAAGGCGGAGAGATCACCAACCTGACCAATAGCGGTTACACCAGCACCTCCCCGCAATGGGTACTGGATGGAAACGCCATCTTATTCACCACCGAGCGTTACGGAATGCGTGCGCATGCCTCATGGGGCTCCTTGAATGATGCCATGCTGGTATTCATGAATCAAGACGCTTATGATAAATTCCGCTTGAGCAAAGAGGATTATGAGCTGCAAAAGGAACTGGAAAAGGAGCAGAAAGAGGTAACCGGAGACAAAGCCGACGACAAGAAAAAAGAAGATAAAGCCGATGAGAAGAAAGACGAAAAGCCCAAGGATATCGTAGTGGAACTGAAAGGAATCCAAGATCGTATCCTACGCCTTACTCCTAATTCTTCCGAAATGGGTAGTGCCGTCATCTCGAAGAATGGCGAGACCTTATATTATTTCTCGGCTTTCGAAGACAAATACGACCTGTGGAAAATGGACTTGCGCAAGAAAGAGACCAAGTTACTCCACAAGATGAATACCGGATGGGCGAACATGGAAATGGATAAGGAAGGTAAGAACCTGTTCTTGCTGGGTAGCAACTCCATGCAAAAGATGGATATGGGATCGGAGAAACTAACGCCGATCAATTATCAAGCAAACTTGAAAATGGACTTGGCCGCCGAACGTGAGTATATGTTCGACCATGTCTATAAACAAGAACAAAAACGATTCTACAACGTGAACATGCACGGCGTAAATTGGGAAGCTATGACCGCCGCCTACCGTAAGTTCCTGCCACATATCAATAACAACTATGACTTCGCGGAGTTGCTAAGCGAATATCTGGGAGAACTCAACGTCTCTCACACCGGAGGACGCTTCCGTCCGCGAACAAGCGGCAATGTTACCGCCAACCTAGGCCTACTTTTCGATTGGAACCATAGCGGCAAAGGTCTATTGATCGCCGAGGTAGTGGAAAAAGGCCCGTTCGATCACGCACGTTCCAAAGTGAAAGCCGGTACCATCATGGAGAAAATAGACGGACAGGAAATAACCCCGGATATGGATTACTCCAAGCTATTAAACAATAAGGCCAAAAAGAAGACCTTAGTTTCCCTCTACGATCCACAAACCAAGGAACGCTGGGAAGAGGTAGTCTTGCCTATCAGTAACGGTGAGTTAAATAACTTGCTTTATACCCGCTGGGTGAAACAACGTGCCGCCGACGTGGATAAATGGTCGAACGGACGATTGGGATACGTCCATATCCAATCCATGGGAGATCCTAGTTTCCGCTCTGTCTACTCCGATATCCTAGGTAAATATAACGACCGGGAGGGAATCGTCATTGACACCCGCTTTAATGGTGGTGGGCGCTTGCACGAGGATATCGAGATCTTGTTCAGCGGAGAGAAATACCTCACCCAAGTGACACGTGGCCGAGAGGCTTGCGATATGCCTAGCCGCCGCTGGAATAAACCTTCCATCATGTTGCAATGCGAGGCTAATTATAGTAACGCACATGGAACCCCGTGGGTTTATAAGCACCAACAGATCGGACGTCTGGTAGGTATGCCCGTACCGGGAACAATGACTACCGTCTCTTGGGAAACCCTGCAAGATCCGACGCTGATATTCGGCACACCTATTACCGGTTATCGCCTGTCGAACGGTAGTTACTTAGAGAACACACAGCTGGAACCGGATGTTAAAGTCGCTAATTCTCCGGAAACTGTTGTCAAAGGGGAAGATACGCAATTGAGAACAGCGGTACAAGAATTACTGAAAGAGATCGATAAAAAGTAGTTTAAAACGAGACTACTCTCATCGCTTGTCGGGAGTAGTCTCGTTTTATTATGTAACCTTCTATTAAAAAACAGGCGATATTCACTCTGCCTAAGTCGTGATATGCTTATAGGGAGAATGACTAAAATCCAAGAAACACATCTCATAGCAAATGGTCAGCCACACCACAATGCAAGGCCAAGCTTTTATCACATACGGACGGATCAGTCCATTCCGGACAATAGATGGAACCAGCTCTGTAGTGGATAAGCCAACAATCACCAAGGTAGCTATCCAAAGCCAATAAGTATATTTCTTATGGGGCGATACACTGCATATATACCAGATAGCGACTCCTATCATCGCTATGATATATCCACTCGCCTCGCTTCCCGTACTGAATAATACGACAAATAATAAAACATTAGCCAACAACATAAAGCGAAAAGCCGGATATTTATATTGAGAGATCCTTAAATATGGAATGCAGAATAAAATCAAGCCCGGTATGATAAGCCACATATCGCTATACTCCGCATTCCCGGATATCTTTCGAACCACTCCTAATAATGATATATTTTGTGGATCAGCGAACATATTCAACATATTTTTCACCTTCAATCGCTCAGACCAATCTATATACTGAGAGATCACATACTCAAACCCCGGTGTATAAAGCACCGGGATCACAAAGCAAACCAATCCCCAGAAAAGACAAGAGGCTAATAACCTCACTTTCTGCCTTGAGAAGAAAAAGAACGCCAATCCCACGATCGGATAGATCTTGATAAATGTTCCGAGCATAATAATGCCTGCCGCCCAGAAATCCTTTTTCTCCAGTATCAAGACAAACGATAATAAGATAAAGGCCGCTACTGATATATTGAATTGCTGTACTCCTTGAGCCGTCATCAACTCACAATACGAATACCAATAAATAATGATTTTTTGGGTACTCGACAATGGCAATCGGCTAATCGCATAAAACAATAGGGCGGTATTACCCGCTATCCATAAGATTATACCCAACCATTCCGGTAACAGGGCGAAAGGAGCTATGATAAGACTAAATAAGATTCCATAATGATTTGAATCATAATATTCCGGATAATGATCCCCATATAAGGTTAACCCCTCGATAGCATGCCAATAGACTCCTTCAAATATCTTATAATTATTATATTTTCCAATCAACAACTTGACAATAGCAAAAATAACACCGGTTAGCATCCATACCCCGAATACAGTCCGGGGCTCTCTCCATACCGGATGGGTGGCTAAAGTCTTTAATCTCATATCCAATTTCTTCCTTTCAATCAGTCCACAAAGATAAAAAACCTAATAAAACGAGCCTAATAAAAAAGAAAAGACTGTCTGGGTATATAACCCGGACAGCCTTTTCCTTTATGATACAGACTCTATTCTGAGTATTCCCTATTAATTAGCGAATGATTTCAAAGGAACACTTACTCCCATGTAAAGATTCATGGCGTTACCGCTTACCGGTAAGCATTGTGGAGTTACCTTTGTCAACATATAATCCGATCCAATAAAGAAATTGATCCAAGACGGTGAGAAATTCAAGGCGATACCATACGTCTTGAACTTACTATGGATAAATGAGTAGCTCAGCGTAGCCTCAAACCATTTCACCGGACGGTAATTACCGGACAATGTCAGTTCCGTATAGGCTTTCGGGGAATAAAGACGAGTGCTTGACAATAAGCCGATACCTAACTTGTTTTCCAGCAAACGGTACTCGCCACCGATATTGATTGTCGAACGAAGACGGGTAGTGCTTCCGGACTCACCCTCTTTCTTGAAATGAAGCAAGTTCTCGAAATCTTCCTTGATAGCGTCAAACTGATCGCCCATGCTCGGTATATCACCGTTATTCTCGCCGATAGCCAGATCAAAGCCGTTAAAGTCGAAAGTTCCATCCAACTTACCTACCGTGCTCCCTCCTTTGCTCCAACTGATAAAACCTAAATCAAGGACAGCGGCGGACAACATGATATTCTCGGTCAATTGGTACGTAGCACCCAAGTCCACTCCCATACCGAAACCGCTAAGACCCGGAGAATCGAAATCAAAGCTATTATAATAATCACGGCCTTGCTCGTCTACTTCCATTTCCGGGACCAAGCCTTTCATATTCGTCTGCAAGGTACCGGTAGAGGTAACTTTCCAGCTAGTCTCTCCCATCTCAGCATGCATCTGATCGATCGTAGCGTCCATAGAACCTACGCCCCATAACAATTTAACCTTACCTCCGACTGTCAACTTATCCGTGATAGGACGAGAATATCCTACACCTGTCTCCAAATAAGCCTCGGCGTACGCCCTGATATTACGAATATCATAGGTACTCTGAGATCCATTACCCTTTTTCATGAACTCGAACAATGTCTTCGGAGCACGAATATTCGCCAAGCCCTTGATAGAAACATCAACCGTCCAGAATCCCTTGCCGGCGTACCAGCCACCGGATAGAACCTGCGTGCCAAAATCCATGTTTACCTGATTCTCATCCTTCAAGCCATTCAGGAAAGACTCGGTATTCACGGAGTTATCCATGAACGTAACGGTCTCACCATTCTTCGGATAAATAAAATTATCCACAGCTATTCCGTTCGTACCATACGAAGCGCCAACCGCACCTAATACCGGAATGGAGACATAGCCTCTCTCGGGACGATACGCCGGATTCATCGTCGTGCGTGCCGTAGAAGATTGCATGAAGTAAGAAGTTCGTATTTGCTGGGCGGATACCGACATTCCCACAGTGGTCAATAAACATAAAGCACACAGACCTCTCTTATACATATTATATATAGTATTCATCTTTCTTTTTCGTAATTTAAATGGTTAGTACTGGGATCAAATGGAGATACCACCTTCTTTCTTAAGTTTCAAGTTGAAGGTCGTTTTCTGGCCTTTCTTCAAAGCCTCGCCTTGATCTCTACCCGTTAAATGTAAATTTAGGTCTATATGACGTGCATCCTTCATTTTCGGCATATCCTCCTTCGTGATCTCGAAGATAACCTCTCCAGATTGTCCTTTTACCTCTTGTGCCGGGAATTGGATATCTACCGGTACATTGTTCTCATCCATGATCACCATCTCGATAGACATATCGAACGGCATCTCGTTCGTAACCTCTCCATAGATCCTCGCGCTTCCGTCCGAGAAAATATAGTCTACGAAATCCTCATCAAAAGCGTCCTCGATCCGCTCGACGGATACGGCGCTAAATTCCGGTGCCGGAGTCAACGGAAGCTCTACCGCATAACGTAACTCACTCAAGGCATCCGCAGGAGCGTTCGTCCATTGTTTGCTATCAGCGGACAAAGACAAATGTATTTTTTGAGGAACAATCTGTACGATTCCCGGTAACTTCTCGTTCTTGACAAACTTAAAAGCATCCGTCTTCGGATCAAGAGGGCCGATCCAAATATTAGGAGACACCGTTGACAAGGTAAAATCAGAGGAAGTAGCCTCCTTTTTACTTGTGTTCTCAGCCTCGATAGACAAGCTACAATCCAAAGAGGCATTCTTTACATTCGACTTTAACGTAATGTGGGGGTTCGTTAACGCCAAAACGAAATCGCCATCGAACAAGCCATCGATATCTCCAGTCGTTATATCTTCCGAGGCGATCTCCACTTTATCAGAGGCGGCCCGTAAGCTTTTCCCCTTAATCTTCATCTCTCCATCATAGATCATGACGTAAGCCCCGTCGACTTCCCGAATGGAAGGGACTTTCTCTACATTCACAACGTCATCCGACGTTACATAACCCGTACCGAGGGGAGCTACCCAAGACTCACCCATTACCGCATCGTCCGTATTGACATCGCTTAAATCATACTTACTATCCACACATGCCGCTAAACAGCAAGATGATAGCAATAGCATCACTAAATGTTTGTTTTTCATATAAAGTTATTTTTATCAAAATTATGACCCTAACAGCGCGCAAAAATAAACAAAATAAATGAAAGTTTAGCCATAAAAAAAGAGTGGCATCGTATTATTAACGCCACTCTTAGCTTATACTATCTTTGACAATCAAAATATTCTTCCGCAAATACGAATCTTCATGACCGGATAAACCGTTAGCTTGTCCATGATCTTCGTAAAGGTATCATCCTCGTCTATCTCATTCAACAAGTCCTTTACATCCCCTGAATCCGTATACACCTCCGGTTTGCCATGGAATTGCACACCCAGCTCAAACATCACGCCAACCCGTTTCTTAGGAACCGCACGACCGAATCCAAGACCTAGATAAGGACGAAAACCGGACACTTTCAATCCACCGGATACATTACCGTTATTATCCACCGGAATCGTATAATCACCGATAACTATGCCCGCACTTTCTCCTTGGGCGATCAGGTCTTTCAGCTTATCACTATGCCCTTCTATCTTCACCAAGGAAGAACCACCGAAATAGGCGCCGGCCGCAACGAAGAACGAAGAAGCGTGAGGAAACGGGTAAACATTCACCAACAACTGTCCGGAAGTACGTTTCAAGCTGCCTTTGACATCCATGGAGTATGTATCATTATACACACCCGCTCGCGGATCGTTAACATCTACATCCACGTCCGTATTAATGCTGAAACCCGGCATAAAGGTAAGACCACCTCTCAACGCCAGATAAGGCGTAATAGGAGTAGCGACCTCCACATCTACACCCGTCAAACCAACACCCACTCCTGCCGAAACAGAATTGAAAATCCCTAACTCCTTTTGAGCTGAGATAAAATTACACGTCGCAAACATGCTCACGAACGCGCAAAGAAGAAATAGTCTTTTCATTTTCACCATATAAGTTAAATTGTTATTCACCCTAGACTCACAAAAATAAATAAAAAACATGAAACATTCGTTGTAAAAAAGAAAAAGCGACATCGAATTTGCCTCGATGTCGCTTTTTTACGGATAAAGTATACTATTTTACGTATAAGCGTACGTTATTCCTCCTCAGAATCGTCTTCCTTCATATTATGGAATACGTTTTGAACGTCTTCGTCTTCCTCTAATTTCTCGATAATCTTCTCGATAGACTCACGCTGTTCCGGAGTAACCTCCTTCAAATCGTTCGGAATACGTACGAACTCACTACTCAAGATCTCGAAACCATTCTCCTCCAAATATTTCTGGATCGCCGAATTCTGCGCAAACTCACCATAAAGAACAACCTCGTCCTCGTCTTCCTCAACCTCATCTACACCGAAGTCGATCAACTCCAACTCTAGGTCTTCTAAAGAAAGATCCTCTTTTTTAGCGATATGGAATACGCATTTATGATCGAACAAGAACTCCAAGCTACCGGATGTTCCCAGAGAACCACCGTTCTTATTGAAATAACTACGAACGTTGGCTACCGTACGAGTCGTATTATCCGTAGCGGTCTCAACGAAGATAGCGATACCGAAAGGACCATATCCCTCATAGTTCATCTCCTTATAATCCGTGAAATCCTTGGATACGGCACGTTTAATGGCACGCTCCACGTTCTCCTTCGGCATATTCTCCTTTTTGGCGTTCTGCATCAACACACGTAAACGAGGATTATTCTCGGGCTCCGGCCCACCTTGTTTTGCCGCGATCGTGATTTCCTTACCTAACTTCGTGAATACACGGGCCATATTGCCCCAACGCTTAAACTTTCTCGCTTTACGAAACTCAAACGCTCTTCCCATATGTTTATCAGTTTATCTTTATTTTATGTAATTAAATTCTTATCTCAATTGAGCACCTAGCTTTTGTTCCAGATTCGTCTGGATCTTCTTCATGATAGCGTCGATCTGCTTATCGTTCAAAGTCTTGCTCTCATCTTGCATGAAGAAGCTTACGGCATACGACTTCTTGCCCGCCGGAAGGTTCTTGCCCTCGTAAACGTCGAACAGAGATACTTCCTTCAATAGCTTGCGATCGCTATCCTTAGCGATTTTCTCGACCTCGCTAAACTGTACGCTCTTATCAAGCAACAACGCCAAGTCACGTTTAACGGCCGGGAACTTGGAAATCTCGGAGAAGGTTACTTTCGCCTTCTTGATCTCCTTCATCAATTGGGTCCACGACAACTCAGCGTAATAAACCTCCATATCGATATCCAGCATCTTACGAAGTTTCTTGCTTACGATACCCATCGTACCCAATTGACGTCCGGAACCGGTCGTGATACTTAGGCCCGAAGAATAGATATCATTCGTCAAGTTACCGAAAATAACCCGTTTCATATCCACGCCCAAGCGGGCTAAGATATTCTCTACGTAAGCCTTCAACTCATAAACGGAAGATTTCTCGTCCGGATGCGCCCAGTTGTTCTCCACCCGGTTGCCGGCTACCCAGATGCCTAGACGGTAATCCTCGCTGAACTGCGCCAAGGTCTCATCTTCCTTCTTGTTATCGATATTATAATCATAGCAATTACCGAACTCATAGAAACGGACATTGCCATTCTTACGCTTCATGTTATGCTCGATGCTCTCCAAGCCTCCGAACAACAAGGTCTGACGCATGCAGTTCAAATCAGCGCTTAACGGGTTCATCAACATGACACAATGCGCTTCCGGATAAACAGACAGATCCGTATAATAAGCGGAGCGTGTCAAGGAATTGTTCATGATCTCGTTGAAACCACAACCGCAAAGTTGCTCCGAGATCAAGTTCTGCAATTTCCAGCTACGATCCGTAGGAGTCTGGTAACTTAAATTGGACTTCACGTTATCGCTGAACTCCACGTTATTATATCCGTAGATACGAAGAATGTCCTCGATCACGTCTACATCACGCTGCACATCGATACGATATACGGGAACATGCAAAGTCAAGCCCTCGGCAGTCTCGGATACGATCTCCATCTCAAGGCTTGCCAAGATACTTTTCACGGTTTCTACCGGAATATCCTTACCGATCAACGTATTGATCTTCTCGTAAGTCACCTCAACCGTATACGGTTCCGCCACGGTAGGATAAACATCCTGTACGGCACCCGTGATCTTACCTCCCGCCAACTCTTGTATCAACAAGGCGGCACGTTTCAATACATACATCGTATTGTTCGGATCCAAACCACGCTCGAAGCGGAAAGAAGCGTCCGTATTCAAGCCAAAACGACGGGCGGTCTTGCGAATCCACGTCGGATGGAAACAAGCGGATTCCAAGAATACGTCGGTGGTCTCCTCCGTCACGCCGGAATCCAAACCGCCGAACACGCCACCGATACACATCGGTTCCTCGACGTTACAAATCATCAAGTCACGATCGGTCAACGTACGCTCCACGCCATCCAACGTGACGAATTTCGTACCAGCCTCGGCCGCCTTGACAATCACTTTATTTCCTTTGATCTTACTCGCGTCAAAAGAGTGTAAAGGCTGCCCTAACTCATGCAGGATAAAGTTCGTTATATCCACTACGTTATTGATGGGACGAAGGCCGATCACACGCAAACGGTTTTGTAACCACTCCGGGCTCTCCTTCACCGTAACGCCCTTGATCGTAACACCGGAATAACGGGGACAAGCCTCCGTATTCTCTACCACGACCTCTACGCCCGGTGTCTCGTCGTCGATCTTGAAAGCGTCTACCGAAGGACGTCTCAATTCGGCGGGCTTGCCGTTTTGCTTCAAATAAGCGGCCAAGTCACGGGCGACACCGAAATGGGAAGTAGCGTCTACACGGTTCGGGGTGATATCCACCTCCAGCACGTAGTCGCTCTTTACATTATAATAATCTTTAGCTAACGTACCTACAACAGCGTCGGCGGGAAGTACGATAATACCGTTATGGTCGGTACCGATACCTATCTCGTCCTCGGCGCAAATCATACCGTTGGACTCAACGCCACGGATCTTGGATCTCTTGATCGTAAAGCATTCATCACCGTCGTACAGTTTCGTGCCGTTCACGGCTACGACCACTTTCTGTCCGGCAGCCACGTTCGGGGCGCCACATACGATTTGTAAAGGAGCCTCGCCACCTACATTTACGGTCGTTATATGTAAATGGTCAGAATTCGGGTGTTCCTCACAAGTTAACACTTCACCGATAACCAGTCCCTCAAGTCCGCCCTTAATGGTTTGAACTTCCTCTACTCCACCGGTTTCCAAACCGATAGAGGTAAGCGCCGCAGCAACTTCTTCTGGCTCCAGATCGAAATCAAGATACTCTTTCAGCCAATTGTAAGATATATTCATCGCTATAAAATTTATTCTCTAAAGACACGGCCTCTATTGATAGCCGCCGAATTGACGGACAAAAGTACGAATAATAATTCAAACGATACAAAAATATCCTCATGAACTTCTACGAACTCTTAACTGCGCCAACGCATGCGTTTCATTCATTCTTAATTTTCTATCGCGAATCATAGATAATAGAGACTCACTTTACGATGAGTCAGAATAAAGATGTACCTTTGCGGGAGGTTTTAACGTTACAACTATTTTTTATGCGTATAGATATACTTACCGTACTTCCCGAGATGATCGAGGGGATGATTAATTGCTCTATCGTCAAGAGGGCGCAAGATAAAGGATTAGCGGAGATTCATTTACATAACCTACGGGATTACACCACTAATAAATGGAGGCGGGTGGATGATTATCCGTTCGGAGGAGAGGCCGGAATGGTGATGCAGATCGAACCGATAGACCGGGCGATCTCAGCGTTGAAAAGCGAACGGGAATATGACGAGGTAATCTATACCTCCCCGGATGGCGAGACACTCAACCAGCCCATGGCCAACAGCATGTCTTTACTAAATAATATGATTATCCTCTGCGGGCACTATAAAGGGATCGACTATCGTATCCGTGAGCATTTGATAACGAAAGAGATATCCGTAGGAGACTATGTCCTTACCGGAGGAGAGCTGGCCGCCGCTATCATAACCGACGCCGTGGTACGCTTGATACCGGGAGCGATCGGCGACGAGCAAAGCGCCCTCTCCGACTCCTTCCAAGATGACTTACTGGCCCCGCCTGTTTATACACGTCCCGCCGATTACAAAGGTTGGAAAGTACCCGAGGTACTATTATCCGGGCACCAGCGCAAGATCGAAGAATGGCGCTTGCAACAAGCACAAGAGCGTACGGCACGCCTCCGGCCGGATTTATTGAAATAGCAGCGTTAAAAAACAAGGCCGGGGATCATCCCCCCCGATGATACCCCGGCCCCTCTATCCACAAACAATCATGGCTACAACATCACTCTTATTTATTGAAACGTTCTTTCAATTTAGCTAACATGTCTTTTGTCATGGCATCCAAATCATACTCCGGCTTCCAGCCCCACTCTTGGCGGGCGCAAGTATCATCCAAGGAGTTCGGCCACGACTCGGCGATAGCCTGACGCAAAGGATCTACCTCATACTCCATCTGGAATTCAGGCATATATTTCTTGATATTATTAAAGATGATCTCCGGATCGAAACTCATCGACGCAATGTTGAAAGAGTTGCGATGAACGAACTTCGTAGAATCCGCCTCCATAATCTCGATAGCGGCACGCAAGCCGTCCGGCATGTACATCATATCCATGAAAGTACCGGCTGCGATCGGGCAAACGAATTTCTCGCCCTTAGCGGCCGAATAGTAAATATCGACAGCGTAATCCGTCGTACCACCACCCGGAGGTGTTACGTAAGAGATCAATCCGGGGAAACGAACCGAACGTGTGTCCACGCCGAAACGGATATTATAATAATCGCTTAACAACTCGCCGGATACCTTCGTCACGCCGTACATCGTACGAGGATTACGGATCGTATCTTGAGGAGTCTTGTCTTTCGGGGTATTGTTACCGAAAACGCCAATAGAGCTCGGCGTAAATACGGCGCAGTGCATCTCACGGGCCACCTCAAGCACATTGAACAAGCCCCCCATTCCGATCTTCCACGCCAACTGAGGTTTAGCCTCTGCTACAGCCGACAAAAGAGCCGCCAAGTTGTAGATCGTATCAATATTATATTTTGATACCGTCTCAGCGATCTGCTGCTCGTTCGTGATATCCACGATAGCGGAAGGTCCCGATTCTAACAACTCGCCTTTAGGTTCCGCACCCGGGATATAACCCGCTACTATGTTCCCACCGTAGATACTTCTTAATTTCATGGTTAACTCTGATCCGATCTGACCGGTAGAACCAA
This sequence comes from Parabacteroides sp. B2-S-102, assembly GCF_023656665.1. NCBI lineage: Bacteria > Pseudomonadati > Bacteroidota > Bacteroidia > Bacteroidales > Tannerellaceae > Parabacteroides > Parabacteroides sp. B2-S-102. The sequence continues at coordinate 444,813 of NZ_JAMOKM010000001.1, read as the reverse complement.
TTACTAATACATTCTTCATCGCGTTTAATGAGATTTAAGTTTTTTTCCGTCGGCAAAGGTATAGAGAATAAAACAGTTTAGACATGAATTTCTTCTCTTTTTTAGTATTAAAATTCAAAAAAAAAACAGACCTTTGTCTGTCGCTTTGACAACGAAGCTACTACTCACATCTAAATACTAATAAAAAACGAAGTTTTTATGTACGGAAAACTTAAAGAATTCTTGACAAATGAACTTGAAGGCATCAAAGCCGCTGGTTTATACAAGAACGAGCGTATCATTACTACGCCGCAGAGAGCCGACATCAAAGTAAATGCCGGAAGTGATGTTTTAAACTTCTGCGCCAACAACTATCTTGGCCTGTCCGATAACCAACGACTGATCAAGGCCGCGAAAGAAGCCATGGATACACACGGTTATGGCATGTCGTCCGTTCGTTTCATCTGTGGAACGCAGGATTTGCACAAGCAATTGGAAGCAGCCATCTCCGACTATTTCAAGACTGAGGACACGATCCTTTACGCCGCATGTTTCGACGCTAACGGTGGTTTGTTCGAGCCATTGTTCGGCGAGGAAGACGCTATCATCTCGGATGCCTTGAACCACGCCTCTATCATCGACGGTGTTCGTTTATGCAAGGCGAAACGTTATCGCTACGCTAACGCCGATATGGCGGACTTGGAGCGTTGCCTACAAGAGGCGCAGGCCCAACGTCACCGTATCATCGCCACGGACGGCGTGTTCTCCATGGACGGCAATGTCGCTCCGATGGACAAGATTTGCGAGCTTGCCGAGAAATATGACGCATTGGTTATGGTGGACGAGTCTCACTCTGCCGGTGTCGTAGGCCCGACGGGTCATGGCGTAGCCGAGCAGTTTGATGTTTATGGACGTGTAGACGTCTTCACGGGTACGCTGGGTAAGGCGTTCGGTGGCGCCATGGGTGGCTTCACGACCGGAAAGAAGGAGATTATCGATATGTTACGCCAGCGTTCTCGCCCCTACTTGTTCTCTAACTCCGTGGCTCCGGCCATCGTAGGCGCAAGCTTGGAGATGTTCAAGATGTTGAAGGAGAGCGACGCTTTACATACGAAATTAATGAACAACGTAAGCTACTTCCGCGACAAGATGCTGGCAGCCGGTTTCGATATCAAGCCGACTCAATCCGCTATCTGCGCCGTTATGTTGTACGACGCTAAGTTGTCTCAAGATTTCGCCGCCAAGATGCAGGAAGAGGGTATTTACGTAACCGGTTTCTATTACCCGGTAGTACCGAAGGGACAAGCTCGTATCCGTGTACAATTGTCCGCCGGCCACGAGACTGAGCATCTGGACAAGGCTATCGCAGCGTTTATCAAGGTAGGAAAAGAGCTAGGCGTTATCAAATAACACCTCTCTCATTCATCATACAAGGCCACATCCGGGCAAGATGATCTGGATGTGGCTTTTTAATCACTAAGAACAATCATGCAACTCAGTAACTACCATAGTCATTGTACTTTTTGTGATGGAAGAAGTATTCCGGAGGATTTCGTGAGATTCGCCATAACACACGGGTTCCGTGCGTACGGTTTTTCCTCCCACTCGCCGCTTCCGTTCGAGACTTTCTGGAATATGTCTAAAGACGATATGCCGGAGTATCTGCAAGAGATAAAACGACTGAAACAGAAATACAGCGATCAACTGGAAATATATGCCGGTCTGGAGATTGATTATCTGGACGAGACCTATAACGCCTCGATCCCCTATTTCCAAGAGTTGCCCTTGGACTACCGGATCGGTTCCATCCATTTCCTGCCCGTATCAGAGCGTCTGGCCGAAGAGAACATGGTCTGTATAGACGGCTCATTCAGGGAATACGCCCACTCCGTGGAGCGGCATTTCGAGGGAGATGTCCGGTTGCTTGTCAAGCGTTTCTTCGATACCACGATGAAAATGATAGAGGCCGGAGGCATCGATATCGTCGGACATATCGACAAGATCTATATGAACGGACAGAAATACGAGATCTTCAATTTTGAGGAGGATTGGTATCGGAAGCCTTTTGAGGCTTGTCTGGATCTGGTTCAGGAGAAAGAATTGATGGTAGAGGTCAACACCAAGAACTGGACCAAGAAAAAAGAGCTTTACCCCCGTGTGGAATATCTCTCACGGATGCGGGAAATGAATATCCCTGTCATGGTGAACTCCGATTGCCATTATCCGGATTTGGTGAACGACGGTCGCAAGGAGGTTTTTGAGTTGCTAAAGCAAGCCGGCTTCAAGTCTACCCGTGAGCTCGTGAAAGGCAAATGGCAAGATATCGCCCTCTAGGATTTATTTTTCCGCTTATACAGGAAGGATTGCCAACGCTCCTCGGCGTTCCCTTGACGAAACATGTCATAACGTGCCATCGTAAAGAACAGATCCGATAAACGATTCACGAACGCCATGATCCCGGCAGGAACCGGGTCTTTCCGATTCAATGTCCACAAGCGGCGTTCGGCCCTGCGGGTGATCGTACGGGCCAATTGGAGGTGCGCCGAAACAGGTGTGCCTCCCGGAAGGATAAAATACCCGTTATCCTCCATCTGGGCGGATAGATCATCGATATGGGACTCACAAAAGACGGTCAAATCATCGGGAAGCGGATTCGGATTCTGATCACGGATCGCCGATGGTGTCGCCACATGAGACATCACGGCCATCATCTCACGCTGTATCCTACCCAGCAACACCTGCCATTCATGATCGGGAGGCAGCAATGTACGGACAATGCCGATCTCGGCGTTCAACTCATCCAACGTCCCATTCGCCTCGATACGGATGTCATCCTTATCGACACGCTCACCGCCATGTATGCCGGTTTTTCCTTTATCTCCTCCACGGGTATATATTCTCATAGGATACTCATTTTAGGACTTATGAAAAAAGACTACCGTATTCCGGTGATAAACACTATAGTATTCATCTTCAAACACTACTGTGTTTATCCACGAATACTATAGTGTTCTCACACGAACACAGTAGTCTTTTCTATTCGTTAATCAAAGAAGTGCTTAAACTTACTGAAGATTTTCTCTTTCATCGTCTTATTAGGCTGGAAGTTCGGTGAATTCTCCAATCCGTTCAGCGTCTCTTTCTCCGTAGACGACAAAGTCTCGGGGATATATACACTCACGTTCACCAACAGATCGCCCGTACCATAACTATTGATGGAAGGAAGTCCTTTATTACGCAAACGAAGCACCTTACCCGGCTGCGTACCCGGCTCGATCTTCAATTTCGCCTTTCCGTCGATGGTCGGGACCTCTACCGTGGCTCCCAAGGCTGCTTGCGGAACACTCAATAGCAGGTTGTATAACAGATCGTTCTCATCACGAATCAACTCCGGATGCGGTTCCTCCTCGATAAGGATCAATAAGTCACCGTTGATTCCACCATGTCGTGCGGCGTTGCCTTTACCATTCATGGAGAGTTGCATGCCCTCGGCTACACCGGCAGGGATATTGATCGTGATAATCTCATCGTCGCGAACGACGCCCTCACCGTTACACTCCGTACATTTCTTGACAACGATCTTGCCCTCGCCACCACAAGTAGGACAAGTCGTCTGCGTCTGCATCTGCCCAAGGATCGTGTTGGCGATACGGGTAACGACACCGCTACCTTTACACGTATCACACGTCTTCACACCCTCCGAGCCTTCCGCCCCGCTACCGTGACAATGCGAACAAGGCACATACTTCTTCACCTTGATCTTTTTTTCCACGCCGTTAGCGATCTCTTTCAGGTTCAGCTTCACCTTCACACGCAAGTCCGATCCACGGTTCACCCGGCGTCCTCCACGAGAACCGCCGAAACCACCGAAGCCACCAAAACCGCCAAAATGTCCACCAAAGATGTCACCGAACTGGGAGAAGATATCCTCCATGGACATACCACCACCGAAGCCGCCACCTTGTGAAGCCCCGCCGACACCCGCATGGCCGAATTGGTCATAACGCTGACGCTTTTGCGGATCGCTCAACACGTCGTATGCCTCTGCCGCCTCCTTAAAGTTCTCCTCCGCTTGCTTATCGCCCGGGTTCTTATCCGGGTGGAATTGTATCGCCTTCTTACGGTACGCTTTCTTTATCTCATCCGCCGATGCATTCTTCTCAACGCCCAGCACTTCATAGTAATCCCTTTTAGCCATCCTTGTATTTGTTATTTGCCGATTTTCCGATTATTCTCCCACTACTACTTTAGCGTGACGTATTACCTTGTCAAATAAGGTATATCCAGTTTGTACGCAATCCAATACCTTGCCCTTCATGTCCGGTTCCGGAGCGGGAATCGTAGCGATAGCCTCAAACTCCTCCGTGTTGAACGGCTTACCTATGGCCTCGATCGGCTTTACGCCTTGCTGAGACAGATAGCCCATGAACTTACCGAAAATCAAGTCCACGCCTTCTTTAACGGCCTCTACATCCTCAGCCGTGCGGACATTCTGCAAAGCACGCTCGAAATCGTCGATAATAGGAAGAAGGTTCTTTAACGCACCCTCGCCGCCAGTCTTGATCAAATCGGCCTTCTCACGCATCGTACGTTTACGGTAATTGTCAAACTCCGCCATCAAGCGCAGGTGGGAATCGTTCAATTCGCTATATTTCTTTTGCAAGGCTTCCACCTCGCCCGACACATTGTCAGAGCCGGCAGTTTCATCTGCCGCATTTGACTGTTCTTCCTGCAAATTTGTCGCTTCCTCATTATTCACGTTTTCGTTTTTTGAAGCGTTTTCTTTTTTCTCGTTTGGATTCATCTTGCTCATAATCTATCTGATTTTTTTCATTACTAACTAATTGTAAGCGAAATACGGTACCACATAAATACCCTTAAAAAGTATATACACAGCATCCATATCAAGTTCATACACTATTATAGCAGCAAATATATTGCCAACTATTCCACCACATCAAAAATATCTTTACCTTTGCCTATGTTTTAAACGAAACAGGTATTTTTAGAGTAAATAAAATTCCAGAATATGATGAGAAGTGTGATTTTATCAACGTTGCTATTAGTATTGGCGGTCTGTACGGTTTCCGCCCAAAACAGGAATACATCCATCTGCCGACTAGGCTTCACATACGATATCAGCCAGAGCAAGAACTGGGGAAACAACAAGCCGGTCATTAAAAGCGTCATCCCTTATTCATCCGCCGAGCAAGCAGGTATTAAGAAATATGACGTGATCGAGGAGATCAACGGTGTACCTGTGACGGAAATATCTGTCGATGAGATCCCACAACTGCTGAATCCCGCCGGAAGAAACGATGTCCTATTGACTATCAGCAACCTTTCCTCTCCTTCTAAACAAGTATTGGTAAAGAAGGACTGCAAGAAAAGTAACGCCATCACGGAAGACCAGCTGGCGTCCGCCTATGCGATGTATAGCTTGGAGACAACCAATGAGCAAGAATTCGTATGCCCGTTCAAGACTACCGTCACATCCGACGGCGTAGATTTCGGTAACTTCAAGACATTCGCCTTCTCGACCATCGACGAGAATAACCGTAAACTGGAAACGGTCATCAACGAATGCATCGAGAACGAGTTGACCAAAAAAGGACTTACGGTTGATATCGCGAAGCCGGATTTATTGATACAGACTTTCTATTTTTTCGATAAGAACCCGAACTATCTGGGAGCGAATAAAGTATTGGTAGAAAAAGAACCGACTTACCGGTACAACTTCTCGCACAGTAAGATGGAGAAATTCCCGTTCTTGAATTACGCCGCCGCCGAAGCGGAAGCCGAATATCTGTTGCAATTCGGTATCCGTATCATCGATCAAAAAGATATCCCCGGACGTGTACTCTGGGAATGTGAGGCGAACGAGTTGCTGGAAGACTCTTATCGTTTAGACGAATACGCCCGGGTGCATGTCCCGTTGATGTGTATGCAATACCCATACACGAAATACGGACGTAACGTACCGTTCAAGGTGAGCAAGAAGACCTATAATTATACGGGGATCAGCTACGATATCGATAAATTGGATCAAGTGGTTGACGTAGATCGTAACTCTCCCGCTTATGCGGCAGGCATCCGTCCTCGTGACATTATAGAAAAGATCGGCCGCCATAAGATGGATCATTCGGCAGAGGAGTTCTCATCCGCCTACAAACGCTTTATCACGAACACGATGCAATATCGTGATCCGAAGACGATGTTTACGGACGCGAACGGTTTCAAATATTGCATGTTTTGGGACGTATTCAAATATCCCCAAATAGCGGATGCGTCGCAAAGCTCCGATTACTTGCCGGCGTTCTCTTATTTATACTATTTCGCCCCTTATATTAATCCGTCCGGCAACAACGCCTGTACATTTAATATAAAGCGTGGCAAGACAAAATTAGAAGTAATTATCCGTCCTACCATTCGCTCTGAAGTGACGGTAGAGATCAAATAAAGATTTTACAAACACGTGATATATCCACAAAATTTTGAACAAAAGACGGGCTTTGATAAGATCCGTCACTTAATCACAGAAAAATGTTTAAGCCCGCTCGGGGAAGAGCGGGTAGCGGAGATGGGATTCTCCGCCGATTTCGAGGTCGTATCCAAGCGATTGGAACAAACCGATGAGTTTATCCGTATCCTACACGGAGACACGGAATTCCCCGCCAGTTATTTCTTCGACGTGCGCTATTCCTTGAAACGGATTCGGCCGGAAGGTACTTGGCTGGATGAACGGGAGTTGTTCGACCTCAAACGTTCCTTGCAAACGATCAATGACATCGTACGCTTCTTCAAGCCTATGGACGATGAGGAAATCAAGTATCCGGCCTTAACTGAATTGGCGGGAGATATCTTTGTCTTCCCCCAATTGATTGGAAAGATCGATAGCATCCTCGATAAATTCGGCAAGGTCAAGGACAGTGCTTCCTCCACCCTATCGCAAATCCGCAGGGAGATAACGATCACGATGAGCGGTATATCCCGCAGCCTGCAATCCATCCTCCGTGCGGCACAATCAGACGGGGTTGTCGATAAGGACGTGACACCGACCATGCGCGACGGTCGTTTGATGATCCCGGTAGCCCCGGCCTTCAAACGAAAGATAAAAGGTATCGTACATGATGAGTCCGCCAGTGGCAAGACGGTCTTTATAGAGCCGGAGGTGGTCGTGGAAGCGAATAACCGCATCCGGGAACTGGAAGGGGAAGAACGCCGGGAAATCATTAAGATACTGACGGAATTCACGAACGTGATCCGGCCTTTAGCCCCGGATATCCTGCAATCCTACGAGTTTCTTGCCGACATTGACTTCATTCGTGCGAAAGCGTTATTCGCGGAGCAAGTCAAGGCGATCAAGCCGATCGTGGAGGATAAGCGACAAATGGATTGGGTACGTGCCGTGCATCCGCTCTTATTCCTGTCTTTACAGAAACAGGGCAAGCAGGTAGTTCCCCTCGATATCGAGCTGACCGAGGGAAAACGGATCTTGATCATATCCGGTCCGAACGCCGGTGGTAAATCCGTTTGCCTGAAAACGGTCGGATTACTTCAATACATGTTGCAATGTGGTTTATTGATTCCTTTGCATGAGCGATCAAGAACCGGGATCTTCGAGCATATATTCATCGATATAGGCGATGAGCAAAGCATCGAGAATGATTTAAGTACCTACAGTTCCCACCTTACCAACATGAAGTATTTCGTGAAGAATTGTAACGAGCGGACCATTATCCTAATCGATGAGTTCGGTAGCGGTACGGAACCCCAGATTGGCGGCGCTATCGCCGAGGCTTTATTGGATCGCTTCAACCGTAATCATAGCTTTGGGGTAATCACGACCCACTACCAGAATTTGAAGCATTTCGCCGAGGATACGGAAGGTATCGTAAACGGTGCCATGTTGTACGACCGCCATTTGATGCAGCCCTTGTTCAAGCTTTCTATCGGAAATCCGGGTAGCTCTTTTGCCGTAGAGATCGCACGCAAGATCGGTCTGCCCGAGGACGTGATAGCCGACGCTTCCGCGAACGTCGGAGCGGATTATATCAATATGGACAAATACCTGCAAGATATCGTACGCGATAAACGGTACTGGGAAAGCAAACGGCAGAATATCCGTCAGCAGGAGAAAAAACTGGAAGATGTCACTTCCCGTTATGAACAAGACTTGGAAGCCGTAAACAAGCAACGGAAAGAGATCATCCGGGAGGCAAAGGCCGAGGCCCAACGTATTCTAGCGGAGGCTAACGCCAAGATCGAGAATACCGTCCGTGAGATCAAGGAGGCCCAAGCGGAAAAAGAACAGACCAAACTGGCCCGCAAAGCCTTGGAAGAGTTCAAGAACTCCGTAATGGCGACCGAAGAAGAAGACGATAAGATCGCACGCAAGATGGCGAAGCTCAAGGAACGGAATGAACGGAAGAAACAGAAACAAAAAGTGACGGCCCAGCCGATATTTAATAAAGAGGTGATAGAGGTCGGTGACAATGTACGCCTTAAAGGGCAGGTTTCCGCCGGAACCGTTATGGAACTACAAGGAAAGCAGGCCGTAGTAGCATTCGGGATGATCAAAAGCACGGTTAAGCTGGAGCAGTTGGAAAAGGTAAGCAAAGGCCAGATCAAACGGGAAATCCAGAAAAGCACGTTCGTCAGCTCCCAGACCACTGACAATATGCATGAGAAGAAGATAAACTTTAAGCAAGAAATCGATGTGAGAGGAATGAGGGGCGATGAGGCATTGCAAAGCGTGACTTATTTTATCGACGACGCCATTCAAGTCGGGGCAGGCAAGGTTCGCATCTTACATGGAACCGGTACGGGTATCTTACGTCAGCTAATCCGGGATTATCTGCGCACGGTTCCCGGTGTCCGTCGCTTTCAAGACGAGCATGTGCAGTTCGGAGGCGCCGGTATCACCGTTGTTGAGTTTGATTAAAAAGAGATCCTTATTATGAGACGGAATGAATATACACACAGGAGAAGACATATATCCAACCGGCATTTATCGGACAAGTATTATTACGCCGGCGAACATGAGACAGCAACCGGCATCCGTCTCACGCAATACAACGAACAATCTTTGCATACGAAAGAGGTGCGGATAACCGACACCTCTTTCAGCAAACTATCCGACCCGGATCAGATCAATTGGTTCGAGGTTAGCGGATTGACCAACGCGGATGCCATTACCCGTATCGTAAAAGATTTCGGACTGCATAATCTGGACGCTAAGGATATCTTGACTCCCCAACACGTGGTCAAGGTAGAGGAATACAAAGGACGAATGCTTATCGTATTAAACTCCTGCTATTACGATGTCAATAACGAGATGCGGTCTGAGCACATCAGTATACTGGTAGCGAACAATACGGTTATCACTTTTACGGAAAGCAACAACCCCGTATTCGAGGCCGCTCATAAAGCGCTACTATCCAACATGCTGAACATCCGGAAAAAAGGCAGTGGATTGCTGCTCGCTTTCCTTCTAAACACCATCATAGCGAATCTAGTAGAATCCGCCTCAAAGGTAGAAGAGATACTAGAGGATATAGAAGAGACTTTGCTCGATCCTAAGAACGATCAGGGTAATATGGGTTCCCTAATCCAACAACACCGCCATGAGTACATGATTATCCGTAAGAATAGCCTACCGCTGAAAGATCAATTCTCAAAACTATTACGAACAGAGAACGGGATTATCACCCCGGATATCCTGCCGATCTATAATGACCTGCAAGACCAACTCCAATTCGTTATCCAAACAACGGAAAGCTGCCGGGAAATCACCTCTTCCCTTGTCGATCTTTATATATCCAATAACGATCTTAGGATGAACGCCATCATGAAACGGCTGACGATTGTCTCCACCCTTTTCATCCCTTTGACATTCTTGGTGGGCGTATGGGGTATGAACTTCAAGATAATGCCGGAATTGGATTGGCGTTACGGTTATTTCATAGCTTGGGCCGTCATGATAGCTACCGGAGTATTGACTTGGCTATATATGAAACGAAAGGATTGGTATTAAAACCAATCCTTACGATCTGAAGAATTTCTTCCTATACTTATAAAAAGTATTCTTAGAGACGTTGAAATGCTCGCAAATCGATCCTACCGATTCTCCCCGCTCCAACATGTTCATGATCTCCCCCTTATGGGCGTCTAAGAAGAACAACTTGGATTCCGAGCCTTTAGGACGTCCCAACCGCTTTCCCGTACTTTTCACCTGTTCCAAGGCGTCTTTTGTACGTATGGAAACCAGACTGTGATCAATCTCGTCTACTTGCTTGAAGACATTAATCATCAATTGACGATCCATCCGGTCATCGAATATATAACGGTCGTTTATACAATAGACCGTCACGTCCTTCTCCATGCAAACGGTAAGTATCCCCATCAACTCATATAAGGTAAGACACAAACGGGTAATATCCGATACGATCAAGGCATCCCCTTTCTTCAAGCGTTCGAGAACAAGTTTTAACTTTGGTCCCGGCTGTTTCGCTTTCTCTCCGGATACTTCCATGACCCATTTATCCACATGGATATCTTTGGCCGCGGCAAAAGAAGAGATCTCTTCCCTTTGAATATCCAAGTGTTGCCGGTCCGTAGCCACATTTAAATACGCTATCGTCATAAATTTCACTAATTGTTTCTAGCGTGAAGGTACAAAAAGAATGAGTATATCTTCAAGATTATGGGATGTTTAACGCTTTATTTCGTACATTTGCGTTTATATTCATATATTATGATAACACATATACGAGTAGCTAGCCAACAATTGGAACAACCCCGATTCGAGTCCCCGAAAGAGTTGGTCTCTTGGATGGGCGCTATCCAGGCGCAGGAGTATGAGATGGCCAAATGGGCGATCGGTATTCGCTTGAGATCCTCTTCCCTTGAAACGGTAAATGAGGCTTTGTACAAAGGTGATATTCTACGTACCCATGTGATGCGTCCTACTTGGCATTTCGTGGCCGCCGAGGATATCCGTTGGATGCTTATGCTATCTTCCGAGCGTATCAAGGCTGCCGTTATGTCGTACGCCAAGGGACATTTCGGGAAGATAGAAAAAACGCTGTTCACAAGATGCCTAGATCAGATCGGAAAGATACTGGAAGGATACAAAAGCCTGACCAAACAAGAAGTAACGGCGGAATTGCAAAAATCCGGGATTTTGCCCACCATAGATCACGTAAACCTTTTCCTTACATGGGGTGAGGTGGAAGGCATCGTCTGTAGCGGGATCGATAAAGGAAAGAAAACGACTTACGCCTTATTGGACGAACGTGTCCCTCCTACTCGTGAACTTTGTAGGGAAGAGGCTCTGGCGAGATTGGCATCCAGATATTTTCAAAGCCACTCCCCTGCCCAGTTACAGGATTTTGTTTGGTGGTCCGGGCTAACCGCTACCGAGTGTAGGCTCGCTATCAATCTGATCAAGACGGAGTTAATGACCGAAACGTTCGATTCCCGTGAATATTTCATCCACCAATCATGGAAAGGAAAAAATGAGAGCGAGCCCGTCCTGCGTCTCCTCCCCGCCTTCGATGAATACTTGATCAGTTACAAGAACCGTACGGACGTATTGCCGCTAGAACATCATTCAAAAGCGTTCAACCGATTCGGCACCTTCTACCCGGTTATCTTGTATAACGGAAAGATAATAGGCAATTGGGGCCGCTCCGTCAAGAAAAACTCCATCCAAATAGAAATGGACTTTTTCGAGAAGAAGCCCCGCATTCCAGTGAAACTAATCCAGCAGGCCGAAGCGCAGATAAACGCTTTTTATGGAGGCTTATCGCACCACCCAGCGCTTCAATGTCGGGAAAAATAATTTCATATTCGCTACGGCCTCCTCTTTCGTATAATGAAAGTCCGCATCTTTATTGAACTCATCGACAAACTGAGCACAATGATCGATCATCTGATCCATCGTACAGTCCATCGTGAAGGCCCCGTCCTTATAACAATAGCAACAATATTCCTCATTCTTGCTTCCGTCATGGTTCGTTCCTAACTCCTCATTCTTTTGCAGCGGCATACCGCAGCTTTGGCAAAATTTTGTTTCCATACTAATTTATTTTATTGGTATATAAATCTTTGTCACTTGGGTATCGTCATCCTCTTCCGAATAACTCACATATTCCTCAAACGCCATTCCATGCCGTTTGGTATAATTGAAATCTATATTTATAGTATTATATAGTTCTTGTAATCCCGCATAACTACCTTTTAAGGTATAAACCGCATATTTTCCTTTCTGCAAACGAATCGTACCGAACATCCCTGATGGAATAATCTCCTTCCCGACCGAAGCGCAAGCATAAAAACGACATTGGTCCGGATGAGTGACGTTCGGATCATCAAAACTTAGACCAATAAAGCGGGTGTCCTCTGATAACGCTTGATTCTCTTTTAAGAATCCAATCAACAGATTCCATGCCTCCTCATAGGGTTCGGCCTCACCATATTTTCCAAAAATCCGGATATAAACCAAATCTAAATCATCTACCTCACAAACCTCAACTTCAAGATCGTGTGGATTACTCCACTTCTCGGTCTCTTCTCTCAGACGTGCTCGCAACTTATCCATATAAGCTTTCGGAGATACGCTGAATTGTTTCTTGAACGCTTTCGAGAAAGATTGGGGGTTATCATAGCCTACCCGACTCGCTAGATCTGCCAGACTCATATCTTCCGTATGCATATATAGAACCGCTCGCTCTACACGTTGCCTCGCCACATAAGCATATAATGACTCATTCAAGGCTCCTTTCATAATACGTAGTAGCTGCCGCTCGGACACGTTTACTTGCCCGGCTATTATATCCAGTCGTAAAGGGAGATGCAAATTCGCATTGATATAATCAATTACTTGATTGATTTTCCGTTGATATATGTTTTCCGTATCAGGCTTCATCCTATAGATTCTTATGATGACAAAAATACATAATCCCAACAGACTGACAATTGTCCAATCTCGCCAATTTGAGATTTCCCCTATATTTGTTTAAAAGCCATCAACTTCAAGATTCTATAGATTGTAAAATCAGTAATTCTGTTACACTTATCAGTAATTGGTATACAAAAGTAATGGAATATCTTAAATAATTTTGTGATATGGATAAAATCAAGAAAACAAATATGAATATAAAGAAAATAACCATTGCCATGTTGATCACATTAATCTCCATTGGCAATATAAACGCACAAGAAATGAAAACTGAAATTCCAAAAATTAGTGAATTCCCTACAGGAAATGAAAACACCGAGTTTGAACAATATTTCTCGGGGAAGTCTTGGCTAGCGCCATTAACAAGCAATAAGGATTTAAACGTACCAATGTTTAACGTAACGTTTGAACCTAACTGCCGAAACAACTGGCACACGCATACAGGAGGGCAGATACTCATCGCCGTAGGTGGTGTGGGTTATTATCAAGAACGAGGTAAAAGCGCCCGTCGTTTACTACCCGGGGATGTTGTCGAAATCGCACCAAACGTAGAGCATTGGCACGGCGCCTCACCGGACAGTTGGTTTTCGCATATCGCCGTAGAATGCAATCCCCAAACCAACAAAAATACTTGGCTTGAGCCGGTAAGTGATGAGGAATATGGGAAGGCCGTAAATGATAAGTAGTAGATTTTCCTTATCGTTTACACAAACCGAGCCTAAAAGACACTCCGGTTTCCCCTAGAAGAAACTGCAGTTTCTATCCTAGCGGGAAACTGTAGTTTCCTAAGAAAGAAATACAAAGAAACTGTAATATACTAGTAAACAGAATATTGAATAATATATTCTCATCCTATGCCCTGTATATAAGACATTTTTCTCACAAAATTCAATCCGTACAATTAATATCATTAACAGATTCATTCTCATACGCAGACTTTTGTGATTTTATAAATATATCACGGTACTCATCAAGTAAGTTAATGTCCTGCAAATCATTAACGCCTAAAATCTCACGGATTAAATCCGCCTTGCCTGCTTCTATCTCCACTTTCGGTATCATATATCTTAATTTAGATTAATAAATAAAATCATCTGTTTGGTGTTTTAAACAGACATCGTCACCCTTTTGTTTATACAAAATTTAAATTTAACACGACAAATTTTACAGTATCCAAAATTTATCTCCTTAACTTAATCAACCAATAAGGATAGTCAAATCCCTTTCTAAATTGTTATTCACTAACAAGGATATTTCAAAATCAAAAAATCAATCTTATGGAAAAAAATATTTTCTGGTTAGAAAATGACCAACTCAAAGAGATAGCCAGTTCATTTCGGGAAAAGGTTGAAGAGGGATTAAAACATGAAAATGCGGAGATACAATGCATACCGACTTTTATCTCTCCCAAAACCTCTGATATTAATGGAAAAGCATTGGTTCTCGATTTAGGAGGAACCAACTATAGAGTAGCGACCGTCGATCTTGGACAAGGATCACCAACCATCCATCCCAACAATGGGTGGAAAAAAGACATGTCGATCATGAAATCACCGGGATATACTCGTGAGGAGCTATTTAAAGAATTAGCCGATATGATTGTCGGGATAAAACGGGATGAGGAAATGCCAATCGGCTATTGTTTTTCTTATCCAGCAGAATCCGTACTCAGTGGAGACGCCAAATTGTTACGTTGGACAAAAGGAGTCGACATTAAAGAAATGGTAGGGCAATTAGTAGGCAAACCACTTCTCGACTACCTAAACGAACATTGTAAAATCAAATTTACAGGTATTAAAGTATTAAACGATACTATCGCCAGCTTGTTTGCCGGCCTAACCGACAATAGCTATGACGCCTATATCGGTCTGATCGTAGGAACAGGCACCAACATGGCCACTTTCATTCCGGCGGATAAAATAAAGAAATTAGATCCGAGCTATAATATACAAGGCTTAGTCCCTGTCAACCTAGAGTCGGGTAACTTCCATCCTCCATTCCTCACGACAGTCGATGATACGGTTGACGCCATTTCAGGCAGCCTTGGAAAACAGCGGTTTGAGAAAGCGGTTTCGGGTATGTATCTAGGCGATATATTGAAAGCAACTTTCCCTTTGGATGAGTTTGAGAATAAATTCGATGCCCAAAAATTGACCGCTATCATGAACTATCCGGATATTCACAAGGACGTATATGTAGATGTAGCTCATTGGATCTACAACAGATCAGCACAATTAGTCGCCGCATCGCTACTGGGCCTTATTCAGTTACTGAGATCATATAATAAAGATATACAAAAAATCTGTCTAGTAGCCGAAGGCAGTCTATTTTGGAGCGAGAATAGAAAAGATAAAAACTATAACATTCTTGTTCTGGAGAAATTACAAGAACTCCTTAATGAATCCGCATTAGCGGATGTCGAAATCCATATCAACAATATGAATAACGCAAACTTGATAGGAACAGGTATAGCGGCGCTCTCTTGAAATCAATATGAATGAAGTGAATCTTGAACTATAAAATTACGTTTTTCAAAATAAATAGAAAGTGCGGGTATTCTTTACATACGATACCCGCACTACTTTTTCCGCAGAAAAATGATTGTATAATTCACTCATAGCGCATCGCACAAATGGATTCAGCCCCAGAGGATGAAATATAACCGCAATCATATCAATATTAGCTAGTGGTTTGGATTGGATATCGTAATCAATAGAGAATACCGAAATTTTCCGCCTTATTGATAGCTTCGATCGCATTATCTACATTTAGCTTTGCCAATATATTCTTTCGGTGATTATTTACCGTATAAATACTAAGATTTAGCTTATAAGCGATCTCTTTGCTCAGAAAACCTTGCCGAATTAATATTAGTATTTCTTTCTCACGCTTGGTTAATTGAGGTTCGGCTAGAATAACTGTCGACGCAAGTATCAGTCCTGTCTTTCTATTGATAACTGTCCGTTTAATTCTTTCGGTAGGCGATACAATCGGGATAATACTTGGTTCCGAAAATCTGTACCCGCTGATATTGTGCAAATTGTATCTGTTCTCATTTATCTATTATGCTTTACTTTGCATTATTTTAGTTTTCAAATATATTTAATGATTATGAAGTTGAAATTTGCCAAGAGAATGTCTTATATAAAGGCTTCGGAAATAAGAGAAATACTCAAAGTTACAGAACGGGAAGATGTTATTTCATTTGCTGGTGGACTACCTGCCCCTGAGCTATTCCCCATAGATGAAATTAACAAAATGAATCAGGTCGTTTTGCAAGAAGCAGGAGCAAAAGCTCTTCAATATACGACTACTGAAGGGTATTATCCTTTACGTGAATGGATTGCCAAACGAATGAATGAACGCTTAGGGACATCGTTTGATAAGGATAATATTCTTATAACTCACGGTTCGCAACAAGGATTAGATTTATCCGGAAAAGTATTTCTGGACGATGGTGATATCGTATTGTGTGAAAGCCCCACCTATTTAGCAGCAATTAGCGCATTCAAATCATATGGGAGTAGCTTCATTGAAATTCCAACAGATGAAGAAGGCATGGATATGGCTACTTTGGAAGAGGTACTGAATAATACTCAAAATATAAAACTAATATATGTAATACCAACCTTTCAAAATCCCACTGGAAAAACATGGAGTTTGGAAAGACGAAAAAAACTGGCTGAACTATCTGCTTTATATGATATTCCTGTTATTGAAGATAACCCTTATGGAGAATTAAGGTTTGAAGGAGAGTCTTTACCCTCTATAAAGTCTTTTGATAAGGTAGGTAATATCTTATGTACTGGTAGTTTTTCTAAAATCTTTTGTCCGGGCTTTCGGATTGGGTGGATTGCAGGTGATAAAGATATTATCCGCAAGTATGTGTTAGTTAAGCAGGGCACTGATTTGCAGTGTAACACAATAGCTCAAATGACTATTGCCGAATATCTAAAACGATATGATATTGATGAGCATATTAGCAAAATAGTAGAAGTCTACAGAAAACGCAGAGATATAGCTTTAGAATGTATTGAACGCTATTTTCCTAATGACATAAAATATACTCATCCTCAAGGCGGGTTATTTACTTGGATAGAATTACCCGAAAATATTTCAGCGCATGACATCCTGCAAAAATGCATTGAACAGAAAATAGCCTTTGTACCCGGCGGTTCATTTTATCCTGTTGAGCACAAAGAAAATACATTTAGAATAAATTACTCTAATATGCCAGAAGATAGAATCATGAAAGGACTTCAAGTAATAGGGGAAGTACTAAAGGAATACATACATCAGTTAAAGTGATTTTTAATTATATCCCCCAATTGTTTTAAACGTTCTTCAAGAAGTGGAGTCCATCGTTGTCCATAGCTTAAACGCATACAATTGGTATATTGCTCTTGTAATGTAAACATACGTCCGGGGGCTATGCTTATTTTTCGCTGCATAGCCCGATAATAAAGTTCTGTCGTATCAATCTGTTTGTCTAATTCCATCCAAAGCATAAATCCTCCCTGTGGAGTAACAATTTTTGTATTCTCGGGGAAGTAATCCATGATGGAATGGGCAAAATGAATACTGTTTGCGTATAATTCTTGTCGCAGTTTACGTAAATGGTTTTCGTATCTGTCATTCTCCATGAAATTGGCAACCGCTTCTTGATTAAGCGCAGGCGTAGAAATAAGGTGAATATTCTTTTGGCGAATAATAGCATGTTTAAATTTGCCGGGAGCAATCCATCCTACCCGATACCCCGGCGCTAATGTTTTAGATACCGCACCACACCATAAAACAAGCCCCTTCTTGTCAAAAGCCTTGCAGGGCTTAGGACGTGAATTTCCAAAAAATAAATCACCATATAAATCATCCTCGATCAAAGGTATATCATATTCGGCCAGCATATCAACAACTACCCTTTTATGTCCATCAGGCATACAACTTCCCAATGGGTTATTAAAGTTGCTTATAAGCAGGCAAGCTTTAATTTGTGGTAAAACTTTTTTCAGCGCATCTGGATCAATCCCTGTTACTGGATTGGTAGGTAATTCCAATATACGTAACCCCATACTATTGGCTAATTGTAACATTCCAAAATAGACCGGACTTTCAACCGCAATAGTATCTCCTACCTTAGTAATTACAGATAAAGCTAAAGCAACCGCATTAGTAACTCCGGCAGTTGTCACTATATCATCTTCTGTCAAGTTTCCCTTCCAACTATACGTAAAACGAGCTATAGATTTACGTAATCGCATATTTCCCTGTGTTTCATCATACCGGGTTCCATTACCCGGAAGTGCCTGCATAGCTCTTATAAGTTCTTTATTAAGTTTTGCAATTGGTAATAAAATATCTTCGGGCATTCCTAATGAAAATCGAGTGATCGATTTATCTCCTATTTCTAACGAGCTGTATACGTCAGCAATCAAATCTACCACCTCTTTGCTCTCAGGCTTTACAGACGGTTGTGTTGTCGCTGGAACAGATAGGCGTATGGGTTTGTAATTGACAATATACCCTGATTTTGGGCGTGATATTATAAATCCGTCTTTTTCCAATTCATAATATGCCTGAATTGCCGTATTAAGACTTACACCATTTTCATTGCTAATAGTGCGTAAAGAAGGTAGTTTCTCACCAGCTTTCCACACGCCTTTCTTAATTTGACAGGCAATAGTTCTCGCTATTTCTTGATATAGGATTTCTTTTTTCATACTTGTTAGGTGTTATCTGTATCCTGCAAATATACAAAAATCGTGTCTGTATCTGTTTTGGACTTTGAAATACTTTTACAGAATGACTTTTGTATTGCTTTGCTATTCTTAAATGGAAGAAAGGTATTCAAGTAAACAACTGAATTCAACCACCATTAATAAAAAAATCACAGTAAAACAGGTTTCAGATGATAATATCTAAAATCAATACAGAGATTGAAACCTTCTGCATAGATAGTGATTTCCGACAATCGTACCCCCTAATCGTTTTTTGGGGAAGGGGGTACGATTTGGATACTCAACAGTGTCTTTTCGTGCCCCTTTTTTGTCTTTCAGGCAAGACTGAAACAATAAAAAAAGTCCTACAATACGTTGATATTGTAGGACTTGTCTCTTTTTTGTCGCCGTTTGGCTTTGTTCTTATGTGATCCGCCTGGGGCTCGAACCCAGGACCCCAACATTAAAAGTGTTGTGCTCTACCAGCTGAGCTAGCGAATCATCCTGTGCGTTACTTTTGTAATGCGAGTGCAAAGATAGGGGGTTTTATTTTATTATACAAATTTCAAGAGGGGTAAATTTTAGTTTTTTCATGGGGAGCAAACGCAAGAAACAAGATATAAGCACTTTACATCACGTATTACATCATGCATAAACCGGTTACATATCTTCACAAGACGAAGACGAACCACAATCCTAAATCGTTAGGATCACACAACCTAAAGCCACATGATCGCACAGTCCTAACCACAACGCCGCACAACCTCTCCTACACTCATTTATGATAACGCTAAAGCTCAACTTCCGAGGAATAGCATATCTACCGGCTTCTTGCACAAGAGAATTAAACCGAGTAATCTCCACACGCCAAACTTGGCAATCGGTAGATATCTGATACCTATGATCTTTGTTCATTTGTAAAATAAAAGATATTTACGTAGATTTGTACACCATTATTTTAAGTTAAGGAACCAATTAACACACTAAAAATTATATGGCAGACGATAAGAAGATTATTTTCTCGATGGTAGGCGTGAACAAGATCTTTCCGCCTCAAAAACAGGTTTTAAAGAATATATATCTGTCCTTTTTCTATGGGGCGAAGATCGGAATCATCGGATTGAATGGTTCCGGTAAATCTACGTTGCTGAAGATTATCGCCGGCATCGATAAGGATTATCAGGGAGAGGTGGTCTTCTCCCCCGGGTATTCCGTAGGGTATCTGGAGCAGGATCCTAAGTTGGAGCCGGGCAAGACCGTGAAGGAGATCGTGCAGGAAGGCGTGCAGGAGATCGTGGACACCTTGAAAGAATATGAGGAGGTGAACGAGCGATTCGGCGATCCGGAGGTGCTGGAAGATCCGGATAAGATGGATGCCTTGATCAACCGTCAGGCGGAGTTGCAGGACAAGATCGACGCTACGGACGCATGGAACCTCGACAGCCGTCTGGAACGTGCCATGGACGCTTTGCGTTGTCCGCCGGAGGATCAGGTGGTGGATACGTTGTCCGGAGGCGAGCGTCGCCGGGTGGCCCTTTGCCGATTGCTGCTCCAGCAGCCGGACGTATTGCTGTTGGATGAGCCGACCAACCACTTGGACGCCGAGTCGATCGACTGGTTGGAGCAACATCTGCAACAATATGCCGGTACCGTTATCTGCATCACGCACGACCGTTACTTCCTAGACCACGTGGCCGGATGGATCCTTGAGCTGGATCGTGGCGAGGGTATCCCTTGGAAGGGTAATTACTCCTCTTGGCTAGACCAGAAGACGAAGCGTATGGCTCAAGAAGAGAAGCAAGTCAGCAAGCGCCGTAAGACCTTGGAGCGTGAGCTGGAATGGATCAATATGGCGCCGAAGGCCCGTCACGCCAAGGGTAAGGCACGTCTGAACTCGTACGAGGCCCTCTTGAACGAGGACCAGAAGGAGCGTGAGGCTAAGCTGGAGATCTTCATCCCGAACGGCCCTCGCTTGGGCAATAAGGTGATCGAGGCACAGCACGTGGCGAAGGCGTTCGGCGATAAATTGCTGTTCGATGATTTGAACTTCATGCTTCCCCCGAACGGTATCGTGGGAGTCATCGGGCCGAACGGTGCCGGTAAGACTACCTTATTTAAGATGATCATGGGCATGGAAAGCATCGACAAGGGGACCTTCGAGGTGGGCGAGACCGTACAAGTAGGTTACGCCGACCAGACCCATAAGGATATAGACCCGAAAAAGACCGTTTACCAAGTCGTATCCGGCGGACAGGAATTCATCCGTATGGGTGGCAAGGAGGTGAACGCAAGGGCTTACCTGTCTAAATTCAATTTCGCAGGAGCGGATCAAGAGAAGCTATGCGGCGTACTCTCCGGAGGAGAGCGTAACCGCCTGCATCTGGCGCTGACGCTGAAAGCGGACGCTAACGTATTGCTGCTCGACGAGCCTACCAACGATATCGACGTGAACACGCTACGTGCCTTGGAGGAGGGTCTGGAGAACTTCGCCGGTTGCGCCGTCGTCGTCTCTCACGACCGTTGGTTCTTGGACCGTATCTGTACGCATATCCTGTCGTTCGAGGGCGATTCCAACGTGGTCTTCTACGAAGGGACCTATTCCGAGTACGAGGAATACAAACGTAAGACATTGGGCGACGCCGAGCCGAAACGGGTACGCTATCGCAAACTAATCGTTGATTAATCATACTATAAATAGAGTTTAATGCCATGAAAAAAAGAATGCTATCTTTGGCTGTATTAGCCGCCTCCCTCTTCTGTTTCTCCAATGGGGCGAACGCACAGAAGACCGAGAAACTGTTCAACGGGAAAGACCTGTCTAACTGGAATTTCGTAGTCGACAAAAACTCCGTCCCCGCCGATCAGGTCTATTCCGTACGCGACGGTAAGATCTTCATCACCGGCCAGCCTTTCGGCTATATGTACACCAAGGAGAAATACAGCGACTATAAATTGCACGTGGAATGGCGTTGGCCGAATGGGGATTCCAACGCGAACAGCGGCATCTTCCTGCATATCGCAGACCTAAAGAACCCCTTCCCGAACGGGATCGAGTGTAATCTGCAAGCCGGGAGGGCCGGATTGTTCGTACTGCTGGGAGGCTCCGACCTTGTCGAGTACCAGCAACGCCCGGGAGAGGAACGTCCCTTCTTCCCTGTCGTAAAGAACGTGAACCCGTCCAGCGAGAAGCCCGCCGGAGAGTGGAACGAGGCGAACATCTTCGTGAAAGACGGCGTCATCACCGTTTACATCAACGGCGTATACCAGAACACCGGAACCAACAAGGTGAAGGAAGGCCATATTGGGCTACAGAGCGAGGGTAAGGAGGTTGAGTTCAGAAACGTAACCCTCACCAAGTGGTAAGCGGAGCCGTTTCCGGCGCATCTGTAATAATTAAACGGAATCTTTTAAATAGTATTAAAATAATATAGTACATTCGCGAGGATTCCTTTTCAATGAGGAACATATCATTGCAATAACCAATTTAAGAGGTAATGAAAAGAGACAACATCATTTTTGACATTATCGAGAAGGAGCACCAACGCCAATTGAAAGGCATTGAGTTGATCGCTTCCGAGAACTTTGTCAGCGACCAGGTCATGCAGGCCATGGGAAGCTGTCTGACCAACAAATACGCCGAGGGATATCCCGGCAAGCGTTATTATGGGGGTTGCGAGGTAGTAGACCAAAGTGAGACGATCGCTATCGAACGGTTGAAAAAGCTATTCAACGCCGAATGGGCCAACGTGCAGCCTCACTCCGGGGCGCAGGCCAACGCAGCCGTATTCTTCGCCGTATTGAATCCGGGCGACACGTTCCTCGGGTTGAACCTGTCGCATGGCGGACACCTGTCCCACGGTTCACCAGTAAATAGCTCCGGCGTTCTCTATCACGCTACCGAATATAATGTAAAGGAAGATACCGGACGGGTGGACTACGACCAGATGGAGGAAGTAGCCCTTCGTGAGAAACCGAAATTGATCGTTGGCGGCGGTTCCGCTTATTCTCGTGACTGGGATTACAAACGTATGCGTGAGATAGCCGACAAGGTAGGCGCCTTATTGATGATCGATATGGCTCACCCGGCAGGCCTGATCGCCGCCGGTTTGCTGAACAACCCGCTGGAGTACGCTCACATCGTAACGTCTACGACGCATAAGACCCTGCGGGGTCCTCGTGGCGGTATCATCCTGCTGGGTAAGGATTTCGAGAATCCTTGGGGCAAGAAGACACCGAAAGGCGAGATCAAGAAGATGTCTCAGTTGTTGGACTCCGCCGTATTCCCGGGTATCCAAGGCGGTCCGCTGGAGCATGTGATCGCAGCCAAGGCCGTAGCCTTCGGAGAGGCTTTGGAGCCGGAATACAAGACGTACCAAGCACAGGTGAAAGCGAACGCCGCCGCTATGGCCAAGGCCTTCACGGACAAAGGGTACAAGATCATCTCCGGCGGTACGGACAACCACAGCATGCTGATCGACCTGCGCACGAAGTTCCCCGACCTGACCGGTAAAGTGGCCGAGAAAGCCTTGGTAGCCGCCGACATCACGGTGAACAAGAACATGGTTCCGTTCGACAGCCGCTCGGCCTTCCAGACCTCCGGTATCCGTGTGGGTACGCCCGCTATCACGACCCGTGGCGCTAAAGAGCCGCTTATGGGCGAGATCGTGGAACTGATCGACACCGTATTGGCCGCTCCCGAATGCGATAAGACCATCGGTGCCGTTCGTGAGAAGGTGAACGGTATCATGAAGGAATATCCTATCTTCGCATGGTAAATAGGAAATTGAGAATTGAGAATTGAAAAGGATGCCAAACGGCATCTTATCTTCAACTCTCAATTCTCTTTTTAAACTCTCAAAAACATCTAAACAATATTCAATTTTCAACTTTCAATTTTTAATTCTATGAAAAAGCTCCTTGCTACAATCTGCGCCGGCGCTGTCTTGGGCCTGATGGCCTCATGTGATGATGCTCCCGGTAAAGCAAAAGCTTACAACCAAGGTATCAACATCATCCCGACACCGGTCAGCCTTACGCAGAACGAGGGAAACTTCAAGCTAAACAAAAACACGAAGATCTACGCTTCCACCCCGGAGGCGAAAACCGTAGCCGAGTTCTTCGCGGCTAAAATGAACACGGCGACAGGCTACCAGATAGCTACCGCCGACAAAGAGACCTCCGACGGTATCTCGTTGGTTATCGACGGCTCTCTGGACGTAAACGACGAGGGATACACGTTAGACGTAGCCGACAGCGGCGTCCGTATCAAGGCCAAGACCCCTCAAGGTCTTTTCTACGGTATGCAATCGTTCTTGCAATTGCTGCCCGCCGAGATCGAGAGTCCTTCCGCCGTGAAAGGTATCGCATGGACCGCTCCGGCCGTATCTATCAAGGACGAGCCTCGTTTCGGCTACCGTGGTATCATGCTAGACCCCTGCCGCCATTTCATTCCGGTAGAGAATATCAAGAAGCAGCTGGACGTATTGGCCTTGTTCAAGATCAACCGCATGCATTGGCACCTGACCGACGACCAGGGATGGCGTATCGAGATCAAGAAGTATCCGAAACTGACCGAGATCGGCTCTAAGCGCATCGATGGCGAGGGTACCGAGTACGGAGGCTTCTATACCCAAGAGGAGGTGAAGGATATCGTTAAATACGCGGCGGATCGTTTCATCACGATCGTTCCCGAGATAGAGCTTCCGGGACACGAGATGGCCGCTATCGCCGCTTATCCGGAGCTGTCTTGCGAGGGTAAGCAGGGTACTCCCCGTATCATCTGGGGCGTGGAAGACATCGTATTATGCGCCGGCAAGGAAGAGCCCTTCCAGTTCTTCGAGGACGTGATCGCCGAGGTAGCCCCCCTATTCCCGGGCGAGTATTTCCATATCGGAGGCGATGAGTGCCCGAAGACGAGCTGGGAGAAATGCCCGCTTTGTCAGGCCCGTATCCGGAAGGAAGGCTTGAAAGGCGACAAGGAGCATACGGCCGAGGAGAAATTGCAGAGCTATTTCGTACAACGCATGGAGAAGGTCGTAAACAAGCACGGCAAGAAGATGATCGGATGGGACGAGATCCTTGAGGGAGGTCTGGCTCCATCGGCCACGGTAATGTCTTGGCGAGGTGAGGAAGGCGGTATCGCCGCCGCTAGCATGAACCACGACGTGATCATGACCCCGGGAAGCGAGGGTATGTATATCGACCAGTTCCAAGGCGACTACAAGATCAACCCGGTATCTATCGGAGGATTCACCACGGCGGAGCGGGTCTATAAATACAACCCCGTCCCCGACACGCTGGCAGCGGCCGGTAAAGGACATTTCATCAAGGGCGTGCAATGCAACGTATGGAGTGAGTACCTTTATAACACGGACATCATGGAGTACCGTATCTATCCTCGTATCCTAGCCCTCTCCGAGATCGCTTGGAGCCCGCTGGACCGGAAGGATTACAAGGACTTCGAACGCCGTCTGGACAACGCTCAGGTTCGCCTAGACGGACACGGTATCAACTACTACATCCCGCAGCCCGAGCAACCGAACGGTTCTTGCAACTTCGTGGCTTTCACGGACAAGGCTACCATGACATTCACCACGAACCGTCCGATGAAGATGGTCTACACGCTGGATGGCACCGAGCCTACCCCGGAATCTACCGTATATACGGCTCCTTTCGACATCACAGAGACTACGACCGTGAAGATCGCTTCCGTGTTGCCTTCCGGCAAGATGGGTAAGCCTCGCACGATCCTCGTGGAGAAACAAACGCTGGCTCCCGCCAAGGAGGTAGCCAAGACGACCCCGGGCCTCGACATGGAGGTATTCGATGGCATGTACCTAAGCGTAAATAATCTGGAGGCTGCTCAGAAGACCGGTAAGAAACAGGTCATCAAGACGACCCGTGAGCTGACCAACCAAGTGCCCGCCCCCGAATCCATGCGAGGCGTGAAGCAATACGCCGCTATCGCTACCGGCTACGTGAATATCCCGGAGGATGGCGTTTATTACATCTCTTCGGATTTGGAGGAGGTATGGATCGACGGCAAGTTGATGGTCAATAACGGTGGCGAGGTAAAACGCTTCTCCCGTCATGACACCTCCGCGGCCTTGGCAAAGGGCTTGCACGAGATCAAGCTGGTATTCCTTGGACACATCATCGGAGGTTGGCCTTCCAACTGGAACGACGGCAGCGTACAACTCCGTAAATCGGATGCCGAGAAATTCACGCCGATCACGGCTGAGATGCTAAGTCATTAAGATCATTTCCGAAGGGGGGAAGCGAGCGATCCTCCCCCCGATATAAACCGCAGGGGCGGGATTCGTCCGCCCTCCCACGCATACACGGCACGGGAGGCGGACAGATCCCGCCCCTACTGCATTCTTCCGGCGAATATAATTGTGTTTAATAGCGAACACTACTGGGTTCAGCCATGAATACTATTGTGTTCAACCGCAAACACTACTGTTTTTTTACCCTCAACTCATACAAGTCGTGGCGACGGTCCCGAAGGTTACGCACGCTACCATACGTATGCAACTCGTTGAGCAAATCAAGGTCCACGTCCGATACAAGGATCATCTCCGTATTCGGGGTTGCCTCCGCACGCTTGCCATCGGTCGGGAAAGCGAAATCGCAAGGCGTGAACACACCCGACTGGGCGTACTGTATATCCATATTATGCACACGAGGCAGGTTGCCCACGCTGCCCGCTATCACCACGAAGCACTCGTTCTCGATCGCCCGGGCTTGGGCACATACACGAACCCGAGAGTAACCGTTCTGCGTATCCGTAAGGAAAGGCACGAAGAGGATCTGCATCCCTTGGTCGGCCATGATACGGGAAAGCTCCGGGAATTCCACGTCATAGCAGATCAGCACGCCGATCCGGGCGCAATCCGTATCAAACGTCTTCACCATCTTCCCGCCCGAGAGTCCCCAGCTCTTCTGCTCGTCCGGGGTGACATGTACCTTCTCGTACATCTCGTAGGAGCCGTCACGACGGATCAGGTATCCCACGTTATATAGCGCCCCGTCCTCCTTCAGCAAAGGCATGCTACCGGTGATGATATTGATATTGTAACTGATGGCGAGGTTCACGAATCGCTCACGGATCTCCTCGGTGTACTGTGCCAGCCCACGGATGCTCTGCGCCTCGCCCAGATGGTTGAACTTGGCCATCAGCGGAGCGTTGAAATACTCGGGGAAAAGGACGAAGTCGCTCTTGTAATCGGACACGGCGTCGACGAAGAACTCCACCTGCTCGAACACGTCGTCCAGTGTCTTATAAGGCCGCATCTGCCATTGTACCAGACCGACACGCACGGTTGTCTTCTTATCCACGTAATCCGTCGTAGGCGGCTGGTAATAGATATTATCCCATTGCAGCAGGGTAGCGCAATGTTTCGACTCCTCGTCGTTCGGCAAGTAGTTCATCATCACTTTCCGCACGTGGAAATCGTTGGAGAGCTGGAAGGTGAGCACCGGGTCGTAGATCTGACGTGAGCGCACCTTCTCGATGTATTCCTTCGGACGCATATGATCGGCGTATTTATAATAGTTCGGGATACGTCCGCCGAACATGATCGCCTTCAGGTTCAACTTCTCGCACAGCTCCTTCCGGTACTCGTACATACGGCGGGCCAGCCGGAGGCCCCGGTAGTCCGGATGGATGAACACCTCTATACCATATAATATATTCCCGTTCGGGTTATGCGTGCTGAACGTCTCGTTACCCGTTACCTTGGCGTAGGTATGATCCCCTTTCACCATGTCATAATCCACGATGATGGAGAGGGCGCATCCTACGATCCGGTCATCCACCAGCGTCACGACCTGTCCCTCGGGAAATATCCGTATCAACGTCTCGATCTGCTTGCGGGTCCAGAAAACATCCTTGTCGGCGTATACCCTCTTGAAAGATTGCGACAACTGCGTATAGTCCTCAAGCTGCAAGCTCCGGAGCTCTACCTTGTTTATCTTATGCATTGGTTCCATAACACATTTTTTTGTTAAAGTCGCCGCGAAGTTAGGATAAATACAGATAAAGTGTACCGGCCCTCCTGCCCTATCTGACCTACTCCATGTATAATTTCAATATTGTCACTGAATTAGGCGGGAAATTATAGATAAGCGGGCCGCTCATCGGGAATACGATAGGCTCGGTGACAGGCGTTACGGCCCCCGGGCTCTCAAACGTATTACGAGCCTCCGGCTCCCCTCTCAATTGGATCAGCTCCGCCTCGTTACGGATATTCACTCCCTCGATACGCAAAGAGGTCTTCTCCTCGTGGCGGGTCGTATTCACGACCTTCAAGTAAATCACCCGGTTCTCCTTGTCGAGGGTAGCGACGGATACCAACGACGGGATCGGACGCATATCCACCTCATGCAGCAATACGCCGTCCACATAACAACGGACGCGCTCGTACTCGCACGTCATGCGAACCGTATACCACCGGTTACTCTCAAAAGGGAACCGCACGGGAGAGACCAAGCTATCCTTCACGCCACCTACCTGATGGTACAGCTCGCTCGTTCCCGCCCCGATCGTAAAGGCGATATAATCCGCCTGCTCGCCCGTCCGCCCGTTGTCGCGGAGGCGAAGCTGTATCTGCCCGCTACCTTTCGTACGCCGGACGGTAGCCGTATATTCATAGGCGTAGCTCGTAGAGTCGCCGAACAATACCTGGTTCCACCGGTTGGCCTCCGGCACCAACGTACCAGCCTCCGGGACCCTCCATCCCCCGCTCATCACGGATATATCCGATACGGGCACGCCGTCGATCCGCACGTCCTTGAACTCATAGCTATTATCAAACATCTCTACGCCCGCCCGGCCCGTACGTACCTGTGGCTTCTCGTAGGTATCCACGATCGTCTTCAACACCTCATCCCCCCGATGGCGGGTAAACATCTTTAATAAATGGTAGGAAGGAGAGACCACCGCCTGATGGGTGTTGAAAGAGATCAACGGATGGCGCTGGTTCTCGAACCCGGCGTTGCCCAATACCGGGGCATACGCCAAGCGGCGTACCATATCCGGGTTCTCCTCCGCCCCGACCAAGAAACAGGCCTCGGCCACCGCCGCCCGGAGCGTACCGGCCAAGGGTCGCTCCGTCGTCCCGAACTCCCCGATAAACACCGCCGGCGAACGTCGGGAATACCGGTCGCTATTAAACCGGCCGGAGTTCGATAGGAAGAAATTCTCCCCGGCGTAATAATGGGAATCCACCCACTCGCTACGGCCTCGCTTCGTGAGGGGCGAACTGCTGATAACGGTAATCTCCGGATAGGCCTCCTTGATCGCCTTGCGGAAAAGCTCAAAGCGCCTGAAATACTCCCCGCCATAGTTCTCGCTGCCGATCTCGACATACTTCAAGTTGAAAGGTTCCGGATGCCCGTTCCTCGCACGCAGGGCGCCCGGCAGGGAATCCGCCGGGGCGTTCGCGTAGGCGATAGCGTCCAAGGCATCTCCCGTGAGCTTATCCATCGCCGTGATATCCTCGTAGCGGGGCCGGCGGCTTTGGCTCGTGATCCCGCTATTAATAACGTAGATAGGCTCCGCCCCCATATCCTCGCACATTTGCAAGTACTCGTGGTAGCCCATGCCGTTCGTCGTACCATAGGCCCATACGTTCCAGAAATGCTTACGCTCCGAGATATCGCCCAGCGTCTCCCTCCAGATAGGGTACGTACCCGCCGTATACCCCTCCACGAAACTGCCTCCGGGGAAACGGATAAAACGAGGGGCCAAGGAATCGACCAGCGCCGCCAAGTCCGGTCTCAGCCCGTTCTTCCGTCCCTTCCACGTATCCTCCGGGAAGAGGGATACCACATCCAGCCAAAACACGGCGGAGGTATCGGCCGTGATCGTCAAGACCGCGTTCGGCGCGTCCTCCGTAGCCGTAAACGTATGCCTGTATCGTTTCCACTCGTATAGCGGCGCTACCTGAAACACATCGCTCAAGACCGTATTAGCCATCGAGTCCTCCAAGGCCACCCGGATGGTACGGGGCACCATATTCGCCCCCTTGGCGAAAAACGATAGATCGTATCGTTCCCCTTTCCGGATCGGTATCCCCCGGTATCCCTCGGCTATCACGCCTCCGCGCCCCGACTCCCCGGAAGTCGATACGGCCACGAGCAACGACCGCCGGTTCTTATCATTCACCAGCTC
The DNA here is from genome assembly GCF_023656665.1 of Parabacteroides sp. B2-S-102. Lineage (NCBI taxonomy): Bacteria > Pseudomonadati > Bacteroidota > Bacteroidia > Bacteroidales > Tannerellaceae > Parabacteroides > Parabacteroides sp. B2-S-102. The sequence continues at coordinate 414,980 of NZ_JAMOKM010000001.1, read as the reverse complement.
CTTCATATCCGGGTATATCTGTGTATTAGGGACGATCCGCCTCCATCCCGGTACGGAATCTCCCCGCATGAAAGGGATCGTCCATCCATTCGGGGTAATCAAGACGTTCCGGGCGGCGTCGTAAGGACAGTTCAAGGGTGGCACGCCATCCTCGAAGCTCCGGTTCTGGATCAGCTCGGCGTACAGCCCCCCATCGATCCCGTGGTTGATCTCCTCAATGGTCAAACCATACAGATCCGGGTTCACGGGAACCGTCAGACCATCCGCCTCCACGGTTATCGTAGAGATCACCGGCATCTCCGGCTGGCAAGAGGACAAGCCCATCCCGACAATAGCGCCAACCAATAAATGAATAACATCAAAATCTATATATTTCCTCCAACGCATCTTCGAATACTCATCTCATTTATGTGCGTACAAACTTAATCAAAAAATCGCAGTTTCCCCTATTTTCAAAGTCCGAACTGTTTTTTCAAAAAAACAATTGAAAAACATAGATTTTTTCAATTTAATATCCTAAATTTGCATAATAGATAAAACAAAAGACGACAATATTATACGACTCTATGGAGAAATCTGTTCTTTTAGTGGATGACAAGCAAGAAATCGCAAAGATAATCATGCTTTATTTATCAAGTACTTACAAGGTATCCTATAAAGAAAATCCTTTGAAAGCGATCGCTTGGCTTCAAGAAGGCAATTTACCGGATTTGATCATCTCTGACTTGAATATGCCAGAAATGTCCGGAGAGGAATTCTTGGTTTATTTAAAAGCGAACGATATGTTCAGCCATATACCGGTCTTGATCCTATCGAGCGTAGAGAGCAGCTCAAATAGAATACGTTTGTTTGAGGAAGGGGCGGAAGACTTTATCTTGAAGCCTTTCAATCCAGAGGAATTAAGGGTAAGGGTAAAACGAATATTAAGATAATGAATTATGTCTTTTTCGGTAATAACGTGCCGTTGGCCGAACGTTTACGTAAGGCATTAGGCACCGGGGTCATAGAATGTATAACGCTTCTGCAGATGAAAAACACGCTTCTTCCTGCCGAGGAAATGGATTATTGTGTATTCATCGAGAAAACAGATCCTACGTTAAACATTCCTGCGATCATGCATTTGCATAAGACGTTTCAAAATATATATATCGTATTAATCGCCCCGGAAATGACCCGGGAGGAGAAAATATCCTATTTGCAAGCCGGAACGGACTGTGTCATCTCCGAGTCTACCTCTAAGGAAGATTTAGTGAAGCTACTGGGTATCGCCGAGAAATGCAAGAGAATGGAAAAAGCGCGTAAGCCTCAAATAAAAGAGCCTGATCTCGCCATTTTCAAGCTGCCTTTATGGAAAAGGGTCTTCGACATCATTTTCTCATCCATGGCGCTCCTCTGCCTCTCCCCTATCTTTATCATCACGGTGATTTGGATCAAGCTGGAGGACAAAGGCCCCGCTTTCTACAAGTCGAAACGAGTAGGCAGCAACTATAAGGTTTTCGATTTTTATAAGTTCCGCTCTATGTATATGGATGCGGACAAACGCTTGGCTGAATATAAGAAACTTAATCAGTATACGGAATCTATTGCTGAAGAGGCTGTAGCCTCTTCAGCAACTTCTGTGAATTCACAGAAGCAAGCTTCTTTTTTTAAAGACGATGAGCAAAATATCATTTTATATTCCGACAATGACGCTACTCCTGAAAACGACTATTTAAAAGTAAAACGTCACGAACGCTCCAACGCTTTCATCAAATTAGAGAATGATCCCCGTATAACAAAGATCGGCCATATTATCCGGAAATACAGCATTGACGAACTTCCCCAGCTATTCAATATATTAAATGGAGACATGTCAATAGTTGGTAACCGCCCTCTTCCCGTATACGAGGCGGAATTATTGACCAGCGATGAATACATACAACGCTTCATGGCTCCTGCCGGCCTTACAGGTCTTTGGCAAGTAGAGAAACGTGGCAATTCTGGTAGTATGTCCGCCGAGGAACGTAAACAATTAGACATCAAATATGCTCATACATTTTCTTTCTGGCTGGACGCAAAGATTATATTCAAGACATTCACGGCGTTCGTGCAGAAAGAGGACGTATAAACTATACATAGCTGATAACAAACATAATTCACATGAAGATACTATTTATTCTATTATTCATATTAAATGCTTTTTCAATTGTCGCACAAAAAAAGAAGACATACTTCGATAAAGCTACAACAATAGAAGTAACTTCCGGCACGGATTCTATAAATGCCATGCTAGATGACTATGAACGTATTCAATTACCACCTCTATCGGTTTTTCTGGAATCCGTATATGACCATCCTTCTGTCAGAATTTATGAAGCTAAAAGAGATGAGGCTAACGCCGATATGAAGATTACAAAAAGAGAATGGTTGGACTATTTCAGGGTATACGGCCAATATCAATATGGGCGATTAGTTCAACTTTCTACAAGAGAAACCATAGAAGATCCTTCATTTCTCACCAGTATAGGCAGTAATCAGCATACTTACAGTGTAGGTATTTCCGTGTCTATCCCATTCGGAGACTTATTCAGCCGAGGCCAAAAAGTACGGATGAAGAAAGCTCGTTTCCGTCAATTGGATTATGAGTATGAAATGTCCATAGAAGAACGGAAATTAAGAATACTGGAAGCTTATAATAGTGTCTTACAAGCATTGGCTACATTAAAAGCTAAATCAGATGCTGCCGCACTTTACAACGCCCAGATGAAAATCTCCGAACAAGATTTTATTAATGGAAAAATTGATATTATCTCATTATCCATGGAACGTGGACGTCGTTCTGGTGCCGTGATTTCTTACCAAGAAGGTCGTGCGACCTTACACAATGCCGTAACTTTATTAGAAATGCTCACAAATGTTAAGATTATAAATCGATAACCCATGGATATAACACTTTATATATCGCGTTTTATATATAGAATCCGGCATCAATTAGTATTCGGAACGCTAATAATAACAGCGTTGGTTGCTTATTTCAGTCAATTCTTAGAAAAAAAATATACAGTTACCACCTCAATTTACACTGGCATTACGTCTAATACAGGATTAGATGATGAGACTCGGCCTGATTGGCAAGCAGTGAATAACACCTATGATAACTTGGTAAATCTAACCAAATCAAGAGGAACCTTAGAAAATGTCTCATTGAAATTACTAGCTCTAAACTTAATGCATGGAGATCCGGAAATAGATAATCTATATATAACAGCAAATAACTATAAAAAGTTGATAGCTTCCGTGCCAGAAGAGATCTTACTTTTAGTTGATACAACTTCTCTTGACAAAACCGTTAACTTATTCAAGGAGTATAAATACAGCGACAGTCGTAATTATTTACATGAGTTGTTTAATGGATCTAGTGCATTTTACAGTTACAATGCCTTATCCAGTATTATCATCAGAAGGCAAGGAAACAGCGACTTAATAGAGATAGCTTATACTTCTACCGATCCCGGTATTACATGGAATACGGTCAAATTGGTGAGTGAAGAATTAAAATATTCGTATAACAACTTACGATATCAAACCGCAAATGATATTGTTAAATATTATGAGGAAGAACTTAAGAAACTTCGTGTACAACTGAATAAGCAAGAAAACGAGCTTACTGATTATAATGTAAAGAATAGTGTTATTAACTATATTGAGCAAACTAAAGCTATCGCCCACTCTTTCGCAGACTTTGAGAATCGGTATGAGGAGACACGGCGAAATTACGAGAGCTCATCCAGCATTATCAAAAATCTGGAGCAGTACATGGATATTCGTACTAAATTAGTTAAGTCCAATGAGGAATTCATTAATACCTTAGCCGAGGTATCCCGTATTAGTGGTAAAATAACAGAAATAGAGACTTTCACCTCCGATGAAATGCTAAGTAAAGACCAAGAGTTAGTAAAATACAGGGAAGAACTACGAGATGCCGAAAAGAAAATAGGCCTAATTACTAATAATATTAATAGTTATAAAGAAAGTAAAGAAGGTATAGCCATTGAAGGTTTAGTTCAAGAATGGTTAAATCAAACACTTATACAAGCGAAAGCACAAGCTGATTTGAAGGTTCTAAACGAGCGCAAGAATGATTTTGCAGATCAATACAAGAATTATTCTCCTATTGGTACACGAATAAATCAACAAGAACGTGAGATTCATGTAACCGAGCAATCTTATCTTGAAGTACTTCATGCTTTAAATATGGCAAAGATGAAGCAGAAGAATCTTCAATTAACCTCTTCAAACTTAAATACGATCTCGGATGCCTCCTATCCTTTATTCAGTGATAAAGGAAAGCGGTTTCTATTAGTTGTTGCCGCATTTATTGGTAGCATTATCTTTATTATCGGATTAAACCTAGTTATCGAGTTGCTAGATCGTACGCTCCGGGATGCCGAACGGGCCAGACGTCTTACTGGCATGAATATATTAGGGGCTTTCACAGGACGTAATTCCCAATTAAAATATCGTGGATTCGTAAAAACTTGTAACCGTATCTCTGCGGCTTATGCTTGTAACCGGTTAACACCTTACATCAAAAAGGGCGATACACTTTGTATCAATATACTAAGTCTAGAGGAAAAAGAAGGAAAAACGTTTATCTCACGATATTTCCAAGAATCTTGGGAAGAGCTTGGCTTCAACGTAAAATATCTGAGGATCGGTCAAGACATCCCTATCGATGCCTCTTTATTGATGGCTGAACGGATAGAGAAACATATCCAGCTCGAAAGTAGGCCGGATATATTAATAGTCGAGTATCCTGCCATCCAGCAGTATGGTACTCCATCCCACTTATTAGGATCAAGCCAAGTCAACCTGTTAGTCGCTAACGCTTGCCGGGTTTGGAAGAATAGTGATACGGTACTAATTAATTATCTACGTGACATTACAGAAAGTACAGCGTTGTATTTATATCTGAACAATGCCACCCGAGAGGCTGTGGAAGATTTCACAGGGCAATTACCCCCTAGAACATCTATGCGATCATTTGCTAACCGAATGATGTATATGGGACTAACAGCGACTAATACCGCAGTAAAGTAACGAGGAGAATGGAAACGTCAAGGTATACAGAAAGGGTCAACATCCCATTTAAAATATCTCAACTCATTCTTATTCTAGGATTGGGAGGGATTGGTATCTCCTTGCTGTATAATTCTATTCCTGTATTCATACTTATATCCTTGATTCCATTATTATGTGTAGGAAGTATCCTTTTATTAAGATATCCGTGGTTTATATTATTCGTAATCTTCACGATTAATTATCTCATATTAGGTATTTCTCGGTACGTTTCCGTAGAAGGTATCAGTGTCATTATGGAAATCCTGTATGTATTAGCTTTGGTACTGATCTTTATACAGGCCGCCCTCTTCCAAAACATAGAATGGCGTAGAGCAATTAATATTCTAAGCATCACATTATGTGTCTGGACGGGCTATTGCATTTTAGAAATCATCAACCCAACTGCTTCTTTAGAAGGTTGGATATTATCAAGAGGATTAATATTCAACGGATTAATCATTGTCGTTATTACATCTTTGTTATGTACGCGATACTCCATCCTTAAAGCCATAATATTCTGCCTATCCATATTCACATTATTGGCCATAGTGAAAACGTTGATACAATATATTATTGGATTTGACAGTTACGAAACTAAATGGTTAAACGAAGGAGGAGCTACAACACATATCATTTGGTCGGGAACTCGCTATTTCTCATTTTTCACGGATGCCAGTAACATGGGTGCCAACATGGGTGCAGCCAGTATGTTTTTCGGTATAGCCGCATTCCATATGCGATCGATCGCATGCAGGATATATTATCTCTGCGTCGCTATTTTAGCTCTTTACGCCATGTTCCTCTCCGGGACAAGAGGGGCGATGGTTGTGCCATTAGCAGGATTAGCTCTATACACACTGGTCAGTAAACAAACTAGAGCTATTATTGGAGGAGCGAGCATGCTACTATTTATCTATGTTTTTTTCGCTTTTACAACCATAGGAGAAGGTAACTCATCGATCAGGAGGATGCGAACCGCATTCAATCCAACCAAGGATGCCTCGTATATCGTACGTAAAGAGAATCAAAGAAAATTGGCTACATATCTAAAGCACAAACCTTTCGGAGAAGGGTTGGGGCTATCCGGAGATGGATTAGGGGTAAAAGTTTCCAGACGTTTTACGACCTCAATTCCGACTGATTCTTGGTATGTAAAAATCTGGGTAGAGACCGGTATCGTTGGATTGATACTTTATCTTGGCATGATCTTCTCAGCTATAGGATGGGGAGGCTGGATTATTGCGAAACGAATAAAAGATCTTGAACTAAAAGGATTATTATCTGGACTACTTTGTGGTATATTCGGTATGTTCATTAATGCATACACAAACTCCTTTTGGGGACAATTTCCAACAATGATAATCGCACTTATGGGACTAACTTTTGTATTAAACGGTCCTTATTTCGATAAGGATATAGAAATAAAAAAATTAACTATTTCAAATAAATAATACCATGATTGAACAATTCTTTCAAATAGGAGAAAACTGGATTGATAAGGAGCAATATGCTTTTCAATTAGGAGATGCCATATTATTTCTTTGTTTTCTGATATTTGTACTATATCTATTTGTATTTTCCGTTTATTCCAAACGAAAACCACAATATAATTATCCTACAGCCAAGAAAAAATATCGTTTTGCGGTCTTGTTCCCAGCTTATCAAGAAGATGAAGTTATCATAGACTCAGTAAAAAGTTTTCTCTCTCAAGAATATTCAAAAGGGCTATACGACATTATCGTAATTTCTAATCAGATGCGACAAGAGACTATTGATAACTTAAAAACATTATCAGCGAAAGTCGTTGAGATGAATAGTCCCCAAAGCACAAAGATTGAAGCCCTTAAGGAAGCCATACATTATATTGAAGAAAGAGATATCAAGTATGATAATGTAGTTATTCTTGATGCGGATAATGTCGTAAAACCAAACTATCTCGAGAAAATAAACGATGCTCTTTACGCAGGTTGTTCCGCATTGCAAACACATCGGGTCGCTAAAAATCGAGATAACAGTATCGCAGTACTCGATTCTGTCAGCGAAGAAATTAACAACTCAATCTTTCGCAAGGGGCATACCCGTCTCGGTTTCTCTTCCGCTCTAAGTGGTTCGGGAATGGCTTTCGAATATGATCTTTTCAAGAATATCATACAAGATTGTCACGACATTGGAGAGGATAAATACATGGAAAGGAAACTTTTGTTACAAAATGTTTATATCGAATATTTAGAAGAAGTATATACTTATGACGAGAAGGTCAGAGGTAAGAGAGATTTTTACAATCAACGACGTCGTTGGTTAACGACTCAAATCAGCAACTTATTCTCCGGTATTTTCCAAATGCCGGGAGCCATATTAAAAGGGAATTGGGACTATTGCGACAAATTGTTCCAATGGATGATGCCTCCCCGTGTATTACTCTTGGGTTTTATTGTATTAATAGCCTCACTCTTAACCATTCTTGATTTCATAACATCCATTAAGTGGTGGCTTTTATTGATATTACTAGGTATCACATTCAGCATAGCGGTACCAGATTATCTCGTTGACAGGAAATTCAAGAAAGCGATAGCGAGTGTCCCTGTTTTATTCATACTTATGTTTCTCAATATTTTCCGTATAGGGGGACGTAAATTCAATCCAACCAAACACTCTTTCAAATCATGAGAATAGCGATTGAGGCACAGCGTATCTTCCGGCCCAATAAACATGGAATGGACTTTGTCGCTCTCGAAAGTATTAGGGAGTTACAGAAAATCGACAGGGAAAACGAGTATTTCATCATCGTAAGCCCGGGTGAGGACCATTGTTTAGAGGAAACAGATAATGTACATATTATCGAGGTGAAATGCCCTACCTACCCTCTTTGGGAACAGGTTGCCCTTCCCCGGGTCGTGAGTAAAATAAGGCCAGATCTTTTGCACTGTACGAGTAATACAGCTCCGATACATTGCCCCGTTCCGTTAGTGCTGACATTGCATGATATTATTTTCTTGGAACCCCGTCAGGGAGGGAATAGATCTTGGTATCAAAACATGGGATGGTATTACCGCCGCATGGTAGTTCCTCGCATACTTTCCCAATGCGAGAAGATCATCACAGTTTCTCATTTTGAGTGCAACCGCATACGTGAGGCATTGCAATTGCCGAAGGACAAAATCACAGCCATCTATAATGGATATAGCGAACATTTCCGTCCTTTATCGGAAACATTATCCATTACCCGCAAATACATCGATGATGACGATTATATTTTTTTCCTAGGCAATACAGATCCTAAAAAAAACGTCGCTCGCACCCTAAAGGCGTATAGTCTTTATCTGAAGCAGTCTGATAAAAAACGCCCTCTGCTTATAGCTGATTTAAGCAAGGATAAATTAGACGCTATCCTCCGGGAGCAGCAGATAGAAGAAATCAAACCTTATCTCTCCTATCCGGGATACATTCCAAACAAAGACCTAGCTTATTTATACAACGGTGCTTTCGTCTTTTTATATACTTCCCTCCGGGAAAGTTTTGGTATCCCTATGTTAGAGGCCATGGCTTGCGGCACACCTGTAATTACCGGGAATACATCTGCTATGCCAGAGATAGCAGGAGAAGGAGGAATACTGGTTAACTCTTTGAATGCAAAAGAAATAGCAGAGAAAATACTTTATTTGGAGCAAGATCAAATTTTCTATCAAAATCAAATAAAGTATGGCTTAAATAGAGTCCAAAAATTCTCTTGGGCACAAACCGCAGAAAATCTATTGTCTCTATATAAAACGATTTAAACCAAATAAATCATGGATTTAGGCCCAATCAAACAGAAAATCAAGCAAAATGAGTTTTTGAAGAAAATAGTATTCTATTCAATAACCTCTCCTAAAAATCCTAAACCTCGTTGTTGGGTAAAATGGTTTGTCAATCCTTGGATCCATAAAAAAGGAAAAGGAGCTATCATTCGAAGGAGAAGATCCCGTATTGATGTATTCCCTTGGAATCAGTTCACGGTAGGGAAAAATACCGTTATTGAGGATTTCACGACCATTAACAACGGAGCCGGCGATGTTATCATAGGTGACAACGCTCGTATTGGTATCGGCTCCGTGGTGATTGGCCCCGTACGATTCAAGAATAAAGTAGGATTAGGCCAACATGTCTTCATATCCGGTTTCAATCATGGATACGAAGATGGAAATATGGATTCCAATGAACAACCTTTGGTAAAGAAGATCGTGGTAATAGATGAAGACTCTCATATTGGGGCGAACAGTGTAGTTGTGGCAGGTGTTCATATAGGCAAAAGATGCCAAATTGGAGCCGGAAGCGTAGTTACTAAAGATATTCCAGACTATTCCGTCGCCGTAGGTAACCCTGCAAAAGTTATCAAACGCTATGATATAAACAAACAAAAATGGATAAGAATCTAGTAAGCGTAATCATACCAGTATACAATACAGAAGAATTTGTAGAAGAGGCAGTAAGATCCATCATGAACCAAACTCTACAGGAAATAGAGATCATTGTCATAAATGACGGTTCAACAGACGGCAGTCTATCTATTATAGAACGCTTGGCTAAAGAAGATAAACGTATACGAACCTATACGCAGCAGAACCAAGGATTATCAGCTACTCGTAACAAAGGCAACGAATACGCTCAAGGCAAATACATTTATTTTATGGATAGTGATGATTATTTGGAACCGGAAACCTTAGAAACATGTTATATAAAATGTGAACAACAGGCTTTAGACTTCGTTTTATTCGATGCTGACATATTAAACAAGGAAAAACATAAAAGCTTACATTTAAACTACCAACGAAAAGATTGTACGAATCCGGAGTTAGTATATCAAGGTCCACATATCTTAAAGCTATTAATGGATCACAAGGCATATTCTCCATCCGCATGTCTTAATTTCATAAGAAGAGAATACCTAACAGAGATCCAACTCGATTTTCTTCCCGGAATCATCCATGAAGATCAATTATTCACATGCTTGTTATATTTACAGGCCCAAAGAGTATCCTCCATACACAAGGATTTCTTCAAACGTAGGCTACGGGAAGACTCAATCATGACCAGTAAGTTCTCAATGCGAAACATGGAAAGTTACTTTACGATAACTGCCCATTTAAGCAAATTCGCAGACTCACACCCAATGTTCCGTGAAATAATCGACTTATATTTATCAAGAATGCTCAACGCCGCAGTATGGCTATCCTATAAAACACCCTTTAAAGATCGCTTGAAAATAGCCAGACGATGTCTAAAAGAATATAGGCAATACGTGACAACAAAAAATCTAATAGTTTTATTATTCAAATCATTCCTATAAAAACAAAAGAAACTATGGCATCCATAAAAAAAGAATTAATATCAGGAGTATTATATACGGCCATATCCAAATATTCCGGAATAATTATTTCTCTGGTTGTCACCGGAATATTAGCACGCTTAATTGCCCCCGAAGAATTTGGTATAGTAGCAATAGCAACTGTAATTATTTCTTTTTTTGGTATTTTCAGTGACCTAGGTATTGCGCCCGCTATTATTCAAAATAAGGATTTAACAGGCAAAGATCTTAACAGAATATTCTCTTTTACCTTATGGTTGGGAATCATGATATCTATTCTTTTTTTCCTATGCTCTTGGCCCATTTCTTTTTTTTATAAACAAAAGACATTACTGACAATATGCCAACTACTATCCATCAATTTATTTTTTGCTTCGGCAAACATCGTTCCTAACGCACTCCTATTCAAGAATAAGGAGTTTAAGTTTATCGCATATCGTAGCTTAACTATCCAATTTATTGGAGGAAGCATAGCCATCAGTGCCGCCATCGCAGGTGCCGGACTATATGCATTAGTCATTAATCCTATTTTCTCCAGCATTCTCTTGTTTATCATATCATATCGGAAAAACCCTCAAAAGTTACAATATACATTCGGTCTGGATTCGGTCCAAAAGATATTCAGTTTCTCAGCCTATCAATTTTTATTTAATGTAATTAATTATTTCAGCAGAAACCTTGATAAATTATTAATCGGAAAATACATGAATATGAATGCCCTAGGGTATTACGAAAAATCATATCGGCTAATGATGCTTCCTTTGCAAAATATAACCCATGTGATCTCTCCTGTCATGCATCCAATCTTTTCCGGTTTTCAAGATGACTTGCATAAGCTAGCGGATTCATACGAGAAGGTTATTCATATTCTAGCCTTTATTGGTTTACCCCTGTCTGCGTTATTATGGTTTTCCGCAAGGGAAATCACTCTCATTTTGTTTGGGGATCAATGGATGCCCTCCGTTCCGGTATTCCAGATATTATCTATATCTGTTGGTATACAAATAATATTATCAACATCCGGCTCTATTTTCCAAGCGGCCAACGACACTAAAAGTTTATTCATTTGCGGCGTATTCTCCACTTTATTAAACGTATCTGGCATTGTAATAGGGATATTTGTATTTAAAACGCTCGAAGCGATCGCATGGTGCATTACTATCACATTTACGATCAATTTCATCCAATGCTATATATGGATGTATAAAGTGACATTAAAGCGTAATGTGAAAATCTTTATCCGACAATTTTTATCACCTATTGTATTAACAAGTATTTTGATACTCTTACTATGGCCTATATATGAGATATCATACAAGATGACTGAGCTAGGAAGCTTATCCGTTAAGATTCTGTTAGCTATATCTTTTTCTTCCATATATATACAATTAAGTGGAACTTATGATATTATTAACCTACTTAAATCCAAGATACAGAAATGAAAGCTTTATTCCTGATATTTCACGGTCTTAATCCTGCTAATGGGATCAGCAAGAAGATCTACTACCAAGTCAATGCCTTAAGAGCATGTGGCATTGATACGAGACTCTGTTACCTAAATGAGTCTAACGGCAGGAAATTGAGAATGATAGACTCCGAGGTACTACAAGATTATGGAGCAGGGTTCAAGGGTAAAATACTGAAAAGGATAGAATATTCTTCAATCGTTGAATATGCGAAGAAAGAAAATATTAGTTTTATTTATATGCGATCTGATCATAACGCTAATCCATTCACGATTCATATGGTTCATCAAATGCGTAAAGCGGGGATAAAGGTTGTAATGGAAATACCAACTTATCCTTATGACCAAGAATATATAGGTTTCTCTCGTCGGAAATTACTATTTATAGATCAATGTTTCCGTCATTCCTTGGCCAAACAATTATGCGGGATCGTGACTTTCTCCGACTATAAGACCATATTCGGCATTCCCACTATACAAATATCGAACGGCATTGACTTCTCGCAAATTAAATTGAAACAACAGGTCAACGATACAAACAAGGAACTTCACCTAATAGGAGTAGCGGAGATTCATTACTGGCATGGATTTGACCGTCTGGTTAAAGGTCTGGCTGATTATTATGATTCACATCCCAATTACAAAGTCTTTTTCCATATTGTAGGAGATTTCTTCGGGCAACGAGAAAAAGATGATATCCTTCCAATCATCAAACAGCATAAATTAGAGAACTACGTAACCCTTCACGGCGCTAAGCACGGCGAAGAGCTTGACCGGCTTTTTGAGAAAGCAGACATGGCCATCGGTAGTCTTGCACGGCATCGTAGCGGTATCACCCATATTAAAACATTAAAGAACAGGGAATATGCCGCCCGGGGCCTTTCTTTTATTTACTCTGAGACAGATAGCGACTTTGAGAATAAACCGTATATACTTAAAGTGCCCGCAGATGAAACCGCCATCGATATAAACTCATTAATACATTTTTATGAAAAGCAATCTCTTTCTCCCCTTGAGATCAGGGAATCAATTCGATCTCTCTCATGGGAAACTCAAATGAACAAAATAATTAACTCTATAAAAATCTCATAAGAAAAAAACATGGTTATTCCTTCGCAAAAAGGTAAGACGCCTTCTTTTTCCTATGATATTTGTAGGGAGCACTTACTATACATAAATAATATTCACATGACTAGAATTCACGAGTTATAGGCCATTATCTACAAATATATTTTAGTGTCTAGAATCAGCCTCAAGGCTGCACAATCACTCATAGTTTATTAAAATATTCAATCCCTAAAAAAATATCTATTTTCCAATTAACATCACATAATAATCCTCCATAAATTTAGCTATTACTATCTAAATAAAGCGTACTATAACACATGTTTGTAAACATTTAATATCTTCGTATATATTTTGTTTTATTACAATTTTATTCCGATCTTTGCAGAGATTTAAACAACAATTATAAATCCTCACGATCTTCATAAAAAAAGAGTGGAATATTTATTCATTCATGATTTACGGCCATTGTGAAAAAACGATCTAAATGAAATGGTTCTTCAAAAAAGACGGAAACGACACGTTTCCTATTTAAATCTTTTAATAACTCCCTTGTATATTTATATATAGCGGTGCGAAATCGTGGCGAAAAAAAGCAACGATTCCAAGCTTATCCGCTAAGGATTAAGAAGTTCAGAGTTTGATCTAGAATGCGATTCAGAGTACGATATTTATTAACACGCCCTAAAGGGGTATAATTCAAAACATTATGTATAAACTATTCAACACGGATGAGCTACGGAAGAACGGCTACATCCGCTATCCCAGAGTTTTCTTGGATATGCTCATAAGAAATTGTTGCAAGGGAAAGCGGATCCCGACGCAAATAGGGATCATGCTGTACCTGTACAGCAAAGTCGCCTATAGCCCTTACCAATGTCCATGGAAAAATGACACATACACCATCCAGAAAGGGCAATGTATCGTGAAAATACCCGAGCTGGCCACTTATCTTGGCTGCACGGTCTATGCCATACGGAAAGGATTGGAAGAGCTAGAACAAAGCAGCGTGATAACCAAGAAAAAACTAGATCACGGTATGGCGGTGGAAATTATCAATTATCAGTCGTTCATACTAAACAAAACATCTTATGGCAAATAAGAAAACGCTAACCCCTACCTCCCTCCCCGCCAGCCTCACGCTATCCGAAGAGCGGAAAGCGGAGAAAGCCCTGCTCTTCGGGCTGCTGGCCTCACGCAAGAGCCTTCCCGAGATCGCCTTCAGGATAAGGCCCGAGATGTTCACCCACCCGGATATCGCCTTGGCGATAGAGGCCTACCTCAGCCTTCACGGGAAGGGGGAAGGAACGGATATACTCTCGGTGGAGAAAGAGATACGGAGGCTCTCGCCGGAGAGGGCCGGGCAACTGCCCGACCTCTTCGAGCTGGCCCGGCAAGACGGCTACATGGAGGTAGGCGGAGAGTTCGTACGGCAGCATTGCCAGTACATAAGGGAGGCCTTCGTGGCAAGGCGGCTTATCCTGAGGTGCCACGAGCTGGCGCATAAGGCGGCGGCCGACGACCGGGATACGCAAAAGCTGATATCGGAACTGGGAACGGTGGCCGACGAACTGGGCGAGCAGCTCTCCCTCACCCACGAGATACCGGACATGCCTACCGCCACCGCCGAGGCCATGGCACGGGTACGGGAGATACGCAAGCGGGTAGCCCGGGGCGGTACGGCGGGCATACATACCGGGCTGGGGGGACTGGACAGGCTTATGGGAGGGTTGCGGACAGGCTCGCTCCACGTGTTCGCCGCCCGCCCGGGCATGGGAAAGACGGCCTTCGCCCTTTTCATGGCGGTGAACGCCGCCAAGCAAGGGGTACCGGTTTGCGTCTACAGCCTGGAGATGTCGAGGGAACAGCTGATCTTCAGGATGCTGGGACAGATAGCCGACGTGGAGCCTTCGAAGATCACCAAGGGAACCGCCACCGAGGAGGAGATGAGAGCCTTGGAGGAGGCGAGCCGGCAGCTGAAAGAATTGCCGATATGTATCAACCAACGCTCGGACATCCAAATAGACGAGATACGCTGCGACATCTCCCTCAGGAGGCGGCAAGGGAAGTGTTCCCTCGCCATTATCGATTACTTGCAGCTGGTAAACCGGGACGACAAGGGGCAGACCCCGAACGAGGCCATCTCAAACATCACCCGCAAGGCCAAGATTACGGCGATGGACGAGGAGATACCGATCGTGCTGCTCTGCCAGCTGAACCGCAATTGCGAGACGAGGGGGACCTACTCCTTCAGGCACCAGCTATCCGACCTCCGGGACTCCGGCTCTATCGAGCAGGACGCCGATACGGTGGCCTTCATCAGCCGCCTCTCCGTGGTGAACATACACGAGGACCCGGATACGCACCTGCCTACCCGGGGGAGGGGCACGATCCTGCTGGCCAAGAACCGCCAAGGCGAGCTGGGACACGTGCGCTTCATGCACAACGAGGGCGTGACCTCCTTCTGGGACGACACCCAGCCGGCATGCGTCCGCAAGGCCCGGGCAGCGGAGCCTAAACCGAAGGGAAAGGGCCTCTTCGAATGCTGACGGACGATACGCTGCGCAAGGTGCGGGAGACGGCCCGCATCGACGAGGTAGCCTCCGGTTACCTCACGCTACATCGCTCGGGGAAGGACTTCGTGGCGCTGTGCCCGTTCCACGACGAGCGGCATCCCTCCTTCCGCGTCTCCCCGGCGAGGAACATCGGGAAGTGCTTCAGTTGCGGCGAGGCGGCGGACCCGATACGGCTCGTGTGCCACATGGAGGGATGCGGCTTCGAGGAGGCAGTACGCCTACTGGCACGCAAATACAATATCGAGGTGGAAGAGACCGCTGCCGCTGGTCGTGAGCGGCGGCGGGACGAGCGGGAAGCGTTGTTGCTGGCGAACGCTTCGTTCGCTAGCGGCCTGCTACCGGGCCACCCCGTAGGTACGGCACGTACGGTAGAAGATCGCCATGGGCTGGAAGAGACCTACCGCGGCTTCGGCGTGGGACTTTGCCCGCCCAACGTCCCCCAAGTGTTCCGCCCCTTCCTAGGCCGGCTCATCTTCCCGATACACACCACCGGGGGACAGGTGGCCGGGTTCGCCGGACGGAGCCTTACCCCGTCGGAGAAGGGGCGGAAATACGTCAACTCCCCCGACAGTCCTGCCTACCACAAGGGGCATATCCTCTACGGCCTGCACAAGGCGGTGAAGGCCGTTCGCTCCGAGGGGCGAATCCTGCTTTGCGAGGGATACAAGGACGTGCTCGCCTTCCACGCCTGCGGCATACGGTACGCCGTGGGGCTATGCGGCACGGCGCTCACCGAGGAGCATATCCGGGCGATACGGAGGCTGGCCGGGCAGGTGACGCTCTCTCTCGATCCCGATCCGGCGGGACGGCAGAACACGGTCCGGTGCGCCCATATGCTCCTGTCCGAGGGATGCGCCGTCAGCCTGCTTCCCCTGCCCGACGGCATGGACCCGGACGAGGTGTACCGCCGGAAAGGGAGCGACGAGCTGGCACGCCTAGCACGGGAGGGTACCCTCGATTACCTCTCCTACCGCATCCGCCAAGCGGCTTCCCGCCCTCACACGGACACCGCCGCCATCAACGAGACGTTGGGCGAGATCGGCCTCCTCTCCTCCCCGCTGGCCGTGTACCGAAGGATCGGGGAGCTATCCGGAGCGACGGGAATACCGATAGAGGTACTACGGCAGGAAATCTCCGTCGCCACAGGCCCGAAAAACGTACCGGTACCGGTGCCGAAGAAGGAAGCCGCAGGCCTCACGCCCACCCTGCCACGAGAAAGGACGTTACTGCGTTTTTGCCTCACGCACCATGACCGGATGTTCTACGACCCCGACGGAAACGAGATTTCCCTGCCCGCATGGGTCTCTGGCGAACTGGCGGACAACGAGCTTCCCCTAGAAGACCCGGAGCACGCCCGCTTGCTCCACCTCCTGTCCGAGGGCAAGCACCCGGACGGGATAGCGGACGAGCGGCTCTCCGCCCTTGTCCTCTCCCTCCGGGCCTCCGCGCCGCAAGATACCGGGCCGGTACCGGACGAACGGCTTCCCGGCGAGACCCGCTTCCAAGTGCTCCTCTACGGCGAGTCCTTCGCACGCCGGAAGCTAGCCCGGACCTTGGAGTCCGTCCGCACGGCGGCGACACCCGAAGAGCGCCTGCGCCTACAAGCCACGCTCGAGAATCACTTCGCCCTAAGCGACCGTATCGCCCGGGAATTGCAAAGCCAAAGTATCCTGCCGGAGGGGATATAGGGGGGAGACAAAAAAAACACTACCGTGTTTGGCACCGAACACTATTGTGTTGGGAAGCCAACACAGTAGTATCCGAAGCCAAACACAGTAGTGTTCGGACCGGAAACACGATAGTCCTTTTATTTCATGCTATCCAACCAACGCTTGCCGGATGGCGTGTACATCCAAACGATAAACACCACAAGTATCAATAGCATTACCCCGAAAAGAAATGTCAATGGATTCATAGCTCTTTATTATTTCAAGATTTTATTACCACAGAAAGCTAACCCGACAGAGAACAAGATCCCTACCATGAACATTCCAATCATACTTATCTCTATCTTTTCCGATTGGAATAACATAGCTATTCCACCCAGCACCAATGCCGTGAACGTCAGTTTTGACAAATCGTAAAAATATTTGCCCAACGTCTCACGCTGGCACTTCGCCCGTTCACGGGACTCACCTCTCACGTCTCGCCGCTTGTCTTTCTCTTTCATACCGTAAATTTTTCATGTCAATCGAATTTTGATTGAGCAAACATACGCTTATTTCGTTAGAAAACCAAGCGTTATTCACTCAAAATCCACCTCTTTACCCCCATTCACCCGACCTCGCCCCCCTTCGTCCCCGTTGACCGGAATCCCACCGGCGGCATGTCGTACCTTTACAACGTAATCAAAAAAACACCAGACATTATGCCGATCAAGTACCGATTAGTCTTACGAAAAGACATGACCAAGGGAGCCGCCGCCGACTCCAAGTTGTATTACGCCGTGAACAAGTCCACCGGCACCTGCGATTTCGAGGAGCTGTGCGACCAGATCGCCGACCGCAGCACCGCCTCCCGGGGCGACGTGCACGTCGTGGTAGACGGCCTCCTCTACATCCTCAAGCAACGCCTCCAGAAAGGGGAGACCGTCCAGCTAGGCGATCTCGGCCACTTCCAAGCCGTGATCGGCAGCAAGGGTACCAAGCTGGAGTCCGACTTCAACGCCTCCCTTATCAAACGTCCTCGGATCGTCTTCCGTCCGAGCGTGACGCTAAAGAGCGTCACCGGCCTCGCCAAGTTCGAGAAGATCGTGCCCGACGCACCCGCCCCGGGAGGAAGCGACAGCGAATCCCCCGACGAAATCTAAATCAGGGCTCCCCTAGGTGCGACACGATGCACTCCCGCTGACGGGGCGATAAGATCCGTTGGCGGGGATGCCATCCGCACTCCTCCAGCCGCTCCATCAACTTTCCGCTGACACGTATCCACCGGGACAGCTTATCCGAGGCTTTCTTCTTCGACAATAAGGGAAAATAACTCATCGCTATATCACAAAAATAATAGGCGCCGACACCGGTCTCCCGCTTTTCCATACTGATGCTGTTTATTTATTAACTTATTCAAAGATAGTAATTTAAGATTAATTTTCCAAGAAAAATCAAATCATAATTCATCGTATATATCATGAAACAAGCCTATATCTCCACCCACCTTGCCGACGCCCAGTCCGCCGGCGACCGCTTCCACCTAAACCCCATCATCCTCCTTGCCCAAGCCGCCCTAGAAAGCGGCTGGGGCACCTCCCGCCTAGCCCGGGAGGCCAACAACCATTTCGGCATCACTGGCTACGGGGCGAGCAACGCCTTCTGGCACGGGGGCCGCGTCACCGCCCGATACAAGCGGGGCGAGTTGCTGTTCCGCCGCTACGACTCGGCACGCAACTCCTACCTCGACTTCGCCCGCCTCCTCGTCTGCTCCTACCCGCAGGCCGCCGCCATGAGCCGTTTCCCCGCCGACTACGCCAAGGCCATCGCCTACAGCCCCTACATCAGCGAGCTGAACGGCGACAACCGGGAGCGCTACCGGGAGACGCTGGTACAGCTCTGCCACGAGATCGAACCGATTTACTCATCCCTAAAAAACAACAATTGATATGAATAAGATACGACAAATACTTGCCTTCGTCCGCAGCCTGCTGGATTTCTTGCTAAACCTAGGATCTCACACGCCCCAAAAACAACCGCCCCATGACACGACCGACACTCCCACGGAGCCCACGCCCCCCTTTCCCCCACTTCCGCCTGCTCGCCTTGGCCAGCCTCTTCCTGCTGGCGGCACTCTCCCTCCTGCTGGACATGCGGGAGGCGGCGCTGGCGGCTATCGGGGCGATACTCTCGCTCTCGTCCACCCCTCGCCCGGCCCCTTGAACCTGCTGGGCTGGGGGCTGATACTCTCGGCGGCGCTGAGCTCGCTGGGAAAGATATGGCCCCCTTAGGTGAGAAAAAAACGGCAGAATCAAACTCTTATTGAAAATTATAAGTACTTTTGTAAAAAAAGCGAATGCACTTGTTGATCTACATAGATATCGCCCTATTCATTTTCATCGTCTTTTTCATAGGCTATGACCTATTTTTTACGTTGGCGTCCTTTTTTCGGAGGAGGCACCGGAAGCGCCGGAGCATACGGCTCCAGAAGTTCGCCGTCATCTTCGCCGCCTATAAGGAAGACCAAGTCATACAGGAATCCGTGGAGCGCATCCTCCTGCAAGACTATCCGGCGGACAAATACCGGGTGATCGTGGTATCGGACCATATGCGGGAGGAAACGAACCAAGCGCTCGCCAAGCTCCCGATCGAGCTCCTCACGCCGGATTTCAAGCATAGCATGAAACATAAGTCCATCACCTACGCCTTGGAATACCTGAAAGAGGGAATCGATAAAGTCGTCATCCTCGACGCCGACAACCTCACGGATACGGATTTCCTGACCCGGGTCAACGATATCACGCAAGACAACATCGCCCTGCAAGCGCACCGTACCCTCAAGAACGACAATACGCCGATAGCGGTATGGGACGGTATCTCCGAGGAGATCAACAACACCATCTTCCGCAAGGGGCGGGTCAATGTCGGGATCTCCTCCTCCTTGATAGGCTCCGGCATGGTATTCGACTTCGGATGGCTGAAATCCCACATGCCCCAATGCGGCACTTTCGCCGAGGACAAGGAGCTGGAGATCTATCTCGCCACGGAAAATATCTTTGTCGATTACGCCGAGGACATCCTCGTGTACGACGAGAAGACCTCACGCCAAGAGGTCATGGCACGGCAAAGATCCCGCTGGTTCCACGCCCAACTGCTGGCATTCTCTTTGATCATACGGCATCTCGACCTCCGTACCCTCAACTGGAATTATATGGACAAGGCGGTCCAATGGTTCCCGCTCCCGAGAATATTAAAACTGATCATCCCGTCTCTCCTCGCCTTGGCATGGAGCCTCACAACTTTCCCGCTTGCCCTGAAATGGTATGGACTGATATTAATCAGCATCTTGACATATACGCTGGCCATTCCCCGCAAGATGCATACACGGAAACTTTACAGGAATCTGTCGAAGCTTCCCTTCCTTTTTTTCATCTTGACAAAAGGATATATAGCCTCATTCATCCGGATAAAAAACAAGGATACGAGCTTTCAGAGCACTCCACATGACATAACGATAAAAAAAGAAGAAAGCCATGATTAAAAAAGTCTCCATTATCACTATCAATTATAACGGGTTGAAAGATACCGTCGAGATGATAGAATCCTTGGCTATCCATGAGACTTATCCTCATGAGATCATTGTCGTAGACAACGCTTCTACCGACCCTCTGGAACATAAGCTTCTCCAATCCAAGTTCCCAGACATACAGGTTATACGGAGTGAGAAAAACCTTGGATTCGCCGGTGGTAATAACTTGGGAATATCATATGCCACAGGCTATTATTTATTACTTCTTAACAATGATACAATCATTACCCAACCATTCCTAAAAGCATTAGTAAATAGACTTGACAGCAATCCTCGAATAGGATGCGTCTCTCCTAAAATAGCTTGTTGGCCCGAAAAAGAACGTTTACAATACGCAGGTTCCACACCAATGAGCCACATAACGCTCCGGAACACCTCCATTGGCTATGATCAGTTAGACCAAGGACAGTTCGAAGAAGCGCATGAAACCTCATTCGCCCATGGAGCTGCCATGGCAGTCAAGGCGATTGACATACAAAAATTCGGGAAAATGCCAGAATTCTACTTCCTTTATTATGAAGAGTTAGATTGGTGTACTCAAATTCAAAAGACTGGATCCTCTATTTGGTTTGAGCCCAAAGCTATAATCTATCATAAGGAAAGCGCTAGTGTGGGTATTGAGAGTCCTTTGCGTATATATTATCACACCCGAAATCGTCTCATATTTGCCCAGCGCATTTTATCAAAAAAAAGAATTCGTATATGTTCATATATATATCAAACGACATTTGCTCTTTGCAAAAAGATTCTAATATTTACGATTCAAGCAAAATTCCATCTTATTCCATTTTTGTTTAAAGGAATAAAAGATGGTATTTATTTCATAAACAATAACTCAAAATAACAAAGTTATGTATAAAGTTTCTTTAGCAATACCTATTTATAACGTGTCTCTATTCGTAGAAAGAGCGTTACTATCCGTATTAAACCAAACATATGATAATATAGAATATTTAATAGTAGACGATAAAGGGCAAGATGATTCCATGGACATTGTCCATAGAATTATTAAAGATCATCCAAGAGGAAAGGATGTCCGTATCATCGAGCATCCGTATAATATTGGCCTTGGGGCTACAAGAAATACTGCCATCGATAATGCGCAAGGCGAGTATCTGTTTTTTATGGATAGTGACGATGAGATCATCCCTACATGCATAGAAATTCTCGTACATAAAATGCAAGAACATCCTGTTGATTTCATCGCAGCATCACACATGAAGAAAGATCTCTCAGGAAAGACCTACCCTACTTATACGTATAGCCCGATTTTAATCCAAGGAGATGATTTACCAGTCGCACAATATCGATATGCACAAAACAATGATATATATGTAATGAGCTGGAACAAACTTTATAATTTAAACTTTTTAAAATCCCATAATATACAGTGTATACCTCATCAACTGGTAGAGGATTGCTGGTTCACATATCAAGTTATTATATCCGCAAAGTCTTGCCAATTAATATCTGATCAAACCTTGTATTATACTATAAATCCAGAATCCACAACCTCAAAGATCAAGACACAAGGGTATTCGATGAAATTAAGTATCAGCTACGCAGAAATAGAAAAAACAAAAAGAGCCTATATAGCCCACTTAAGAGCACACTCAATTTATCCCTGTTTGCTCTTCGATACCATGTTCATGGGCCTATATCATGCCTACAGAATATTATGCGTAGATAACAAAATGGAAAAACAAGAAAGGAAAAAACTCGCATGCTCTTTATTAACTCGAAATTTCCAACTACCTAACCGAATTATCTGTAGTACCTCTTACCTTCGTTTTCTTGCTATATACATTTTTTACAGTTTACCTATAACTATAAAAATCAATTTGGTGAATTTAGCCATCAAATTTAAAATCAAGGATATACTTCAAAAATGGTTTCACTTCAATTAAATAGATTTTATGGAAAAGAGCTGTCAAGTCATTGAGATCCTCTTCTGGATCGGGATCGGGATCGTTTTCTATACCTATCTGGGGTATGGGATCGTATTATACCTTATGGTAAAGATCAAGGAGCTGTTCGTTAAACCCCGGCTCCCCCGCCTTCCCGAGACACTACCGGAGGCCACGTTGCTGATAGCCGCCTACAACGAGGAGGCGATCGTGGCGAGCAAGATGGTGAATTGCAGACAACTGGATTATCCGGCGGATAAGCTGAGACTGGTCTGGATCACCGATGGAAGCAATGACAACACGAATGAGAGACTGAAAGAGTACCCGGAGGTCACCGTACTGTACCAACCGCAGCGACAAGGAAAGACCGCCGCCTTGAACCGGGCCCTCCCCTACGTGAATACCCCCTACGTCATCTTCACCGACGCCAACACGATGCTGAACAAGGGCGCCATCAAGGAGATCATACGCCAGTTCAGCGACCCACGGGTAGGCTGCGTGGCCGGAGAGAAACGGGTAGAGATACAAGCCGAGCAAGGAGCCACCGCCGGAGAAGGCATATACTGGAAATACGAGTCCGCCCTCAAGCGACTGGACTACCGCCTATACTCCGCCGTCGGAGCGGCAGGCGAGCTCTTCGCCATCCGTACCTCCCTCTTCGAGCAGATGCCCCCAGATACCCTGCTGGACGATTTCATCCTCTCCCTGCGCATAGCGATGAGAGGCTACAAGATCGCCTACAGCAAAGAGGCGTACGCCCTCGAGAGCGCCTCCCTGAACATGCGGGAGGAGGAGAAACGTAAAGTACGCATATCGGCCGGAGGATTGCAATCGGTATGGCGGCTACGGGGATTATTGAATATGTTCCGGTATGGGATACTGAGCTTCCAATACATCAGCCACCGGGTACTGCGCTGGACGCTGACGCCGGTCGTGCTCTTCGCCCTCCTGCCCCTCAACCTGCTCCTAGCCTGTACCGGGCATACCCTTTACACGGTCATCCTTGCCCTGCAACTAGCGTTTTACCTGATGGGATACTTGGGGTATAAAATGGAACAACGAAACCTCCGGAACAAGCTATTATTCATTCCTTATTACTTTTTATTCATGAATATCAATGTCATACGAGGGTATAGCTATCTCGCTAAGCATAAAGGCACAGGCGCTTGGGAAAAAGCCAAACGAGGCGCGGGATAAAAAAATAAAAAAATAGATGGATAAATAGTCGTTATATGTCGACTTTAATTAATACTTTTGCGCTATTGATACTATTTGAATATCAAGAAAACTAGAACACAATTTAGATACAATGGATAAATTGGCCTCAGAGTATAAAGTTCTTATCGTAGATGATGTCCCTACAAACGTCATGCTAGTACAAGCCATACTGAAGAAAGAGGGATATACGCTCTTGACTTGCGACAGCGGGACAAAAGCGCTACGCATAGCTAACGAGAAACACCCAAATCTGATATTACTCGATATCATGATGCCTGAGATGGACGGATATGAGGTCCTCCAGCATCTGAAAAGCAATCCCGAGACTACGGATATACCCGTGATTATCATGTCCGCCCTAAGCGATATGCAAAGCATCGTGAAAGGTTACCAATTGGGCGCCACCGAATACGTCACAAAGCCTTTCCAACGTGAGGAGCTGGTGAAGAGGGTGGCCCACCGCTACGAGCTTTACAGCATCAAGCGCATCAAGGCCGAGCTGGAGAACACGATCGAGTCTAGGGATACGCTATACTCCGTTATCGCCCATGACCTGCGTTCCCCGCTAGGCTCGTTGAAAATGATGAATAACGCCATTTTGATGATGGTGGACAAGGAGCGGGTAGGCGACGAGGTGTTCGAGATGATCCAGATGATGAACAAGACCTCCGAGGAGATCTTCCTCTTGCTGGACAACCTGCTGAAATGGGCCAAGAACCGCTTGAACAAGCAACACGTATATAAGCAACAGACCGACATAAACAGTATCATCGACAGTACCGCCGAGATGTATATCCCGATGGCGGCGCAAAAAGGCGTGAAGATTATCCTAGAAAATCTGGATAAAGAGCTGGTAGGCTTGGTTGATATCGATATGCTCAAGACGATTATCCGTAACCTGATCTCTAACGCCATGAAGTTTAGTTTCGAGGGGGGCACGATCACCTTATCCTCACGCTCCGAGGGGGATTTCGTAACCGTTAGCGTGAAAGATACCGGCAAGGGCATCAAGAAAGAGGATCAAGACAAGCTCTTGAAACAAGACTCGCATTTCACGACCTACGGGACGAAGAACGAGAAAGGCTCCGGCCTGGGACTGATGCTTTGCAAGGACTTCGTGGAGCTTCATGGAGGAAAGCTTTGGTTCGAGTCTGAGGGCGAGGGCAAAGGGACGACTTTCCAGTTCTCGATGAAGGCGCTGAACCAAGAGGGATAGCCGGTTATCATACCGCCTGTCCCTACCGATCGTAGACAAGTGTCGTACAAACAAACTAAATATTTCGTATATTTGCATCCCGGATTAATATCCGGGATTTTTTTGTGTGCCGAGGTGACATTAGGTACATTATTATTTATCGTATAAACATTATTATCGTATGTATACCGTAATTAAACGTATGGAGATCTCCGCTTCCCATAGCTTGAGATTGTCCTACCCCAGCAAATGTGAGAATCTACATGGTCACAATTGGATGATCACGGTTTATTGCCGCTCCAAGGAATTAAACGCCGATGGCATGGTAGTCGATTTCAGCCATATCAAGAGATCGGTGAAATCCCTGTTGGACCACCAGAACTTGAACGATATCTTGCCTTTCAACCCGACGGCGGAGAACATAGCCTTTTGGGTATACGAGCAGATCCCGTCTTGTTTCAAGGTAGAGGTAAAAGAGTCTGAGGGTAATACGGCGATCTATGAGGAAGATTAACGAGATATTCTACAGCTTGCAAGGCGAAGGGTTCCATACGGGGACTCCCGCCGTATTCGTCCGCTTCTCCGGTTGCAACCTGAGATGTGGCTTCTGCGACACCCGCCACGAGGAGGGCGTGATGATGACGGACGAGGAGATCGTGGAGAAGGTATCTTCCTTTCCCGCACGGATGGTAATCCTGACGGGAGGAGAACCTAGCCTGTGGATCGACAAGGCGCTTATATCCCGCTTACGTGAGGCGGGGAAACAGATCTGTATCGAGACCAACGGCACACGCCCCTTGCCCGACGGCATCGACTGGGTGACTTGCTCGCCCAAGGAGAACGCCCCGGTGGTATTGGAAAGAGTCGACGAGATAAAGGTGGTTTATACCGGGCAAGACCTGTCCGCATACGCCGAAATCCCCGCACGGTACCATTTCCTGCAACCCTGCTCCTGCCAAAATACGAAAGAGGTAGTGGATTACATCCTCCGGCATCCCCGGTGGAGACTAAGTCTGCAAACCCATAAACTGATCGATATCCAATAGATAGGATGAGACGGGGGCATGCCCCGTCTCTACTGCTATAGATAACGGACTTCTTTACCTCTCACGGCGTCATTCACCACTCCATCGCCATAGGCCAACTCGCCATTCACGAAAGTCTTCCATACGCCATGGTGGAACGTATAGCCCTCGAAAGGAGACCAGCCGCATTTGTACAAGATATTCTCCTTCGATACCGTCCAAGTCTGCTCCGGATCGATCAATACGATATCGGCGTAGTATCCGGGACGGATGTATCCCCTCCTATCGATACGAAACAGCTCCGCCGGCATATGCGCCATCTTCTCGACCACCTTCTCGTACGTGAAACGGCCTTCCATCGCCAGCTCCAACATCGTGATCAAGGAGTGCTGGATAAGCGGTCCTCCGGAAGCCGCCTTCAAGCAAGAGCCTTGCTTCTCCTCCGGTAGATGCGGGGCATGGTCGGTAGCCACGATATCGATCGTATTGTTATTGACCGCCTCACGCAGCGCCGCGCGATCCTCGATCGTCTTGATAGAAGGATTCCACTTGATACGATTACCGAATTGGGCGTAGTCGCCGTCATGAAACCACAGATGGTGCACGCAGACCTCGCCGGTTATCTTTTTCTCGCTCAAGGGAAGATGGTTACTGAGCAACGATAATTCCTTCTCCGTGGAGAGATGCAGGATATGCAAACGGGAATCCAAGCGGGTAGCCAGTTCAACCGCCTCGGCCGAGCATTGGTAGCAGGCCTCCTCGCTACGGATCTTGCTATGGAAAGAGATATCCAGATCCTCGCCATGCAGGTTCGTGTAATACTGGATATTACGCCGGATCACCTCCTCTTTCTCCGCATGGATGGCGATCAGCATACCGGCCTCGCCGAAGATACGCTCCAACGAGTCTTTCTTGTCCACCAGCATATTTCCCGTAGACGAGCCGAGGAAGAGTTTCAGTCCCGGCACACGGCTACGATCCAGCCTGCGGATCTCGTCCATATTATCGTTTGTCCCACCGAAGAAGAAGGAGTAATTCGCACGGGAGACCTCGGCGGCACGATTGAATTTCCATTCCAGATCGGCGATCGTCGTGGTCTGTGGCTTCGTGTTCGGCATGTCCATGAAGGTCGTCACGCCACCGGCCACGGCCGCACGGCTCTCGGTCCCGATATCCCCCTTATGGGTAAGCCCGGGGTCCCGGAAATGCACCTGATCATCGATGACGCCCGGTATCAACCATTTCCCCGTAGCGTCGATCATTTGGTTCGCCTCGGCACGCACGTTCCCGGGAACCTCCCCCTCGAACACCGCCGCGATCTTATCCCCCTCCACCAACACCGAGCCGATAAAAGAACGGCCCTCGTTGATGATTCTCGGATTTTGGATTAATATTTTATTCATCTTTCTTATCCTATTATAAATTGTCAAACTCTGTTTTCATTAGGCATGGCTCGCATGTTTCCTCGGATACTTCCTGAAGAAACTCCACCATTTCAATTGAAGGACGCCAAATAAAGCCTCCCCGAATATCGAAGAGTTCATCTTGGAGACACCCAAAGCACGGTTGATAAAGATGATCGGCACCTCCACGAGCTTGAAACCGCACTTATAAGCCGTAAACTTCATCTCCACCTGAAAGGCGTATCCCTTGAAATGGACACGGTCCAGATCGATCGTCTCCAGCACCTCACGGCGGTAACATTTAAAGCCCGCCGTCGTATCCTGTATCTTCATACCCGTGACGATACGGACATACACCGAGGCGAAATAAGACATCAACACACGGCCCAACGGCCAGTTCACCACATTCACCCCGTTGCAATACCTCGATCCGATGGCTACGTCGGCACCCTGCCCGGTACAAGCGGCGTATAGCTTCGGCAGGTCATTGGGATTATGACTGAAATCGGCGTCCATCTCGAAAATAAAATCATATTTATGCTCGATAGCCCATTTAAAACCCCGGATATAAGCGGTACCCAATCCCAGCTTCCCCTTACGCTCCACGATAAAAAGACGCTCCGGGAACTCCTTCTGCAAGCCCTTCACGATAGCCGCCGTCCCATCCGGAGAGCCATCATCGATCACCAAGATATGAAACACTTTCTCCAGCCCGAACACGGCACGAATGATATTCTCAATATTCTCCTTCTCGTTGTATGTAGGAATAATGACGATACTGTCTGACATATACTTTAATCAATTAATTTTTAGCTCATTACATATACGACTGTAAACCATTTGTAAATTACTCTCCAAAGTTACATATTTTTTCTGTGTAAATCTATCATCCAGTTAGCCCATTCGTCTGTTCCATGATAAGCAAATGTATTTTGGCTTTTCACCCAACTTCTCCGATTTCCCCCTAAATGCCTAATACTCAAATTAAGCTGCTTTATTCTTCCACTTTTATTCGATTATTCCAGCGTTTTTCCGTAAGTTTGTCTTCATTAATTTCTAACGCTTGTAAAATTAAGTACTATGAATATACAGCAACTCGAATATATCCTAGCGGTGGATACTTATCGTCATTTCGCAAAGGCTGCAGAGCATTGTAGGGTGACACAACCGACATTGAGTATGATGATCCAAAAGCTGGAAGACGAACTAGGTATTAAATTGTTCGATCGAAACCTGCAGCCCGTTCGCCCCACACCTGCCGGACGTAAGGTTATTGAGCAAGCGAGAAATGTCCTCTATCAGGCTTCTCTTATCAAAGATATCGTGAACGAGGAGGAACAGTCATTGAAAGGTACGTTCCGCTTAGCGGTGCTACCGACTATCGCCCCTTATTTGCTACCTCGCTTTTTCCAGCAATTATCGGAAAAGCATACGGATCTTGACATCCGTATGCTGGAAATGAAAACCGCTCCCACTATGGCCGCCCTGCAAAACGGGGAAATCGATGCCGCTATCATAGCGAACCAGCCCACAGAATCCTATTTACAAGGAGACATATTATATTATGAGCAATTCTTCGGATACGTGGCTCATAATGAATCTATCTTCAAAAAGGATTTGATCCGTACCGCCGATATCAACGACGAGCGGTTGTGGCTGCTGGACGAGGGACATTGCTTCCGTGACCAGCTGATGCGTTTCTGCCAGATGGAGAAGGTAAAGGTTCGCCAAGCCGCTTACCGTTTAGGTAGCCTAGAGACATTTATGCGTATGGTGGAAAGCGGTAACGGTATTACGTTCATCCCGGAATTGGCTACCCTGCAGTTAAGTAAAGAGCAGAAAGAATTGGTACGTCCGTTCGCCATTCCCAAGCCGACACGGGAGATCGTCTTTGTCACCCGTAAAGATTTTATCCGGCATACCGTAGCGGGTATTTTAATAGAGAGCATCAAGAAAGCGGTACCTAAAGAAATGTTGACTTTGCAGCCCGGACAAAAGGTTGTGTGATTTTTTTGATAAATCCCATAGGGTATTTCTTTCCTGGGCGATCATATAAGTACAAAGTGATTATTTACCATTAAAACAATACAAATATGAAAGCGCTCTGTAAACAAACTATGGGATTTATCCTGATGATACTGTTGGCTTGCGGTGTAACCTCTATAAAGGCACAGGATAGCGCAGACGATGAGTTTATCACTGTCAGCGGTGTAGTAAAAGACAAGCAAACACGAAAAAAACTGGAATACGTAAATATCTCTATTCCGGGAACCAACGTGGGAACGATCACCAATAATGACGGTGAGTTCTCTATCAAAGTGAAAAACGGCCTCCATGCCAGACAAGTAGAAGTATCGCATATCGGATATTTGAATGGCTTGATCCCCGTGAACGATAAGGACATATTAGAATGCACGGTACTACTCGAACCGAACATGAATACGCTTAGCGAAGTCATTATCCGGGCCGGAGATCCTCGATATATCGTAGAGGAGGCGATTGAGAAAGTAAATAAGAATTACATCGCCACAGGTAGCATGCTTACCGGGTTCTACCGGGAGACCGCACAAAAAGGCCGTCGTTACATCAATATCTCGGAAGCGGTTATCGATGTTTACAAAACTCCCTATAAGGACAGGAACGTGGAACGGGATCGGGTACAGATCTATAAAGGACGTAAATTATTGAGCGAGAAGGCTAGCGATACATTAGCCGTGAAATTATTGGGAGGCCCTAACCTATCCGTTTACGTGGATGTGGTGAAGAATCCGGATTTATTGCTCGACCCGAATATCTTACCTTATTACGCCTTCCGTATGGAAGAAAGCGTGATGTTAAACGACCGACCGCATTACGTAATCAGTTTCCAACCTCAAGCGATCTTGCCTTACGCTTTATATTACGGCAAATTATATATCGATAAGGAACGGCTTTCCTTCAGCCGTGCGGAATTCGCCCTCAGCATGGATGACCGGAATAAGGCTACCGAGGCCATCCTCCGCAAAAAGCCTTTTGGCTTGCGATTTAAACCCGTGGAGGTAGCTTTCCTCGTAACTTACAAAGAACGTGACGGCATGAGCTATCTGAGTTATATCCGCAATGAGGTTCGCTTTAAATGCGACTGGAAACGAAAACTCTTCTCTACCAACTACACGATCGTATCCGAGATGGTCGTTACCGATGGTAAAGAACAAAATAACTCCATCCCCTACCGGATGTCTTTTAAAGCGGATCAGTCTCTATCCGACAAGGTATCGGACTTCGCCGACGAGAACTTCTGGGGAGCTTACAACATTATCGAGCCTACCGAGTCTTTGGAGAATGCGGTATATAAATTAAAGAAGCAACATAAAAATTGACCGTGTAAATATACTATCGACAATGATATGGACAAATCATTATCTTTGTCCATTATCAATTATCTGTTGAAACCAAATTATTATGGATTTGTTCGTACTCAAAAAGATCAAGGAAGGGGATATTAAAGCATTCGAAAGTATTTTCAGGCTTTATTATACCCCTCTTTGCCTGTACGCAACCAGTATAACAGGAGAGCTGGAAGTCGCGGAGGAGATCGTCCAGGACTTGTTTTACGTGTTCTGGAAAGAAAGAGAATCTCTTCCGATCTTACGTTCCATCAAGAACTACCTTTATGGAGCTACCCGGAACCGGTCCTTACAATATCTGGAGCATCAGGAAGTACGATACCGATACCGGAATACGGTTTTAGCCGGAGAGAATCCGGAATCCGAATCGTATACCCCGCAAGATCAACTTGAGTACAAAGAATTGCAATCCTTGGTCAACCGGGCATTAGGTAAATTGCCCGAACGACGCCTCCGGATCTTTCGGATGCACCGTTTCGAAGGAATGAAATATGCGGAGATAGCCTCCAGCCTCTCATTGTCCATAAAGACAGTAGAAGCGGAAATGACCAAGGCACTACAAACACTAAGAAAAGAAATCGAGAATTATACCTAACAGTTATGAATCAAATAGAAAAAAATAAATTGAAGACAGACCAAGCATGGGAACAATTATATACTCGCTTGGAGCAAGACGGGCTGCTGGATAAGCCAATTTCCGGTACACAAATCCCATACCGGATCGGACTTATGAAATGGGCCGCCGCTATCATCATACTTTGTGTATCGGTAGCTACAGCTATTTTCCTTGGACAAGAACGGACACCGGAGACCACTCTGCTCACCCTGCATAATAACGAGGCTTCCACCACCTTGGTCACGACTTTGGAAGACGGGTCTATAGTTTATCTGGCGGATAACAGCCAGTTAAGCTATCCGGAACATTTCCAAAGAGAAAAAAGAGAGGTGTCTCTACTAGGAAACGCTCTTTTTGATGTAAGCGGGAATAAGGAACGTCCTTTCCTAATCGAGACAGAGCAGGCCCGGATCGAGGTATTGGGAACCTCATTCAATATCAAAAGCTCGGATAAAAGCACCTTTGAATTGGCCGTTCGCCGGGGATTAGTGAAAGTGACACTCAAGAAGAACGGAGAACAAACGCTTGTAAAGGCCGGTCAAACCGTATCCTTATTCTCCAACCGTTTACAAGTAGCTCCGACTCAAGATAACGAACAATTTTCCGATTACACCCGCCGTATCCAGTTTAAGGATGAGCGCTTAGGAGATATCTTGCATGTAATTAATCTGGAGTATCCGATGATGCCATTGAAGACAACGGCTGATTTAGAGAATAGACGGCTGACCGTTAGTTTCTATAATAACTCACCCGCAACGATGGCTGAACTGATCTGCGCGGCGTTAAAACTAAAATGTACGCAACAAAATAATATATGGATGATTTCCGAACCTTGAGACAGCTGATCGTAGGATGGTTGCTGTTACTCGTAGCTCTCATCCCTATGAATGCCCAGAATGGTAACGTACTGGGACAGGTCATACGATTGCCTAAATCAAAAGGAAATATCTACCAATTGCTGGGACTCGTCACGGAACGTTCCGGCTATCTTTTTATATACGACAGTAAGATTATCGATAATGAACAAACAACATCGATAAAAGGTGGAGATTATACGATACAAGAAGCTATATACGCTATTACCGGTAATAAAAATCTGGCGATCCGTACGATAGAGAACCATCTCTTGCTTTATCTGCCAGAGAGTCCCTCCGCTCCTAAAAGCGCATCCGTAACTCCCGATTCCATACAAACCTATTTCTCGATAGAAGGTTCTTTACAGGATCAATATACCCATGAGCCAATCGCGTTCGGATCGGTAGGAATCGGCGAGGCCGCTATCGGCACCATCACCAACCAGAATGGAGAGTTCCGATTGAAATTACCGGACTCACTCCGATTATCCAAGGTACGTTTCTCTCATATCGGCTATCTTCCCCAAGAGATAGATGGTCGGGAGTTAATAGATAAACATACCGTCTTATCCCTAGAGCCTAAAGTAATCTCCATCCAAGAAGTTATCGTGCGTCTAACCAATCCGAAACGCTTATTACAGGAGATGCTGGACGAGAGAAGAAGCAATTATTCCCAGCACCCGATTTACCTTACCACATTTTACAGAGAAGGCGTTGAACGTAAAAAAGGACTCGTAGGACTGACCGAGGCTGTTTTTAAGGTATATAAGGCATCTTACCACAGCAATGCCTTGGCCGATCAAGTGAAACTACTAAAGATGCGCCGCATCAGTAACGAGCAGGAAAAGGACACGTTGATCACAAAAATGAAGTCGGGTATCTACTCCTGCCTTGTCTTGGACTTGATGAAACAGTTACCGGAGTTTCTGGATCCTAGCCCAGATTCACCCTATACATACGCCCATACCGACATCACGGTAGTGGATGATCGACTTGCTAACGTCATCTCTTTCGAGCAACGAAAGAGTATCAATGAACCGCTTTATCGGGGACAGATATATATCGACATGGAAAATAATGCCTTATTAAGGGTGGACTTTGAGGTCAATCCCCAATATATCGAGCAAGCGGCCGGCATGTTCGTCGAGAGAAAAAGCCGGAATTTACGGATCACGCCCCAGAAAGTAGCCTATACGGTATCTTACAAGCAATGGAATGGCACCTACTACATTAACCATATCCGGGGAGATCTGCATTTTAAAATTAAAAAAAGAAGACAACTTTTTAACACAAATATTTTACATACTTGGTTCGAAATGGTTACCTGTAAGATAGATACAGCCAATGTGAACCGCTTCTCACGCATTGAATCCCTTCCAACTCGCACGGTTTTCTCGGATACTCACTTCAACTACGACGAGGGTTTCTGGGGAGATTTTAACGTAATATTACCCGAAGACAAACTGAATGAGGCTATTAGCAGAATCACCTCAAAGATAGAGGAAACGAACTACTAATCCCCTGAAAATCATAAAGAGAGCCTTTTCGCAAAGGCTCTCTTTATAGGTTTTTAATAGGTATTAGTCTTTAAGGCAAAAAGATTGTTTAGGTTATCTGCATGCAAAGATGGGCTAATTAATATAATTGAGCAAATAAAAAAAGATATTGTACAACACATTTTTTTAAGTTTATCGAAACTTCTTTGCAGCTTGTGTTACTTTTTAACAATTACAGACTCCAATAGATCATCTGATGGATGCTACCTCGATAGACTCCTTTCACGTCCGCCAACACGGCATGTTCATTCGTGATCGACATGAAGTAGGACTCATCCAGCTTCAAATAAGTCGTATGAGCGACAGCTACCACTACCGCATCATATTTCTTCCCGGGCCTCTCTACTAACCGGATACCGTACTCTTGCAATACTTCCAAAGGGGAAGCGAACGGATCCATCACATCGACCTCGGCTCCGAAGTCCTTAAACTCATTGATAATATCGGCTACTTTCGAGTTACGTATATCCGATACGTTTTCCTTAAAAGTCATACCCATCACCAACACATGCGCTCCTAGGATATTTTTCCCCTGCGAGATAATCTTTTTCACGACCTTCTTTCCGATATACCGTCCCATGGAATCGTTCACGTAGCGACCGGAGTTGATCATCTTCGTGTGATATTGCAATTCTTTGGCTTTATGCACCAGATAGTAAGGATCTACCCCTATACAATGCCCACCTACCAATCCGGGAGAGAAAGGCAGGAAATTCCATTTCGTTCCGGCGGCTTTCAATACATCAAACGTATTTACCCCCATTCGATCGAAAATAATGGAAAGCTCGTTCATAAGGGCTATATTCACGTCACGCTGGGTATTCTCGATAATCTTGGCGGCTTCGGCTACCTTGATACTAGGCGCACGGTGCAACCCCGCTTGAACGACCAGCTTATAGACTTCCGATATCGTTTCCAAAGCTTCGGCATCGCAGCCGGAAACGATCTTCACGGTATTTACCAAGGTATGTACCTTATCACCCGGATTGATTCGTTCCGGTGAGTATCCAACCTTAAAGTCCTCTCCTACTCTCAACCCTGAAACCTCCTCCAAGATCGGGATGCAATCCTCTTCCGTACATCCCGGATATACGGTAGATTCGTATACTACATAATCGCCTCGTTTAAGGACTTTGCCTACCGTGCGGGTCGCACCCAACAAAGGGGATAGATCCGGCTCGTTATGGCTGTCTATCGGGGTAGGAACAGCTATAACGTAAAAGGAAGCCTCCCGCAACTTTTCTATAGAAGAAGTAAATGTGATATCTTTATGTTCAAATACCTCAGTAGGAAGCTCACCACACGGATCAATACAGTTCCGAAGCTTGTCCAAGCGATCCTCGTTGATATCAAATCCGATAACGGAAACATGTTTAGCGAATTCCATCGCGATAGGAAGCCCGACATATCCTAGTCCGATTAGGGCAAGTTTCGTTTGTTTATCTAGTAACTTTGTATACATCTTATTATTTCATCATTCTACTTAAAAGTCCGGGTTCCAAGGAGTGTCCCAAACAGACGAGATTGTATGCAAATGTAGCAATCTTCAGTTTACCTAACGGTATAAAGGACGTTTTATTTCATAGAGAAGGTCCCTTATCTCGTTTCCAAAATAAGGGACCTTGTCTTCTAAGTATAAAATGTTTCTTTTACTGCAAACGGCGGATACCTATAGCCTTGTTATATTGGGCTAAAGAAGCCTTTTGCTGATACCAAGTCTGGATCAAGCTACTGTAAGACTGAATCCATGACAATTGGGCGGAGAGCACATCCAAGATCGGTAGTTTACCCTCGTTGTAGCTGAAGGTATTCAAATCAAGGTTCTCCTCGGCAATCTTACAAGCCTCTTCCGCGACGGTAATTTGTTTCGTATACTCGGTTAGGCTTGTCCATGCGTTCGCTACCTCTTGAGCGATCTTATCACGCGTATTGTCCAAGGCGTATTCCTTACTACGAAGGATAGCCTTCTGGGAATTTACCTCCTTGAAACGGGCTCCCCAACGGAACAAAGGTATCTTCAAGGAAGCGAAGACGGCCGGAGTCCACAACTGGTCCGAACCTTTCACGTTCAACATCGGCGTACCCCAAGTACCTTGAAAACCGATCGCCAAAGACGGGTTATATTTCGCCTTTGACAAATTGATCTGTCTCTTTTGATACTCTATGTTCAACTCGGAAATAGCGTAGTCCGGACGATTCCGAAGAGCTACATCCTCTCCTACTTGCAACGGCAAAGCCAGATAGGTCGTAATGGAATCTTCCACCTCGATCGGGTCTAACGGAGACACACCCATCAATGAGTTCAGGTTCTGTAACGCGATCTGATATTCCTTATAAGCCGAGCTTTTATTCAATTCCGCTTCTTTCAAGCGGGACTCCACTTGCAATAAATCGGTCTTGCTGATCTGGCCGTCATTGAAACGGATCGTCAACACGTTCGCCAACTCCCCGACAATGTCTACATACTGGCACATCACATCGTACATACCTTTACGTGCGGCGGCCGTCCAATAGTTCAAATCGGCGGAATAAACGATATTATCCGTTGTCAATTCTTCCGCTTGCTCGGTGATCTTGCCTTGTACCTGAGCTGCCTTATAGTTATTATAGATCTGTCCACCGGCATAGATGGGCTGGCTCACCGTAGCGCC
This sequence comes from Parabacteroides sp. B2-S-102, assembly GCF_023656665.1. Lineage (NCBI taxonomy): Bacteria > Pseudomonadati > Bacteroidota > Bacteroidia > Bacteroidales > Tannerellaceae > Parabacteroides > Parabacteroides sp. B2-S-102. Next base: position 378,384 of record NZ_JAMOKM010000001.1, on the reverse strand, counting down.
TAGGCTATACGTATTATGGTCCATCTCTACGGACATGCCCGGTCCGAAATCCAAATCATATTTATTGATACGGTACTGATAACTGCCGGAGAAGTCCACCGAAGGGAAGAAACCGGTCTTAGCGGCCTTGATCGCATGCTGCATAGCGATACGCTCCTCAGAGCTTTGCTTGATCTGACGGCTGTATTCAAGGACCCGTTCCTTATATTCCACAGCCGATAGCCGGGTGTCTTGCGCTTTAGCGGACAAGGCACCCAACAATAAACAACCTATGATTATTTTATTTCTCATACCTTTTACTCTGATTTAATCTTAAAGAAAACACAATAAGTAACCGGAAGCACGAAGATCGTCAAGATCGTAGATACGAACAGACCACCCATGATGGTAGCCGCCATACCGGCGAACATAGCGTCACCCAACAACGGCAACATACCTAAGATCGTCGTACCGGAAGCCATCGTCACCGGAACGATACGGGTTTTTGTTGCCTCTATCACGGCATTCACCGGAGACAAGCCCGCATTCAATTGTAAACCGATCTCGTCCACCAGCACGATCGCATTCTTGATATTCATACCGATCAAGCCCAACAGACCCAGCATAGCAAAGAAGTCGAGGGACTTACCGAACACCAACAATCCCAATACCACACCAATGAAGATCAACGGCAGCATCGCCATGATCAATACCGGTTTCCGGTAATATTTCGGGAATAAGAATAACAAGGTGACATAAATCAAACCGAACATCAACGGGATATTAGCGGCGATCGCCTTATTACCTTTATCTTGCTCGGATTGCTCACCGAAATACGTCATCTTATATCCTTCCGGCACCTGAATCTTCTCCTGTATCTCTTTCCACAAATGACTGAAAGCAGCCATCGTATTGGCGCCACGCTTCGGCTCACACTGCATAAGCATACACGGCTCACGGTTGAATCGTCTCACTACGTTAAACTCATAATCCAGCGAGAAATCATCGATCACCTGCTCCACTTTTACCGAACGGCCTTTAGCACTATAAACCGGCAAAGTCTTTATATCATTCAGACTGATAGAATCCTTATCCGCATCTTTCAGTAAGATCGGCATAAACACATCGCCCTCACGATACTCGCCCAAAGGTACGCCATTCGTAGCCGAACGCAAGGAATAAGCCACCTGTTGACGGGTAATACCCAGACGCAAACCTTTCTCTTGGGAATATAGCGGCTTCCATACCGGAACCTTGTTACCCCAACTATTGCGAACCTCCATCACCTGATCATAATTCCGGGCGATCTCCTGCGCCCTTTGCGTCAAGGCAACCAACGTGTCTACGTTATCGCCGATAAAACCGATCTCGATCGCCGCATCCGGAACCGGAGACAAGGCGAACAAAGCCGAACGGGTCAATATATTCGGATAGTTAGCGACCATATAATCGTAGAACTTACCCTCTTCCGCTTGCGCATCCTCCGGATCTTGTGTCTCGATCAACACATTGGCGAAGTTTGGCTTCGGGCCGATAGAAGAACTGGCCAAGTAATAACGTACCGGCGAACCTCCCAAGGTAAACGAGTATGATTTGATATTCTCATTCTTGCTGAGATATTCCTCTTCTATCTTCTTCACGTTCGTCTCCACGTCGTAGATGCTATATCCTTCCGGGAAGATCAAGTCCGCACGGAAATAAGGCTTGCTCATGATCGGGAAGAAACTCTGCGGCATGATGCTCATCACGAACAAGGAAAGGAATAACGTAGCTACCACGGTAGAGATCGTTACATATCTACGCTTGATCAAACGGCCCAATACCGACTCAAATTTATGGTACAGCTTCGTATCGTACGGGTCTTTGTTCTCACCCGGTTTCGCCTCTTTCAAGATAAAATTACCGAAGGTAGTCGTTTGCGTCAAGGCCAAGACCCAGCTTAATCCCAAGGATACCGCCAATACGATAAACAACGGTTTCACAATCTCGGCCACGGATGCCGGTGCCAAGTACATCGGCAAGAAAGAACATACGGCGATAAAGGTAGCGCCCAACAACGCCCACTGCGGTTTCGTCGCGCCATCGATCAACGCCTGATAACGGGAAAGTCCCCGCTTGATACCGACTTGGGCATTATCCGTCACCACGATAGCGTTATCCACCAACATACCCATAGCGATAATAAAGGCCGCCAACGAGGTTCGGTTCAAGCCGACACCCCAGATCAACATGATCAATAAGGTACCACCTACCGAGAACAACAACGAACTACCGACCAACATACCGGCACGGGACCCCATCACGATAAAGATAATCACGATAACGATCAACAACGACTCGATCAAGTTCAAGATAAAACCGTTGTTCGCCTCATCCGCGATCTTGTTCTCCGGATAGATCGTTTTCAGGTCCATACCCACCGGGAACAGCTGCTCCATCTCCGCTAAATGATCCGCCACGGCGTTACCCACGGCAACCACATCGTCTTTCGAACCGGTAGCGACACCGATACCGATGGCACGCTTACCGTCCACACGCATCAGGTTCGAGGGAGGGTCCATATAACCACGCTCTACCGTAGCGATATCTCCCAAACGAACCTCACCGCCACTTTTCGTCACGATCAATTGGTCCCGGATATCTTGTATATCCTTATACGTACCTTCCGCACGCAAACGCAATTGATAATTACCGGTATTGATATCTCCCGTATTCACCAACAAGTTCTGCGTTTGCATCACCTGCTGGATAGCGTTCGGGTCGATACCTAGGTTAGCCAGTTTCGGGATAGAGATCTTTACGTTGACAACTTGTGTCTGTTCACCGAATAGGTAGACCTTCTGTACACCCGGTACAGGAGATAGCTCCGTCTTGATCTTTTGCGCCCAATTACGCAGGTCGTCGTAAGTATATCCCTCATCGGCCGTCAAGGCATAATAAATTCCGAATACGTCACCGAAGTCATCACTAACGGATATCGAGGAGGCGCCAGACGGAAGGCGGGGCTGTATATTCGCCACCTTACGACGCAACTCGTCCCACTTGACCGGCATATAATCCGGAGACAAGGTAGGCTGCAACTCAATAGAAATCTTGGACATACCGAAATAAGACTCAGATTTGATCTGGAACACATCCGACATAGCCTGAATCTCCCGTTCGATCGGCTCAGTCACCAGCTTCTCCACCTCCTGAGGTGTCGCTCCCGGATATTGGGTAACCAAAACCGCTTGCTTGATTACGAAGGGAGAATCTTCCTTCTTCGGCAATTTAAAGAAAGAATATATACCACCTATCAGCATGACCGCTAGGAAAAAGTATATAATCTTCTGATTCTCTAAGGAATATTTTGGAATATTCATTGTTTATCTCTTAATCTGTTAATACTTTTACCTGTTGTCCATCCACCAAACGAGTGGCTCCGGCTGAGACAACCTGTTCGCCGGGTCGCAAGCCATCCGTTACGATCACGCCATCCTTGCCGATCAGCATAGACTCGGTAATCTTGCGACGCTCAACCTTTTGAGACTGCCCATTATAAACAAACACATACTTATCGCTATTGGCATCGTCAGCCACGACAGCGGCTAGCGGAACCAATACGGCGCCTTGCGTGAAACTCTCGCTATCCACGTTCAAGATCACACGGCAAGAGAAACCTACGGCTACCTTATATTTCTCTAAATTAAAGTTCGGATCGTCGATATACAGATATACGGGAACGCCGGAGCCATCGGGAGAGGCTTCCACGTATTCTTTCACCTTCGCCTTGAAGCGAACGCCCTTGTAATTATCGAATTCCACATAAACAGAATAAGGAGAAGAGAAGTAATTGATATTACTCTCCGGCATCGTAAACACGACCTGTAACTTATTCGGGTTGATCAAGCAAACGATTCCTTGTCCGGCCTGTACCTTCTGGTAATTCTCCACATATTTCTTCTGGATAAATCCATCGAACGGCGCACGAAGCTTTGTCTGGTTCAATGTATTTTGCGCATACTCGAAAGCCGCCTTGGCATTTGAGTAAGAGGCTTCCGTAGACTCATACTCTTGCTTGGAGATAGCTTGTTTGGACAATAACTTCTTCGCACGTTGCAATTGCGCCTCAGCGGTCTGGAAAGACGCTTTCTTCGCCTCATATTCCCATTTAAAGTCCAGCGGATCGATCTCGGCCACGATCTGTCCCGTACGGACCTTCTGGCCTTCGTCCACGTTTAATGAGATCAGCGGGCCGGACATCTTAAACGCCAAATCACTGAATTGATCGGGCGATACCACTCCACTGAATGATTTCTCAACCATGTTCAGAGAAGTAACGTCCGCCAATTTAACTGGACGAGGACCTTGCTCCTTAACGGGTGGTTGACTACAGGAAACCAATGCTGCCAAAACAAACACAGGGATTAATTTTCCTTTCATGATAACTTGCATTTTGTTATTTAATTATGATTTCTTTTTCTTCACAGTAAATATAAAACATTCTCGCCTAGAGATTGTTGAGCATAACGTGCCTTAAAAAGACCAACTACCATCATTCACGTATGCTTCCATCGGATTTTCTATCGAATCAGGCAAAGAAGGGAAAAAATCAATTCCGGTAACCTTCTCAACGCTATCGATAGGGATCATCATCGATTTCAACGGAGTCTTTCCATAGTCTTTATTATCAAACAGAAAACCTACCCCTTCTGGTTTACCGTTCGTTATCGTACAGATTACCTTATAAAAGGTCTTCGGGATTCCCACCCGATTCTTGCCTAACCGTTTCAGGTCGTCCGTGATCACCGGGCCGGTCACGATCAACAAAGAGCCATTCTCTTTCGCCCACAAACGAGCCTGCTCTTCCAGATCTTTCCAGATACCCCGGTTCAAGCCGGGCTTTTGCGGACAGATATTACTTAGGTAGAACGATTCCCGCATGGCCTTGGCGGACCATTTCATATCGCCGGCAGGCGCCATATGTCCTCGGTCATAGCCGGAACGGGTATAGTCCTCGTTCGTGGCGCTAGCCCCTTTCACCATGGGGTCCGAGACGAACTTATTAGACCGCTCGTTCTTCTTACTTGTCGCCTCTTTCGAGGTCAGTTCATAGGCTACCCAATTGGCGATCTTATAATCGGAATTATAAGAAACCGTATAGCCCTCATGCTTTATAACCTGCTCTTTTTGTTTATTCTTTAGTCTCGGTATCTCAGCTCCCTCTTGAAAAGTATAAGCGGAGGTCTCTTTCTTTGGGTTCGTCGTTTGCTTGTTTTTCGTCGCTTGCGCGGCTTTCTTACCCGATGTTCCGGAACCGCCCTTGTCCGAGATATTCGGACGGACTATTGTCTCCGCCCGATCCTGTTTCTTCTCTACAGGCCGTGTCTTGGATACCGGATAAAACCAGTTATATATGAATAATACGCCGATAAAACAAACAACTACCGCAAAAGCGCCAAGAAGCATCTTCTTTACAGAAGACATGAATGATGATGCCCGCTTCTTCTTGCTTTTCCGGGGTTGAGGCTTACCTTTCTTTTTTGCCATACCTAAAACTTCCTATTCTTAACCTTTCGTATTGGGCGCAAAAATAGATAAATCCGGCATGTTATACAACACTATTCTAGGATAGTATTGGTCTCGATTACTATAAAAGACGGCTTAATTTAATGCGGTTTCTTTACAAATCACACTTTCAATAAATATTTGTCGCTCATGTATCATAGTTTTCGATAAGTTCAATCAGCCTATATATAGTTGTAGACGGATTTATGTATACTCCCAATCGCTTTGCCCGCTTGACAGCTTCATCTATTTTATGTGCCAACACTTCCTTTTCGCATGGCAGTAATACACCTTTTTTATATTTAGCAGATTTTTCCAACAACCTATCTATGCAGACTGATGTGTCTAAGGCACTACAATAATAGTCATAATGCAATAGAAACCACAGCTCAATACAAGGATTAGAAACAAGAAGAATTGCATCCTTTATCTTTTGTAATCTCTCCAACATCCCATCTACGTCCAAATCAAACATAAGGAAAGTTACATCATTTTTGGTCGTCACATAATCTCTTTTACAATTTTCTATATATTTTCCGGAGATATTAGAATCACTTTTCTTTGGTATTATCTGAATGGGCACATGATAAAGCGAACGAAGATACTTTATATAAGTCACTTCTGTTTCTCCTTCGCAGAAAACAAAGAAATTGGGCTTCATTGTCTTACCTTTTGACATCCGAGCTTTACGTGCCATATCAGCCTAATTGTTTTAAGTTCGACATTGAATCATCAATATACGGTATAGCATCAAAGCGACCTTGCAGATAAGCTTTTTCCAAATCCATATTCTCACGGAAATCCTTAAAATCAAAGAGAGAGTATAAATCGGACGAAGCATCTTTGCGCTTGTTGACAAAGTACACTTGATCTTTACGAAGCTTACTTGTATCAAGCAAATAAGTATTATGAGTAGTATATATCAACTGCGCAGACTCACTCTGATGGAACATATTAACGATATATTCCACCAATTTAGCATGAAGACTCGCCTCTATTTCATCTATTAGAAGCACTTTATTACCTTGGATGATATTCAAGATTGTAAGCATCATATTGAACAATACTTTTGTTCCGTCCGATTCTTCCGTGAAAAAATCAAATGGTATGGTAGGATTACTCTTATGAAAAGTAGTGATGATCAACTGTTGCTTTTGAATATCATCTCGGGAAAGAAGCTGATTACTTTGAGGATCAAAAATCGCTGTGGTCAACGACTTAACTCCATGACGAATGCGAATATCCACAATATCACTATCGGCAATTCTTAGGACTTGCAAGAATAAATCTTTGTTCTCATTCAACAATGTTTCAATAGAGAAAGAATTATAACCAAAATAATTCAAAATGAAACGCTCGTTGAAATAACGAAATACCTCTTTTGCCACATCTCTGTCCATCTGACTAGCACGAGAAATAAATAAAGTTTTCTTCGATGTGTTCGATGCCACATCTAGAGGACGGCGAATGACTGAACGGAATTCATAAATATCTTTCTTATCTGGCCCTTTCCGTTCATCCCTCACAAACACTATTGAACGACGGCCCTTCGGATAAGAATACAAAGCTTCGGTTATAATCTCTAATTTGGTCATAGAAAAAGAATATTCGTACTCTACACGGTTAATCAAAAAGCGGATAAAAAAACGACTTGGCTCATTCATACCACCAAACTTGAATGGAGTGAAATTGAAAACAGTATTCTCATTATAATTATGAGACTCAAATATCATCCTCACACAAGCACGGATACCATTGATAATACTACTTTTACCCGAAGCATTGGCACCATAGATAGCAACCGTTTTCAATAAACGTTCACCACCAACCACAAAAGTATTACCTTCCAATGTCTTTGCCTGCTTCGTTTGTAAATTAGCCGCTTGCATGTCCAGCACAACCTCATCCTTTATGGAAAAGAAATTGCTTAAACGTATTTCAAGTATCATTTTATTTTCCTGTTTTGAACCTTTTCTGCAAATATAACAATTTAATTAAGACAACAGGTCTTTTTTAGAAGAAAACTCCACCTCAGCCACTATAAACAACTACTTTATTTGTACAGCCTCTTCACTTGGCATTTCTTGTATTCTAAATTAGATTTTCACTATTGTCTGAGCACTGAGCCACATTTTTTTGTACGCATTCCCTACTTGTATTGGCATAGCAATAGACACAGAAATGGCGGCAAGTGTTATACATACCGATATCTTTGCTTATCATGCAACCGCAGGCTTTCCGTTGACCTTTGTCTTTTAGCTCTTTGCGTTTGTCGGGTAAAGCGGGAAACGTACCAAAAAGATCCGGTTCGGGTAATTGGCCTGTTCGAAGATAATAAACCAATTCATAATCCTCCCCAAACACACGCTCCATTAAATCCCCCATACCACATTATTCTACAATCTGCCAATACCCTTGTTTCCTATCACCTACACGTCTCAATAATCCAAGCTCTTGAAGACGTGAAAGATTATATTTAACACCATCCTCTGTGATATTAAGAAGAGCCTCGCTTATTTCCTTTCGGGTTGTTTCGGGGTGTTCTTTTAGAAAAGATAGTATAGCTTGTTACTGCTCCGTCAAGTTTTGTTTAGTCTTTTGGGTAGTCGCTCTTTCCGGGTACTCAAACTTAATATAGTCCAAATGCCCGAAGCGTCATAACAAAACTCCGGTGTAGAGAATCCCTCATTCTTACAAGCCATGATGATACGTTCAATACCACGTCCTCATGCTTCAATCTCCCCAGAGCGAAAGAACGTATTAGCAATGTCGGGGTTAAGGCTAACCTTTCTTTTATGTCCTATTCTTAGCCTTTTTTATATTGGGCGTAAAAATAGATAAATTCAGCAATACTATATCCTATCAGTATTGAGCTATATCACTATAACAAAGACAAAGGCTATCTATAAAAACAACTGTCACCTCAAAAACACACCAACGAGAGTAATGACATTGACAACTAAAATCACTATACAGAAATACTTTAAATATGTATTTTCTTGATGTAAAACTACAAACTCTTGATTTAATTTCTCCAACAAAGAATTCAATGATTTATTAAAAGAATCAACATCTTTATCAAACTCATCAACAGCCATTTTGAGCTTTGTCAAACTTTCATCGGTACGTACCTTGAACGAGCTTACCACTTGATCAGCCGATTGATTAAACTTACTGCCAATCTGTTTGCTAGACTCATCCAAACGGGAGGTCGAGGATCCCAATTCCAAACTCAATCCCTTTCGCAAAGTGCCGGCCTCATTCTTGAATCCATCCAACAACAGCCTTGAAGACGAATTAAAGGAGTTTATAGAACCGGTGAATTTGTCAAGCGTCCCCTGCAATTCCTTCGAGATATTATCACTTAAATGCTCCTTATTCTCCTTTACTACGACTATCAAGTCCCTTATAATCCCGGAAACATCCTTCAATGAGTCTGCATAATCCCGAACTTTATCGGATACATCCTTATAAGAACCGATCGTATCGCTCACCATCTTCCTAGCCGAGTCAACGCCACTTAAACTCTCTTCCAACCGAGCCAAAGACTCTAATATATTCTTGTCCATAATTTATAATTTTATTCTTTCGTTAATATTTGCGCTAATTGATCTACCCACGACACATGGAAAGCGACCTCAGCTTCCAAGCCCCATTTATCCAACTGCCGAGACTCCCGTTCGTCTATCGCATTATTTTTTTGTAATTCCTGTTTGTATCGAGCCATTTGTTCATAAAACACCTTATAACTTGATGTCCTTCTCTTAAATTCCAGATAGCCCTCCTTATAACTCAATTCAAGCTCTAACCGCAAGTTCATGTTATCTCCTACCCCCAAGTAAAACAGACAATACGCACTTAACAAATCCAAGGCGGGATTACTATCTGTCAACGCTCTCCGTATCAATCGTACCGCTCCTTGTAAATGCTTGATATTATCCATGGGTGAACCGGAGGCTCCGACAACCTCATCCGATACCACATCTAAATACTTAAAGAGAATCTCATAAGAGGAATTCTTGCCATGCTCCGAATCATCGGTCAACGAATAAAGTTGGCCGTTCTCTGTCTGATAGCCCTCCCGTGCGTACTTCGAGTTGAAATAAAAGTAAATATAATCCTTCATATGTTCATTCACTTCCAGCCAATTCTCATTGGGTCTATGAATGGCATCATAGCAGAAGTTCTCCATGTCTTGGATAGCCCGCATCCGCTTCGTAGCGATCTTGTCATAAACAAATTGGGTAAGATAGCCCAAACATTTCTGCATGGCGTTATCTCCCTTGAAATCTCTCGCACGTCGCATTTCCAAATCCGCCCGATCCGCTGCGTAATATCTCAATAAGAAGGCCTTAAGATGTAGAAAATAGTCCTCGTCCGTCTTACGCACCGTGACCACCCGGAATTGCTCGTTCTGATAATCCCGGGTATAGTCGTCGATGACTCCTACACAACACATGCGGTATATCGCCTTCTCCAAGGCCTCCGCATAATCAACCGTTGGTTGATTCCAACCTTTCTTAGCGGCAGGAGTCATTCCTAGCTTAAAGGTCGGAAATCCGCATTTCAATAAAATAGCATTTATCCATTGTATATCCTCCTGATTATCAAGAACAGAATACGATATATAAGATACCAGTGAATCTCCGATCTTGGCATTCAAGAGTTCTGCCATAAACCCGGAAGCCGATTTCTCATTAACATGACCATTATTGACAACCTCATCACCTGTTAGGGTCATGCTATTGTGAGTCATAAGATAATGCATCACCAACTTCTCAAAGTCACCTCCAATAAAGTTATTTAAAAAGAAAAACTTATGTACACCCAAATCCACCGGCACACTCACCATCATCTTTGTCTGCGGGTCTTGCTCCATAAATTCTTTCGGGCAATACAGAATGGTCGCGACTGCCATCTTCCGATCCCGTCCCGCACGACCGGCCTCCTGCACAAAAGCCTCCAAGGAACCGGAATGGTTGATATTTACCGTAAAACGCACATTCGGCTTATCGATTCCCATCCCGAAGGCTTTGGTAGCGACCATGACCGATGTTTCGCCTTTGATAAAACGATCTTGACCCGAAAGCACATCCCCGCCAACAAATGAGCTGACAAACTCTCCGCCATACGCAGCAGCCAAAGCGGAAGAAGCTCCCCTATTAATAACCGTGTCATAAACCCCCAAACTACCCTGACGATGCGGACAGAAAACGATCGCCCCCGCCTCATCCGGTTTGTTGAGCCAATCCGCATCTATACCCGTAGACAAATCCACATCCCGAATCTGCTTGAGCAAGGCCTCATCCATGATACTCTCGCGCTCGATAAAACGTTTCTTTATATACGCCACATTCTCTGGCTTCTCCAGTTCACGCAACCGCTCATACGCAAGTTTCAGATTTTGAGCAAGACACTCGTTCTTCGTCCGATAAACATCCCATTTAGAACTTGTTTTGGAGCCATCTATAGGTATCACCTGATATTGCAACTCCAAGCGATTGGTATTCTCATATCGAACGATCGCATCGGCTTCTAAAGGAAATGCCTCGTTCCCAGATAGTTCCCGCTCGACATCTGCCAGCACATCGAACGAGGCCGTAGCGGTCAATCCAAACAACGTGATATGATTCTCTTCTCCTTCTGTTTGTTTTGGCAGCACATACTGATACAGGTTACGCCCCAAATGCAAATAGGAGAACCGAAAGTCATGCCCCCACTCCGATACACAATGCACCTCATCAATAACCCCATAAGCGAAATAGACATGCAATTCCTCCATATTCCGGAGTCGTTCCCTAAAACTCTTTATACAGAGCCGTTCGGGAGACATGAATACGAACAAGAAACGAGAGCGTTCCATTTGCTGTTCCCTAGCCGCCTTGTCTTGAACTAACGCATTAATGAACGTACAACAATCAATGCCGCAATTCACCAACCCATCATATTGGTCCTTCATCAAAGAGGTCAACGGATCGATCACGATCGTAATACCGGGCTGCAACATGGCAGCCAGCTGATAAGTCAACGACTTTCCCCCGCCGGTAGGCAACAGGCCGATAACCGATTTGTTCGTCATTGCCCGGCTAAGTATAGGCAACTGACCGTCTCGAAATGCCTTTTTACGGAAAATCAAATTGAGGAAGTAAGTCAGCTTAGACACGGTCTCTTGAATCTCCGTGTAAATACCTTGAATATTCTTGACCACGAGTGGATCATACGCAATCCTATCTGTCGTATAGACCACCCGGTCCGCATATGGACAAGATGCCTTATATATAGCGAAAGAACAATTATTCACCGCCTTAAAACAGTTAAAATCAAACTCTTCACCTATTCTCTCTTCCGAGCTATAATGAATGACCAAATCATATACCTTCTCTCGTTGCTTCTCCGTTGCCATTAAGGATGAGGCAATACCAAGATGTAATGGAGATTTCCAATAACACTTGTTGCTTATAACCTCTAAATGAATCCGAGGCAACCGGATGTTCTTATATTCCTTTGACAAACCGGACAACGTATCGAAAAGTTGCCTAAAGTCCTCAAGCGCGATAGCGGCACAAGGAACATCTTTTTCCTCCACCAAAATATGCCAATCCTCCTTTTCGAAAGACAAATAACCCGAGTTCAAAGCCTCAATCAAGGTCTTTTGAATCCGTATTACCGCTATCGGTGTAAAATATAGTTGGTTGGCCTCAATATTAGAAGAAAGGCATCCTGTCTCGTAAATCTTTTGCAGTACCGAGAGCGTATCCGCCGAAAGCCTACCCGGAAATCTCAACGCACCATACTCAGACCTCTCTGTTGAACAACCTAAAGCCTTACCCAATACACGCTCCACAAAAGGAGAAGACTTGGTAGGGAGCCCTCTACATAGTATATTATTCACCACGGCGACCAACGGATGCAAGTCATCCCGTATACTTGCGCCAAGGTCAAAAAGCGCATAGACATCAAAATAAGTATTTATGTCATCCGACCTGTCTTCCAGCTTGCGAAAGACCTCCTCGACACAATCCAAGCGTGCGCCACATCGGAATTGCACGGCCGGATAGAACTGGTATCGAATGATCTGTTCTGGGTTATCTCCACACAATCTCAATGTGTTTATATAATAGGTATAGCCCACGACCTGCTTATCGGATTGCTCAATCGTCTCCTCAAACGATAGCGGATGCGCCAAATAGTTCAAGAATGCCTGCGTCCTTCTGATACCCGTCTGATAATAAGGGCAGACGCAAATCAGATAGTTATCAAACGTACTGTTCGCATAAAACACATCAGCTAAATGCTTCAAGTCTATACCTTCTACATCAAGGATATTTGAGAAGATTTGAAATACGGGCAATCTTTTGCTCATGAGGATATCGGCAGCACTTACCTCATCCAGTCGCTTGTTTATGCACCGAACAGGCAGATGACTGTCGATCAATCGCAATAACTCTCTCGCTCTTCTGATCGCAACCATGGATGGCTCAACAAGGACAATCTCATGAATCCTGCATGAGATACGTTTATCAAGGAGGTATTCAAGAAGGCAAATCGTACCCAAGCCTTGCCCGCAGCCCCAATCGATGACGGAAATCTCTCCCGCAAATGCTCCAAGAGGTATCATATCAAAAGCCTTTCGGAGCTTTCCCTCGTGCCATCTCGTATAAGAAGCCAGATAGCAATCGAGTTGCTCCTCCGTCTCATATACCACTTTTCCACGCTCCGTATATCGCCAAGGGGCATTCCCACAATCTACCGGAAGCGATGCTAAGGCTGCTTTTCGGACGGAGCTTAACGTAACGGCCTCTTGTCTTTTAAGGTTATCAAAGAAAAGTTCCATATCTCAAATTCCAGTGATAGTTTCACCCCAAGGATTTTCCTTGTGGCATTTATAATTTCTAGCAGCAGATTGTTTGCTACTGTTAGCATAGCAATACTCACAAAGATGGACACAGGTATTATACTGACCTATGTCCTTGCTTTTCATGCAGCCACAAAACTCACGCTGCCCTTTATCGCAGTTATCGCCTCTTATGGCATAATGACCATTATCAAGCACTATCGCATCAGAGGGCAACGGAACAACTGTACCAAACAAATCCGGGACAGGTATCGGTCTTATCTCCGCCTTCAAGAACTCCATCAACTCCTTATCATCACAAGCCCTTCGGATCATTAATGCATCGTCCACACAATGATTAGGTTCCACCCCCTTATATCTCCCTTTCTCGCCGCAAGTGGCCAATGTATAATTCCAGCCTTTCAATTTATTCAAAGCGACGAGACGCTCACAAAACTCCACCATCTGCTCTTCTGTCCATTCATGATAAGGAACACCATTGGCCAACAGGTTCGATTTCACCTTTCGATACAAGGCTATATCCGCAAAACTAAACACCAGCTTTTCAGTATACCCTTTCAATTGATCCCCAATGTACTCTATCTTAGTCAAAAGTTTATCTATATCAATATCATCCGTCAGCATAAGCGGGTCAAATCGCCACACGACACCTCCAAAGCCTAGTCGCTCCACCAATAACTTGAACGTCTTGATACGCTTAGCGATCGGCGGCACTCCTCGCTCCAGCCCTTCTTTCTCATAATCATTTAAAGAATATTGGATATAACAACCTATACCTCGCTCTTCAAGTTCATCCAAATGAGCCAACAGGGGACGAGGATTCTTCGACCAAAACACAATAAAGCGAGTCCTCGCGTAGCTCACATAACTTCTCACCCCATTAAATGGATTTGTCCAAGCGGAATATCCCACCTTCATGCGATGAAAAAACCAATCGCTGTAAAAGGCAGGAATATCCGTACTTCTGCTAGCAGATACCACAATCGGAGCTTGCGCCATCGCCTTGCTCATTCCATCCTCCAAGAGTATCTCAATCTTACCCGTATCCTTATCTTTCAAGCTTGCCATCTGTCATCTGTTTAATATCTTTTCATATCACAACACAACCACACTACATCATTAATAGGTGTCTGTATGAAGGGAATAGCGCAAATATAGCAAATTTCCATCATCCCTCCTATTATATCTATTAAATAGGCCCGACCAAATAAATATCCATTACCTTTGCCCCAAACCTTAGCCTAGGTTTCATGCTAGGACATTAATAACTTTATAAAAATTTACGCTATGGATATTTTTGATTTACTATTCGGTTGGGGCGGGCAGGCCATGCAGTTAACATTCCAATATGGATTTATCCTTAAAGAAGAAGATTTCCTTGAGCTTACCGATGAGCAATACGTGCAGTTTCACATCAAGATGGGGGAATGTAACGAAAAGATCTTTATGATCGCACCGGCAGATCCGAGAAACGCAATAGAGGCGGACTCAACGGAGCTACCGATCGTGACCGAATCCCAAAAGGACGCTTTTCTTGAGGCCGCCAAGGACATAGAGAAATATTGCGAAGGAAAGGATTTCCATACGGATGAGGAGAAGTTACGGTTTGCGGCGAGACATATGCCGGATATATTCTCCAAAGGCTCCAAGTATGAGAAATACTCTAAATTCACAGTCACCAAGCGACAGAAAGGCAAGTAGATAATGCTTTCCCGTATCGTCATCGCCTTGGGCGTAGACGATGACGAAAACCGGGATCAGCCCTTTGCTATCTCATACCGCATAAAGAGGAATATTCGTCAGGTTGCCTTGCTCCTTGTAAGGCAGCATGGAATATCGCTCCGCATGCAGGCTTGGTACCTTGTCCAATAAGTTCATCAAGGAATTAGCCCGGACATTTCCTTCGGCCTTCACTTCTATCGGGATCATTTCCGCTCCCCGCTGGATGATGAAATCAAGCTCTAGGCGCGAATTGTCCGCCGTATGATAATAAATGGGAGACACGCCTTTGCTTTTCATCTGTTGCAAAACGTATTGCTCAGTTAGTCCCCCCTTATACTCCTTGAATATATCATTCTTTATCAAGACTTGCGCAGGATCGGTCTGGACCATCGCTCCCATCAAGCCAAGGTCTACCATATAAAGCTTGAAAGCCGATAAGTCCTCGTAAACAGCGAGCGGCAACTCGGGTTTTGCGCATCGAGGTACCTTATACAACAAACCCGCATTGACAAGCCATTGTATGGAAAGCTCAAAGTCGTTGGCCCTCGCGCCTTTACGTAAAGCGCCATAGATAAACTTCTTATTCTCCTTGAATAATTGAGACGGCACACTGTTCCAAACCATCCGGATACGCGGTACTTGCTCTTTGGGCGCATGTTTCGAGAAATCAAGATCGTAACCTTGGAGAATCTCCTGCTGGATACGCCTTACCTCCCGTAAAGCTCCGGTCTCCACGTATTTGGAAACAGCCTCCGGCATGCCTCCCACATAATAATACTGGCGGAGAAGATCCACATACTTCTCATGCAGCAAACTCATCATCACATAGTCACGGCTCATAAGTAATTTACATGCCTCTTTCTCTCCTTTCGCCATAAGAAATTCCTCGAAACTCATAGGATACAGGTTGATGACATTAACCTTGCCTACCGGATATGATATATTCTCATGCAAAGAAATTCCCAAAAGCGAACCCGCCACTGCGATATGGTAGTCTGGAGCTTCCTCCTTAAAATACTTCAACGCCTCCAATACCTCCGGAATATCTTGTACCTCATCCAAAATGACGAGCGTATCATCCGGAGTAATATCCACCGAAGTCATGGCACGGAGACCACGCAAAATTCTTTCCACATCAAAGTCCTGCGTAAAAAGCTGCCGGGCAAGATTGTTCTTACGACATACGACATAAGCCTCTTTCTTATATTCAAGCCTGGCAAACTCATGGAGTAACCAAGTCTTGCCCACTTGTCTGGCACCATTAAGGATAAGAGGTTTTCTGTCCGCTCTTTCTTTCCATTCAATAAGTTCCTTTAAAACAGTTCTTTCCATATGAATACAACATTTTTACGCAGATAAATATAGCTAATCATCACATTTTTCAGCACCAATTCGCCATACAAATATACATAAATACGCGGATATAAGGTATACGGACGTACATTTTTACGCGGCATACGTTCTTTTACCTTCCTGTCTACCCTCTACTCCCCTAAGCAAAAAACGCTCTACTCCTATATGAATTCTTGCTCGATAGCTTATGGATTCTTGTTCGCATACTGTATAATTCCACAAACCACGACGTGGTCCGCACAGATCAAGACGTGGAATATACAAATCACGACGTGGTCTATACATTTCACGGCAATAATTTGGAAATAGATCAAGTAATAAGTATATTTGTATATAGTAAGAAGAATGTTTTTTACTGGAAAATACGAACAATTATACCTAGTAGCAGTTATGGCAGAATATATCAAACAAGAGATGTGCGACCTGAACAGGACGGGGGAAAAGCCTGTGTATTATCGGATGAAGATACAACGGAACATGGACATGGAGGATTTCGTGGAACGGATCACCTACCCCGGATCGGGCTTGAGCAAGGGTAACGTTATGCAAGTGATGACGACAGTAGCGGAACATCTGGCCTATTGCATGGCGGAAGGGCAGTCGGTCACGTTGGATGGCATCGGTACGTTCACGCCCCGCCTAGGCGTGGTGAAGGACAAGGAGATCGACTCGCTGGATGGTGACGAACCGAAGCGTAACGCACGGAGCATCGAGGTGAATGGCATCAACTACCGGGCCGACAAGGAACTGGTACGGGAAACTAACCTGCGTTGCGACTTAAGACGGGGAGGTATCAGCCGTGTATGGAAATCGCCCTTCACCGAAGAGGAGCGCCGGACGCGGGCATTGGATTACCTTGATGAACACCCATTCCTGCGCATACAAGACTACATGGCTATCACCGGACTAAAACGCAGTAGCGCGAACCGGGAGCTACTACGCCTCAGCAGCGATCCGGCGAGTGGGATCACCATATCGGGTTATGGAAGCCACCGGGTGTATGTCCGCAGGAAAACAGAGGGCGATCACTAATCCACCCAATGGTGCCCCGGGCCGGAGAAAACACATACATTTTACTCCGGCTTTTGACTAAGCATTTGTATTGTTTCAGTAAACTCCACGACTATAGACTTCAAATTGGGATTATCGAGTCGAATAATAATCGCCGCATAATTCTGTATCCCATCTGCATCTCGGATGTCCGCAGACATGAAAGCGAAATCAGATTTACGCGGCGAGGAATGAAACCAAAACTCAAAAAGGCGATTGCGCATACTCTGCTTGCTATCTCCTGTCTCACAAATATACAACAGAGTTGTATTAGAACATTCGAAAAACTCATAGACTATCGCCATTATCGCCCGCCTCAACTTAGAATCACGAGGAGACTTTCTATTATTCGTATTAGCAATAATAAATTGATAGGATTCATCACTAAGCATCAATTCGTCCTCAAGAAAACTGACATAATAAATCACACCAAAGTCCGTAACAAACCGGAAACACATAGAATCCCTAAGAGCTGTTACCGCATAAGGAGAATTAGAATTTATACGTTCAAGGTTAAGGCTTACCATACTTCAAAATAAGTAGCTTCTTGCCCTGTACGTTTCTTAAACTCTTCTTTCATCTCTTTTTCCAGTTTAGCTACATACTCTCGCTTCAGCTTCCGTGCGGTCTCCAACCGACGCAAAGCCTCTTCTCTGGTAATCTTGCTATTTTTCTCTTTTTCCATATCCTTCGATATAATACTTATATATTACAAATGTAGGATAAATTCCGTTCTTTACCAAAATATTTATTCTTTGCTTCTGTTTTTGAGAAATATAACAAACACACAGATCACTAATCCACTTGATGGTGCCCCGGGCCGAGATGCTTGCGGGTACCATTTGGCTTTATCAGTTCGGCGGAGGTGCCTTCCGGGATTTGGAGATCGAACTTCATTCGCTTGCCTTTCTTCTTGATACTTACTTGGATGGTTCCATAATGAGTCTCTAGACTGGCAGAGGCTTCCGATAAGGAACCCAGTTGAGGCGCAATCTTAAAGGTACGGAAGCCGGGAGAGGTTGGCTCGATACCACAGACCTTCTGGCTCAATAAGGTAAGCGGGCCACCGCTCCAAGCGTGATTGATCGTGCCGCCACCGAAGCCCTCGGCTCCGATGCCCCATCCCTCGAACAAGGTCGTATATTCGGCATAATCCAGCATACGGGTGTAACGTTGCTTCATCCGTTCCAAGGCAAACGTCGGCTCGCCCATCTGGAAAAGGGCCTCTAGGACATACTTCTCCATATAAGGGCTGGCGTGATACTCCTTTTTAAGCACCTTCGTCAGCGCCGGATACTTATCTTTCGAGGCCAGCCCGGAAACAACCGCCATGGCTTGGGAGCGATCGTCCGTCTCCCCTTTATAGCCGGGGGAGCGATAGGCGGAACCTGTCCAGAACTTCGTGTCGAAACAACGTTCTATGCTACGCATCATCTGGGAGATCTCATCGGCATCCTTATCCTTGCCGAGTTGCAGGGCGAAGGCTCGCTCCGCTTTCAAGGCCAGATAATACCAGCAGTTGGTCAATACGCCCATATCGACATGCTCGCCCCAGTCGCCCCAGCTCCAAGCGCCTTGACGCTCGATCACCAAGCCACTCTTATCGACTTGCCAGACCTCGTGCAGGTAACGGCGCATCCGGTCGTATATCACCGGGACGAAACTACTGTCGGCACTATAATAATATTGCGTATAAAAACCGTACCAACCGATAGACGCCAACATCTGTAAAGGAAGCTCCTTATCCCAATTACCCGCCGGAACCGGAGCGTAGAGCGTTCCGTCCTCCCGCTGCCAATTCATTAATTCATGGATGCCTTTTACGGCTAGTTTCTGCCCGGACGGAGAAAGGGCGTAGAAAGCCTCGCCTAGCTCATTCACCTCGTCACCCCACCATTGGGCACGTTCACGGTCCGGACAGTCCATATAATTATCACGCATCGTTATGTATAAGGTGCGGGCAGAACGTTGCCAAAGCTCGTCGTAGAACGGGTCGTCACAATGGAAAGAGCCCGCGAGGTCCGTGTTGTAACCGGTCTCACGGTATTTCACATCCAGCACCTTCACGCCCTCGGGGATGATGTAATAGACCTCATGGCCGTTCATCCAGCCATAGCTTTCGTATTCCTGCTCACCCTCACGGGTGATATATTCGGCACGTACGTTGCGCTCGCTTCCTCCCTCGTAATTATCCATCCGGATGTGGATAGTCTTCCCGGCCTCCGCCTCTACTTTCAGATACGGAGTGATCTGGGCATTATAGGGCAAACGACAGAACAAGGTATCGCCTTTCAAGGATTCCCGGACGGATACATAGGATAACAGGCCGCTGTTTTTCCACTGGGGTATCGGACGTTCCACCAGCTCCCCGAAAGGAGCTTTCCCCGCCTTACCGACGCAGACCGCCCCCGGAAGGGAACCTTCGAAACTCGTACGGTTCCAGTTTGTTATCGCTTGACGGGCATCGAAGCGGATATTACTCTCCGGCATACGGTAATTCGGGAAAGGGGCGTCGGTATTTTGATAGGCCTCATACAAGGCGCACTGCCAGCTCGCATCGGAGACGATCTCCAGTCCCGGAGCGATCGCCTCGAATAACAAAGCCGCTTTCCCGCTGTTGATATGACTGAAACCGTCTTTCCCGAAATGCCAGAGTAAGATAGCGATGGTGTTCGAACCTTTTGTCAGGTAAGGGGCGATATCTACCGGATCGTAATAAGTCCCGGAAGGAGAAGGTCCTCTTTTCAAGCCACCCTCGAAGACAACCAGTTGGTCGTTGATCCAAAGCCAATACTTGGAATCGGCGGCGATACGGGCGATGAGTTGATTCGGGACATCCGTCACAGCGAATGATTTACGGTAGATCAACCAAGTATTCGTAGCGCTTTGGCAACGCTCGGTATTGATCCATTGGGCTTTCCAAGGGAAGGATTCGGGATGAGATGAAGCTGTCGCCTTTATCCAGCCGAAAGGCAAGAGGAACAAAAAGAAGGCAATGAGTAGCTTATTCATAAATTTAATCTTTAAAGTTCAACAGTTTATAATTATCTGGTTGTAGAGACGGGGCGTGCCCCGTCTCATCCCCCAAAAAGGTAACTTAAAGATACTATCAGCCGGTGGGAGACGGGGCACGCCCCGTCTCTACAACTAAGTATATTAAGCGGGATATGTAAATGTATGCGTACCGGCGGATACGGTCTCGGTCTGATCGCCTACCACGATATCGGCGGAGCAATCAGCCGGAATCGTCACGGTAAGCATAACCTTATCCCCTTCCCGTTTCCATTCGCTGGCGATACGGCCGCGTACGGAATGGTACTCACCTTTCGCCCAATCCAGTTCTTTCACGAAATGAGGAGTGATACGGATATGACGGAAGCCCGGATCCGAGTCGTCATGATTGATACCGGCCAGCTGGTTCATCATCCAAGCGGAGACATCTCCCATAAAGACATGGTTCAAGGAAGCGTCGGCAAACTTCGGACTAAGTGTCCACGTCTCCGGCAATGTGGAGTAACCCATCGTCTCTACCCAATATCCCCAAGAAGGTGCCTCGGTCTTCGTGATCATCTTCATGGCATCCTCGATATAGCCATATTTCGTAAGCATGGCCGGAACGGTCTTACTGCCTAAAAGACCGAAGTCCAAGAAATAGTTATTTCCTGCTACCACCTCACGCAGCTTATCCGCCACGAGTTGTTCCTTTCCTTCCGGTACAAGTCCCAGATACAAGGCCAAGGCTTGCGCCGTTTGGGTCCCTTCGGCATACACACCGGTCTCGGGGTTGAAGAACTTCTGGTTGATCAAGGATTTGAGCGTATTCGCTTTCTCTTGATAAGGAGCGGCATCCTTGCCCAGTAAAGAGGCGAAGCGAGCCATCAACTTATAATCCAGATAATAGTAGGCGGTAGAGGTATATTCATTATTCGTCGTAGCTTTCCAATACACCCAGTCACCCAAGCCAAAAGGCAAGTAACCGTCTTTCTCTTTCGTCTTCAAATAATCCAGATATCGCAGCATCGTAGGATATAAGCGTTCTATACTGCGAGACTCTCCATAATAATCATACAAGGCGTTCGGGATGATAAACATGACAGCGTCCCAAACCGGACCCGGCCACTCGCCATATCCCCAACCGCTGGAAGGGATGATACCGGAGATCTCACCCGCCTCACGCTGGTTGTCGATAATGTCATCCATCCATTTCTCATAAAGCGTGATACCATCGAAGCCCAGCAAACCGAGGTCGATCGCAATATGTGCATCGGCTGTCCAGCCATTCTTCTCCCGTTGCGGACAATCGGTCGGGATACTGTGCAGGTTACTACGGTAAGCCTGCATCGTAGCCTCCCATATCTTATTCAATAGAGGATTCGAACAAGCGAAGGAACCGGACGGACGGACATCGGTATGCATAAACAAGCCGGTCAAGTTCTCTTCCGTTAAAGTAACGGGACGGCTACTCTCCACCTCCACGTATTGGAAACCGTGATAAGAGAAGGAAGGCATGAAGATCTCCTCCTCTCCCGTACCTTTCAAGGTAAAGACATCCATCTGGAATACCTCGTCCGGCTTGACCGGATGATAATATACATTGATATTGCCTTGCTCCAAGCGACCATCTTTCTTCAACAACTCACCATGTTTTAACGTGATACGGGTTCCCGCCTCGCCTTTCACCTTTAAGCGGCAAAGGCCGGACATGTTCTTCGGGAAAGAATATACGTATAATTGATCGGAGAAACGTTTCATAGACACGGGTCTCACCTCTTCCGTGATACGGATTCCCGGCATTTGCTGGGCTACCAACAGAGGTGCCGGAGCCTGCGCCGGAAGTGCCGCTTCCCATTTACTATCGTCGAAATGAGCGGTTTTCCATCCGGCCTCTTCCAGCCGGGCATCGAATTTATCGCCGCTGTATATATTATTATAGGTATAGGCCCCGGTGGAAGTCTTCCAAGTCTCGTCCGAGCCAATCACCTCCGTCGTACCATCCGTATAGGTAATACGTAACTCACATAGCAGGCGGGGACGATCCCGCCAGCGTGCCTCATGGAAATTCCAGACCGCCACGGACTGCTCATTGTACCAGCCGTTTCCCAGAACAGCGGCCACGGCGTTGTCGCCTTGCTTCAGCAAAGAGGTAACATCATGCGTCACGTACAAGATACGTTTATCGAAATGCGTATACCCCGGGTCCAGATAATTTGTTCCGACCCGCTCGCCATTGATGAATAGCTCATGATACCCGGCGGATGCTACGTACACACGGGCATCCTTCACTTCCTTGCCTACCGGGAAAGACTTGCGGAACAGAGGGGCAGGCTCGAACTCCTTATCCTTATGATCGGTAATCCAAGAGGCGGACCAATCCGAGGGATCGAACTTAGCGGTCTCGAAAGAAGCCGTCTCCGAGGTAACGCACGGACGCCCTTCACCATCCCATACCGTAACATTCCAGTAATAACGGGTATGAGGTTTCAGGGCCATTCCCTCCGCATAGGGCCGCAAGTCGTCCGGACTCGTACCGATCCGTACCTCATAGCGGGAAGCCTTAAAGCCCTCCTCATTTCCGGAGTATTCCCATGTAAAGCGAGGAGACGAAGTATCCAAGCCGATAGGCTCCGTAAGGTATTCCGTACGGAGATTCGTAGGTATCGTTAATTCATTATTGCTTTTGCAACCGCCTAATAAGAGGGCGGCGAAAGCGTAGATATAAATAGACTGTTTTATTCGCATAGTAGCATCGTTTATTTTATTATTCATATTTGGTTTTAATCCATACAAACACGGATTTCTTCAGGAGCGTTGATATAGCTTATCACCTTACCGTCCGCACCTTTCTCATGCCGGATCTCAATCACCCCATAAGGCGTGGGAAACGTACCTTCCACCCATTCGAGATCTCCCAGATGTGGGATGATACGTACCGTACGGCAACCCGGTTCCACCACTTGTACGCCCAATACGTACTCGCTTAACCACGATGTGGGGCCCGAAGCCCATCCATGGCACAAGCTATGGCGGAAACCTTGATAGCAATACGCTCCATAATCTCCATGAATATCTTTCTTTCCAGCGGGGACCAGCTCATCAATACGCCCTGCATCCGGAAGCCATTCCATATTGAAATCCTCCCAAAACGTAGTAGCACCTACATCCAGCATAGCTCCCCAATACGTACGGATCACATCTAACGCACCTTGGTAATTACCAGCCAACGCCATTGCCCGTAGCATATAATACCCGTAAAACGTAGAGAAGCCTTTCGCCCCGTCCACTGCCAAGCAACGCTCGTTCGCCTCCTTAGCATCCATGATACCCGCCAGAGCCATCAAAGCGGCGGCCTGTTTGTCCCCGGGCGTAATCCGATCTTTCTCCGAAGGGAACCGGGATTTCTTCCGAAGGGAAAACTCAATAGCCTTGGAAGCTACCATACGGCATTCCGAGGCCAACGCATCCTCGCCTAAAACGGTACATAACTCCTCTCCCGCACGCATGGCTTGTATCATCAGCGATTGAAGGCCGGCATCGATAGCGGGTGTATTCTCACTGGAAGGCCAATCCAAGAAACGGTTCCCATCCAGTCTCTCTTGTCCGCTTGGGTCAACCTTCGAGATCAAGTGACGCAGCAAAGCAGTCATATAAGAGCGTTGCTCTTGTAGATACGCAAGATTCCCTTGGTAATAATACCAATCCCGCTGAATCAACAACCACCAGATCGAGTACGAACTGATACCGTTCATCCAACTAGGCAGCGGCGTAATATCCCGAATCAAATCCAAGCTCTTAGGAACCACCTCATTATAACCGAAGACGGTACTGACCGTCATTACCTCCGGATGTAAATCCCCCACCCAGACCAGACGATCCCGTTTTACGCCGTCCCATAGATATTCCTGCATATTCAAGTGGACCGTGTATGCACCCGTCTTCCAGATCCGGTTCAACCGCTCGTCATTACAACGGAAAGAGCCCAAATAAGGAATATCCCGAAACGTGGAGATCGCACGGACCTCTTTTAATTGCAACTCCGTAGAATCACCCAATACATCAATACGCACGAAACGGAAACCGGAATTACCGATCTCCTGCACGCCCAGCCAAGGGAGCGATACCACGAAATCCCGCATCGCATGATCGTTGCTCGCCCCGTTCGCGCCATCTATCTCGCACATAGCCTCACTAACGGATTCGCCGAAACGAACCCGTACGGAAACCGGATCGTGAGACGGCGGCATACCGGTCACCAGCTGAAGGCCGCCTTGCAACTCCTTCCCGAAATCAAGCAGCAAAGCGGGATGTTCGGTTGGCGTACTTTTCAACACACACAACCGATTATTCGCCAAATCCGACTGTCCATTGCCCGGAACAAGCAAATGGTTCGCTCCCGTAATTCGCGAACTATCTTGCTGCCAGACAATACGGACCGGAGCGATATACTCCCGTGTCCGATGGTCTCGCTGCTGGGCGAACAACGTGAACGAACCGATCCCTATGAATAGAATGATTAATTTCTTTCGCATACGCTAGAGTCCAAAAGCCGGAACCAAGTCATCCAATTGCTGCTCCGTCATACCTTCCGGCTCGTAACCGGTCATGCGGGCACTGAAATAGATCTGGGCGGATTTACTCAACGTATCGATCGCATCGAAGCACTCGATCAGGTCCTCACCGACGGCAAGGATACCGTGCTTCTCCCAGAACACCACGTCGTGCTCCTCCAACTGACGGATCGTAGCGTGCGCCAACGCCAAAGTGCCCGGTATCTCGTAAGGAACGATACCGACCCCTTTCGGCACGATAATCCGACATTCCGGGATCATACTCCATAACGTGCGGGTAATCTTCTCCGAATCCAAGAACGGCTTACAATGCGTCATGCCGATAATATCCGTCGGATGCGTATGCAATACCACCCGGTTATCCCGTCCCTTCGCACGCAAGAAATTGTGCATCAACAAATGGGAAGGCAACTCGGAAGTCGGTGGGATCGGTTGCTCCGCTAGGATATCATACGATTTCCCATCGGCGGCGATACGGATCAAAGAGCCGTTGGCGAAAGGATCTTTCGCCACGTAACGCATCCGTTTTCCGGTACCCGTCACATAAAAGACGTGCCCGCATAAGGCCGTCATCGCCTCTTGCAAGGGAATCGAGGAAACCAAAGCCGGCAACGCCTTCTCCTCCTCGCTCAATAAAGTAGTCAGGTTCACCGATATATTCCCGCCGTTTCGCTCAGCCCAACCCTTGGTCCACAAATAGCCGGCGACCTCGGCGATACGATCTATTTCCGCCATCAGGCGTTCATTGTTTCTTAGTATTATCATGTCTATTTTAATTAAACTATATTCGGATATAATAAGGAAAGGATCAAGATACACATGCCGGTAATCAATACCACGATCGTCCGGCGATCCACGCCCTTCCATTCTTTTAATAAGATGCCCCAGACATTACTGAAAATAACATTCAACGACATCAGGATACTCCACGAGAAAGCCAGCATAACCGGGGAATCCGAGAAATAGCTCTTTCCCATCCCCAGTCCGAAGAACTGCGAGTACCAAAGCACGCCTGCCAAAGCGCAAAATAAGACATTATTCAGCAATGTACCTCCCGATACCGAGAAATAATCCTTGCCCGTCCCGTTTTTCACGTTCTGGAAAATACAATACACAGCGTTCGTACAAAAGCCGCCCAAAGTAACCAACAGTATCACGGGATTCAAGGCGAACAGATCGCTAGCTCCCGCCTCTCTCGCTTTCGCCAGCACCTCGTTTCCCGATTCCAAACCCAAATTGAAGCAGGCGCTCATCACACCGGCAAGCAAGGCTACCGCCAAGCCCTTAGTCAAGGCAAAATCCTTCACCGCCGCTTTCTTCTCCTCCTCACTCATATTCCGGGCCCGCAGGCTTCCGGCGTAACCGATCACGGCGATACCTGCCAAGGTAATGCAAACACCGGTCAACAGGATCAATCCGGTTCCCTCAAACAGGTTCGTTCCACCGAACAAAGCCGGGAAGAGCGTACCGAAACCGGCGCATGTACCCAAGGCGATGCTCTGTCCCAAAGCTACGCCCAGATAACGCATACTCAACCCGAAAGTCAACCCGCCGACACCCCAGAGCATGCCATAGATAACCGCTCCCAAGCTACCCGGCGAACACCATAGCTCCAGTAAGGTACTCCCTTCCGGTACCGCCAACATCGCTCCGAGATAAGGGAAAACCAACCAAGCGAAGATACCTTGCACCAACCAAAAGCTTTCCCAACTCCAATCCCGGATCTTATTGATCGGCACGTACGAGCTACTCTGCCCGAAACTGCCGATCGCGATGATCAACAACCCGATCCCGATCTCTATCATTGCCGTCTTGAGGTAACGTCGGACTCATATTTCTCGATCTCAGCGATATAAGACTCTCCTACGGGGACCCCACTTTGTAGACAATACATATCCCAAACCGCCCCCCAAGGCAGACTCTTCGCTTCCTCCTGCAAGGCAAGACGCTGGAAATACTTACCCTCATCCTCGTACTGGCGAAGCAAGGCGATCGGCTCCAGCAAAGCGAGCATAAAGGCTTTTTGCGTAGCACGGCTACCAATGACATAAGCACCGATACGATTGATGGTAGCGTCGAAATAATCCAAACCGATATGTACCCGGTCCAAGGCGTCGCAACGCACGATCTCACGAGCTAAATCCTGCACATCGTCATTCAAGATCACGACATGATCGCTATCCCAACGGATCGGACGACTTACGTGCAACATGATCTCGGGCGTAAACAGCAATAACGAGGAAACCTTGTCGGCGATACTTTCCGTCAGATGGAAATGGCCGGTGTCCAAAGTAACGATCTTATTCTTTTTCGCTCCGTAGCCCAAATAAAAATCATAGGAACCTACCGTATAACTCTCCAAGCCGATACCGAAGAGTTTCGCCTCGATACAATCTTTCATCCATTTATATTCGGTAGCGAATATCTCATCCAGCGATTCCTCCAAGATACGGCGATAACGTAAGCGGCTGGCCGGTACTTCCTTGCTCCCGTCATGTATCCAAAGGTTCATCATGCAAGGATCGTTCTGGGCTTTGCCCATCTCATCGCTGATCCAGCGACAACGCTTCGTATGCTCGATCCAGAAGTTACGGATATCATCGCTGGGGTTCGCCAAGGTCAAATCTCCGCTTTTAGGGTGCGAGAAAGAGGTACTGTTGAAGTCTAGCTTGAAATCATTCTCTTTCGCCCATTGTATCCAACTCTCGAAATGATGGGGTTCTACCTCGTCACGGTCTACTTTCTCCCCTTGGAAATCCCCGTAGATCTCATGCAGACTAAGCCGATGATTACCGGGAATATAGGATTTCGCTTTCAATACATCCCGGCGCAACTCGTCGATAGTACGGGCACGTCCCGGATAATTGCCGGTCACTTGTATACCACCGGTCAAGGAGCCGCCTTGGTTCTCGAAACCGCTTACGTCATCGGCCTGCCAGCAATGCAGGGATAGGGATATTTTCTTCATATCCTCTAATGCTTTACGAACGTCTACACCTACGACCGCATAACGTTCTGCCGCTACTTCAAATGCCTGTTGAATTAAACTGTCTTTTGTCATGGTATGATGTTTTTAAATTTATATGATTTGAAAGTGTATCACCTTTCCGGATAAAATTCCTTGGGAGGGAATGCGGTGGCTATCAGTCTTCGCATCTCCCAACAATCCGTCAGTAATCCTGCCGACTTAGCCTGTATCAAGCAATTTCCAATGGCAGTCGCCTCAGACGGGCCTGCCAATACGGGAATACCGATAGCGTTGGCTGTCAACTGATTCAGCAGATCGTTCCGAGAGCCACCACCTATCACATGCAATCGTTCAATCGGATGTGGCGACATCGATTTGAGTATTTCCAGCACCTCTTTATAACGATTCGCCAAGCTATAAAATATACAATGTACATAATCGGCGTCCGAAGCGGGAACAGCCTGTCCGGTTTCCTCACAATAGGCCGTGATCTCACGTAGCATACTCTCAGGATTGGCGAAACGAGGATCATCCGGATTGATCAAAGAAGTAAATTCGCTCAACTCCGCCATCCGAACCATATCATCGTACGAATAATCCAATCCGGACCGCTTCCATTGCTCCCGGCAACGTTCCAAGATCCACATACCTGTAATATTCTTCAAAAAGCGAGTCGTACCCTCGATACCCCCCTCATTCGTGAAATTATTCTTGAAAGATACCTCGTTGATGATCGGCTTCTCCACCTCGATACCCATCAAGCTCCAAGTACCACTACTCAAGTAAGCGAAATTAGGAGAAGAAGCAGGAACAGCGGCTACCGCCGACGCCGTATCGTGACCAGCCACGGCGATTACCGGGATTTCCCCGATTCCTGTCTTACGGGCGATCGACTCGCTCAACCGCCCGATCAACGTCCCCGGCATCACCACCGGACACATCAAAGTAGGAGATACACCTACGGCCTCCAAGAGCTTGTAATCGAATTTATGGGTTTCCGGGTTCAATAATTGAGACGTGGAAGCGATCGTATATTCACATACCATACGCTCCGTCAACATATAAGCCAAAAGGTCCGGTATGAATAATATCTTTTCCGCCACTTCCTGCGGTATAAACGAGTCTTGCCCCGCCCTGAAAAGCTGGAACAAGCTATTAAACGGCATCACTTGAATACCTGTCCGCTTATAGACCTCTTCCTTGGGAATCCGTTTGAAAAAGTCCTCGGGAGCGCCGTCCGTATAAGGATCTCGGTAAGCACGAGGTAAGCCCAATAAAGAGCCATCCAAAGCCACATACCCAAAATCCACCCCCCATGTATCTATTCCGATCGAGTGCAACCGGATTCTTTGCCGGGCGCATATCGTCAAGCTTTCTATAAGAGAAGTATAAAGATGATAGATATCCCAATAAAACCGTCCGTGTAATTCCACCATCGGATTCGGGAACCGATGGATCTCTTTCATTTCAAATTTGGCATCCTTTAAGGTCCCGAGCACGGCCCGTCCACTGGTAGCCCCTATATCAAAGGCTAGAAAATTATATTCCTTCATGGCTTAACAAAGTTATTTGTTTGACGAAAGCAAAAGTAGAAGCATTATTGCTATATTTGCTTACGAAAATGATTTTAAACCTTTCAAATCTGACATGAACGAACTGCGGAATGATTTACTACGTTACTTGACGATCAGCGCTACGGATGAGGAATGGGGAATCGTCGTCACGACGGTCGGATATCAATTCATCCCGCCGGGTTGCGCCTATCCACTTTCCCGGCATCCGGAGAAGTATAATTTCAAGCCTCAGACCGGGCGCATCCTGAATGAGTATCAATTGGTATATATAACGAAAGGTAGCGGGTACTTTTCCTCCCAGTCTTGTAAATCGCAAAAGATAAACGCAGGGACGATGATCCTCCTTTTCCCCGGGGAATGGCATAGTTATTATCCGGACCGGGAAACGGGATGGGATGAGTATTGGGTAGGTTTCCGGGGCATTCATATCGATAAACGTGTGGAGAAGAAATTCTTTACCAAGGAAGAGCCGCTACACCGGATCGGGCTGAGCGCTACGATCGTCGGACTTTATGAGGATATACTGAAGTTCGCCTCGGAGGAGAAATCCGGTTACCAACAGATGATCTCCAGTATCGTGCTTCATATATTAGGCTCCGTATATTATAAGGAAAAGAACAACTCCTTCACGAACACCTATGTCGTAGATAAAATCAACGAGGCACGTATATTAATGAAGGAGAACATCGAGGACCCATTAAGTCCGGAAGAGATCGCTGCCCGTCTTGGTTTAGGTTATTCATGGTTTCGCCGGATGTTTAAAGAATACACCGGCGTCTCCCCCGCCCAATATCAATTACAACAGAAGCTCCTTCGTGCGAAAGAGCTTCTGACTAGCACCCCTTTGACGATCTCCGAGATCGCCTATAGCCTGCATTTCGAGAATGCCGGCCAGTTCTCCACATTCTTTAAGAAGAAAGAAGGGGTTACACCCTCGGAATTCAGGGATCGGACGCATTGAGCTGGAGTGAACCGCTCAATAAGGTTTATAAGGCGTACGCATGACATTCCATGTTTTTGGTAGCCACACTCTATAACGTTCTGCCTGATTCCACGTATTACCAGCTGATGCGAAATCGCACAGATGAATCGGGCGAGCCTTGCCGTTTCCTTCCAAATCCGTTCCTAAAACCATAGGAACGGTAAAAGCCATCCAAGCGAAATCGGGGGCTTGTACCGGAGTTAATTCCACATAACCATCCTTGCTGACGATCACGGAAGCCTCATCCACATCTCCATCCTTAAAGCGGCTATCTCTAGCCAGCACCAAAGGGCCTCTTACGATCGCTTGAGCCTCGTTCAGCTCCACCAAGCGAGCCCGCATATCCAACTCCACCGTAATTTCATCCCCTTTCTCCCAAGTCCTATGAATCGGTAGGTATGCTCCAGCCAACAGATCCGTTAAAGGCTCACCATTGACAGACACCACAGTTCGCTCACTCCACGCCGGGATACGCAAGGCGATCGTAAAATCACTCGTCTTCTCCGGTTCCACCACAATCCGGACTTGCCCGTCTATCGGGTAGTTCGTCTCCTGTGTCATCGACACCCTCGTCTTTTTATCCAACTCTACCTCCACGCTCGAAGCCGCATATAGGTTGACATCGATACGTCTGCCGTTTATCTGATAAGCGAATTGCGGAATCATCGCGAAAGCACGAGGTCCATTCGCATTGCAACAATTGATATGCATACCGCATTGCTCCTCTCCTTCATGCCGCCAGCCCTCCAACGGACTGTATTTCGCTATTTGAGAGGCATCCGCTTTCAGCGAGGCTAGTAAAGCGTTATACATAGCCTTCTCGATCTGGTCCGCATATAAGGAATTTCCGGTTAGTCCGAGCATCCTGTCACAAATCTGCATCCACGTGAACGTCACACAAGTCTCCATCGTATGATAAGTAGGATAAGTTTGTAACGCCTTGCCCCCATACCAGCACTCGAACGCACTACCGGAACCAGCCACATTGATTTCCTCATTGATAATATGATTCATCGTTTTCTCCACCACAGATAAATATAATGGATTCTTAGTGACCTTGTAAAGTTCCAACAAGCCCTCATAACAAGACATCATCTCATATGCTTTTTGTCCATTCTCCGGAGAGAACCAAACCTTTGGATGTGGAAAACGTCCGGCGACAGGAATATCCGCAATCGCCTTACTAATCAATCGAGGGCCTTCCGGAGTCTCCCATTGCTTTACGATGTACTTGGCAAAATCCAGATATTTATCTTGCCGGGTACGATTATACAGATACATCACCGGCTCAAGTACCGAAGAGCTTGGCATTCCTATATAATTACCGGTCGTCACGATATTCACTTTTCCGGGTCCCACCTGCGTCATCAAATGGTCGATCACCCGGCAGGCGGCATCCAAAGCTTTTCGATCCCCGGATAAGTCATAATAAGCGATCAAACCTAAAGCCGTGTATTTCCGCCCCCATATATCCCACTGGTTCAACTGCGCTTCCTCGGAATAATTACCGATATACCCATTCGGTAATTGGGTTTCCATCAACGACTCCGCTCCATTCTTAATAATCTTGTACAACTCAGGATCTTTATCATAACGGTATGAGGCGATCGCCCCTTGTATCCATTTTCCCCAAAATTCCGATTGCCAGCGCAAGGTCTCTTCCTTATGCCGGAAAGGTTCCACCAAATGATCCACATCTTGAGCTTTCACTCGATACTCGATACAAGCGTCGATCCGTTGCCCCAAATAACCGGATATCCTCAAGTGACGTACAGGATCAGTGTTTCTTACTTGCGCATTCATACAACAAACACAAAAACAAAAGAATAGACACGACATGCCTTTTGTTAATACGGATATACTCATAAACACAATTCTTAAAGTTAATAAATGTGATAAAGATAGCACATTCCACTTGTTCAGAACTTTCAGAATTGACAAAATAAATATGAATATTGACACACAAATCGTATCTTAAAATAAAATATCTATTATTTTTCCCCTGATATATTTTGTATGAATCCCAGTAAATACATATTTTTACTTCAAAAAAAATTTAAGTTATGAGGGTCATTTATCTTTTACTATCTTTTATGCTTTGTTTCTGTCCGGTCATGCAGGCGCAAAATACGACGAATCAATTTATGAAACAGGCACAAAGCAGCCTGGAAAAAAAAGACTACACCAAAGCTCGTTATCTTTTTTTACAAGCTTACAAGAGCTTATCCCAACAAGGTGATTACAAACAGGCAATCGATGCCGGTACGCAGGCGGCTTATCTATATTATTGCGAGAATTATTACCAAGAGGCATTCGATCTTTGCCGCCAGATGAACCAATTCATCTTAACCGAGGAACTGAAGTTGCAAAAATCGCTCTATGAGCAACGCTTCCAAGTAACGAAAGAGCGGTTGGAAATGTATATTAAGCTAAAGAACGCCGCCCAAGCGCAAGTTCAACTCAATACATTAGATAATCTGGCCAGCCAAGCGGGTGATGAGAAGTTATCGAACAATTTATTATATACCCAAGCGGGTTATTATTATACGTTCGGGCAAAACGAGCAGGGGGACGCTGCTTTCCAGAAACTGATCAACCAGTATAAGGAGAAAAAAGAATACGACAAGGTGAACGATTGCTACCGGAACCTGATCTCTATCGCTCGTAAGGCAAACAACGCCCCACTGATGGAACGTACCTACGACAAATACATCGTATGGACGGATTCCGTAAAGGCTCTTACGGCAGAGGATAAGCTAGGGGCATTACAACAAAAATACGATCAGAGCCTACAGACAATACAGGAGAAAGACGATAAATTGTCTGTTAAGCAATATATGATTGTTGGACTTATTACATTCGTGGTAATCCTTATAGCCGCCTTACTTTTCTTAGGATTCCTTTTGCTGCGCTTCATCGTGCTGAACAAGAAATTAAAGAAAATCATCCAGACGACAAACGAGCATAGCGAACAACAAGCCCAATTCATCCAAAACATATCGGTTCAGATGGAGCCTACCTTGAACAAGCTTAGCGCATCCGCCAAGGAATTACAGGCGGTAGCTCCGAAGCAGGCCGAGGATGTATGGACACGGGTAGAGGCTTTGAAACAGTTTACGGTTCATATCCAAGAGCTTTCCTCCTTGGAGAATACGTTGATGGAACCGTATGAGGTTAGTTCTTTTAATGTAGGAAACTTCAGTAAGAAAATCGTGGAGAAGGTTAAAGGGGATATTCAGCCGGAGGTCAACCTCGTAACAGACGTGCCCCAATTGGAGATTAAGACGAACGCCGAGCATCTGGAACAAGTCTTATTGCATTTGTTAAAGAATGCCGCATTATATACTTCCAGCGGTAACATTCGTCTGGAATTTAAACGGAAAGGCGCTCATGTTTGCCAATTTATCATTACCGATAATGGTACAGGCATACCAGATGATCTAAAAGAGAACTTATTCAAGCCATTCAATGAGGCGAAGGATCTAGCACAAGGCGATGGTTTGGGATTACCCATCTGCGCACTGATGGCTAGTAAATTAAACGGAACCCTATCTATCGATAAGGAATATAAGAAGGGATGCCGGTTCGTCTTGGTATTGCAGATATAAAATAGACTCACTTTGTTTGTCTTTTTACCGCGATGCGGATGCAGTGACGCTACAATCCGGGTTGCAGTAACACTGCATCCACATCGCGGTATCACTGCAACCCGGGTTGCGGTAGCTTATTCCGGCAAATGCTTCCGTAAGAACTCAATCCAGTTACCAGAGGCGATACGGTTGATAGCATCGTCCGTAAAGCCACGGTATTGAAGGATCGGGAATATCTTTTGGAGATCGGCGATCGTTACTAGGTCATACGGGCATTGCTCCGTACCGAAAGCACCATCCAGATCACTGCCGATAGCCACATGGTTCGCGTTTCCGGCCAATTGGCAGACATGATCGATATTGTTCGCCATAATCTCCATACCACAGTTCATGCCTCTTGGAGTAGACTCGCCTCGCACCCAGTTCGGTACCATCATCCAAGCGTCTAGGGCGATACCGATCACGGCGCCACGCTCTATCAACGCCTTGATCATCTCGTCGCTAAACTGGCGGTTGTGATCTACGAAGGCCCGACAGTTGTTATGGCTCGCCCAAATCGGTCCCTTATACAAATCCAATGCATCCCAGAAAGCCTCATCACATAAATGGGTCACGTCAAGAATCATACCCAAGCGATCCATGGTACGCAACAACTCTTTCCCCATGGCATTCAGATGACCGGTAGAATCCGTACCGTTGGCATATCTTCCGGGGCCGTAATGTGCCGGGCCAACCGCCCTCAAGCCATAAGCATACGCCCTTTCCACATGATTCACCGTGATGAACGAGTCGGCTCCCTCGATACTTAATACATAACCGATCGGCTTCTTGTCGGCGGGTTCACCGTCTTTCCAAAGAGCCAGATGCGTATCCAAGGCCTTCTTATCCCGGATCATGACCATCTGGCCCTCCTCTTCCATCGCCTTATACCAAGCAAGTTGGCCTTGGGTCTGCGCCCAAGCTTGTTCCGGGGAATGCCAACCGGGAAGTGGATTATCCGGCCCTACATAGCGACCGATCTGGGTGGCGACTACCAACCCGACGTTTCCTTTACGCAGTTCCTCAAACGATATAGTGGCGTTTCCACGGTCGGGCTTATCGGTCATACCGATTTCTCTCCGGTTTATTTCCTTTAGGGGTTGACGCAAATCCCGGTTCCACTCCAAAGCGTTCATGCTAAGGTCGAGATGAGCGTCGATAATAAATGGCTTATTCATTTTATTAATTGAGAGTTGATAATTGATAATTGAAAATTTGATTACCGTTAATAGGTGATGCGACGTGAACGGGCAATGATAGGCCATTCGCCGATCGCCTCACGATCCCGGATCACATAAGCCTTGTCGTATAAAGCGACCGTAGGACAAATATGAACGGGAATGCCATAGAATACGGAACCTAATGGATAGAGCCGACTGTCCGGGACTTCCAAGACCAGATGCTCCTCGCTCTGGGAGATAGGTTTCGCCTCCGGATGGTTCAAGAAAAACACACGGGGCAAAGGACTTTCCGAGGCTACCGCCTTGTAACCAAGATCTACGCAAACATGATGCTCATCCAGCACGGAAATGACCCGAGTTATCAATAAGGCAGCTACCTTGAACGGCATATCCGGATAAGCGTTTCCATACCCCCAATCCCAGAACACAAACGTGCCGGGACTGCATTCGCAATCCTTCCGCTTCGCGTACATCGGGAATGTAGGAGTACCTCCCATCACCTTTACCAATGGATAGGCAAACTTGCGGGATATCTCCCGGAACACACGTTCGGTCAAGGCGTACGCTGCATCCGCGCCTTGGCAACGTACCGATAGCTCCGCGTCATGTATATGTCCGTCGTAGCCATGCAACCCGATAATCTGCAGAGACTTCAGCGGCAGAATGGCATCCACCAGCGCCTCCGCTCTCTCCGGGAGGACTCCGGTACGATTCATTCCCACGTTCAGATCGATAAAGACATCCAAGGTGATATTCCCGGCCTCGCAAAGAGCCGAGATCGCACGGGCATTCTCCGCTTGATCTACCAAGCAGGAGTAATGGGTGGCGGGATATGCCTTTATCAAATCTAATAAGCGGGAAATCTTCGGACCTACCGGCTGATAGGCTAATAATACATCTGGGGCATTCATATGCCCCAGCATCTCGGCCTCGGCAATCGTAGCGCACTTGAACTTCCGGATTCCGGCATCCAGCAGCATGCGGGATACCTCAGCCGCCTTATTCGTCTTCACGTGCGGACGAAGCCGGTTCGTATCGCCTATGATCCTCTTGGCCAACTCGATATTGCCGGAAATACGATCCGGATAGAACGCCAAGGCTGGCGAGTCTATCCGGTCTACATTACTTATGACGTACCAATCGTCCATGGCTTATTCGTATAATTCGAACAAAGCCTCTATCTCTACAGGAATATTATCGGGAAGAGAACCGAATCCTACGGCGCTACGGGTACCTACACCGTTATCCGGCCCCCATACGGCGGCGAACAACTCGCTACAGCCATTGATCACATAAGGATGCTTTCCGAAATCGGGCGTACAATTTACCATACCCAATACCTTGATCACTCTCTTTATCTTGTTGAAGCTACCAAGGTTCGCCTGGATGGTCGCCAACATGGTAAGTCCTACTTGCTGGGCGGCGAGTTTGCCTTCATCCATCGTCAAGTCCTTGCCGATACGTCCGATGATCAAGGACTTATCATTCCGCACAGGCCCGTGACCGGAAAGATACAGGTATTTGCCATCTATCACACAAGGCTTGTAAACTCCGGCCGGAGCCGGTGCGGGAGGTAAGGTCAACCCTAATTTCTCAAAATTCTCATCTGCGTTAATCATGCTCATAATTTCTTTCATTTATATGTTAGTAAAAAAATATATTGATCTATTTCCTGACTCTTTCCGTTACCGGTTGATTCGTGGCGACAGAGATTCCTTGTAGCTCTACATACTCGACGCTTAAAGGATTCTTGGAGCTGGCTTTAACGTAGAGGGATTGGAGAATCGCCTGTTGGTTGTTGATCGTTATGTAGCATACATAGCGGGAATCACGTTTGGTAATCGTCAACTGGCGGGAGGGATAAGCGGTCAATGAGCATACACAAGCATTATCACTCGCCGAGATCAGTTTATACCCATAAGCCATTTTCCGTTGGATATAGCTCAAGCCATTGGTTTCCCCCGGATGCTTTTCCCGATTGACCCAATAAACGTTCAAGGGATCATGTGTATCCAGCTTACCATCCCTCAGATTCACATCGTAACAAACCAAGTTCTTATTCACGCTTCGTGCTATATGAAAAAGCCTCCCGACCGTTGGATAAGTACCTTCCTCCGGGTCCGCCGCAAACGAGGCGACGAAAGGGAAAAGCATAATAACGATACTAAGCAGCCATCTCTTTCTCATTGCTCAATCATTCTTTTATTATACAATCATATTTAAGATCATTACCCCGATCAATCCTACGACCGACACGATCGTCTCCATGATAGACCATGAGCAGATCGTATCCTTTATGCTTAGGTTAAAATATTCCTTGAACATCCAGAAACCGGAATCGTTGACATGCGAGAACATCAAGCTACCCGCTCCTAAAGATAAAACCATCAAGTTCGGGTTCGCACCCGTTTGCGTAACTAAAGGCATCACCACGCCCGCCGCCGTCAACGCCGCCACCGTAGCCGATCCCACGCACAAACGGATCACGGCAGAGATCAACCAACCCAAGATCAACGGATGAATGGGCAATTGCTCTAGGCTTGTCGCCAGCTCATTGCTTACCCCGCTATCCTCCATGATCTGCTTGAAGATACCGGAACCCGCGATGATCAAAAGGATCATAGAGATATCTTTCACGGCCTCCCCATAGACTGCCATAACCGACTTGATACTACGTCCCTGCCGGATGCCCAGCGTATATGTAGCGAACAACAAGGCGATCAGCATTACAATGGAAGGAGCACCAATAAAAGAGACTATCCCGCTCGCCATCTCGCCCATATCCTTAAAGCAATAAGGAATAACCGTCACGATAATCAGTAAAAAGACAGGCAACGTAGCGCTGATAAAACTATTCGCCTTGCCCGGCATGCTATATCTCCCGCTATCCTCTTTCTGCTCGAACAACGTGACCGGACCGGATTTTATATGTTTCAACCGACTGCCGAACACCGGCCCGGCGATAATGATAGCTGGAATCGCCAAGAACAAGCCATAGATCAGCGTAAGGCCGATATTTGCGTTGAACTGTACCACCAAGGCTACCGGAGACGGATGCGGGGGCAGGAATCCATGCGTCACGGACAACGCCGCCAACATCGGCAACCCGATATAGACCGCCGGAAGCTTGTATTTATACACGATCGAGAAGATCAATGGCACCAACAACACAAATCCGATCCCATAAAATAACGGAATACCCACGACAAAGCCTGTCACCATCAGCCCCCATTGTATATGCTTAGTACCAAAAAGCGACACCATCACGGAAGCGATCTTCTGTGCCGCTCCGCTCTCGGCCACCAACTTGCCTAGCATAGCGCCTAATACGATAATCAACGTCAACCCACCCAAGATACTCCCGATACCGTTATTCACCGAGTCCGGCAGCTTCTCCAACGGAATACCCAAAGCGATGCCCGCCAAGATAGAGGAGATCAGAAACGCGATGAAAGCATCCACCTTAAAGTAGGATATCAAGACAATCAATAAGGCCAAACAAAGTACGACAATGATAAATGACATGTTTTTTCGCTGTATTAGTTTATAATCCGTAAACGGGATACAAAGAAAACATTTATTTCCGAACTACCCCTTTTTACGATAACTAATTACCGCTAACAGATTAAAAAAAACAGCAAATAGACAGACAATCACAAAATGTCCCCGTAAATCGGCAAAGCCGCTCCCCTTTAAATAGACCATACGCATCACATCCACGAAATAACGCACCGGGTTCGCCAGCGTGATCTTCTGCGCCCATTCCGGCATACTGCTGATCGGCGTGAACAATCCGCTTAGCAAGGCGAAAATGATCAAGAAGAAAAACGCCGTAAGCATCGCTTGTTGCTGCGTGGACGAGAAGGAGGAGATCGCCAAGCCAAATCCCGTAAAAGCGATCAAATATACGGCGGCGAACAAATAGATCACCCCGAAACTCCCCTCCGGCACCAAGCCGTAGATCAGCCAAGCGATAAGGATCGCCACCGTCAGCAGGACAAAGCCTATCACCCAGAAAGGGATCAGCTTCGACAGCAGGAACAGGGACTTGGGCACGGGCGAGACGTTTATCTGCTCGATCGTCCCTTTCTCCTTCTCGCTCACGATATTCAAGGCGGAGATCGATCCCCCAATAATCGTCAGCAAGAATACCATGATGCCGGGAACCATATAGATCTTGTAACTCAGGTGGGGATTGAACAGGTGAATCGAAGCCACTCCCCTTCCCGATCCCATAGAGGCGAAACCTTTCTCCCTATTGAAATCCTGTATAATCGAGGAGAGGTAGGAGCTACCCAAGCCGCCCTTGGTCCCGTTCACGGCGTTAGCGGCGATCATCACGTCCGCCCTGCCCTCCTTACCCAAGTCCCGCTCGAAATCAGAGGGAATTTCCAGAATGATATCGGACTCATTGCTCTCCACCGAGGTCAGCGCCTCGTCGTAACGATCCGACCGGTCTGTCAGGCGGAAATATCCGGAGGATAGTACCTTATCTACCAATTGCATGGAGGTGACGGAATGATCATTGTCCACGATGCTAAGGTTAATATTTCGCATCTCGAAATTAGCGGCGAAAGGCAAGATGATCAACTGCATGATCGGGATGATGAAGATAATCTTCGGCATGAACCGGTCCCGACGGATCTGCTTGAACTCTTTCTCTAACAAATATCGTAACATAGCTTATAATCGTATTTTAAAACGTTTCACACTCAAGAATACCAGCACGACCGCCATGAACGACAGTATCCCGATCTCCTTCAAGATCGACACGGCGGGAAGCCCCTTGATCATCACGTCCTTCACGGCGATGATATACCATTTGGCCGGAACGATATGGGAGAACCATCGCAGGATATCCGGCATATTCTCTATCGGGAACATCATGCCGCTCAACAACATGATCGGAAGCATCAAGGCGATACCGCTGATCAACATAGCCGCCTGCTGGGTATCGGCTACCGTGGAGATCAGCAGGCCCAGACAGAGGGATACGATTGCGTACAGGATGGACACGGAAACCAGCAACAGCAGGCTGCCTTTTATCGGAACGTCCAGCAGGAAATAGGATAGCAGCAAGATCGTAGCGATATTCACCATACTCAGCAATAGGTATGGGATCGCCTTGGCCAGAATGATGTAGATGGGTTTCAACGGGGAGACCAGCAGGACTTCCATCGTTCCCATCTCCTTCTCTTTCACGATGCCGATCGAGGTCATCATGGCGCATATAAGGATCAAGATCAAACCCATTACGCCGGGCACGAAGTTGTAGGCGCCTTTCATTTGAGGGTTGTAGAGCAAAGTGGTAACCGGGGTCACGGCTTTACTCTCAACCGCAGACTCTCCTTTCAACTGTTCCGCAATGATCGCCGAGCAATAGGCGATTAGCTGCG
Organism: Parabacteroides sp. B2-S-102; assembly: GCF_023656665.1. Taxonomy (NCBI): domain Bacteria; kingdom Pseudomonadati; phylum Bacteroidota; class Bacteroidia; order Bacteroidales; family Tannerellaceae; genus Parabacteroides; species Parabacteroides sp. B2-S-102. The sequence continues at coordinate 337,583 of NZ_JAMOKM010000001.1, read as the reverse complement.
TGGCCTCGTTCGGATCGGTAGCGTCCGCCAAGACTTGTACTTGGGCATCGGCCGTGGAAGCGTATTGAGGGGGAAAGACAACTATGACGTGTACCTTTCCTTGCCGAAACAAGGCCCCGGCATCCTCATAGCTATCGACGGTCGTATACAGCTCGAAATACTCGCTGGCATTCAAGCGGTCTGCCATCTTCAGTGTCAGCTCATCCCGGCTTTGGTCGAAAATAGCGATCGGCACACGCTTGATCTCGGTCGTGATGGCATATCCGAACAAGATGATCAGGATGACGGGCATGAGCAAGAGGATCATTGTCGTGCGTGCGTCCCTGAAAATGTGATAGAACTCCTTTCTAACAAAGGATATGAATTGTTTCATCGTTTATTCTCCTCTCGTTGCTTTTCGAGCCAAGGCGTGGAAGACTTGGTTCATATTCGTTGTCTTAAAATCCCGCTTCAAGGCGGAGGGACTGTCTAACGCTTCGATCTTTCCGTCTACCATGATGGAGACACGGTTACAATACTCCGCCTCATCCATATAATGGGTGGTGACGAAGATCGTGATCCCCCGGGCAGCCGCTTCATAGATCAACTCCCAGAACTGGCGGCGGGTGACGGGATCGACGCCTCCGGTAGGCTCATCCAAGAAAACGATCTTGGGATCATGGATGATCGCCACGGAGAAGGATAGCTTCTGTTTCCACCCCAAGGGCAGGGAATCGACCAAGGTATTCCGCTCCTTTTCCAGCCCGAGGATATCCAGCAACTCATCCGTTTTCTGGGACAGCTGCCGTTTAGACAAGCCGTAGATACCGCCGAAGAGACGGATATTCTCCCATACCTTTAGATCGCCGTATAGGGAGAATTTCTGGCTCATGTATCCGATATTCCGTTTGATGGACTCGCTCTCCCGGTAGACATCGAAACCGGCTACCCGGGCCTCGCCGGATGTCGGGACGGATAGACCGCAGAGCATACGCATGGCGGTGGTCTTCCCTGCCCCGTTTGCCCCGAGGAAGCCGAATATCTCGCCCGGCTCCACCTCGAAACTGATATGATCGACGGCGGTGAAGGTGCCGAAACGTTTGGTCAGTTGTTTTACTTCTATCGCTTTCATTATTTATCCTTATTTCATAATTACAATGCCGTATTTCTCCAAGATTCGACCTCGCGCCCAACACGAGGCCCCGCATTTCCCCGAGATTCGACCTCGCACCCGACGCGAGCCCCGCATTTTCCCGAGATTCGACCTCGCACCCGACGCGAGCCCTCGCATTTTTCCGCGATTCGACCTCGCGCCTGACGCAAGCCCCGTATTTTTCCAAGATTCGACTTCGCACCCGACGCAAGGTCGAATCTTGGGGAAATGCGACACATCCCCTCTCCTACAAGGCCATGAAACAATCCTCAACGCTTGGCTCAAGGCGTTCGATGCTTACATCTGCGTAACCTTTGCCTTTCAGATATTCCTGTAATCGCCTCATGACATCCTCCCCATCCCTCCTCAACGTAAGATGATGAGCATCTCCAAAAGCGAAACATGAGTTTGTATCCGGGAACTCACGCAAGTCTCCCAACAACTTATACATCGACGCACATCGCACCGCATATAGCCGCCTATCGAATGAGGTACGGATGCCTACCGGCGTATCGATAGATAGGCATTCCCCAGAACGCACCAAAGCGATACGGTCGCAACGGGAGGCCTCATCCATATAAGGCGTAGAGACAAGTATCGTAATGCCTTGCCGTTTCAGACGATCCAGCATATCCCAGAACTCAGAGCGGGAGACAGGATCGACCCCCGTCGTAGGCTCATCCAAGAACAAGACATCCGGACGATGGATCAAGGCGCAACTCAAAGCCAGCTTCTGCTTCATACCACCGGACAGCTTCCCCGCCCGCCGATGCTTGAACGGCTCTATCTGACTATAGATATCCCGTACCAGATCGTAGTTCTCCTCGATCGTCGTATTGAAGACCGTAGCGAAGAAGTTCAAGTTCTCCTCTACTGTCAGGTCTTGGTAGAGCGAGAAGCGGCCGGGCATATATCCTACCCGCCGACGGATCTCCTTCAAGTCTTTCACCACGTCCAAGCCGCAGACAGAGGCGGTACCGCTATCGGCCAGCAACAACGTGGTCAGGATACGGAACAGGGTGGTCTTTCCCGCCCCATCCGGACCGATTAACCCGAACAACTCACCAGAGCCGATCTCCAGCGACAGATCCCGCAGGGCCTCGACATCGCCATAACGCTTGGTGATATGATTTATATGAATCTCATTATTCATATTTAATCTCCCCATATTGCCCGATCTTCAGATAACCATCGTTGCGGACGGCGATCTTGATGGCATATACCAAATTAGCCCGTTCGTCCTTCGTCTGGATACCTTTCGGGGTAAACTCGGATTTATCGGAGATCCACGTGATCGTACCGGGGTATTCCCGGCGATCATTCCCATAGTCGGCGAAGACCTTGAGAGATTGCCCTAGTTTCAGGTGGGATAACTGATCCGCCGTCACATAGGCGCGGAGATAAAGCAAGTCCGTATCGGCGATCTTGTAAAGCGGTTTGCCTGCCGCCGTCACCTCTCCCGGCTCGGCGTATTTCACCAATACCGTACCGGTCTGGGGATTGAGGATACGGCTTTTCATCAGTTGATCATCCAATTGCATGATCTGGTATTGCAGGCCTTCCGCCTCGGCGTCGGCACCTCCCGTCGTCTTGCTTAAAGAGGAGTATTGGGCATCCAGTTGTTTCTGGAGATATTTGATGTTATTCACGATATCGTCCAGTTGCTTTTGGTTACCCGCTTTGGCGCGCACCAAGTTCTCTTGTCGCTGCTGCTCGGTCTTGGCCGTGGCGATTTGTTGTTCCAGAACGGCGATCTGCTTGCGGATATCCGGCTTGCGAATATCTACTGAGCGAAGGCTGGCAGAGAGTTGCATCTTCCGCAGAAAAAGCTGGGTACTATCCACGTAACCCACGATGGCGCCGGCATCCAAGCGATCGCCCTCCTCGATATTCAGTTCCATGATCTTTCCGTTGGCTTCCGAAGATACCAAGATCTCGGTTGCCTCAAAGGTACCGGAAGCGTCAAAATCATTGTCTGTATTACCGCAAGCCGTCCATAGAAGGCTGCATAAGCTGATAAAAATCAAATGTCTCATAAATCAATTGTATTTGTCATACTCTATTTAATTCGTTGTATACATATAATTATAAATGGTCATCAAGCGCTGTACACGGTGCGCCGCGGCGGTTTGCCGGGCCATGTCCTCGGCGTTGATCTCCCGGATCAGGTCCGTGACGGAAATCACGCCATTCTCCAGCTTCACCTCCGCTGCCTGCTTGATGCTTGTTCTCAGACGGATGATATCGTCATCGGCACGCATCAGGTCCGTCATTTTCTTTATCTCCGTGTTTTGCCGCAAAAGTTGCAGGCGGGTATTGAATAAGAAGGTCTCCCGTTGCACATCAATCTGGCGACGGCTTACCTCGATCTTCCTCCGGTCGTTCTTCAGCGTGTACAACTTCCCCAGATTCCAAGAAAGACGGACACCGGCCACATAATAAGGCTCGAAACTATCCTCCAGCATGTTCAAGCCCGGCCGTCCGTAACCACCTTGTACGAAAGCTCCGATACGAGGCATCAAGCCCGCCGTTACCTGCTTGTTTTGCGTCTCGATCCATTCGCTCTTAGCATCCAAGGCCCGTAATTCCGGACGGTTGATTTGCGTGGACAATGAACGCTCGGGTGACTCCGGAGTCCTCAAGACGACTTGATCCGTCAGCGGTTTATTGATAAAGGTCGCCAACATCTGCCGATATGCCGTACGAGACGCTTTTAGCTCAATCTCATTTTGGCGGGCATTCAGCAGTTCCACTTCCATACTTTCCAGATCCGATTGATTCGCCACGCCATTGTCCATCATCGCCTTGATACGCTCGATATTGACCTGCAACTCTTTTTGAAGCAAAGCGTTCTGACGTATCAACTCGTCTTGCAGCAGGCAACCGAAGTAGATTTGATTCACCCGGTCGTTCAGCGCATACAACTCACTTTCCAATTGCTCCCGGTTGGCGATCGCCTCAGCACGAGTCAAGGCACGGGCCGAACGGGTGCTACCGCCGTCCCAAATCGTCTGGTCCACCTGCGCCACGACTTGATACTGGTCCTTGCTCAAGCTCGGGATCTCAAAGCCGGGAAGAAGCGAGGAGATCTTATCGCCATCCAAAGGCAACTTCGTCACGTCGCTCTGATAGCTTGCCTTACCGCTTACCGAGAGCTGGGGAAGCCAAGCCTTGCCCACATTGCTCAAGCTATAACGCTCCGTCTGATCGATCAAACCCATTTGATGAATCTGTGGATAATTCGCCCTCGCCCATTCGTAACATTGCGTGATCGTGACCGATTCCTGTCCGCCAACCCTCCCGGCATACCCAAACAGGCTAATTAACAATAATACATATACACCTCTCATATACTCTATGATATGTTTATTAAATTGAACAAATCCATCATCTGGCATCCGGGACCATCAGCTGGGTTATTACCTCGACGATCAAATCCCTGCGCCTATCCATATATTCCTCAAACCGCCCCATATCGTTATCCAAAAAAGCCGCCGCTAGTGGCTTGCGGATCAACAACGGGAAGACCACTAGGCTCACCAAGGTCGAAACTAAATCTATGACCGGCATCTTCCGTAGAAGCCCCTTGTCCATCTCCTCCTCTATCTGACGACGAAGACGCAAGATGGGCTGTATTTTTTTCGGGTCTCTCAGCACGGTCTGGAATAAACGTTCCGGATCTCTGTTTAACTCGCCCACCACAAAACTCGGAAACATCGGGTTCGCACGAACAATTCCCATATACAGATCAACGATCACCGGCATTTTCTCCAGCATCGTACTCTTCTCATCCAAAACCCGATCGATGTTCGGCAACAATGAAGAAAGCAATTGCCCGAAAATAGCGTCGAACAGAATCTCTTTCGTCCTATAATAATAATGTAAGGCCGTCCTGCCAATACCCACTTCTGCCGCCACGTCACTCATGGTAGCCGCCTCGTACCCCTTTCGGACAAACACTCGCTTCGCCGCTTCTATGATGCGAGGCTCCATCTCATTCATGTCTTTCGCTTCCATAATAAAATGTTATTTTTTGTTTTGTCACCATTGTTTGTCATTATTGTTTGACACATGCGTCAAAAATAGTATAAAAAAATTACATAGCAAGTAAAACCTAAGTTTTCTTGCTATGTAATCCTTCTTTTTTTCATTCGAGAGGAAATACGATTCCTTTCGAGAGGAAGGCGGATTCCCTTCGAACCCGCCTTTCATTTCTATCGGAAGTAATTATTGGATCGTGCGAGCCTCAACTCCTTCGGTCGTAATCTCCACGGGATTGATCAATCCCTCCTCGTTGAACGTCATCTTCTCGATACAAGTCTCCCGGTGGTCACGTGTCTTGACCCCGGCCGGCCGGCGATGGTACACGATGTAGTAATCTTCCGAATTCGGCACATGCATGATCGAGTGGTGACCCGCTCCGTTTGCCATATCGAAATTTTGCCGCAAGACCTCCCCAATACGATTGAACGGGCCAAAAGGAGAATCGGAGATGGCGTAAGCGACCTTGTAATCCGGTCCGGTCCAGCCCCCCTCACTCCACATGAAGTAATATTTACCATTCTTCTTAAACATAAACGGGCCTTCCACGTAATCCTTGGGAGTTACCTCTTTATAAATCGTTCCGTCCTCAAACGGTATAAGTCCGGTAAAGTCTTTGTTCAAGCGTACCATGTTGCAGTGCTTCCAACCACCGTAATACATATAATACTCATCATTGTCAGCGTCGTGGAAAACAAACTGGTCGATCGGCTGCGCCCCATTCACGATCTCGTTGATCAGCGGCTTACCCAGCAAATCCTTATAAGGCCCTTCCGGACGATCGCTCACGGCAACACCGATACCTCCGATCTCTCCCTCGTGCACGTCATTCGCCCCAAAGAAAAGATAATACTTACCGTCCTTGTTGATTACTGAAGGAGCCCACATAGCGATCTTCGCCCATTTCACCTCTGCCGTATCAAGAATGGCGGTATGCTTGGTCCAATTCACCAAATCCTTGGAAGAGAAGCAATCGAAGAAGGTTTGCTTCTCATATAAATCACTCGTAGTCGGGTAAATCCAATAGGTATCCCCGTAAATAATTCCCTCCGGATCGGCGTACCAACCCTCGAACACAGGATTACCACTCTTCGCTACCTCTTCATTTGGAGCCTGTTTAGGGCCACCACAGGACATCAAGGCACCGGCCATCAATACAGTGTAAAACAGGCTTTTCTTTCCGTTTATCATCAATAGTAGATTATTTATTAGTAAATCAAATAGTATCTTTTAATTATTCGAGTTCTCCATGTTCTTCGCCAAACCACCTTCCGAGGTCTCCTTATAAAGACTGGGCAAATCATTACCTGTCTGGCGCATCACCTCAACCACCTGATCAAAACTTACCCGGTGTTTTCCGTCGGAGAAGTTCGAGAACGTATTCGCGTCAAGTGCACGGGCAGCAGCAAAAGCGTTTCGCTCGATACAAGGGATTTGTACCAAGCCACAAACAGGATCGCAAGTCAATCCCAAGTGATGCTCCAATCCCATCTCGGCGGCATACTCGATCTGCGCGGGCGTACCACCAAACAACTGACTGGCGGCAGCGGCAGCCATAGCGCAAGCCACGCCAACCTCACCTTGGCAACCTACCTCTGCCCCCGATACGGAGGCATTCGTACGCACCACATTTCCAAACAAGCCTGCCGTAGCCAACGCACGCAATATACGGGAATCACGGAACTCACGCGTCTCCTTCAAGTGATAAAGGACCGCAGGCATTACACCGCAAGAACCACAAGTCGGAGCGGTCACGATCTTCCCACCGCACGCATTCTCCTCAGACACCGCCAAGGCATAGGCATACACCATTCCCCGGCTCTTGATACTGCTGCCATAACCTTTCGCACGGATCATATAATCGGAAGCCTTACGACGAATGCCCAAACCTCCCGGCAAGATGCCTTCCGCTTCCAGACCACGACGAACCGCATCCTGCATCACTTCCCATACCTCAGCCAGATAATCCCAGATAGAAGGGCCTTCGTGCTGCTCGACATATTCCCAATAGGAATGGCCAGTCTTCTCACACCAAGCCTGTATCTCCTTGATCGTATGCATATCGTATACTTGCTCCGTCCTCAACTCATTGAAAGACTCGTTCGCCAAGGTTCCCCCGCCGATACTATATACGGTCCACGTATCCAGCTCCTCGCCACTCTCATTATACGACTCGAACAACATCCCGTTCGGGTGGAACGGCAAGAAAGTCTTGGGTTCCCAAGTAATATTTGTCTTCGCGACCGGCTGTAATACCTCAAGAATAGCCGCGTCCGTCATATGGCCTTTTCCCGTAGCCGCCAGACTACCATATAAGGTTACGTTAAAACGAACAGCGCCCCGGTTACGTTCCAAGAACATTTGTGCCGCACGCATCGGCCCCATAGTATGACTACTTGAAGGGCCATGACCCATCCGGTATATTTGTTTGATTGATTCCATCTTTCTTCGATCTAAGTTTTCTTGTTTCTATACTTTAAGGAAAATATTATGTTTATAAAACGCATACAAAAGTACATAAATTACCGATACATTGCACATGGCAATGAGCACCGGATAATAATTTCCTAAATATTGCTGGGTTCCGAAAAACAAGGATTCGCCGATACACCTAAAACTTACCACGTTAGTAAGCATATAAGCCAGTATTGAATTCATGCCGTACACTTTCAGCCAAGTCGTATACTTTCGATGCCCTTTATAGTCGATCCAATAATAGAACAACCCCATAAGCAAGAAACAGTACCCACTGCTCACCAATACCATCGAACTGGTCCACAGTTTCTTAATAACGGGAAGCTCGATACCCCAAAGCCATCCGGCGATAACCATACCCAGACCAATACCGAATAACATCCGTAATTTGAGCCGCTCGGAATATAATTTGTTCTTTAGGATATATCCGGCGAACAACCCGGTCAACACGGTTACCCCGAAATTCAAGCTGCTCAGTATCCATGTATAACGATACCAAGTAGCGAATATCACCTCCCCGTTCTCCACCGTCGCCCCATCCCGGAAACGTCCCAGTACGGTGCGATCGATCCATTCGGCCAAATTACTATCCGGTGTGTACGAACCTCCCCCATAGTTACCGACTGTAATAAACTCCATCGTTCCCCAAAAGATTAATAAAAGAGATGCCGCTATACCGATCTGTACCCGTATCCTTACATGCAAGAATAACAAGGAAGCAATCAAATACCCCATAGCGATCGACTGCAAAGTATTTGAATACAAATAAACCCGGTCCGGGTCCAAAGCCAATAAATTACCTTGGCACATCATACCGAAGACCCAAAGCAGTAGCACCCGTTTCCCGATCCGCCGATATACCGCCATCTTATCGGGCATATCCTTATAACGAGACAAAGAGAAAGGCATAGAAACTCCCGCCATGAATAAGAATAAGGGCATCACGAGATCCCACGTATAGAATCCCTCCCATTCCACATGCGAGAATCCCCACATAAAAGAATTAAACCAAGGCATATCAATCGCATGGGCCAGCGGATGCAACACCATCTCCAACACCACTAAGCAAAAAAGGTCGAAGCCACGGAGTACGTCCAATGACTCCAACCGATTTAATTTCTTCTTCTCCATCCGTCTATTATACTTTCAAGAAAATACGTTGGCGATATAAGAAATACAAGAATCCCCAACAAACAGCGATATATGCGATAGCGCTAACCAAAGGCTGGGCGGTCTCGGGCATCAATTTCGCCAACCCTCCGAATATAGCCTCGGAAGTATAGGAGAAACGGATGAAACGCTGTGCCAAATAGATCGTAATAGAGTTCATGCCGATCACGGTAAAAAACAAGGTCCATTTACGCCACCCCAATACATCTATGATATAGAAGAACAAAGCAAACATCCAAACGGAATAAGCACCTACCACACAGACAAAAGAGCTTGTCCATAGCTTCTTATTGATAGGGAAGACCAAGCTCCATAACAAGCCGACGATCAACAATACAGCTCCCGCTCCTACTAAACAAAGCACTTTATTTCGGTCGGTCAGCCCCTCTTTCCGTAACTTAATCCATTCACCAGTGAACATACCCAACATTGCCGTGGCAATCGCAGGGACGGTGGAGAATAAACCCTCCGGATCAAAAACAGTCTCGTGCAAACGTCCGGGAAGAAACAGGCGGTCAATATACCCTACCAAGTTTCCCTCGAGCGTGAATGGCCCCGCTCCACCGGCGTCCGGCACAGGCACAAAAGCCATCGCCAGCCAATAGCCAACCAAAATAAGAACCGTTATCCCCGCACGCACTTTCCAACCGAAACGGACAAACAACAAGGCTGCGAACATCCATCCCAACCCGATACGCGCCAGCACGCTCGCACAACGCAGGTGGTCAAATTCGAACGACAATAGCCCGTTATATACCAATCCCAAGAAAACCAAGGTAATCCCCCGACGGACGATCTTCTTATAAATCGCCCCTTCCGTCATACCTTTTCCTCGTTGCTTCTCTAGTGAGAACGGAAACGAGATACCCGCAATAAAGAGGAACAATGGGAAGATCGTGTCGTGATGCGCCAATCCGTTCCATTCCACATGTTCCATCTGCCCGGCTATCGCCTGAAAAAAAGGATTCGGAAACAATGTCGCCAAAGCGACAAATAAAGAAGCACCGCCCATAATAAAGAGCATGTCAAAACCCCTAAGGGCATCCAATGATTGCAACCGCTGGGGTTGTTGTTTTTGTTTTTCCATATAATCTATTTACATTTAAAGTCAACACAAATATACTAAAACTCGCCCACATACGGATGGGATTTAACATAAAGACACCCCTAATCTTTCCCCTCGCATTCCTAATTCCGGTGTTAGATTATCGACCAACTCCGCATGGGTAATCCCGCAAAGGGTCGCATAGTCATAGTCTAAACTTATATCATTGAGTTGGTTCAAATCACTGAAATACAATACCGGATAAACATTCCAATCCTGCTCTAGCTGATCGATAGCCAATCCTTTAAACAGTTCTTTTTTCCCTTGGAAATAGGCTTCTAACGTAGATATCAATAAACTTTTCCCAAAACGGCGAGGACGACTCAGAAAGTAAGGCTTACCTTTCGTCACCAATTGGTAAATCAAGGCAGTCTTATCCACATATAAATAGTTCTCATTCCGAATATTTTCGAAACTCTGTATTCCTATCGGTAATTTACGCATAGTCGTCATAACCTTTTTTCTTACCACACCTGTTGTTGAACAAAGATAGAACTTTTTTCCGGAACAAGTCTCCGATTATAGTTTTCATTCTATGAAATACTCAATTTTTTCTACACTAATAGAGGGCGATATTTTACTTTCCATAAGCTGGAAGTAGAATATCGCCCTCTATTTTACAAGACAGTTTGTCTATGAGTAAGCACTAGATCTAAGGCATACAAATATTTCACTGAGTAAGATCACCTCATAGCCTTAGCAAAAGCTCTAATCGCATAATGAATAAAATAATAAACAGCCTTATACACCGGCAAATCCATCTCATTTCTCAAAATGTTCCACTGCCAACGCATGGCTTTTAATTTATTCGAAGAGACCGAATGGTCACTAACTCGGTAAAGAGCCGTCACCGTATTTGTGTTCTGCGCTTTATACCCTTGCTTTAAGATAGAAAGCCAACATACATAATCCTCATGCCCAATTTCCTTGAAAAATATCTTTCCCGTCAAGGCTGAATCATACATGGCTGTCAAGCATCCTATACAATTCCCTTTCAACAACAAACGATAATCAACCTCACAAGGAGCTATTACCTCACGCCCGCATCGCTCTCCGCCTAGACTTACTTTCTCATAGTTAGAGAAAACAATAGCGACCTCGGATTTCTCGAAGACTTTTAACTGATCGCTTAGCTTATTCGGTAACCATATATCATCGCTATCCAAGAAAGCAATATACCGTCCTTTCGCTTCCTTTATTCCCATATTACGGGGTAACGTAGGCGAACCGGATGGTTTATCCGTCCGTAAATATCGAATACGGGAATCTATTCTCGCATACTTTTGAATGATTGAGAGTGAATCATCACTAGAACAATCATCCACAATAATCATCTCCCAATCCCCAAACGATTGAGCCAATACGGACTCAATCGCTTGGGATATAAAAGGAGCCGCATTATAACACGGGGTTATAATGGATACAAGAGGCAACACGTTAAATACAAATGATTATTTAAATAAATAACGTTTCAACTTAGCGAATGCCTTAAGCGAACGTTTCAAGTCTGAAGGATTACGCAAACCGACTCTCAGCCTGTGTAAAATGTAACTGGCACGTAAATAATATTTCTTCCGTGCCCTATTACAGAAATCAACCATTTCCCCTGCGGAAAGATCCGGTAAAGACAATACGGTGTTATGTGTACCATCCGGCAAACAATACTTCTCATAATCCGTCTCTATATAGTTATTTTCCCTCGCCCACTGATAAGCCTCCGTACCGGGATAAGGTATCAACGGGAAAAACTGGGCGGTATCCGTATTCAACCTTAACGCTAACCGAAGAGTCTCTTCCATGGTTTCCCGGGTTTCGCCTTGGTTACCGACCATATAACAAGCATGTATTAACAAACCCGCCTTTTTAGCGTTGGCAACATACTGATAGAAATATTCCACCTTCGTTCCTTTCTTGATGTTATCCAATATCTGTTGGCTACCACTCTCTATACCCGGAATAATCAAACGACATCCGGCCTTTTTCATAGCCAACATCGTTTCCAAATCAAGGTCTACACGAGCATTACATAACCATTTCAGCCGTTTATTCAATTTCTTTTCCACTAACAAACGACAAATGTCCAATACTCGCTTCTTATTGGCTGTAAATGTATCATCTTCGATTACTACCTCTTTCACATCTGGGAAATTAGCGGCAATGTATTCGAACTCGGCCACCACATTCTCTGCGGATCGTGCCCGAAAAGCATGCCCATGCATCGTTTGCGGATAGACACAGAAATTACAACGAAAGGGACATCCACGCCCGGTAAATATCTGGATAGAGGGATATGTGGCAGCAGCGAAAAAGTAATCCCTCTCATTTAAATGTTCCTTGATAAATTGTGAGGCAAAAGGAAGATCATCCAAATTCTTCATCGGTGGCATAGGCGCGGTTCGTACAAACTCCTTCCCGTCCCAAAAACAAAGCCCTCGAACCTCCCGCAGATCCTTTCCTGCGTCCAGAACATTCGCTAGCTCATTCACGATACAATCATATTCTCCAATAGCGACCGCATCCACCGCATCCGAATAACCCAACGTCTCTTCTGCGCAAGCCGAAGGATGAGTCCCCACAAGCACGACAAACGAGTGAGGATACAATGCCTTCAGCTTCCCGGCAAAAGCAACGTCACTTTTAATGGAAGGCGTACTTGTATCTAAAACAAACAATGAATGCTCATTATCCGTCTTCCGAATAATGTTTAAAGACTGTTCCTCATTTAACTGTTTAGCTGGAGCATCCAAAAAAGAGACATTATGTCCCTGTTTGCTTGAATACAAAGCCGCATAAATCAGCCATAGAGGATAATATAAAGCCCCACTTTTCGTAATTGCTGGACTACGGGACTCACGAGAGAATTTTCCATACTCAGCCTTGAATGGAGGATTGATGAAATAGATGTTCATATAGATTTTCTTTTATAAGATTTTCCGTATAAAAACAATTCAAGAATAGGAGATATAGAGACTATGTTCTTAATCCATATAGAAGCATAGCTAATAAATAAAGAGAATATAAACAAAAACAAAAAACAAGGTATATTGTCCACCGATGACAACGTAATATAGTCCGTAATCACCAATAAAAACGCAAAAGGTCCGTTATGGGTCACATAAATAGATAAAGACTCACGCCCGAAATATTGGAACATATTATCTACCTGTCTATTCCAAGAAATATGGTGAACAATAAAGAACAAAGAAAAGATAGCGAATAACGACAACACAATCTTCATCAATTGGTTAAACATCGAGGACATATCATATACAAAAGAAGGGATCAGCAGGAAAAACATAACGAACGAAAACGTAAAAAACTTCTTATTATTCAGAATAAGACTCCTCAAATTCGTTTGTTTACACACGATAGACCCTAAAAAAATAAAACATAAAATAATTAAATACAGATCGTATTCCTTCCGAGTAAATCGCATCCTTATACAGTAACATATACAACAAAATAACAAGTATAAATAAGAACAATAAAATTACTAAATCTACAAAAATAGACTTAGCATTTATTTGTTTATCGACCCATCTATAGACAAAAAAAAGAATAGAGAGAATGAACAGAGTAGCAAAGAACCACAATCCCCCTCCCCATGTTTTCACAAAGTTCAATACACAATCTATAAAGCTTTGATCTATCATTGTCCTTAAGAAAAAGAAAGGGATAACAACTCCCCAAGTAACCATGGGAAGTAACAATGTCCTCAACTTCTTTATTAGAAAAGAAATGGTTTCATTCCATCCAAAGCGTTCTATTCGAAATGTCATCTGAGCGACATACCCACTAATGAACATAAAAAGAGGCATGTGGAATGAATAAATAAAACGCCAAAGAAAACTATCCTCGCAATTGTTATACCCTATGACATGACCTAGTACAACAAGTAAGATTGCAATTCCTTTAAGTTGATCGATGTAAGATATTCTAAGATCGTTCATTTCTAGTAAAAAATTAGTTTATTATAAATGGTATATATTTACTAAACATGAAACGATCAACATATTCACTATACTTATCAATCCACATTTCTCTTGCATTTTTACTACATAAATCTATTCGCTCCTGAAGATCAAAACAAATAAAAAAAGACTCCAAATCCCTTAAACTTTCTCCTATGACAAACCCAGTTCTTCCCTTCTCTGTCTTATTTCCAACCAATGTCCCTTCTGTTGTTAATATTGGTTTTCCAAGAAATAGCCCTTCGTAATATTTATTAGGAGCTGCATACACGTTATTTAAAACAGTTTTTTCATATAAAGCGACAATTATATCTGAATTCGCCATTATTTCTAATCCTTTTTCATATGAAACCGTACCAAAATAATGAATATTAGAGACACAATCACTATACTCCTTCACCAATTTATCCATAATTCCAAATCCTGCAATATTAAGTTCTAATGAAGAATTATTTTTCACACATTCCAACAGTTTATCAATACCTCGATCCGCAGGCATAGTACCAACATAAGACAATATGACTTTATCCGACATATTTTGTTTATTAGGTAAGTTTTGATTTAGACTCGTAAAAAGAGTTGGTATATTAGGAAGAACCCATAAATTATGAGGTATATAGTTTAATTGTTCCGTTCTTTCTTCTTCACAAATTATAGTAATATCTGAATGCTTAAGAAAAAATCTCTCAAACGTCAATATTATTGTTTTTATTAGCCGATTATTAAAATGCCTTGAATCAACAAACCAATCAAAGATATCATATATAACTTTTTTTCCAAAAAACAACTTCAATATAATTGCAGGTAGGATTGTATCAAAATCACAAGCATGAATGACCTTGTACGATTTTTTATTTCTTAACAGATAACAAAATATATACCAGTTAAATCCTAATATTCCAAACGCATTTTTTAAACCTGTACCATACTTTGACTTTCTTTGATAATATGAGTGAATATGGTCATTTTTCAACTTACAACTTCTATCCCAACAAACTATTCTATAATTTATATTGTTAGCATATAAATAATCGCAATACTTTTGCACTCTAGGGTCAGGATTACAATCTAAACTTCTCAAAAAAACAATCATTTCAAATATTCTAACAAGATTTTCACAATTCTATGACTAGCCACTCCATCTCCATATGGATTTACCGTACGACTCATCGACTCATATTTTTCATTATCACACAGAAGATCAGAAACTGCAGAAATAATTTTATCACAATCGGTACCAACAAGTCGCACAGTTCCTGCTGAAACAGCTTCCGGTCGTTCCGTTGTATCTCGCATCACCAATACAGGTTTTCCAAGTCCAGGAGCCTCTTCTTGAACGCCGCCACTATCCGTCAATACAAGTGTTGATTTCTCCATTAAGTAAACAAATGACAAATATTCCAATGGTTCTATAAAAAACATATTATTCAAGTTGGATAAATCATCTCCAAATACCTCATGAATAGGTTTGCGAACATTAGGATTTAAGTGCATCGGATAAATAAAATCAATATCAGAATACTTTTGTGTCAATTCTTTAATTGCCTTAGATATACGAATAAAACCATCACCAAAATTCTCTCGTCGATGCCCTGTTATAAGTACCATTTTTTTCCCATCCAATAAGCGATTAACATCATACCCTCTTTCTCTTAAGACCTCTTTCTGCATTGCTTCCATAATCTTATCGGTCTTCATCTTTCGAACTACTTGAAGCAAAGCATCTATCACTGTATTACCGGTAACCCATATCAGATCAGGATTTACATTTTCCCTCATTAAGTTTTGTTTACCCAATAAAGTTGGTGCAAAATGATAAGTAGCAATACGACCGGTTATTTGTCGATTCATCTCTTCCGGCCAAGGATTATAAGTATTATGAGTACGCAAACCTGCCTCTATATGCCCAACAGGTATTCGTTGATAATAAGCAGCTAACGCTGCGACGGTAGAAGTAGTTGTATCACCATGTACTAAAACAAGGTCCGGTTGTACCTCTTTTAAAATATCACGCATACCTAACAACACACAAGATGTTACATCATACAGGTCTTGTCCCTGTCTCATAATATTCAAATCATAATCAGGTATTATTTCAAAAACATGTAATACTTGATCCAACATTTCACGATGTTGTCCCGTCACACAAACAACGCTTTTTAAATCATTAGGATATTTTTGAAATTCTTTGATTAAAGGAGCCATTTTAATAGCTTCAGGACGTGTTCCAAAAACAAATAATACTTTTTTCATATTTTATTTCCTTTGCAATTTAATGTGTCATTTATAAGGTTTATCCATTTTCCACCTATATATTCTGGATCAAAAGAATGAATTTTTTCCATACATCTATTTTTCATTTGTTGTAATTGTACAGGATCATTCATTAATTGGTGTAGCTTTTTAGCGTATTCTTTTTTCTTATAAGGAGATATTAAATACCCATTTATTCCATCATCTATAATATCAACAGCTGCAGAAAACGAATTATATAAAAGCGGGACAACACCAAAGGATTGACACTCTAATAATGTCATAGGGAATCCTTCATAGATGGATGTCATACAAAAAATTTTAGCACGCTTATAGTATTCATTAGGATCAACCATCCCAACAAACCTAACATTTCTCAAACGCATATTTTTAGATAGATTTTCTAAATATCTACGACAACTTCCGTCTCCTAGAATATAAAGTTTCCAACCTAGATCCTTATACTTACTTTCAATAATATACCAAATATCAAGCAATTTATCTACAGATTTCTGCGGCTCCAATCTACCCACAAAAACAACGACATTTTCTTTATCACTAGGCAATACAGGAATTTGTAAAATTGCAGGATTATTTATAACTTCAATTTTATCAAAGTTACTGTTTGTATTTATATAACAATAATCATTAAAATATTTTTTTGATAACAAAACAACGCAACTACTATTGTCAAATATAAATTTTCCGCCCTTAAAGCCTCTAAATACAGACTGAAAATAATACCACATTCGATAGATTAGCAATCTCGTAAAAGATGTATAAAAAAATATTTTAAAGAATTTATTTTCTCTTAGGAACAAATCTGGAGTATTATGAAGAACTGAGACTAAAGGAATTTTTAGTTCATTACACGCAATAGTACAACCGGCAGAAGTACGACTATTAACAGCCGTCTGATTAATTACAACATCTATTTCATTTTTAATTAAATACGATTTTATAAAATCGATATTACATAAGCTATTCATATTGCACTTATCTGGCAAACCAACTTGACACAACTCTGACTTTAACCCTTTATGGTTTTGCCAATACATTAAATACACAGAATATCCATTTGAATTTAAATATTCATATAAAAATCTAGTAACAGACTCTACTCCTCCAGATTGTTTTACAATTTCATAAGTAGAAAAAAATAAGACTCTCATACAAAATTCATTTTACATTTATATGACTAACACCTATTATATAAATATTGGTAGAAAACCAAAATGCAAAGAGTAGAAACAAAACAAAACAATTTGTCATTGATATACAGGAATATGTAAATCTATTAAACACATATTTACTCAGCAAATATATCATGGGAATTTTAACAACATTCAACCATCTCAAAAAGATATCATTATTCTCTATATTTAGAAAATAAAATATCGTTGACACATATATTATCCAAAATACAAAACGATACATAACTTTATCGATACAGGTTAGTATATTCTTCCGCAGCGTATAAAGTACAATAAAACTTAGCACATATAACACTACGACTTGTATATACATTATAACAACCCACCAAAATGATCCCTCCTGTGCTTCTTTCATCAAATACCCTCCTCCTTCTAGTTCCAACAAATCCGACAAATATTCTTCAATCAAAATATTTCCAAAATACACAAAAACAGGAATAACACATACAAGCAATAAGATTTTTTTTGTATTTATATTCATTATCAATAGTAATAAAAACAACAACATATATATTCCTGTTTTATGAAAAAAAGAACTCGATATCAAAAGCAATAATCCAAATAGATTTTTTTTAAGTTGTATTTTTTCATATAGTATTAAAAACAATCCTAAAAACATCATACATATAGATAACATTTGACGCCCCCCCGCCATATCATACAGTAATATAACACTATACAATATCAAGAAATACAATTTGTAGCACCTAACATATTGAAATATTCCCCATAGAAATATAAATGACACAATATACAATGTCAGCCTAAAAACAAAATAATTTCCACTTATTAATTGAATATACCATACATATATTGGTTCTAAAGCGACCAGAGGATCATTCACTTTAGACATTTTCATTAATTCCAAATAAGAATTATAATCAGCTGTAATATAACCATATACTGAAAATATGATAAAAAATACAAAGATTATAAAGTAAGATGATTTTTTTATTTTCTTATTCACACAGACTAAAAACAGCAAGAATAAAATAACAAAATTATAAATAAACCAAGAATAAGAATATAGCAAAATTGGCATTATTAGTTCAGATCAATTCATTAAACAATTTTTCCCATTCAAACACTACTTTATTTATATCATATAACTCAGATTTTTTAATAGCATTATTTCTCATATAACAAAGAGAAGTATCATCTAAAGACATCAAATATCGAAGTTTACAAATATACTCATTTTGTTTATTAAATGGAATTACATAGCCATTCACTCCATCATCAATAATATCATCAACAGCAGAAAAACTATCATAACATATTGGAATACAACCATATTTCATTCCTTCTATCAGTACCATTGGAAAACCCTCCGATTCTGATGTCAAACAAACGACAGTAGATTGATTAAAATAATATTCAGGAGAGTTAGTTGAACCTTCAAAATATACGTTTTTTATATTTTCCGATTTCACCAAGCTCTTATAGATTCCCACATCAGGACCATCACCTACAATAAGCAGATCCCAGTCTAAAAACTCTTCACACAAATATTTCCAGATATTAATCAACTCGGAAATTTTTTTTTGGGTTTCTACTAATCGTCCCACATAAAGTAGTTTTTTTCTATTTAAGAATAAACCATCTACTTTATCATCCACATTAAAACCATTTGGAATAGCTATAATTTTCTCATATTCACATCTTGACAATTCAGCACAAGATGAGACATAAGATTTTGACAACACAACCATCTTATCACTAACAAGAGATGCCATGATATATGATCTCCTAACTACATTATGTATATATACCTGATATATTGGCTTTAACATCCGTTTTAACACATTTTTTACTCCTCGGCCTTTTATCATTGTATCAAGACATTTAAAATCAACAAATGGATCATTATGGACAACGGTGATAAAAGCTGGAAAATATTTACCATTACCTTGTACATTTCCTTTTAATTTAAGCATCAACTTATTTACCTCATAGTCCATATTTTGATTAATAATAACATCGATTTCATTCTCCTGCAAAACCAACAAAAAATGGCGCCTATTTTCTCTGGAAAACAATTTTTCATTAGGCATATTTAAGCAAACAACTTTAGAATCAAGCCTACTCATATATTCACATTTATTTCCTTTAAAAAGAGATAATATACAGACATTATATCCTATTTTAACAAGACTATTAGACAAAGTTATAGTCATTTTTTCCACACCACCATATCTAGGAAATTGTTTTAGAATAAATAAAATATTCATAACTTTTACTGCTTAAAATTTCAAGTAAGAACTCTAATTGTATTTTTATCTCTTCCACACACGAACAAAATCATCCTTCCGATCTCTCAATATCATCATCGGCTTACAATTATGCGATGGGTCTATCAAATTTTGAATACCAGTTATTCATCATATTCAGCACTATGAGATTCACTTTCATAAGCCCAATATAATCGTCCTAACTCAACCCTTGCAGATCTGAAAAATTCCAAACCTTAACAGGTAGTCTTATATTTATTCCAATTCTTCAAGAATAAAAAATCAGCTTTCAACCGCGGAACAATATTCCTTTGCGCTTCCAGTAATTGAAAAAACGTATTCTTAAATTGATCTTCTTTTACAGATTTCTTTTGTTTCTCGTTAAATTCAAATTGCTCTCTCAATGTCAAATAAAGTAGCACCGCATTAAGCAAGCCGATCACAGGAGCTGTAAGTCCACCTATCGTATCCCCAATCTCGCCTATATGATCAAATATAACCTCATCCCCAAAAATAGGACGAGTGTACAAAAAGGAGCACAAACAGCAAAGACTGTCAAACAAAGTAAAATTACAAGAGCAACTAATTTTCTATTCATATTGCTATTATTCTCTTTTTATTCATACATGACACATCCGGATAAATCGCCTCATCAGATTTCTCATTCCCGGAGCAACACAAAGCAAAGTTAAAGTCGACAAAATAGAAAATACAAGAATACCCAATAATCCATCAAAAAACGTCGTATCTCCTTGCACCATTGAATACCTCATCCCAAGACAAACTATCACTCCGCAAAGCAACGCTGCCATCAAATGTCTCGCATACATAAATATGTATATACTCAATCGCTCATCCAAGCCCTTGCGAAACAAATAGTAAGGTTTCCAACAAAAAACGACCAACAACAAGCTGATCAGCACCCCAGATAACACACCATGTAATCCAAAGTAATATCCTAAAATAATAGATAGGCCAACATTCAGAGAGGCTTCCACTATTGGTGCCCAAATATCGCCAAACAAGCCGTAAGCATTGATATAGGCATCCACCGTCGTTCGGCTTAAATTAACAAACAGAATAGCTGTCATCAACAACAAACTCAAGGAATCCATGACATATTTCTTGCCTATCCAAAAGGAGACAAATGCTGGAGTAATCATAAGAACCCCGAAGCACATGATACAAGAGAACAAGAACCTTATAGAAAACAGTTCCGCAAATACACTCATAATCTTTCGTTTGTCCCCTTCAGCCACCAAATTTCCAATTCCAGCATTCATGCTATTAAACATAGCTGTCATCAGAGTTTGAACACCCATTACAATCAACATATAATTACCGTACAAAGCGACTACCGTTAATGTCGTATAGACATATATAATGATTGGGCTTGTTTGTGACAAGGCAAAACCTCCAATTTTATGAAAAAACAGTTGCTTGACCTTCGTAAGCACATCCGGATATTTCCTTGTCAACTCTCTACCTATAAGCAAATTTGTCTTTAAATAAGGATAAGTCCGGGCGATCACCCGATTCAAAGCCATTGAAGCCACCACAGCGAACACCATTTCCAATACCAGCCACCAAACATATCCATCATCCAAGAATCGAATCGCCAATATTTGGCAAAGTAATTTTGCTAACATCGAGGCTTTGTAACTATACTGTATCTTATACTCCTGTTGATCCGCAGACAAAACGATCTGCTTATAATTAACAAAATAGCTTAATAGCCCACTAACCAATAATACCCCAAAAGAGGCATACGCATACCATAAGGGCAACGGCATCTTGGCAAAGATCCAAGGGAAAAAGGCCATCAAGACCACACTTCCAGCTATCACGATCCATGCGATACGCCGATAGAGCCACCCTTGCAAGGATACGATTTCATTGATTGTATCCGTATCTTTCTCGGCAAGCGGTTTATAAAGGGTACAAGCAATAGCAGCTCCCACCCCCAATTCCGCAAGGTTCAAGAACTGCAGCAAATTGGTAGCCGTAGTATTCAACCCCAGCACCTCCGCCCCCAAATAATCCAAGAAAATCTTCCTTGAAAAGAATTGGAGGATCAGGTTGATGAAATAAAACACCAACGCCACCGAACTGTTTTTTATACTTTTGGATGTTCGTGAATCTGTTTTTGCCATATTCTTCACAAATCTATTTGCCCCAAGATACACTCATAAGTAAGAAACAAGCTATTCCACAAAGGAACTCCTTATAACTCGTTCCTACAAGCTAAAATTGTCGTATTTCTTTATGTGATTATTAAGGATGAGCGATCAGACTTTCGAGTTTAGCTAACAATTTACGTGTGAGTTCCAACAAAGGCAATACATCCTCACGCTCAAAGTCAAAGAAATCGTTATAATCCCCGGTAATACGATGTTGTAGCAAACGGGAATATAATCAGCTTTCATCTTTTGTCAACAAACCTTTAGAGACATAATTCAATTCTAATTGACCAACTACCCCATTATGGGTTTGCACCTTGAATCCGCTGTTATATCTTCCGCACTCAAGAATTGTATCCCCTTGTCTTTTACGCTGTGTACAAAGGGAGAGAAATGGTATCTCATCCAATCTTTCAAGGTGTAAAGCACCGGGCTGACGCACTCGTTTAACAACCAACCCAGCCCTACTAAAGGATAGGATATATTGTCATAATCCTCCACCTCGATTTTCGGTTTGTCCAACAAGATCAATATACCCCAATCCGAATCCGGACGTGCCTCGTTTCTGGCCTGCGAACCATACAAAAAAGCATGCCCTCCTGCCGGTATGACCTTACGCAAGGTCTCCTTGATTCGATTCAGCACGTCCGTTCTCATAAAATCTATGACTTTTATTGTTTCACTTCCGGGCAAGGATAAATAATGTACACCAAACTTACGCATAAATGCCCACATAATTTCATTCTGCCTGGTAGTGCAGGATTGGATAATCGCTCTCCTTAGTTTTCCTCATCTAAAATTTCTTCCCAAACGCAATGTTCAAGAACGTCTTCACCAATATCTTGAAATCGAACCACCACGAGCGATGCTCCAGATAGAACAAGTCATAGCGCAGACGGCGGAGCATCTTCTCCAGCGTATCCGTATAACCGTTATAGAGCGTGGCGTAAGAGGTCACACCCGGACGGATCTGGTACAGGAAGCGATAGCGGGGATCGCGTTCCATGATCTGGTCGATGTAGAACTTGCGTTCCGGACGGGGGCCGATAAAAGACATATCACCGATGAAGACATTCCATAATTGGGGAAGCTCGTCCAAATGATGCTCACGCAGGAACTTGCCCACATGCGTCATACGGGGATCAGCGCCTCCCTTGTAAAGGGCAGGGCCGAACTTCTCAGCGTCCAAACGCATGCTGCGGAACTTATAGATGTTAAACGGGCGACCGAAACGGCCGATACGCTCCTGCCTGAAGATAGCCGGGCCGCCATCCTCGCGCCTTACGGCGATGTAGCAGATCAAGAACAAGGGGGAGAATACGACCAAGGCGATAAAGGCCAAAAGACAATCCCCTATACGCTTCACGTTACGCTCGAAGGCGTTCATCCCATCTGAGATAAAATCAGTAGATTTTCCAAAACTCTCTTCTAAAATCATGGCTAGTTAATTAGTCGATGAAGGCAGGCACGAGGTTAAAACTTAATCTCATTTGCATAGCCCATCCTTAAATTATTTCTTTCCTCCGTTCATTTCCTCCTCTTTCTTATAATCGATATACCGCTCCAAGGCCTCACGTGCCAGACGGCGGAAAAGTTCCTCGTCCGACAGATGGTCCCAAAGGAGATCTACCAATCGATAGTAAACGCTAAAGTGCATGTCCTTGCCTTTTTAAAAGAATTGTAAGTGTCACTGCCAATGCCTCCGCTTATGCGGATAATGGACTTGGTCAGTCTGGTGACTTGTAAAACCGTGGCGATGTAATCGCCCAAACGGGGAAATGATTGTCTGTGATACATGTCTGGTTTGTTATTATTTTTATACAGTCCTTATGGAGACCCCAAGTAATGCAAATAATGCAAGTAATGCAGCACCTTTTTCCCACACACGTGCGTACATTATATAAAACAAGAATTTTACACTAAACGATCACAAACAAGGCATGGAACGATCCGGAAGAGAAACGCTGGATAGCCGTATGAAAGTTTGATTCGACACATATAATGTACACGTGCGTGTGTGGGAAAAAGGTGCTGCATTACTTGCATTACTTGCACCTGTTTTCCCCGGCATCGGTTCCATCCCGCACGTATATCGGCATCGACTCACGCCTACGTTCGTATAGGCCTACACCGATATACGTGTGGGGCGACGTCGATATACGTGTAAAACGATGCCCTTATACGTATGCCACACTCATACGGTCTCGCTTAGCAATGGCAATCCCTCCACCTCTCTCTTATGCCAGCCTTGGTAATCAGACAGGGAAAAACCGGGGACGGTCAATTGCTTGTAATCCTTATCGTCTCTTCGCAAGATGTGCTTGCGGGCATACGAGCGGAGCGAACGATCCGTCACGGATACCATCACCACAGGAAACGGGTAGCCGAGCAAGCGCATCGGCGTGACCTCGCTGTCCGGGAACACACGGCGCAACTGATAGGCCGAGCACTCGAACGCCACCCAATAAGGCCCCGTGCAATACAGGTGGATCGAGTTTTGGTTCGTACGCTCACGCCCCATGATCTCACCCAAATGCTCGTTCAGCAACCGCACCAAACGAACGCCGGAAGGAAGGGAAGACATTTTGATTTTTGATTTATTATTTAAACTGTCTACTGTTAACTTATTTCATGGTTGAGCCACCGATCGTAATCGTCCAGCCGGCGGATCAACGACAACTTGCTTTTCTTGGGCGAGGACTCACTTCGCCACGGATCCACAACCTCGTGCGCCATCTGACGGTAAAGACTGCTGTCCGTGCAACCGTAGAGCGTCACAAGCAACAAGGCACGGGATTGCGGAGCTTTCACCGCCAGGAGCATACCGCGCATCGTGGCGAGCAAACGAGCGAACTCTTCTTTTTCGCCCAGTAGCTTGTAGGCGGAAAGGAGCGACGAATAGACCTTGCAGCGCATCACGTCCGTCTCCGCACGGAGAGAACCATAGGCTCTCAATACCTCACGCGCCAAGCGGGTATCCTCCTCCCCTACGCTACCGGAGGCGTGATAACGGCCCAACGCGTCGTGCAGGCCATCCCGCAGGCGATCGTTGTCCAGATGGGTATAGACATGCTTACCATTGGTGTTCAGCTCGATCAGCTCGTACTCGCCCGGCTTCACCTCCAACAAGGGAACCCACATGCAATCGAGGATACGGGCCATCACATCCTTGTGACCGCCGCCCGGCTGGATCACCACCTCAGCCTCCATCCCGGCGAAATAGCCGGACGTGATACGTACACGGTCACCCTTCAGCAGGCGGCCACTGTCCGGAACGTACACCGGAAGCTCGTTGGAGTAAGACTCCGCTACCCAACGTAAGTTTCCCATCTCGCTATCCGACAGGTAAGGGAAATGGGGCGTGCCCCCGGAAGAGACACGGGGAAGGAAATTATATAAGGGGAGCGTCTGCTTCATCCGGAAGATCTCCTCCACCGAGGACCGGATAAACACGTAGTTGAACAGCAGGGGACGCCTCGTGTTGACCAGCTTGCCGTCCACCTTCCTCACCTCCACGTACGAGGGGGCGAAATACTCGAACAACGTCTCCCCGCGACGCTCGCGACGGGAAAGCTCGGCATCCAACCCTCTTGAGGGACTGATCCTATCGCGCCTGCCACCCGCGGCGGTAGGGAGCGTCAGCACGTACCAGCGAACGGTCTTCAGGTCTTGGCGCTTACAGACCCGCTCCATACCCCTATCCGGGCAATCGTTCCTCAAAACATTCATCGACATGATTCTTTTTTCCTTGGAGTATTTCAAGATATCCACCAAGCCTAACGACAATTCAAAGCCCTGCCAAGACCCTATCGTTTCTTCTTGACAAACAACGCTTTAAGTATTCAATTATGGTATTTCTGAAAATTACCATCACTTGCGATTTTTAAGCTACTTGGGAAGTAGCTTAAAAGATGGGAAAATGGTCACCACACAGTTGTAGAGACGGGGCACGCCTCATCTCTACGTGAATGTAGATGCAATTTTTGTGAGGTAACGGGATGATATAGGAAATATGAGATCATTCCGTCTCTATCGTTGTGTCCATAACCCAAGAATAGGAACGAAGATATAAGGAGAATCAAAGTCGGAACATAAAGAACAGAGCACAAATAAAGTCTAATGTTTGCTTGTGTCTTGTTATTTTTTATTACATTTGCGCCGTGAAAGAATACGCTACTTCCCAAGTAGCAAGCCTCCTACCCCACTTTGGGTATCGGTTTACACACGCTCTCAAAACAATTCCGGTTCACCTTCGACAAACGCTCCAACGAGAAGCTCTTCAAATAGATCTGTGTTGTCTTAATAGACTTATGCCCCAACAACTCACTGATAACCTCGATCGATACATCTTGTTCCTTCAAGAACGAGGCGAATGAATGACGGATCGTATACGAGGTGACCGGAAGCGTAACGCCTGTCGATCTCGCCAACAACTTCAAGTCACGGTTAAAGCGGGACAGGGTCCTGTTATATTCTTTGTAGGCCGCCTCACCGGTTCTCGTTCCACTCAAAAAAGGAAATAAATAAAGGGATTCCTTTGCCGTACAAGCGGACAACTCATCCAACAGCCGCAACGCTCCGGAGGGAATCTCCAACTGTATGAGGGATCCGCTCTTTTGTCGGTGATACTGCAATATCCCATCCCGGATATTCTCCCATTTCAAATGCGCTAGATCCACAAACGCTATCCCGCTGAACGCGAACATCAACCGAACGGTCAACTGTACACGCCGCAAGGACGGATCCTCCAATGGGGCGTTAAATATACGATCCAGCATCTCTCGCGGCAACGCCTTCTTCCGCTTGCTTTCAACGCCCGTGAAGACATCTTTGAACAGGTTGGGTACAAAGGGAGCCTCGTTCGCCTCCACGGCCAAGTTATAAATGTGACGAATCCGACGCATATAGGTGGACACCGTATTCAACGAACGGCCCTTGTCCAACAACCATGACTGATAGCACAAAAGCCTGTTCCTATTAATATAGGCATAAGGAATCGCCTCCATACCGCAAAAGCACTTGAACGAGTTCAAGGCATCTTGATAACTCTTCGCCGTGGAATACCGTTTTTTCTCACGCAGACAAGCCATGTAGATGGACAGGCCCATAACAAAATCTTCTTCTTTTTTCATATCTTCTCCTTAATAAAAAGGCCAAAAATACTACCTTTGTACACTGTGTAAATAAAATCTATACAGATGAAGCAACACCTACGACCGATTATGTTTGTCGGAACCTGCTCTGATGCGGGTAAAAGCGTTATCAATGCGGCGTTTTGCCGTATTTTCAAGCAAGATGGTTATCAACCGGCACCGTTCAAGGCACAAAATATGTCCCTCAATTCCTACTCTACCCCGGAAGGCGGCGAGATGGGCCGGGCGCAAGTCGTACAAGCGGAGGCCTGCGGTATTTCCCCGCATACGGATATGAACCCGATATTACTAAAGCCGACAAATGATAAAAGCTCGCAAGTCGTATTAAACGGAAAGCCAGTCGGCAATATGTCCGCCAAGGATTATTTCGGGATACAAAACCAGAAGGAGGAGCTATTTAAGGAAGCCATCGAAGCCTTCAAGCGTCTGGAAGCTCGCTATAACCCGATCGTATTGGAAGGAGCCGGAAGCATCTCCGAACTAAACCTGCGAGACCGGGATATCACCAATATGCGTATGGCGATCGCTGCCGGAGCCTCTACCTATTTAGTTGCGGATATAGACCGTGGGGGCGTATTCGGCTCTGTATATGGAACGATCGCTTTATTACGACCGGAGGAACGAGTGTTAATGAAAGGGGTTATCATCAATAAGTTCCGTGGAGACGCCTCTTTATTCGAAGAAGGACGGAGCCTATTAAAGGAATTGACTGGGATTCCCGTGGTCGGCGTAATTCCATGGTTTCGGGATATCAAGATAGAGGAAGAGGATTCCGTAGCGTTGGATATGAAAAATAACACTTATAAAGACGGGAAAATCAATGTAGCTATCATCCTGCTGAAACGAATGTCTAATTTCACGGATTTTGATGTATTGGAGATGGACCCCCGTTTCAATCCGTATTATACCAACAATATCGATGAGATAGAGAAAGCCGACATCATCCTGCTCCCCGGCTCAAAGAATACGTTATCGGACTTACAAAGCCTGCGGGCCAATGGGATAGCGATGGCGATTATCCGGGCGCATAAAGCGGGTAAAAAGGTGATCGGTATTTGCGGTGGCTATCAAATGATGGGAGTCCGCTTGGAAGATCCGGAAAGTATCGAGGGAAATATCCCGGCGATTCCCGGTCTCGGTCTTCTGCCTCAATGCACAGTCATCGAGCAGGAGAAGATCACGAGACAAAGCGACTTTGCTTTCCTCCCCTCCTCGGAGAATAAGGATTGTAAAGGATACGAAATACATATGGGACGAACCACCCTATTGGGTGACGCCCCCGAACAGCCCGTAGCCCGACTGGAAGACGGACGAACGGACGGATATTACCTCAACAACCGATGCTGGGGAAGTTATATGCATGGTATCCTTGATAATCCAGCCGTATTGGACAACTTAGCTGAAGGCTTTGACACGGAAACGACTACAGGTCCTTTCGATTATGCCGCTTTTAAGGAAGAGCAGTATGACAAACTCGCCGCCCTCGTAAGGGAGCACGTGGATATGGAATATATTTATAACAGTATTAAAAACTAATATCATGAACAGACGTACTTTTATGCAAAAAACCGGACTTATCATGTCCGGACTTACTTTATCGCCGCTTATCGGTAAATCGTATTCCTCCATATACGGACAAACCGCCCCTAGCAACAAAGTAAAGGTAGCCCTCATAGGATGCCGTAGCATGGGATACGGGGATTTGAATACTTTTCTTGATTATCCGGAGACGGAATGCGTGGCTCTTTGCGATGTCGATGACGAATGGTTAAACAAACGGGCTGCCGACGTTGAGAAGAAAACAGGGAAAAAAGTACCTCACTTATATAAGGACTGGCGACGAGTAATCGATAATAAAGACGTAGATGTAGTCATTATCGGTACGCCGGACCATTGGCATTGCCTTCCGACGGTCTGGGCTTGCCAAGCGGGAAAAGACGTATATGTAGAGAAGCCGCTCTCCAATACGATCGAGGAATGTAACCTGATGGAAAAAGCCGCCCGTAAATATAACCGGATCGTACAGGTAGGCCAATGGCAACGTAGCGACCCGCATTGGGACGAGGCGGCTAATTTCTTGAAAGCCGGAAATATCGGACGGATCCGTACGGTCAAGGTCTGGGCTTACCAAGACGGCAAGCCGACACTTCCGGTTAAACCGGATTGCGACGCTCCCGCCGGTGTGGATTACGATATGTGGCTAGGCCCGGCTCCTAAACGTCCGTTCAATCCTTATCGCTTTCATTATAATTTCCGTTTCTTCTGGGACTATGCCGGAGGCTTGATGTCGGACTGGGGCGTACATTTACTGGATTATGCCATGGAAGGTATGAACGCGGGTCTTCCCACCCGTGTATTCTCAGGCGGCGGCAAGTTCGCCTATCCGGACGACGCTATGGAGACACCCGATACTTTAATGGCGACTTATGCCTACGATGATTTTAATATCATCTGGGATCACGCTTGCGGAATCAATCACGGACTCTATAACCGTAAGGAAGGATTAGCGTTCTATGGGGAGAATGGTACGATGGTACTCGACAGGGCCGGTTGGGAGGTCATACCGGTCGTATCCAATAACGTAGCTCGCATGGAAGCCGTTCCTTTCAAGAAAGGAGAAGGCAAAGGACTTTATAATCATGTGGGAAACATGTTGAGCTGCATTAAAAGCCGTGAGCTTCCGAACGCCGATGTCGCTATCGGTGCCCGTGTAGCGAAGATGGCTCATCTGGCGAATATCTCCTGCCGGGTTCAACGGGAAGTTCATTGGGATGATAAAAACAATTTGTTTGTCGGCGATAACGAGGCTACCGCCTTGTCGAAAGCCTATTACCGGGCACCTTGGGAATTACCTAAATTGTAACAATCGCAGCATAACGTTAAAATTTTGACAAACAATAAACAATGCCCTAGTAAGCTTGTTAGAACTATAAAAAACGAACAATACGTTTAATTCTAAATTAATACAGCTATGGCAAAAGAAAGCGTCAAAATTTTAAGAGGGAAATTGGATGTCGACAATTTATTATCTCAACTAAACGCCGCGTTAGCGGAAGAATGGCTAGCATACTATCAATATTGGGTAGGAGCCTTGGTCGTTGAAGGAGCCATGCGTTCCGACGTACAAGGTGAATTCGAGGAACATGCCGAGGAAGAAAGGCATCACGCCCAATTATTGGCAGACCGGATCATCGAATTGGAAGGAGTTCCGGTACTTGATCCGAAACAATGGTTTGAATTAGCCCGATGCAAATATGATTCACCGACAGACTTTGACGTAGTAAGCCTTCTGAACCAGAATGTCGCCTCCGAGCGTTGCGCCATCTTGCGTTATCAAGAAATCGCTAAATTCACGGACGGCATCGACTTCACGACTTGTGATATCGCTAAGCATATCTTAGCTGAGGAAGAAGAACACGAGCAAGATCTGCAAGACTATTTGACAGATATCGCACGTATGAAAAAATCTTTCCAGAAATAATTTAGGAAAGGGAAAACTCTTTACAACAAAAATCCCTTGAGAGAATGTCTTAGAGACATTCTCTCAAGGGATTTTAATTTCAAGCACATTAATGCTTTGTCCCATGCAACAAAGCGTCATATAATAAGGCATCCGCCACTTCCAAAGCGATTTCCTCATCTTTCAGATTCCTCAAGATCGTCAAGCCGAACTCAAACATAAAACCCGGCCCCTTGCTTGTGATGATATTTCCATCCTGCTCTACTCCATTATCCGTAGGGGTAGCGCCTACCATTGTTGGCTCGAAGAAAGGAAAACAGGTAGCCCTTTTCCCTTTTAGCAATCCAAGACCACCTAAAACCATCGGTCCGGCACAGATAGCACCGATTAATACGCCTTCCTCCGTTTTCTCCTTGACTAATTCTTTCAAATGGGCATGCGCATTTAAATGGTTGCTTCCGGGTATTCCACCCGGCAAAATCAAGGCATCGACACAACTGAAATCCGCCTCCTCGAACAGGTAATCAGCCATTACCGGAATATCATGAGCTCCTATCACCAATCGGTCACCCGTAATAGATACCATCATAACCCGTACACCACCACGCCTCAAGACATCAATCGTACCCAAGGCCTCTATTTCCTCAAAGCCTGTCGCTAAAAAGACAACCGCATTTTTCATTTCTTTTTTATTTAATATAGTTGACATTCACTTAAAACAGAAGGATCATCCTTCTCCACAACAGCCTTATCCGTAACAACCAATGGTAAGGTGAACCAGAAAGTGGAACCTTTGCCAAGCTCAGATCGCACACCGATCTCACCACCCAACTGCTCTACAATCATCTTGCAGATAGGTAGTCCCAAACCAGCCCCTTGATAAAAATCATCCAATTTCACGAAACGCTCGAAAACAGACTCCAGCTTTTCCTCTGATATCCCGATTCCGGTATCCATGACAGAGACACGTACGAACATATCTTCCACCTCATAAAAAAGCGAGATAAAACCTTTGGAAGTAAACTTAATGGCATTAGACAAGAGATTTAACAAGACCTGTTCTACCCGGTGCGGATCGATCCACAGACGAACAGAAGGCATGGCGACCGAGTTATATAATAATGCCACATCGGAAGTCATCTTCAAGGATTGTACCACATAGGCCTCTTGGCAAATATCCCTCAACTCAACTTCCGACACGTTATAGTTTAACCGACCGGACTCGATCTTCGACAAATCTAGGATATCGTTAATCAGTTTCAACAATAAATCGCAATTCTTATTTATAATCGAAAAGTATTCCCTTTGCTCACTGGCATTAGTCGTTTCCGTCACGAGATGGGCAAAGCCAACGATAGCATTCAGCGGGGTCCGGATCTCATGGCTCATATTAGCGATAAAAGCGTTTTTCATCTTATCCGCCTCTTGTACTTTCATCAGCGCCAACTGGTCTTGACGTTGCTCCGTGATATCATTCAGCATGACCAATAACAGAGGCGAGGCTCCCGGGTCCGGATTCGTGATCAGTAAACGTACGATATTTACGATTCTCACCTCTCCATTCGGTTTCTCATACTCGACCATTTCCTTTACCATACGTCCCGTCTTGATCGTATGGTAATCTTCCGTTCGGATCTCATGCGCCCGCCGGGAATCAGGGAAAAGCTCGAAATCCGTCTTCCCTAAGATATCTTCCGCCTTGACCCCCGTAAATTCCTCCGCCGCCTTATTAAAATAGATATACCGGAAACCGTTGAAAATATCTTTCACCGTGATCTCCACAAATACGTTCGACAAGATCGTATCCATCAAGATATTTAAGAAGTTGATCGTATGCTGGCTTTGGCGCATCTCAAGTTCGTTATCGCTCGCGGATGGTGTCAAAGTGGCTTTTTCCAGATCGGCTTCCAGTCTCTCAATCCTTTGAATCAACTCTTCTTTGGAAAGGTGGTCATATTTTCCCATGGCCCATACATAAAGTTAAATTGCGTAATGGACAAAAATAACTATTATTTTTTTATTTACAACGGCTTACCGCCTAATAATTCTTATTTTCAAAAGGTCATTACTAATATTTTGACACAAAAGCATGGCATTATCCAAAATAAAAGATACATTTGCAATCTAATTTCATGAATTAAACACACTCTAATTGAAAAAACGATGATGTATTGGCAGAAAGAAATAGAAACCATGGATCGTAAAGATCTGGTAAAATTCCAACTGGAACGACTGAAACAAACCATAGAACTAGCGGGCAACTCCCCTTTTTACCATAAGATATTCAAAGAGAAAGGAATTACCCCGGACAGTTTTCAGTCCTTGGAGGATTTACAAAAACTTCCGTTTACAACGAAAGATGATCTTAGAAATAACTATCCGTTCGGATTGGCTGCCATCCCGTTACAGAAATGTGTACGTATCCACTCTTCCAGTGGAACGACAGGTAATCCTACCGTTGTCTTACATTCCGCCAAGGACTTGGACCAATGGGCTAACCAAGTAGCTCGTTGCATGTATATGGTAGGGCTAAGGGATACGGACGTATTCCAGAATACATCCGGCTACGGCATGTTTACCGGTGGCCTCGGTTTCCAGTATGGAGCAGAAAAATTAGGTGCGTTGACAGTGCCTGCGGCGGCCGGTAATACCAAACGACAGATTAAGTTCATCACCGATTTCGGCACCACCTGTTTACATATCATACCGAGCTATGCCACTCGTTTGGCCGAGGTTATGTATGAGGAGGGAATAGACCCGAGAAAGGATACCAAACTACACACCGTATGTATCGGTGCCGAGCCACACTCGGAAGAACAACGTAAACGCATCGAGCAGCTTCTGGGTGTCAAGGCTTACAACTGTTTCGGTATGTCGGAGATGAACGGGCCGGGTGTAGCGTTCGAATGTACGGAGCAGAACGGCTTGCATATCTGGGAAGACAACGTGATCGTAGAGATCGTAGACCCGGTTACCTTGCAACCGGTACCCGAGGGAGAGGTCGGAGAATTGGTATTAACGACCATCAACCGGGAGGCGATGCCTTTACTCCGTTATCGTACCCGTGACCTTACTTGTATCTTACCGGGCGATTGCCCTTGCGGACGTACCCATAAACGCCTTGCCCGTTTCAAAGGACGTAGCGACGATATGATAATCTTGAAGGGCGTGAACCTGTTCCCCATCCAAATCGAAAAGATATTGATGCAATTCAAGGAATTAGGCAGCAATTACTTGATTACCCTCGAAACGATCGGTAACAGCGACGAGATGTTGATCGAGGTAGAGTTGAGCGACCTATTCACCGATGATTATTCCGCCTTGCAGCGCTTGACGAAAGGTATCACCCGTCAGTTGAAGGACGAATTATTACTTACACCACGTATCAAGCTGGTAGCCAAGGGATCTTTGCCAACCACAGATGGCAAGGCGGTACGAGTGAAAGATCATCGCAAGCTTTGTTAAATAAACAATTAAAATAACACCTTATGACAGTCAATCAAATTTCTATTTTCCTTGAAAACAAGTACGGGAAATTAAGCGAGATATTAGCGTTATTGGCGGAAGAGCGCATACGCATCATCGCGGCCACCGTAGCCGACACCTCCGAGTATGGAATCCTTCGTATCATCGTAAGCGATCCCCAGAAGGCTTACAAGATATTAAAAGAGAATAATGTCAGCGCCAACCTGACCGACGTATTAGCGATCGTAACCAGCTCATGCGCCGGAAGTTTTGCCAATACATTATCTTATTTCACGAAAGCGGGCATCAGCATAGAATATATGTATTGTTTCTCCATCCGGGAAAAAGCGATCTTGATCTTGCGTACGAACAACCGGGAAAGCGCCCGTGAAGTAATCCGCCGTCAGAATCTCGAGTATATCTGTGAAAGTGATCTAATAAAACTTTAATAGGCACGGATATATGTTCGGAATCAGCGACCCCGGTATTTGGCTGGCTTACCTTCTAGCGTTCGCCTGCCTCCTATTTTCTATTTGGTTCGGGATAACCACTTGGAATAAAGAAGACGACGAAAAAACAAACCCTACTAAAGAATCACGAAAATGAGTACGCTAACATTAGGCATTATTGTCATCATTTACATGTTTGTAATCGCTTGGTTAGGGTATCTCGGATACAGGCAGACGAAAAATGCCAGTGATTATTTATTAGGCGGACGAAAAGTAAACCCCATTATCATGGCCCTGTCTTACGGGGCGACCTTTATCTCGGCATCGGCGATCGTTGGTTTCGGTGGCGTAGCCGCTACGTTCGGCATGGGTATTCAATGGCTTTGCTTATTGAACATGTTCATGGGCGTAGTGGTAGCCTTTATCTTTTTCGGACGAAGGACCCGGAAGTTAGGCGAGGCACATAACGCACGGACTTTCCCGCAATTATTGGGATTACACTATAAGTCCCGGTCTATACAGATCTTCATCGCCTCGATCATTTTCATCGGCATGCCCCTCTACGCCGCCGTGGTGATGAAGGGAGGAGCCGTCTTCATCGAACAGATGTTTCACATCGACCTTCATCTGGCCTTGTTGATCTTCACCTTGATCGTAGCGGCCTACGTGATTACGGGCGGTATCAAGGGAGTACTTTATACGGATGCGTTGCAAGCGGTTATCATGTTCGCTTGTATGCTATTCCTGCTATTTTGGTTTTACCATATCATGGACATGGGCTTTATCGAGGCGAACCAGAAGTTGACGGATATCGCCCCCATGGTGCCCGAACGCTTCAAGGCCTTGGGACATCAAGGATGGACAGCTATGCCCATCTCAGGCTCTCCACAATGGTATACATTGGTTACCTCATTGATCCTTGGCGTAGGAATCGGTTGCTTAGCGCAGCCACAACTAGTCGTACGCTTCATGATGGTGGAAAGTACCAAGCAACTCAACAGGGGCGTATTGATCGGCTGCGTGTTCTTGATTGTCACGGTAGGGGCGATTTATCACGTGGGAGCCTTGTCTAATTTGTTTTTCCTCAAGACGGAAGGTGTAGTCGCCTCCGAGGCGGTAAAAGATATGGACAAGATCATCCCCCTATTTATCAATAAAGCGATGCCGGAGTGGTTCGGGGCGGTTTTCATGCTTTGTATTCTCTCTGCCAGTATGTCTACCCTTAGCGCGCAATTTCATACCATGGGAGCGGCTTTCGGGGCAGACGCATTCCCCAAACTAGGACGTAGCAAAAATCCGAACTCTACATTAGGTGTACGTATCGGCGTGCTATGCTCTATCTTGGTCAGCTACGTTATCTGCTATACGCTAAGCGCAAGTATTATCGCACGAGGCACCGCCTTGTTCATGGGTATTTGCGCGGCTACATTCCTACCTACCTATTTCTGCTCGCTATATTGGAAAGGGGCTACCCGGCAAGGGGCCTTGGCCAGCTTATGGGTAGGAGGCTTGGCCAGTTTATTCGCCATGTTGTTCCTTCATAAGGCGGAAGCGGCTCCGGTAGGACTTTGCAAGGCTTTATTCGGACAAGACGTCTTGATCGATGTATATCCGTGGCATGCGATAGATCCGATCTTATTTGCTTTGCCATTATCGGCGATAACGATTGTTTTGGTTAGCCTAGCGACTCAAAAGAAGGCTTTTTAGCTTTTCTTATGAACCTCAAAACACTAATTAGCATTTATTCTATTGACAGATATATAGAAAACAGTACATTTGCACTGTGGTTTTTTCATAATAGTATTAGATTTAAGGTTAACAAAGTTGGTTAGGGGTTGCCGGGAGGCAATCCTTAATTGTTTTATAGAGGTCTAGATATGATTAAATACATTTTTCTACTATTCATACTTTGTTGCTCCGGTTGCCGGCACGCACAAACGGAAGATACCGTAATCAAGGTTTCGGTACTTCGTGGTCCATCCGTTATCGCATTCGCCGATTGGCTTGAGAATCCTCCAATTATAGATAACAAAAAAGTACAAGTAAAAGTGGTAGACTCGCCTGATCTGGCGCAAGCCTTACTGATCAAGCAGGAGACCGACATAGCCGTACTCCCCATGATCAATGCGGCGAACTTGTACAATAAAGGGATCAAGATTAAACTAGCGGGATGCCCGATCTGGGGAACCCTTTACCTCGTCGAGAAAACACCCTTAAAAGAACCGGCATTGTATGTATTCGGCAACGGTACGACTCCCGATATCCTTACCCGGTACTATCTCGGCCGCCAGCGATCAGACTATCCGTTGAATTACGCCTTCAATACCGCCGGGGAAATCACCCAAGGCATCTTAGCCGGAAAAGTAAATCGTGCCGTGCTCGGGGAACCGTTTCTAAGCATCGCTTTACGGAAAGACAGCAGCTTACGAATAACTGCGGACTTGAATCACTTAACAGACAGCGATACCCTCGGATTCGCCCAAACAGCGGTCGTATACACCCCGACGATGGAGAAATATCGTATCGCTTTTGAGGATGCCTTACGAGCCTCCTGCCAAAAAGCCGTACGATATCCGAAAGAGACCATCCATTCTTTGGAAGAACATGGAATCTTCGCCCAAGGGGCCTTAACTCCTGAGAGTATCGAGCGGTGTAAAATCCATTATTTATCGGCTATCGAGGCGAAAAACGCCGTCATGGATTTCCTGCGTCTCATCGAACAGTATGAACCCAAGGCCGTCGGCGGGAGGCTTCCCGATGCCGGATTTATCCCCGAAAAACAATGAGATTGCGAAAAACAATCACTACAATAGTCGCTACCGCTATCCTCTTGGCGGGATGGCAACTATTCGCCGTTATAGCCAACCAACCGGAGCTGATACCTTCACTTCCCCGACTCGTACGGACACTTTGCGAATGGCTCGTCTCCGGTAGTTTCTATCAGTCGGTCGGAGCGACTATACTCCGGGGAGTCTTAGGCATGTCGATCTCATTCGTTTGTGCGATAGGGATGGCCGGGTTATTCGCCCGTTTTGAATGGGTGTATGAATTATTCAGACCTCTGCTTGCCATCATGCGCTCGATCCCGGTCATATCCTTCATACTTTTGGCGCTTATATTCCTAAATCCGGAAAGCATCCCTTTGATGATCGCCTTTCTCACCATGTTCCCGCTACTAACAGAGAATCTGACACGGGGAATCCTCGATCTACGTCCGGGTTTATCCATTATGGCACGTCAATTCCATATAAGACGTTCCAATGTCTTATTCCAGATCATCTATCCGCAGCTAAAGCCATTCTTATATAGCGGACTTGCCTCCGCCGCCGGATTCGGCTGGCGTGCGATCATTATGGGAGAAGTCTTGTCGCAATGCGCATTCGGAATCGGAAGCGAGATGAAAAGGGCGCAAAACTTTATCGCTGTCCCTGAGCTGCTCGCTTGGACAATCGTGGCGGTATTCATCAGTTTCTTTTTTGACAAAGGAATTAGCAAAGTCGCTGATATCACCCCTAAAATATCTTTCGCAAATGAGGATCAGACCATCCCCACCCCTACATTATCAGTTTTAGACACGAAAGATATAAGTTACCAATATGGCATACAGCACTTTTCCCATTCCTTTCAAAAAGGGATTATTTATGGAATTAGCGCACCTTCAGGCAAAGGAAAAACAACGTTATTAAACCTAATCGGAGGTATCTTATTGCCTACGGAAGGAGAGATACATCCCACAAGACACTTTGGAATCGCCACCATATTCCAACAACCGCAACTCCTGCCCCATCTAACCGCAGAAGAAAATATCATCCTCCCCCTCTCCTCTTTTCTCACGGAGGAAAAAGCCCGGCGAATTGCCCAAAAACACTTACAGGAAATGGAAATGGAGCCCTTCGGGAACCGATATCCTAAAGAGCTTAGTTACGGACAGCAACAACGTATCGCTATAGCGAGGGCATTGGCATACCCTTCTCCTCTCCTTTTGATGGACGAGCCGTTCAAAGGCTTGGATGAAGCCTTAAGCCATCGTATTATAGAACGAATACGAGAAAAGCAAATGAAAGAAGAACGGATCATTCTTTTCACGTCACATAATCCGGATGAGATTCGGTTGTTGGCGGATGAGGTGATTTACCTATAAATCCCAACCAAACTTGAATGTCTTATTTCACTTTCATCGGTTGGCAAGGTATCGTAAACCAGAATGTAGAGCCCTTTCCCTCCTCCGACTCAACCCCGATTTTACCTTTCAACTTCTCAATTATCGTCTTGCAGATAGAAAGCCCTAATCCTGTTCCTTGCTTAAAGCTGTTCAATTTCACGAAACGATTGAATATGCTCGCTTGAGACTCCTTACTGATTCCCATACCCGTATCCGTTACGTAGACATAGATACCATCATCGGTCAAACGATAACCAAACCGTATAGAACCCGAGCTGGTGAACTTCACGGCATTGGAAAGGAAATTGGTCAAGACCTGAGTCAAACGGGTCTTCTCCGACACAATACAATAGTCATTACCGTCCGACTCAAAGATAACCTTTACATCCGGGGCCACTCTCAAGGCGAAAGCTTGCTGCTGGGGAGCGAATATCTCACTCAAACGCAGGGTCGTATAAATAAACTCCATCTTTCCTGACTCGATCTTCGAGATATCCAAGATATCACCGATCAACTGCAACAAAAACTCATTGCTACTCTCTATGATCCTCAGATATTCCTTTTTTTCCTCCTCATCGTCACTCTCCGCCAATAAGGTGGAAAAGCCGACGATGGCATTTAAAGGGGTACGTATCTCATGGCTCATGTTAGCGATAAAAGCGGACTTCATCCGGTCGCTCTCTTCCGCCAAACGCTTAGCCTGCACATCCGCCTCGTGCCGTTTATCGACGGTCATATCCCGAAGGATTCCGATCGAGCGGATCGGCTTGCCATCCGGATCGGCCTCATAGACCTCACCGATCTTCTCCAACCATACATACTCATCCGAGAAATAACGACAAGGGAAACTGAATCGCATGGAATCGATCTCGCCCCGCATGAAAGCGGTTGTAATATTCTCATAGACCTTCCGGTAATCCGGATGGATCTTCTCCGTAAAACTAGCGTGGGTGATCTGCACATGCTTGATCTGGCCGTTTTCTTCCAAGGAAAGCTCCGCCGTACCGTTTACCAGATCCCAAAGCCACGGGTAGATCTTACCCGCTTGACATGCGAGCGCCAAGCGCTTATTATAGCTATGCAACTCCTCCTCGACCTGCCTTTGCTTTGTAATATCCCATGAAATCCCTACTAAATAAGGAGGCTTATCCTCACGGGGCGCTAGCAGTTTCATCGTATCCATAGTACGCAAGATACCTTTCGGATCGATCATTTGCTCCACGAAACGCTGCATCTTACCCGTTTTCACCACCTCCTCGTCCATATCCCTGAAAGATTGGGCGACGACCGGATCTAGAAATAGGTCAAAATCCGTTTTCCCGACCACATCATTATGATATCGTCCGTAAAGTTGATTCATCAAAGGGCTGGAGTACACGTACCTGAAATTATCACCCGTATCCTTCACGAAAAAGTAGATGGGCAACGAGTCCACGATATTAGATAACAATCCTGCTAAATCCCTATAATCCTGTTCCAAAGTTTTGTTCTCCGTAGTATTAACTTCCATGTTGATTTTTTTAATCAAAGGCTTGAATATTCCGGCCGTAAAATTCTTGAAAATTAATGAAAGATACAAATAATAAGCCCAAGAAGTGAGCATCCCGACCGAAAATATAAGCAAAACCGTATATTTGTACTCCAATTCTAAGAAAACTAGATATGACAAACGTATTTCACACGCTTATAGCCCGTTTTCTACAAATTCCGGAAGGACAAGTGGAACGGACAATCGGGCTCTTGAACGAAGGCGCTACCATACCTTTTATAAGTCGTTACCGGAAAGAGGTGACCGGAGGATTAGACGAGGTGCAAATCGGTGCCATCAAAGATCAACTGGATAAACTGACGGAACTGCGCAAACGAAAGGAAACGATCCTCGCCACGATAGAAGAGCAAGAGAAACTTACTCCCGAGCTCCGGAAACGCATCGAGGAGTCTTGGGATAGCACCGAGATCGAGGATTTATATCTCCCTTACAAACCGAAACGGGTCACCAAGGCGGAGATCGCACGCCGAAAAGGACTGGAGCCCTTGGCTAAGATCGTTATGATGCAAAACGAGAATAACCTATCCGCACGTATCAAGAGCTTTATCAAGGGGGAAGTGAAAAACGCCGAAGAAGCCTTGCAAGGGGCACGGGACATTATCGCCGAATGGATCAACGAGAACGAATCGGCACGTAACACCGTACGTAACTCTTTCGCTCATACCGCCATGATCACATCCAAAGTGATCAAGGGGAAAGAAGAGGAAGGCGCCAAATACCGGGATTACTTTGATTTCAGCGAGCCTTTGAACCGGGCCAGTTCCCATCGCTTATTGGCTCTCCGACGGGGAGAGGCGGAAGGTATCCTTCGTGTAAGTATCTCTCCCGACGCGGAATCTTGTCTGGATCGCTTGAACCGGCGTTTCGTAAAAGGTCGTGGAGAGGTTTCCGAGCAAGTGGCTACAGCTGTCGACGATTCTTTCAAACGCCTGCTGAAACCCTCTATCGAGACGGAGTTCTCCAACCAGAGCAAGGCGAAAGCCGATGAGGAGGCGATCCGGGTATTTGCCGAGAACCTCCGGCAATTGCTGCTCGCTCCTCCCTTGGGACAAAAACGGGTATTAGGCGTAGACCCCGGATACCGTACCGGATGTAAGTTGGTCTGTCTGGATGCGCAGGGGAATTTACTGCATAACGAGGCGATCTTCCCGCATCCGCCCCAGAACGAGAAGGGCAAAGCCGCCGCTAAGGTCGCCCAGTTAGTAGCCACTTACGCCATAGATGCCATTGCCATCGGTAATGGTACCGCCAGTCGTGAGACTGAGCAGTTCATCACGAATATACGATACGACCGCAAGGTACAAGTGTTCGTAGTCAGCGAAAACGGAGCCTCTATCTACTCCGCGTCCAAGATCGCTAGGGAGGAGTTTCCCGAATACGACGTCACGGTACGCGGAGCTGTCAGCATCGGTCGCCGGCTGATGGACCCTTTGGCCGAGTTGGTCAAGATCGACCCGAAGAGTATCGGTGTCGGCCAATACCAGCATGACGTAGAGCAAAACGCCTTGAAAAAGAGTCTGGATCAAACCGTGGAGAGTTGCGTGAATTTAGTAGGTGTAAACGTGAATACGGCGAGCAAGCATTTGCTGACTTACATCTCGGGATTAGGCCCTACGTTAGCGCAAAACATCGTGAATTACCGGGCGGAGCACGGACCCTTCACTTCCCGGAAAGAACTGATGAAAGTCCCCCGTATGGGAGAGAAGGCTTTCGAGCAAAGCGCCGGATTCCTACGGATACCCGACGGAAAGAATCCGTTGGATAACTCGGCCGTACACCCCGAGAGCTACCCGATCGTCGAACGGATGGCCAAGGACCTAAAATGCTCGGTAGCCGACCTGATCACCGACAAAGCGCTTAAAAAGAAACTAAAACTAACGGACTACCTTACGGATAAGGTCGGGATGCCTACCTTGCTTGATATCATGGAGGAACTGGATAAACCGGGCCGTGATCCCCGCCAAACGATCCAAGTATTCGCGTTCGATCCCACGGTGAAAACGATCGAGGATTTGAAAGAAGGACAAGTATTGCCCGGTATCGTGACCAACATCACCAACTTCGGTTGTTTCGTCGATGTAGGAATCAAGGAAAACGGGCTTGTCCATATCTCCGAGCTGGCGGATCGTTTCGTAAGCGATCCTACCCAAGTGGTCTCCATCCATCAGCATGTCAAGGTGAAGGTTCTAAGCGTAGACCTATCCAGAAAACGTGTTCAATTATCCATGAAAGGGATCTAAATGATGAAAGAGAAGATTAATAAGACAAACGTGGCGCGCCTGCTGGACAAGGCTAAGATCGCCTACCAGCTCGTGCCTTATGAAGTAGACGAGAATGATCTGAGCGCTACGCATGTAGCGGAGCAGCTAGGGGAAGATATCGCCCAAGTATTCAAGACCTTGATCTTACATGGCGATAAGAGCGGTTATTTCGTATGCGTGATCCCCGGAGCGGACGAGGTGGACTTGAAAAAGGCGGCCAAGGTATCCGGGAACAAGAAATGTGAGATGATCCCCGTGAAAGAGTTGTTACCGCTTACCGGTTATATCCGGGGAGGATGCTCGCCTATCGGCATGAAAAAGCATTTCCCTACGTATATCCATCCTACGGCATCCGGCTTCGATAAGATCTATGTAAGCGCCGGACAACGAGGCTTGCAGATACAGATAGCCCCCGCCGATTTAATCAAGGTGGCGCAAGCTATAGAAGCGGATTTGATCGCATGATCTAACATCGCTGAGAGTACTTCGTAAGAAGTACTCCAGTACTCCGCAAAGAGTATCGCAGTACTTCCTAGGGAGTACTGGAGTACTCCTTATGAGGGACTGAGATCAAACAGCACATGATATCTTAGAATTTCTTAAACGTATACGTTCTTCCTTCGCAGCTCATTACCAGATTCGTCACAGATGACTGCTCGATCGTGAAAGTTTGTTTAGGTGAGGTCCAATCCGTATAACGCATGAATTGTTCCAAAGGCGTACCTCCATAGTTGACCAACTCCAGATCCAGTTTCGTATCTCCCTCCAACGTCTTATAACCGAAATTCGTACGATATACGTCCTTTGCCGGGTCATATAATTGGTACTCGAACAAAGAGGTCTGGAAGTTATACCAAACCGTATCCACCGTCTGGACCACCCCATTCGCCTCTACGGTTTTCAATTGCCATTTCCCTTCCAGCTTATGTTCCACCTTATTACAAGACACCAACGCCACGACAAAACAAGTTATCGCTATCAAATTTTTCATCATAATCCTCGTACTTATATACCTATATTGATTTGAAACGTCAAAGAAAAGAATTAATTTCCAAAGGACAAAGTTTTTAAGGATATCCTAGCCACAAATACCCAGAACTTTTTCTTCCTTCCCTTTGTTAATTGGGTAATTACAATACAAATATTATCCAATATGAAAACATTTATTGATAAAATGGATTATGCGGTCAAGAATTGGTGGTTGTCACTATTGGTCGGACTGCTTTACATCATCGTCGCTATTTATTTAATGTTCGCGCCATTGGCGAGCTACGTAGCGCTTAGTATCTTATTCAGCGTCTCTATGTTCGTAAGCGGCTTGTTCGAGATCGCTTTCGCCTTGGCGAACAAAAAGGGTATCAGCAGTTGGGGATGGTATTTGGCCGGAGGTATTATCGACTTGATCTTAGGTATATTCTTGATGGCAAGCCCGGGACTTAGCATGGAGGTGCTTCCGTTTGTCTTGGCATTCTGGCTTATGTTCAGAGGCTTCTCGGCTACCGGTTACTCGATGGACCTGAAACGATACGGCACACGGAACTGGGGTTGGTACATGGTCTTCGGTATCTTGGCTATCCTTTGCTCCATCGGTGTTATCTGGCAACCCGCCCTAGGGGCCTTCACGTTGGTTTACATGATCGCTTATGCCTTATTAATAATAGGTATATTCCGTGTCATGCTATCCTTCGAACTGAAAAGCTTGCATAAACGGAATAAGGAAGCACAAGCGGAATAAGTCTGATTCAAGGATTAATTGGTCTATTTTTAAATTAAGAAGTGAATCAACAGCACTTTTACTACTTTTGTGTTCGATCATTAATAAAATAACGGATGAACGCAAACTTACCACAATTAGATTTGCCCCGGGATTATGTCGTAGGAAACGACATTACCGAGGCAATCTTAAACTTTTACAAGCAGACTTGCCGGTTAAAAGCAGGTATTTTCGTGTTATGCGTTGAAGGAAATTTACGGGCTTCCATCAACTTGACGGAGTACACGTTGAAACCGAATGATTTCATCACCTTGATGCCGGGAAGCATTATTCAGTTCTGTGAGCAGAAAGAGAGTTTCCGCCTTTCCTTTATAGGATTCTCATCCGAGTTCATGGACTGCGTGAACATGATAAAGTCTACGATGAGCGCCTTACCTACTATCTACGAGAATCCGGTCATAGCATTGAACGAGGACCGGGCGGACTTCATTAACGATTATTTCCACCTGCTAGAGCGGGTACAAGTGAAGGAGAAATCCATAAACAGGGAGATGGTGAAACATATCCTGCTTACCATGATCCATGGGATCAGCGATTTGTATCAAGGAA
Source organism: Parabacteroides sp. B2-S-102 (assembly GCF_023656665.1). Taxonomy (NCBI): domain Bacteria; kingdom Pseudomonadati; phylum Bacteroidota; class Bacteroidia; order Bacteroidales; family Tannerellaceae; genus Parabacteroides; species Parabacteroides sp. B2-S-102. Next base: position 292,989 of record NZ_JAMOKM010000001.1, on the reverse strand, counting down.
AATCATGGCCTAACAAGATAACGACCCGTAGCGACGAGATCCACAAGAAATTCATCCAACTGGTGATGAAGAATTATACCTCAAAGCGGCAAACGGCTTTTTATGCCAGCCAACTAAGTATTTCTCCCCAGCATCTCTGCATGATCATCAAGCAAAAGACCGGACGTTCCGTATCCGATATCATAGCCGATATGATAATCATGGACGCAAAATCGCAATTGATGGCTACGGACTTGACTATCCAAGAGATATCTTACTCCTTGAACTTCCCGAATGTATCCTTTTTCGGTAAATACTTTAAACGGTACGTAGGCGTATCTCCACAGAAGTTCAGAAACAGTTAAGATAAAATTTAAATGTAACAGAAAAAAAATATCACTTTTTGCTTGTAGTTTCCAAAAAAGCGTTACTTTTGCTGCGTATTTAAAAACAAACAGACAATGAATCGATTTAGCTTTACATATTACTTTTATTACTTTTACTTTAGCAGAGTAAGGGCAGGAGTTTGTATGTAAAGCGTTGATGATTGAATATAAATATCAATAAAATATAAAGTCCTGCCGGTTTCGGTGGGACTTTTTTTGTTTGTAACAGTTTAGAGTAAAAATAGAGAAACAAGATGAAAAAGAAAGTAGCAATACAGGGAATAGCCGGTTCGTATCACGACATCGCCGCCCGTAATTATCATGAAGGTGAAGAAATAGAAATCATCCCTTGCAATACGTTTCGGGATGTTATCACGACGATCAAGAAAGACCCTTCCGTACTGGGCATGATGGCCATCGAGAATACGATAGCGGGAAGCCTCCTTCAAAACCATGAGCTGATCCGTGAAAGCGGGCTGAGCGTCACCGGCGAGTATAAGCTACGTATCTCCCATTCCTTGGTAGCTCTTCCGGGAACCTCTATACATGATATAACGGAGGTCAACTCCCACCCGATCGCATTGATGCAATGTACCGATTACTTGGATACCTTGCCCAACGCCAAGGTGGTAGAGAAAGAGGATACCGCCATGAGTGCCCGGTGGATCTCGGAGAACCAACTGAAAGGACATGCGGCGATATGCGGGAAACTGGCTGCCCAGATCTACAAGATGGAAGTCCTTGCCGAGGGGATCGAGACTAACAAACGGAATTTCACCCGCTTCCTTGCTATAGCGGACCGCTGGACGGCGGATGAGATGCTTCGAGGAACCGATAAAAACAAATCCTCTCTCGTATTCGCTCTTCCCCACACTTCCGGCAGCCTTTCCAAAGTCCTCTCCGTTCTCTCTTTTTACGACATGAATCTTTCTAAAATACAGTCCTTGCCTATTATCGGGCGTGAATGGGAATACTTGTTCTACATCGACCTTACTTTCACGGATTTTACCCGTTACAAACAAGCGTTGGACGCTATCAGACCGTTAACAAAAGACTTAAAAATATTAGGCGAATATGCAGAAGGAAGACAAAGTGTGTAACATTACACCCGCTAACCGTGTAGGTAGCGTACAGGAATACTACTTCTCCAAGAAATTGAAGGAAGTAGCCGAGATGAATGCCGCAGGCAAGAACGTCATCAACCTTGGCGTGGGTAGCCCCGACCTTCCACCTTCGGAACAGACCATCGAGACGTTGTGTGAACATGCCCGTAAAGCGAACGAGCACGGCTATCAGCCGTACGTGGGCATACCGGAACTGCGTAAGGGATTCGCCGACTGGTACAAGACGTGGTACGACGTAGACTTGGACCCGAAAACAGAGATCCAGCCGCTCATCGGCTCCAAAGAAGGTATCTTGCATATCTCGCTGGCATTCTTGAATCCGGGGGATGGCGTACTGGTTCCGAACCCGGGATATCCGACATATAGTTCCGTCAGCAAACTGGTAGAGGCCCGTTTGATCCCTTACGAGCTGAAAGAGGAACTGGGATGGCAACCGGATTTCGAGGAACTGGAGAAAATGGATCTCTCCAATGTAAAGCTGATGTGGACCAATTATCCGAATATGCCCACAGGGGCGAACGCTAGCGTAGAGCTATACGAGAAACTGGTGGCCTTCGGCCGGAAGCACGGTATTATTATATGTAATGATAACCCCTATAGCTTCATCTTGAATGAGCATCCGCTAAGTATCTTAAGCATACCGGGAGCCAAAGAGATCTGCATCGAGATGAACTCCATGAGTAAGGCTCATAATATGCCGGGTTGGCGTATGGCGATGCTGGCTTCCAACGCCCAATTCGTCCAATGGATACTGAAGGTAAAAAGCAATATCGACTCCGGGCAGTTCAAGCCGATGCAATATGCGGCGGTAGAGGCCCTAAGCGCAAAGAAAGACTGGTACGATAACATGAACCGTGTCTATCGCAGCCGCCGGGACCTTGCCGGACAAATCATGCGTACTTTGGGATGCGAGTACGACGAGAACCAAGTAGGTATGTTCCTTTGGGGACGTATCCCCGACTCCGCCGAGAGCGGCGAGGCAATCGCCAACAAGGTGCTATACGAGGCAAACGTATTCCTTACGCCGGGATTTATCTTCGGTAGCCGTGGCGAGCGTTATATCCGTATATCCCTTTGCTGCAAGAACGAGACTTTAGAAGAAGCCTTGAAGAGAATTGAGAATTTATAACTGAAAATTGAAAATTAAAATATAGATCACAAAGATGGAAATGAAGATTGAACCGTTAGCATTACCGGGAGTTGATACACAACGTCCTATCGTAATCGCAGGCCCTTGTAGCGCCGAGACAGAAGAGCAAGTGTTAGAAACAGCCCAAGGATTAGCCTCCAGAGGCGTTAAGATATTCCGTGCGGGTATTTGGAAGCCTCGTACGAAACCGGGTGGATTCGAGGGCATCGGAGCCGAGGGATTGGCTTGGTTGAAGAAAGTGAAAAAAGAGACCGGCATGCTGGTATCTACCGAGGTAGCGACTAAAGATCATGTATTCGAGGCATTGAAAGCCGGTATCGATATCCTTTGGATCGGAGCACGTACGACGGTAAACCCATTCGCTGTCCAAGAGATCGCCGACGCGTTAAAAGGGGTTGATGTACCTGTATTGATCAAGAACCCGGTTAACCCGGACTTGGAGTTATGGATCGGAGCGTTCGAGCGTTTGTACGGAGCGGGCATTCATCGTTTGGGTGCTATCCATAGAGGTTTCAGCTCATACGACAAGAAAATCTACCGTAACCTTCCGTTGTGGCATATTCCTATCGAGCTTCGCCGCCGTATGCCGGACCTGCCTATTTTCTGTGATCCTAGTCACATTGGTGGTAAGCGTGAGTTGGTAGCCCCACTTTGCCAGCAAGCGATGGACTTGAGTTTCGACGGCTTGATCGTAGAGTCTCATTGTAACCCGGATTGCGCATGGAGCGACGCTTCCCAGCAAATCACCCCGGATGTATTGGATTACGTATTGAACCTATTGGTGATCCGTGACGTAAACCAGACTACCGAGAACCTGACCGCTCTTCGCCGCCAGATCGATGGTATCGACGAGCAATTATTGGAGCTTTTGGCTAAACGTATGCGTATCTCCAAGGAGATCGGCGTTTATAAGAAAGAGCACAATATGCCGATCTTACAGTCTCCCCGCTACAGCGAGATCTTAGAGAAACGCTCCTGCATGGGTGAGCAAATGGACCTGAGCCCGGACTTTGTAAAGGAGATCTTGAAGGAGATCCATGAGGAATCCGTGCGCCAGCAAATGATTATCATGAACGAACAATAATTTATAAGATGAAAATATTGATTTTAGGCGCAGGAAAGATGGGTTCTTTCTTCACCGACCTGCTTAGTTTTGATCATGAGGTAGCCGTATTGGAGAAAGATCCGAAACGTATGCGTTTTATCTATAACGCCCTTCGCCTACAAAGCCCGGAAGAGGTTAAGGATTTCAATCCCGAGTTGGTCATCAACTGCGTGACGTTAAGTTACACGATAGAGGCTTTCAAGGCCGTAATGCCTTACTTGCAACCGTATTGCATCATTTCCGATATAGCTTCCGTGAAGACTTATTTGAAGGAGTTTTATGAGACATGCGGTTTCCCGTATGTCTCCACTCACCCGATGTTCGGACCTACATTCGCTAATCTGGGACAACTGGAGAAAGAGAATACGATTATTATCTCCGAGGGCGATCATCTGGGCAAGATCTTCTTCAAGGATATTTATTCCAGCCTCCGCTTGCATATCTGCGAATACACGTTCGAGGAGCACGATAAAGTGGTAGCCTACTCACTAGGTATCCCTTTCGCCTCCACTATGGTATTTGCCGCTACGATGAAGCATCAGGACGCTCCGGGTACGACGTTCAAACGCCATATGAAAATCGCCCGCGGCCTTCTGTCCGAGGACGATTATCTATTGACCGAGATCCTTTTCAACCCCCGTACCCCTCGCCAAATCGAGCGGATACAAGAGGAATTGCATATCCTGCAAGAAATCATCAAGGATAAGGATTCCGAGAAGATGAAAGAGTATCTGACCAAGATACGGAAGAATATCGAATAAGAAATTAAGAAGGTTGTGCTGATTAATTTTTCAGCACGGCCTCTTTTAAAAGTTCTCTCCTTACCAACATAAAGGAGATAAATAACGTACACAACTCCGCCACCGGTACATTATACCAAATACTTTGGATGCCGAATAAAGAAGGATAAACGATAATACCAAAGGTTACGAATACCAAGCTACGCAGCATAGAGATAACAACCGACAGCTTAGCGTTGCCGATAGCCGTGAAATAACTGGAGGCCAATATATTCAGCCCACTCATCAAGAAGGTGAAGCAATAAATCGTTATGCCGTAATTAGCGATCGCCAAAGCGTCCAAAGCCTCTCCTCCCTTAAAGAAAAAGGACGTGATCTGTTGCCCGAAAAAGAATAAGATGGCGAATAACGTTATACCTATCATAAAATTAACACGCCCTGCTAATCTCAGCACTTTCTCGATCCGGTCCAATCTTCCCGCCCCGAAATTATAACTGATAATCGGTATAATTCCATCGGATATCCCTAAGAATACCGTGGTGGCGATAAACAAGATATAGTTAATCGCCGTAAAGGCGGCGACTCCATCCTCTCCTAAATATCGCATCATCGTTATATTGAACAAAAAAATCGTGATTCCGGCAGATAGCTCGGATATTCCTTCCGAAGAGCCATTGTATAACGCATTCCAGACCAAAGGCCAACGAAAACGTCCTCTTTGTACCGCTACGACTTGCCCTCGCTGGAACATCCGGGGAATATTGAACAGCGCTCCCAAGGTAAAGGCCAAACCTGTAGCCAATCCCGCCCCCTTAATCCCTAAACCCATTACCGGGATAAACAAAAGATCCAGACCGATATTAATCAACACCGTACTTCCCATTACGATCATGGCATAAAGCGGATGCCCCATCGCCTTAATCATATAATCTCCTAAGAACATCAATGATAATAAAGGGAAAAACGGGACAAGGGAACAAATATAGTCCACGGCTCCCGTAACCAATACGTCATTCGCACCTAACATACGGGCGATATCTCCGGCGAATATATAAATCAACCCGCTAATCAAAACGGATATTCCTCCAAGAAACAAGAACGAGGTAGTTATAGCGTTATTCGCCTCTTGCCGATCCGAACGTCCGAGGTTTATACCGATCAAGGTCTGGCACCCTACTCCTATCACGATAGACAAAGCCGTCATCAAACTATAGCAAGGTAAGATCAGATTCACGCTGGCCAAAGCGTTCGCCCCGACAAACCGCCCTAATATCACACCATCGATCACCGACTGAATCCCGAGGAATAATAGGCCGGCTACTCCCGGTATCGTATATTTCAGAAATAGTCTTGAAATCTTTTGGGTTAGTAAACCACGCTCCAACTCTTGGCGATGGATCGCCTTTTCTCCACTCATTTTCATATTATCCACTTCACGTTTTTAACGACGCGAAGATATGGCTATTGAAAACAAGAAAAATTACCCTATGATAAATAATGACTTTTCCCTATTTTTTTACGGAAGCACGGATACGGCTCAATGACTGTGGGGTTATCTGTAAATAGGAGGCGATATGTTTCAAGGGCAGTTTCAAGATCAAGTCCGGACGGGTTTTCAGCAATGACTCATATTGTTCACGAGCTTCCATCCAACTATCGTTTATAAAATAGTTCTCATATTCCCGAAGATAGTAATCTTGTATTTTCAACCCCCAATTGGCCAACTCAAGGGAGCTCCGGCATAGGTAATCCAATTTCGTTTTCGGTATTCTCAATAATGTCGTATTCTCCACCATTTGAACATTATAGGCGGAGATATTCCGATAAACAAAATTGATCACCTCGCTATCTGAGGCGAACCATAACGAGATATCTTTCCCCTCACGCTCCACGAAAGCCCGGACCAATCCGGTTTTCACGAACCAAACAAACGGATCTCTTTCTCCCTCCCGAATCGATAATTCTCCCTTAGCAAAAGAAACCTCTTTCATTTCTTCCAACAGCTGCCCCACGATCTCATCTGATAAAGGAGACACCTGCCTTAATTGTTCTACGAACTGATCCATAATCATTCATTTATCTTATATCCGTAAAGATATAAAAAAAGTGCGATCCCAAAAACAAAGGTAATTTTGAAGGTTTGCGGATTCCAGTGATTTTACGTAATTTTGCGCCGCTAAATCAAAGAAGAGGTATGAGCTGTAAATTCGAATATTATTTTTTTACGACTAAAAGCATCTTGTTCGTCCATTGGACTACGAGAGGTTCTACCGTATCCGCACCCTATTCCTTCTAATTTATCTTTACATTTTCATTTAAAACAACTCTATCGTATATCCGGCATATACGATCAAGGATTTTTACACCATCATTAATAACAGAACAATACATATGTACAATAGAATAGCGGGTTACAAACAATATTATAAATCCTTAGTAATGCTAGGGGTACCTATCATCATTGGACAATTGGGGGCTATCATCACCGGATTGGCAGACACCATCATGGTGGGACAACACAGTACGGAGGAACTAGCGGCGGCATCGTTCGTCAATAATGTAATAAACGCATTTATCATAATGGGAACCGGATTCTCCTATAATCTTACCCCGCTGATCGGACAGAATTTAGCGATGAATAAAAAGATCGTGATCGGAGGCTGGCTCAAAAACAGTCTGGTTGCCAATATGACTACCACCTTATTATTGATAGCCGTCTTACTGGGGATTTACCTAAACCTAGACTCTTTAGGCCAACCCGAAGAACTCTTGCCATTGATAAGACCTTATTTCGCGGTCTCATTAGTCTCGATCCTATTCGTAATGCTTTATAATTCATTCCGTCAATTCGTGGAAGGCATAGCCAACCCATCCATATCCATGTGGGTCCTATTGACAGGGAATCTGCTGAATATTATCGGCAACTATATCCTCATTTACGGAAAATGCGGAATGCCGGAACTCGGACTACTCGGGGCAGGTATAAGCACCTTTATCTCGCGTATCATCATGCTATTGCTTTTCATCGCCGTATTCATGCTGCGAACCGACTATAAGCCTTACCGGAAAGGTTTCACCCATATTCGTATCAATAAGCAAAGTTGGAGAAGGCTGAATTCCATAGGCTGGCCGATCAGTCTGCAACAAGGCTTGGAAGCGGGAACATTCTGCGTCACCGCCATCATGGTGGGTTGGCTGGGTAGCCTTGAGCTTGCCGCCCATCAAATAGCCATTACCATATCAACGATCAGTTTTACCATCTATTTAGGTCTTGGAGCCGCCGTAGCGATTCGTACCAGTTATTATAAAGGGGCGAACGACTGGTATATGGTGCGTAAGATCACCATTGCCGGGCTTCATCTAGGGCTTATTGTCGTTTGTATTGTCTGCACCACCTTATTCATGACCCAATCCTGGCTTGGATTAATATTTACGGATAATCTTCATGTCAACGCAATCGTGAAGACACTACTCCCCATATTGATGCTCTATCAAATAGGAGACAGCGCACAAATCATTTTAGCGAACTCCTTACGAGGGCTAGCCGACGTGAAAGCGATTATGTGGATCTCGTTTCTCGCTTATTTCATCATAGCCATACCTGCCGGATATCTATTGGGATTCACATTCCATTGGGGTATCGCCGGGATTTGGATGGCTTACCCATTAGGCTTCTTATGCTCTGTATGCCTGCTGGGATACCGGGCGAAAATGCAGGTAAAATCGCATCTCGCCTAATCCGATCAAGCCTTACGATTGATCCGGGAGAAACTAATAACCGCCCCGATCAAGGCCAACACACTTCCCAGCCATAACGCCGCGGGCATGCTATGGCCGGGAAATAACTTAAACATCAAGGCTACCAGCGAAGCCCCGCAAGTTTGTCCCAGCAAACGGGCCGTACCCAACATGCCACTAGCCCCTCCACTCCTACTTTCCGGAGCGGCCCCGATCATGAGGCTATTGTTAGGAGTCTGGAACAACCCGAAGCCACAACCGCAAAGCGCCATGCGCCAGATAATATCCAGATCGGAAGGATGCGCCGGTAATTCCGCCAACGAGAACAACCCTCCCGAGAAGATAATCAACCCGATACCACTCAAGACCCCGGCATTCATTTTCTCCGACAAGATCCCGGCCAAAGGGGCGCACACCATTGTCGCCAAAGGCCAAGGAGTCAATAATAAGCCGGTCGCCACCTCATCGCGTCCCAGTACCCGCTGCAAGAAAAACGGGAAAGAGACCATAGCCAGCATCTGAGCGATGAAAGAAAACACAGACGTAATGATAGAAAGGGTAAAAAGAGGAATACGCAGCAAGTCTATCGGCAATAATGGATATGCCTGCCGTTCCTCTCTCCGGATATAGAAATACCCACAGAACAATACGATAACAATCGCCGCTATTATCAATGAGATATGTACATCATGCGTGAACGCCTCGATAATCGCTATCACCAAACCGAATGTCAATGCGTTCATGAGTGCCGCCGTAACATCAAACTTACGTCCGACAGCCTTCACCGGATTTTGCGGCAAGAACTTAAAGCTCAATATCAAAGCGGTAATACCTATCGGGATATTTATAGCGAACAACCAAGGCCAGTTCCCCACGGACAATATACCGGCGGCTATCGTAGGACCAGCGGCGGCCGATACGGATACCACCAAGGCATTAATCCCCATACCTCGCCCCAGAAAACGTTTGGGATAAATAATACGGATCAAGGCCGTATTCACGCTCGCTATGGCAGCGGCGCCAAAACCTTGTAGCGTACGGGCGATAATCAGCGTAAACAAAGAATCGGATAAAGCGCAGGCCAAAGAGGTACAGCTAAATAACAGCAACCCGATCGTATACACCTTCCGATACCCCCAGATCTCTCCCATCGACGATAACGACAGCAAAGAAATCGTGATCGCCAACTGATAAGCGTTCACCACCCATATAGAAGCAGACGGACTCGTATGGAGATCGCCGGCAATCGTAGGTAAAGCCACGTTTGCGATCGCCCCATCCAACACCGACACGGTAACACCAAGCCCAATCGCTAGGATCGCCCAATAACGGCTAGGGATTGGCAAGCCATCCGGGATATTCCCTCCCGTCTGACCATTTATATTCGTTATTTCTTTATCCATACGGTATATGAAACAGAAATAGGGTGTATCTGGTTTAGGAAGTATCGACCAGATCGAGTATCTTTGCCCGTATAAATGGACATGACATGGCAAAACAAGGCACTATACTAGTTGTGGATGATAATAAAGGTATCCTGACCGCCGTACAAATGCTGTTAGGAACTTGCTTCGAGAAGGTTATCACCATCTCTACCCCGAACAAGATAAAAAACACGCTGCACGACGAGAACGTGGATGTCGTATTGCTCGACATGAATTTCAGCGCCGGTATAAACAGCGGCAACGAGGGGCTGTTCTGGCTCTCCGAGATCAAGAAGGCTTATCCCTCGATACAAGTCGTTCTCTTTACCGCCTACGCCGACATCGATCTGGCGGTACGAGGAATCAAGGAAGGAGCCACCGATTTCGTGGTAAAGCCTTGGGACAACGCGAAATTATTGGAAACCTTGCAAGCCGCTTACCAAATCCGCTCGGCCAATCATAAAGGCGGTGCCGGCAACAAGCAGTTGGTATCCAAGGAAAGCGGTATGTTCTGGGGAGACAGCAACGCCATGCAGCAACTACGGATGCTGATAGAGAAAGTAGCCAAGACAGACGCCAATCTATTAATCACGGGAGAGAACGGAACCGGTAAGGAAATGCTGGCCCGGGAAATACACCTGCTATCCCCCCGCAAGGATGAAGCCATGGTACCGGTGGATATGGGCGCTATCACGGAGACGCTGTTCGAGAGCGAGTTATTCGGCCACGTAAAAGGGGCCTTCACCGACGCCCGGACGGATCGCCCCGGTAAGTTCGAGGTAGCGAACAACGGAAGCTTGTTCCTCGACGAGATCGGGAACCTATCTTATCATTTGCAAGCCAAATTACTGACCGCCTTGCAACGCCGGAGCATCGTACGGGTAGGTAGCAATACCCCGATCCCCATCAATATCCGCCTGATCTGCGCCACGAACCGGGACTTGCAGGAGATGGTACAGAAAGAGCAATTCCGCGAGGACTTGCTGTATCGTATCAATACGATACACGTAGAGATCCCGCCCTTGAGGGAGCGGCCGGAGGATATCGTACCGCTTACCGAGATATTCATCACGAAATATACCAATATCTACGGTAAAAAGCCCATGGCCCTTACCGACGACGCCAAGGAAAAGCTGAAAGCCCAACCTTGGCTGGGTAATATCCGCGAACTGGAACATACCGTGGAGAAAGCGATTATCATCGCCGATGGTGATACTTTAGATGGTAGCAATTTCGATTTCCCTCGTAAGCGGGAGGCGCCCGTCAAGAATGACATCACTACGCTCGAGGAAATGGAGTATACAATGATCAAGGCCGCCATGGATAAATTCGGCGGTAATCTCTCGCTCGTAGCGAACCAGTTGGGAATCTCACGGCAAACGCTTTACAATAAGATCAAGCGGTATGAACTTTAAAGGCATTTATTACAGCCTCACCTTCCGCCTCGCCCTCGCTATCGGGCTGACGGCGGCACTCACCTACCAGGCCTTGGAGAAAGAATGGGGATGGTTCCTGTTCTTAGGCATCGGATGGCTGGCTGCCTTGCGGGGCATCAGCCTTTTGTTCAAGCGGAACGCGCAAAAGGTAGCCTTCATGTTCGACGCGATCGACAATAGCGATTACGCTTTCAAATACGCTACCCGTGGGCGCTCCTCCAACGACAAGCTGGTTAGCGACTCCTTAAACCGCATCACCCAGATACTTTTTCAAGCGAAAGCCGAGGCGATCCAGAAAGAGAAATATTACGAGTTGATCATGAACCAAGTGAATACGGGTATCATCGTAGAAGATGATAAGGGCAATATTTTCCAGACAAACAACGAGGCCTTGCGACTGCTGGGATTGACGGTCTTTACCCATGCCCGCCAGCTCGGACGTATCGACGAGAATCTAGAGCGCCTCATCAGCGACGTTCGTCCCGGCGAGAAACATCAGATCTCTTTTATCAACGAGCGGGGCACGGTACATCTCTCGGTCCGTGTCTCCGAGATGACGCTCCAAGAGAAACACGTCCGCATCATTGCGATCAATGATATCAACAGCGAGCTGGACGATAAGGAGATCGAGTCATGGATACGACTGACACGGGTCTTGACCCATGAGATCATGAACTCCGTCACCCCTATCACCTCCTTGAGCGACACCTTGCTTTCCCTCCACCAGAATGTCGACGAGGAGATACGGGGCGGCTTGGAGGTAATCAGCTCTACCGGAAAGAGCTTGATCGCGTTCGTCGAGTCGTACCGTAAGTTTACGCATATACCGACGCCTCAGCCCTCTTTATTCTACGTCAATAAGTTCGCCGAACGGCTCACGCGGTTGGCCCGCCATCACAATAACTACCCGAACATAACCATCCGTATCGACGTGGAACCGGAGGACTTGATCGTCTACGCCGACGAGAACCTGATCACGCAAGTAGTCTTGAACCTCTTGAAGAACGCCATGCAAGCGATCGGGCACGAGCAAGAAAACGGCCTTATCTTGTTCAAGGCGTATTGCGACCCCAACGAGGCCGTTATCCTAGAAGTGACGAACAACGGCCCCATCATCCCCCCCGAGGAAGCCGAGCATATATTCGTGCCGTTCTTCACCACGAAAGAAGGTGGAAGCGGTATCGGGCTGTCCATCTCACGACAGATCATGCGCCTGTCCGGCGGCAGCATCGCGTTGAGAAGCAATCCGGCCCAACGGCAGACTACCTTCGTGTTGACATTCCCGTAGCTCGTTTACCGTATCCGCATAAACGCGGACACGCGGCCGGGCAGATACGCGGACACACAAGCCCGGATACACGGGCGCGACCGTATGGGTACACCCGCGTATCCGTACAGCTACCCATCCGTATCCGAGTATCTACATCTTTGTATCCGGGCAGCTACATCTTTGTAGCCGAGTAGTTACATCTTTGCAGCCGTACGGATACGGACGGACAGCCGGGCAGCTACAAGAGGACAGCCGTACGGATACCCGCCATCGGCCGTACGAACGTATTTCCGGCCACCGTTGGGTAACAACGAAACTATTCGTATCTTTACACTGTTTTTTAAATTTAAAAGTATCTATACAAACATGAACTTACTAGACAAACTGAAGATCAACCACCGCCCCCGCTCCGGGGCATTGGATTTGCTAAAATATATCGGCCCCGGATTACTTGTCACCGTAGGCTTTATCGATCCCGGAAACTGGGCGACGAATCTCGCGGCAGGCTCCGAGTTCGGCTACGCCCTCCTGTGGGTCGTCACCTTCTCGTCCGTCATGCTGATCATTATCCAGCACAACGTGGCCCACCTCGGCATCGTGACCGGCCTCTGCCTCTCGGAGGCGACCAACAAATACATGCCGCGCGTGCTAAGCCGCCCGATCCTAGGATCGGCCATGCTCGCCAGCATATCCACCTCCCTCGCCGAGATACTCGGTGGAGCCATCGCCCTCCGGATGTTGTTCGGTATGCCGATCAAGGCGGGAGCGGTGATCGTCACCATCGTATGCCTCGCCATGCTATTCAGTAATACATATAGTAAGACCGAACGCTGGATCATCACGTTCGTGTCCATTATCGGGCTCTCGTTCCTATACGAGCTAGCGTTGGTCGACGTAGACTGGGGGCAGGCCGTGGTAGGCTGGGTGAAACCCACCTTCCCCGAGAACTCCATGCTGATCATCATGAGCGTACTGGGAGCCGTCGTGATGCCTCACAACCTGTTCCTGCACTCGGAGGTGATACAGAGCCGGGAATGGAACCTAGAGGACGAGTCGGTCATCAAGAAACAACTGAAGTACGAGTTCTACGACACGCTCCTGTCCATGGTGATCGGCTGGGCGATCAACTCGGCGATGATCATCTTGGCCGCCTCTACCTTCTTCAAGCAAAACATCGCCGTAGACGAGCTGGACCAAGCGCAACAGTTATTGGTACCCCTCGTAGGAAATAACGCCGGGGTGATTTTCGCCGCCGCCCTATTACTGGCGGGCATATCCTCGACCATCACATCCGGTATCGCCGGGGCTTCCATCTTCGCCGGATTCTATGGCGAGGCATACAATCATACCGACCTCCACTCCAAGCTGGGAGTCCTGCTATCGTTCGTCCCCGCCTTGGCCATCATCTTCCTGATCGGCGATCCGTTCAAGGGATTGATCCTGTCGCAGATGTTGTTGAGCGTGCAATTGCCGATCACGGTCTTCACGCAAGTGTACCTCACTTCCAGCAAGAAGGTCATGGGTGTCTACGCGAACAGCCGCTCTACGACCATCATCCTCTTGCTGCTGGGAACGATGGTAACCGTCCTAAATATAGCCCTGCTCATCAGCCTATTTTAAAAAGAAATCGCTACCTTTGCCCCATTCGAAGAAAAACTATCAATTTTTAAGTATGAGCGATATCAATACAAACGAAGAAGAAGGCAAGAAGAACCTGAATTTCATTGAGGCAGCCGTAGAGAAAGATTTAGCGGAAGGCAAGAACGGAGGACGTGTACAAACCCGTTTCCCGCCCGAGCCCAACGGATACCTTCACATCGGCCACGCGAAGGCCATTTGCCTAGATTTCGGCATCGCTGAACGCCATGGCGGTATCTGCAACCTCCGTTTCGACGACACGAACCCGACGAAGGAGGATGAGGAATACGTGGAGGCGATCAAGGAGGATATCCAATGGCTGGGATATCAGTGGGGAAATATTTATTACGCGTCCGACTACTTCCAGCAATTGTGGGATTTCGCGATCCGCCTCATCGAGGAAGGTAAAGCATATATTGACGAGCAGACATCCGAACAAATAGCCCAGCAAAAGGGCACGCCTACACAACCGGGCATCGAGAGCCCGTATCGCAACCGTCCGATCGAGGAAAGCTTAGCTCTCTTCAAGAAGATGAACACGGGTGAGATAGCGGAAGGTGCCATGGTACTTCGCGCGAAGATCGACATGGCAAACCCGAACATGCACTTCCGCGATCCGATCATCTATCGGGTGGTTAACCATCCGCACCATCGTACGGGTACGACGTGGAAAGCGTATCCGATGTACGACTTCGCCCACGGACAGAGCGATTTCTTCGAGGGCGTGACGCATTCCTTGTGTACCTTGGAGTTTGTCGTACACCGTCCTCTGTATGATTTGTTTATCGACTGGCTGAAGGAAGGCGAGGACTTGAACGACAACCGCCCCCGACAGACTGAGTTCAACAAATTGAACCTAAGCTACACGCTGATGAGCAAGCGTAACCTGCTTACATTGGTAAAAGAGAACTTGGTAAACGGCTGGGATGACCCCCGTATGCCGACCATCTGCGGTTTCCGCCGCCGGGGTTACTCTCCGGAGTCTATCCGTAAGTTCATCGACAAGATCGGTTATACGACTTACGACGCCCTGAACGAGTTCGCCTTGCTGGAAAGCGCCGTACGCGAGGATCTGAATGCCCGCGCCATCCGTGTATCCGCCGTGATCAATCCGGTGAAACTGATTATCACCAACTATCCGGAAGGACAGGTGGAGGAGCTGGAAGCGATCAACAACCCGGAAGATCCGGAAGCCGGCAGCCATACGATCGAGTTCAGCCGTGAGTTGTGGATGGAGCGTGAGGATTTCATGGAAGACGCTCCCAAGAAATATTTCCGGATGACACCGGGACAGGAAGTTCGTCTGAAGAACGCCTATATCGTAAAATGTACGGGCTGTAAGAAAGACGAGAACGGTGAGATTACCGAGGTATATTGCGAATACGATCCGAATACCCGCAGCGGTATGCCGGACGCTAACCGTAAAGTAAAAGGTACCTTGCACTGGGTAAGCTGCGCCCATTGCCAAAAAGCGGAAGTACGCTTATACGACCGCCTTTGGAAGGTGGAGAACCCCAGAGACGAACTGGCCGCTATCCGTGAGGAGAAGAATTGCTCCCCGCTAGAGGCGATGAAGGAAATCATCAACCCGAACTCCTTGGAGATCCGGAAAAACTGTTACGTAGAGAAGTTCGTGGCTACCTTGCCCAAGCTTTCCTACCTTCAATTCCAGCGTATCGGCTATTTCAACATAGATAGCGAATCCACCCCCGACAACTTGGTATTCAACCGTACCGTAGGGCTAAAGGACACGTGGAGCAAGATTAATAAATAAAGAATAGTAAATGAAAAAAGACGATATCTCACGCTTGTTACAACATTATCTTTCAGCGAAGGAAGAGGGTAAGGAGCCTTATTTCGACGCTGATCAAATCGATGAAATGTTGGACAGCTTTGAAGATTCGAACGATTATACTTACTTTGATGAAGTCTTAGCCCTCGGGCTAAAGCTTCATCCCGGTAATTCCGCCTTGCAAATCAAGAAAGGCAGGCAATTCGCGTATAACGAGGATTATGAGAGCGCTCTCGCTCTGCTCGAGAATATAGCGGAGACTGATAACCAAGATCTGGATATGTTAAAAATGGAATGCTATTGCTCGCTCAACCAATATCCCAAGGTTCTGGAGATCACGGAAGAGTTGATCACTAGGGATTGTGACTATTTGGAGGAAGTCTTCGAGTACATCTCCCCCATCCTGAATGATTTAGACATGAACAAAGAGGCCCGCGATTTCGTGGACCGTGGCTTGGCTTTATTTCCGGATAACTTGATCCTTAAGAATGAGCTTTGCTACATCCTCGAGACGGAAGGAGACGTTCCCCGGGCGATCGAGTTATGTAATGAGCTAATCGATAAGAATCCTTTCTCATACGAGTATTGGTTTACGCTGGGAAGGCTACATTCCATGGTTGGCGATTACGAGAAAGCGATCGAGGCTTTCGACTTCGCCTTGACGTGTGATGATTCCGATACGGAACTGAAAATATTGAAAGCGTACTGCCTGTATATGAACGAGAGCTATGAGAAGGCGATCGAGGAATATCAAGAAATCGAGGGTGATGAGGAGGTGATGCGCCGTATCTCTCCACTCATGGCGGAATGTTATATGAAGCTGGAGCAATATGAGAAGGCTTACCAACTGTTTTCCACGATCATAAACGATCCGGATATGGAGGATGGGCCGACCAATTATATCAATTATATCCGTTGTTGTACCGAGACCGGACGTGACAACGAGGCTTCCAACAAGTTATTCAAGGCGGCGCAATTGTATCCGAACAATGTCCGTCTCCTTTCTCTTTTAGCGCTTTGCTTGCTTGATAGCGGGAAAAAGGAGGAGGCTATCGAAATTACGAATAAGATATTCAAGATCATCGATAGCAATAGTATCGATCCGGAAACTCAAGAGGAATGCAACAGCTTGATTCATGCCGGGGAATATTTGCTTTCTAAGGGAGAGGTAGACAAGGCGATCTCTTATTACAAGAAAGTCCTTCAAATCAACCCGAAGACCCCGCTGATTCATATCCATTTGGCTATGGCTTATCTGCATAACAAGGATCTGGAGAATTTCACAGATCATGTCAGCCAAATATCCGAAGATGATCTTTTCCGCTTGTTTCGCAAATTTGGATCGGACATGTTCGCTGACTTTACCATCGATCCCGATAAAGAGAAGAAACATATCCAACCCGAGGATCTGGTAAAAGAGTTTTTAAAGAATAAAGATAACAGTAATTAGACAATTAATAATGTAATATGCCTAACAAACGAAATCTCAAGGACTACGGTTTTTTAGTATTAAAAGGTATGGGTATGGGAGCGGCGGATGTCGTTCCCGGTGTGTCGGGAGGAACGATCGCCTTTATCGTAGGTATCTACGAGGAACTGATCGACTCTATCAAAAGTATTAACGGGACGACATTGAAACAATTATTCACGGGGAAAATAGCGGCCTTCTGGAAAGGGATCAACGCTAATTTCTTGCTTTCTATCGTGGCCGGTATCGGTATCAGCATATTCTCGCTGGCGAAGATCATTACGTATCTCTTGGTGTATCACCCGATCTTGGTATGGTCTTTTTTCTTTGGCTTGGTGCTGGCCTCTACTTGGTTCGTCTCTAAGGATATCAAGCAATGGAACTGGAAGACGATCTTGAGTTTCGTTGTCGGGGCGATGATCGCTTTTTATATCACCGTGGCGACTCCCGCCGAGACTCCGAGTAATTTACTCTTTATCTTCCTCTGTGGGGCGATCGCTATTTGCGCCATGATCTTGCCGGGTATCTCGGGTAGCTTTATCTTAGTGTTGCTCGGAAAATACTTCTATATCATGGAGGCGGTCAAGACGTTTAACGTTCCCGTTATGTTGGTGTTTATAGGGGGTGCGGCTATTGGTATCACGACGTTCTCCCGCGTGTTGTCATTCGCCCTTCGTAAATTCCATGATATAACGATCGCCGTATTGGCCGGATTCATGTTGGGTTCGCTTAACAAGGTATGGCCTTGGAAAGAAACGATCGAGACCTATGTGGATAGCCATGGCATGACCAAGCCGTTGGTTGAGGCGAATATCGCTCCGAATCAGTTTGTTTGGGAGGCCGTCGGATTGATGATCTTAGGTTTCGGGATCGTATATTTCCTAGAAAAGCTCTCACAAAAAAGCGCTAAGGCGTAACCCAATATTACAATGGGCATTATAAGGAGATTACAATGCCCATTATAAGATGGTAAGAATGGGCATTGTAAAGAGCTTACGATGCCCATTCTTATTTGCCTACATTTTATCATCGCACATCGTACTTTTCCAATAAGCGAAATCCTCTCTATACCAATAAAGTGATAAAGAAGTATCAAAAGTAACTATAACCGTACCCTAGTCGCCGAGGTGTTAAATATCAGTAGAAAGACGCTATTCAACAAAATGAAACGTTATAATCTTGGCAACGAGTAATTTTTTACTAACTTTGATGCCTCAATAGAAATGTGTTACATTTAGATTTTAAATAAACAAGTATTATGGCGAAAATAAAAGGAGCTGTTGTTGTAAACACAGAGCGCTGCAAGGGATGTAACCTTTGTGTAGTAGCCTGCCCGTCGGATGTACTGGAGTTGCACCCACGAGAAGTAAACAACAAGGGGTATCACTATGTGTACATGAAGAACCCGGACGCATGTATCGGTTGCGCTAGTTGCGGGTTAGTTTGTCCGGACGGTTGTCTAACGATCTACAAAGTAAAAATATAAAGTTATATCAAGATATGGCAGAAGATATAAAATTAATGAAGGGTAACGAGGCCATCGCCCATGCGGCTATCCGCTATGGCGTGGACGGTTACTTCGGCTATCCGATCACTCCGCAGTCGGAGATATTGGAAACCCTTATGGCAGAGATGCCGTGGGAAAAGACCGGCATGGTAGTCTTACAAGCGGAGAGCGAGGTAGCCGCTATTAATATGGTATACGGCGGAGCTGGCACTGGAAAGAAAGTGATGACCTCTTCTTCCAGTCCGGGCGTGAGCTTGAAACAAGAAGGTATTTCTTATATCGCGGGAGCGGAGCTTCCTTGTCTGATCGTGAACGTTATGCGTGGCGGTCCCGGATTAGGAACGATCCAGCCGAGTCAGGCTGATTATTTCCAGACCGTGAAAGGCGGTGGTCATGGCGATTATCGCTTGATAACCTTGGCTCCATCTTCCGTACAGGAGATGGCTGATTTCGTCGGTCTTGGTTTTGATCTGGCTTTCAAATACAATAACCCCGCTATTATCTTGGCGGACGGTATCATCGGACAGATGATGGAGAAGGTGGTATTGCCTCCCTATCAACCCCGCCGTACCGAGGAAGAGATTATCGCTCAATGTCCTTGGGCCGTACAAGGAAAGAAGGGCGGACGCAAAGGTAACGTCATCACTTCCTTGGAGCTAGACCCGGCGAAGATGGAAGAGAACAATATTCGTTTCCAAGCGAAATATCGCAAGATCGAGGAAAACGAGGTTCGTTACGAGGAGTTCCAATGTGAGGACGCTGATTATCTATTGATCGCGTTCGGTTCTTCCGCCCGTATTTGCCAGAAGGTAGTCGAGATCGCCCGTGCGGAAGGTATCAAGCTTGGCTTGTTACGCCCGATCACGTTATGGCCGTTCCCGACAAAAGTGATCGCCGCTTATGCGGATAAGGTAAAAGGTATGTTATCGGTTGAGTTGAACGCCGGACAGATGGTAGAGGACGTTCGCCTAGCCGTAAATGGTAAGGTGAAGGTAGAGCACTTTGGCCGATTGGGTGGAATCGTATTCACCCCGGATGAGGTATTGAACGCGCTGAAGGAAAAATTATTCTGATCCGTATGACACGAGGAAGTAAAGCTGACGAGATATTGACGCTGGTTTTTATGCTACTGGCCATAGCTGCCGTGGTATGTTACTTCGCTGTTAGCGATAAGGCCGTATTCTTGTATTGTGGCGGGGCGGCGATCGTATTGCGGCTGGTGCAATATGTCTTAAGATATATACATTAATAATTAAAGATTATGGAACTCAACGATATAATTAAACCGGAAAATCTGGTGTATGAAAAGCCCAGATTGATGAATGAAAATCCCATGCACTACTGCCCCGGTTGCAGCCACGGTGTGATACATAAGTTAATCGCCGAGGTTATAGCCGATATGGGTCTGGAAGATAAGACAATCGGTATCTCCCCCGTGGGATGTGCCGTATTCGCATATAACTACTTGGATATCGATTGGATCGAGGCAGCCCACGGACGTGCGCCAGCCATAGCTTCTGCTGTTAAACGCTTGAATCCGGAGAAGATGGTATTCACGTATCAAGGAGATGGTGACTTGGCGGCTATCGGTACGGCCGAGACGATTCATGCAGCCAACCGTGGCGAGAATATCGTGATCGTATTCGTAAATAACGCGATCTATGGTATGACCGGCGGACAGATGGCTCCGACTACACTGGAAGGTATGCCCACGGCTACCTGTCCTTACGGACGCAACATCGCCTTGAACGGTTACCCGCTGAAGATCGGTGATTTATTAGCCCAATTGGAAGGAACTTGCTTGGTAACACGCCAAAGCGTACAGACGGCCGCAGCCGTACGGAAAGCGAAGAAGATGCTTCGTAAGGCTTTCGAGAACGCTATGGCCGGTAAGGGTACTTCTGTGGTAGAGTTCGTCTCCACTTGCTCATCCGGCTGGAAGATGACTCCGGAAAAAGCCAATAAATGGATGGAAGCGAACATGTTCCCTTTCTACCCGCTGGGCGACTTAAAGAATGTTGAATAAGTAATACGGTAAACGACAATGAAACAAGAAATAATTATAGCAGGCTTCGGTGGACAAGGTGTATTGTCTATGGGTAAGATCTTGGCCTATTCCGGTTTGATGGAAGGCAAGGAGGTTAGCTGGATGCCTTCATACGGACCTGAGCAACGTGGCGGTACGGCCAACGTAACCGTTATCTTGAGCGACGAGCGTATCAGCTCACCCGTATTGAATGAATATGATATCGCTATTATCTTGAACCAACCTTCCATGGATAAGTTCGAGAGCAAGGTGAAACCGGGCGGTATCTTGATTTACGATGGTTATGGCATCCATACGCCAGCGAAACGTACGGATATTAACGTATATCGGGTAGATGCCATGGACGCCGCTACCGAGATGAAGAACGAGAAGGCATTCAATATGTTGATCTTAGGCGGGTTGCTTAATATCGTCCCGATGGTTCAATTGGAGAACGTCATGCTAGGATTGAAGAAATCCTTGCCCGAGCGTCACCATCATTTGTTGCCGATGAACGAGGCTGCCATTAAGAAAGGAATGGAGATTATACAGAAAATATAAGAAGCTCATTCATTGATGTGCCGATATGCCAATTAAGTTTTCTGATTGGCATATTGGCATATTTTATAATTGGCACATTATTTTTTGTTATATATTTGCAACCCATGAAGTATTATCTATACATATTACTTTTTCTGATAGGAACGGCGGCTTCCGCGCATGCGCAAGGACGTTCCGGGAGCCGGGGAGGACGAGGTGGATTCTCGTTATCTAATTTATCATCCTCAAACAAGGAAATACCGGATAGCTTGCTGCAAACAGATAGCGCGGCGCTGAAATCAAAACGAATCATCGGTTATCGGCTCACGCCTCTTTTGGGAGAACGTTATATCGCTCCTATGGATACCAATCGATTAAATTTCGGGAATAGTACGTTGGTGGAAGCGAACTCATTGGCCGTAGGTTATCTGGCGAATGTGGGATCGCCGGCGCAAACCCGTATTTTTAACGAACGTAAGGAGGAACGTGATTTCATCTTCGCCGATGCCTATGATTATTATATCACAACCCCAACAAACGCTTATTTCTACGATACCAAAGTACCCTATACCCAAGTGACTTATACGACAGGAGGAGCCAGCCAGAATAAGATGGACCGACTGAAAGGGGTATTGACCATGAACTTTGGCAAAAAGATCAATGTCGGTGGCGAGATGGATTATATCTATAGCCGCGGATATTATAACTCCAACGGTAATAAATTATTAAGTTATCGTTTTTTCGGAAGTTATATCACCGACCGTTACGAGTTAAACGCTTATTTAAGTAATTTCAATTTCGTAAACTACGAGAACGGTGGACTTACAAATGACCAGTATATCACGAATCCCGATGACTTGGCCGAGAATCAAAGAAATATCGATAGTAAATCATACCCTGTCCGTTACACGGACACATGGAACCGTGTCCGTGGAAAACAATATTTCCTGACACAGAGATACAATCTCGGTTTTACTAAGGAATTGGAAGAAACCGATGAGGAAGGGAACGTAAAAGAGGTATTCATTCCGGTTTCCAGTATCATCCATACCATCGATTACGAAGATAACCGCAGACGCTTTATCTCTAATGATGCCGGGATCGATACCTGCTACACTCATCTTTATGGTATGGACGCATCTTTGAATGACCAGACTTCCTCTTGGAATTTAAAGAATACCTTTGCGTTGGCCTTGCGGGAAGGTTTCCAAGATTGGGCTAAGTTCGGGCTGACCGCCTTCGTTACTTTCGAGAAACGCCGGTTTAGATTGGCATCCCAAGTTCCCGGACTGGACTACGGTCCGGATGGTCATGGAAGCTCTGAGCCAAGCACATTAAATTTCCCTACTTCCGAAGTATATGATGAGTTTACTACCTACATCGGCGGCGAATTATCCAAACGCCGTGGTAGCCTTCTTACCTACAATGTCCGTGGAGAATTAGGACTTGCGGGAAGTGACGCCGGAGAGGTCCGAGTGAGCGGAGACCTGCAAACAAAATTCAAACTTTTTAAGAAAGACGCTACGATCAAGGCGGAAGGATACATCAAGAACATCACCCCGGCGTTCTACCAACGTCACCATCATGGGCGTTACTATTGGTGGGATCTATCATTGAAAAATGTGCAAAGGATTTACGCCGGAGCGAAAATCAACTTGGAATCCACCCGTACCCAGTTATCCGGAGGAGTGGAAAGTATCCAGAATTATGTATTCTTCAACGGCAAAGGTTTGCCGGAGCAAAGCAGTAAGAACATCCAAGTTGTCTCAGCCCGTATCAAGCAAGATATCATGTATCGTGCGTTCGGATGGGAGAATGAGGTGGCCTATCAGCTTTCTAGCGAGAAGTCTCAACTTCCGTTGCCGGATATCAGCGCATACTCGAATATATATCTAGCGTTTAAGTTGGCGAAAGTATTAACCGTACAGATTGGCGCGAACGTATACTACAACACCGCTTATTACGCTCCTTATTACGAGCCGGCTACCCAGCAGTTCCAAGTACAGGAAGAAGACAAGAAAGTGAAGGTCGGTAATTATCCGTTGATCAACGCTTATGCGAATTTCCATTTGAAGCAAGCTCGCTTCTTCATCATGGCATACAATCTAGGCTCTAAGTTCGTTGACCCGAATTACTTCTCTCTTGCGCATTATCCGTTGGACCCGATGGTCTTGAAAATGGGTATCTCCGTGACTTTCAATAATTAATCGATTGCCATGAGATCTAAGAAGTTGCTTATCCTATACGCTTTTCTACTGATTGTCGCTGTAGTGACAATGGTACAGCTTTGGAGACTTAACCAACGTCCCCAAGAGATCGGACCTCGTGATTATCCGGAAATCAAGGAAGAAGGAATTCTTCGGATGATAACCGAGTACAATCAATCCGGATATTTCGTATCCGGCGATACGGTGCAAGGTTTTCAATACGAGCTTAGCCAAGCGATCGCTAAATTATCCGGATTGGAGGTTCAGACGCATTTGGAAATGAGTTTAGCGAAAAGCTTCGAGGAATTATCGGACAACAAATGCGACGTAATCGCAAGAAACATACCCATCACCTCCGAGATGCGGGAAAACTACCTGTTCACCGAACCGATCGTTCTCAACAAGCAAGTCTTGGTACAACGTACGGCAGAGGCGAACAACGGACAAGCCCCTATCCGTAACCAATTGGATTTAGCCCAAAAGACTTTATACATACCGAAAGATTCCCCGGCCTTATTGCGTCTGCAAAATCTGGGACACGAGATAGGCGATACGATCTACGTGGTGGAAGATGAGTTATATTCTACCGAGCAGCTTATGATCATGGTAGCCAAAGGCGATATCGATTATGCCGTATGCGACCAACAAATCGCCCGCATGACCCAGAAAAAACTGCCGGAAGTCGATATCCTAACGGATGTCAGTTTTACCCAATTGCAATCGTGGGCGGTCCGTAAAGACTCTCCTGTCCTACTGGATAGCCTAAATAGTTGGCTCCAGCAAATCAAAGACAGTGGATTATACGACCAGATTTATAAGCGCTATTACAAATAGGGCTATTCATGAGACGGCAAAATAAAGGAGAACTCCGAACCCACCCCTAATTCAGACGTAACATGTATCGAACCTCCCATCTTCACAACCAATCCTTTGCAGATAGCCAGTCCTAATCCGATTCCTTCCATATAGTCGTTTATTTTCACGAAACGGTCGAAGACATCTTTCAATTTTTCCTTATCGATGCCGATTCCCGTATCCCTTACGTAAAAACGTAATTGATCATCCGGTTGAATGGCATATCCCATCGTGATGCTACCTTCTTTCGTGTTCTTGATAGCGTTGTTCACCAAATTATTAATCAACTGCAACAGACGCATGCTATCCGTACCGAACATATGGTGGTCAGCCTCTTTCTCCAAAACCAACTTGACTCCTCCCGGAACCCGTAACTTGGCGGAAGCATAAATCGTATCCATCAATTCACTGACATCTAATTGCTCATATGTGATCTTTATCGCATCCGCCTCGATCTTCGAGATATCCAAGATGTCATTGATCAATTGCATCAACAATTGGTTATTCATCTTGATCACATCGTAGTACGACATACGTTCCTCATCCGTATCAGCAAAAGCCATCAATTCAGAGAAACCGGTAATCGCATTCAAAGGAGTCCGGATCTCATGGCTCATATCCGCCAGATATTTCGATTTCATCTTATCAGCGGCCTCAGCCTTCACCTTCGCCTCCTCAAGGCTTAATTCTTGATTCTTCCGTTCCTGAATATTCGTTGAACATCCAAGGATAACCGAAGGTCTTCCTTTATCGTCCCGTTCATACACGGTAGCGAATACCTCTCTCCAAACATATTCCTTCTTGCCGGGAAATAGCATACGTGCCTCGATCCTTGCCTCAGAGATTTCCCCTCGGCAAAGACGGGTAAACATATTATGATAATGTTCTTGATCATCCGGATGCGCCCGGCTGATAAACTGCCCCCATGACACCTCTATCATATCTTCCGACATGGTATTCCAATCGTTCAAGGTCACAACGGAATCCTTGAAATTATGGGTACTGTCCGGATCGATGAAGATCGAGCATGTACGTATATCACTTATCCGCAATGCCATTTTCGTCAAGATCCGGGTTCTTCTCAAAGTATTCTCCGTAGCCAACTCGGAAGTTATATCTCTCCATAAAGCCAAGACAAGCGGCTTGCCATTATTTAGGGAAATAGGATATTTAGCGACCTCTATATCCCGGTAATCGCCGGAGGCCGATTTTACCTTGCCCTTAAATCTAGCGGTCAGTCCTGTCTTGATCACATTCATATCGGTTTCCAGACGCTCCTCGGCGGTCATCAAGGCATTATAATTCACCTCGAAATCATCATGTCCCTCGATCTCCCGGGTTTCAATACCCGTTATTTCCTCCATAAAATGATTCCAATACAGGTAATTAAAATGGTTATCCCCATCTTTCACGAAAACACCCAACGGTAACCGATCTAATATCGTATTGATCAGTTCTTGTAGATTTTTTTCTGTTTTCAGAGAAGATACATTGCGTGTATAAACGATCACAAGCTCCTCATTAAAAAGGCTTGCTTGCGATAGATAATAATAGTTCTTTCCCTCAAAAGAGACCTCAAAAGAGAAATCCACTTTCACTTGCTCCTCGAAAACACGTTTAACCGCAGCTCTATAGATCTCATATTGATCGTAGTTCTTCCCGTCCGGGAACAACGCTTGAGGTTGCTTTCCGATACAGTTATTCGCTAAATAATGATAATAATCGTCTTTTGCAGAAATAACCTTGACAAGAGTAAGATTTCGATCTACTAATACGATCGTATCGGGACTCTTCTCCATGATCATCTCTAATCCAGACTGAACGTTACTTCCGCTTTCTAGACTATTCATATTAATTCTTTCGTTTTTGGGGTATAACTCGGGGATAAAGGTATTTATTTTTCTATTTATCACCAAAGAGAAACCTACCTATTGCATAATATTTCTAAATAATCTTTATCTTTACCGGGAATTTGAATGTAAAAAGATGAGATTTGATGAATTAGATTTGGAAGATGCCGTATTAGACGGGCTTTATGACATGAATTTTGACGAAACGACTCCAGTCCAAGAGTTAACGATTCCTGTCATTTTAGAAGGTAAAGACATCATCGCTTGCGCACAGACCGGAACCGGTAAAACGGCGGCGTATGTTTTGCCAGTTATTAATGAACTAAGCAAAGGTTGTCATCCGACAGATGCGGTGAATGCGGTCATTATGGCACCGACCCGGGAATTGGCTCAACAAATAGACCAACAAATTCAAGGATTCACTTATTTTATACCTTCCGTATCTGCAGTAGCCGTGTATGGAGGTACCGACGGAATCGCTTGGGAACAACAAAAGAGAGGTTTAGAGATGGGTGCGGATATCGTGATCGCTACCCCGGGACGTTTATTGTCCCATATTAAGTTAGGTACTGTCGATTTGTCTAAAGTGTCGTTCTTCGTCTTAGACGAGGCGGATCGCATGCTGGATATGGGTTTTTATGACGACATCATGCAGGTTCATAAACAGCTGCCCCCCTACTGCCAGACGATCATGTTCTCGGCTACCATGCCGCCTAAGATACGAACGTTGGCTAAAACCATCCTAAAAGATCCGGAAGAAGTCAAGATCGCTATCTCACGCCCGCCCGAATCTATCATGCAAACCGCATATATCTGCTACGATCCACAAAAGCTCAAGATTCTACAAGATCTCTTCACTCAAAGCCGCCCTCAACGAGTAATTATCTTCTCCTCTTCTAAAATGAAGGTGAAAGAATTAGCGTCTACCTTAAAAAGATTAAAGTTCAATGTAGCCGCCATGCACTCGGATCTAGAGCAATCCCAAAGGGAGGAGGTCATGAAAGAATTCAAGAGCGGACATATCGATATCCTTGTGGCTACGGATGTCGTAGCACGTGGAATTGATATCAATGACATCAAGTTGGTCGTGAACTTCGATATCCCGCATGATCCGGAGGATTACGTACACCGAATCGGACGTACGGCACGGGGCACGAACGGCGAAGGATTGGCGATTACTTTCGTATCGATCGACGAACAAGCACAATTCAAGCGCATAGAGGATTTCTTGGAAAAAGAGGTTTATAAGATACCGGTCAGCCCGGAATTCGGTGAAGTGCCCTTGTATGAGCCGGAAAAATACGGTATGAATAAAAGAGGCAGAGGACGGTCTCGTAAAAGTGAGGATAAAGGATCATCCTCGAGCCCACAAAAACGAAATATGGGACATCGTGGAAGGCCTAAAAAGGCGCAATAAAAGCACTATACTTTTTATTTGAAAAACACTATACTTTTGGAGCTAAAACAATATTGCTTTGAACTCAAAAGTATAGTGTTTTTTTATGGGATATTATCAACCGTTCATGGATGCCAAGAATTCCATATTATCAACGGTTTGTTCCATCCGTTGCTTAACAAATTCCATAGCCTCCATAGAGTTCATGTCTGATAGATATTTGCGTAAGACCCACATACGGTTCAACGTGCTCTCATCCTGCAATAAATCATCACGGCGAGTGCTGGAAGCCGTGATATCCACAGCCGGATAGATACGTTTATTGGATAATTTACGATCCAATTGTAACTCCATATTACCCGTACCCTTGAATTCCTCGAAGATCACGTCGTCCATCTTAGAGCCAGTCTCCGTAAGGGCGGTGGCTAGAATCGTAAGGCTACCGCCATTCTCAATATTACGGGCGGCACCGAAGAAACGCTTCGGCTTCTGCAACGCATTTGCGTCCACACCACCGGAAAGCACCTTACCGGAAGCCGGTTGTACCGTATTATAAGCACGAGCCAAACGAGTGATCGAGTCCAGAAGAATCACGACATCATGACCACATTCTACCATTCGTTTCGCCTTGTTCAATACGATCTCAGCGATTTTCACGTGACGTTCAGCCGGTTCGTCGAATGTAGAAGCGATCACTTCCGCATCTACGCTACGAGCCATATCCGTAACCTCCTCCGGACGTTCGTCGATCAATAATATAATCATATAAACCTCGGGATGGTTGTAAGCGATAGCGTTCGCAATATCTTTCAACAACATCGTCTTACCGGTTTTCGGTTGAGCGACGATCAAACCACGTTGCCCTTTTCCGATCGGGGAGAATAAATCAACCACACGTACGGCGATATTATCGTATACTTTCGGTGATTTACGTGCCGTAAGCATGAATTTCTCATCCGGGAATAACGGGGTCAAATGATCGAAAGGAACCCGGTCGCGAACCTCTTCCGGCGTACGGCCATTGATCTTGTCCACTTTCACCAACGGGAAATACTTCTCACCTTCCTTCGGCGGACGAATCGAGCCTTCTACCACGTCACCCGTTTTCAAGCCAAATAACTTGATCTGGGATTGAGAGACATAAATATCGTCCGGTGAAGTCAAATAGTTATAATCTGAAGAACGAAGGAAACCGTAACCATCTTGCATCATCTCCAACACGCCGGTTCCTGTAAGGATGCCGTCAAACTCATACATTTTCTCTTGAGCCTGCTGGTTGTTATTAGCGTTATTGTTATTACGGTTGTTATTATGATTATTCTGTCGATTGTTCTGTCGAGGATTATTCTGCTGGGGAGCGGCCTCGGGTTGAGGTTTGTTAGCCTCGGGTTTCGGAGCGGAGAACGGGAAAATCTGATCCAATACGGATTTAGCGTCCGGATGGCGAAATACGATGCGCTTAGGCTCTTCTTCCGTCGCTTGTGGTGAAGTGGTTTCTTCCGCTACCTCTACCGGAGTCGTATTTTCCGGCAAAGCGGCTTCTTCTTCCGTTTCAAGTTCCGCCACAACAGGAGGCAACAACGGTTTCTCCACCGGGCTCTCTACTACCGCCGGAGTTTCCACGGCCGAGATTTCCGTTACCATAGAGATCGTTTGCGGCTCTTTCGAAACCACCACTTCCTTGTTATCCTCGGAAGGAGCGATAGCGCCCGCTACCTTTTCCTTTTTCTCGATACGGACTCTTTTCTTACGTTCAGGCTGCTCTTTTTGCTCTTTCTTGTCAGCCGGAGCAGCCACTGGCTTTTCCGAAGCCTGTTGGGCACTCTCTGCAGCTTCGGCAGTCTCAGCCTTCGCCACTTTAGGAGAAGCGGCTTTAGCCGGACGGCCTCTCTTACGGCCCTCTACAGGCTTCTTAGCCTCTTTCTCTTTCATCTTTTCAGCCTGAATGCCGGCATAGGAGATCGCTTGCTCATCAAGAATCCGATAAACCAACTCTTCTTTCTTTAAGCTGCTAACTTTTTTTATTCCCAACTCTTCCGCGATACTTTGAAGTTCGGGAAGAAGTTTTTCATTTAGTTCTAGAATGTTATATTTCTGCATATTGCGAAGTAATAATATAAATGGCACATACACACGGATCACATATGCAAACACGACGTACGCCCAATGGTATCATTGTATCTTTATTAAATTATAATTTTCATGTAATAACCGGATTGTTCAGCTAATTTGAACCATTAGTAACATATCTGCGGAGTAAATCTTCGCAAATGTAAGAATATTTTTACAATAAACGAGGATTTAGCCCAAAAAATTCACAATTAGCACACGCTTTGTTGATTCGTCTATACGAAAACGATTATCAGTCCTTTCTCCTACCACCCAAACGATAGCGTCGCCACTACAAAGAAGCCATGTGCGCTCCTTCTCAATCCGGCTAAATTTATGATCGGAGAAATAGTCACTCAACTTCTTACGTCCTTTCATTCCGAAGGGAATAAACCAATCGCCTTCTTTCCAAGTCCGCAATGTTAAAGGGAAATCGAGTTTATCATAATCCAAATAAGCGATCCGCTTATTCTTCTCGATAGGGAAATCTATAGTTATAACAAGTTTTTGGAAAGATAGTTCAATAGGTTCATGATTAATGCCCTTTTCTGGATCTAAAACGAAGGTTCGCTTTTCCTTCTTCTCTAAAGAAGTGATCCATAAATAATCCCGATCCTTCAGCAAACGATGGGTGGAAGAGTAAAACAGCTTACCAGGCTCCTTGGTCAAGGCAGCGAAAATATCGTCCGAGACCAGACGGGTAAAACCATATTCTTTTAATAACTCATACAAAATCGTCTCCGGAGCCGGAAACCGCATCAACGCCCCGATAGAAAGACGATCATCCGATACGACAACCTCTTTCCGGGCTTGTTCCAATACATATATATATATAGTCTCTGCGGCAGAAAGATGCTCGGCGGAACGTGCGATGGTATTCCGGGCCGATGGATTTATCTCCTCCAAAAGCGGCAACACATTCAAGCGGATGAAATTACGGGTATAAGCATCCGATAAATTCGTGCTATCCACCATATAGGCGTAGCCTTGATCCGCCAGCCAAGCCAAGATATCCTCACGGCTTACGCACAGCAAAGGACGGACGATGAAACCATTCCTCGGACGGATCCCGCTCATCCCCCGGATTCCCGTGCCCCGTATCAAATTCATCAAGACCGTCTCCACATTATCGTCCCGGTGATGGGCGACGGCGGTCGCCTGCCCTCCCAGCCGCTCCCGCATCTCCTCAAACCAAGCATAGCGCAATTCACGGGCAGCCATCTCTATCGAGAGATGCCTCTCTCCGGCATAAGAGATCGTATCGAAATCTATCTTATGAAAGGGTACTTCCAAAGATTCCGCGAACTCACAGGCAAATGCCTCATCCCGATCCGACTCCTCCCCACGCAAATGAAAGTTACAATGAAGCGCTATACACGGATATCCCAAACGCACCAATACGCCCAACAAAGCCACAGAATCGGCACCACCGCTCAATCCGACCAAAACCGGACGATCCTCGGATAACAGCCGGTACTTCTCTATATATAAACGTATCGTATGTATCATAACATCTTTGTATTAAAAACAATAATGGCCCTAGCCGGTTTTAGCTAGAGCCATTACTTATAGATCTTTTGAATTAATCTTCTACACCTGCTAATTCCGGGTCGATCATAATACGACCACAGTATTCGCAAACAATAATTTTCTTACGCAACTTGATATCCAATTGCTTCTGAGGCGGGATCTTGTTAAAGCAACCACCGCAAGCGCCACGTTGCACATAAACAACAGCCAAACCGTTACGAGCACCTTTACGGATACGCTTGAAAGCGGTCAACAAACGAGGTTCGATAGTGGCTTCCAGCTTCTTCGCTTTCTCACGAAGTTTCTCCTCATCCTGCTTTGTCTCGGAAATGATCTGCTCCAACTCGCTCTTTTTCTGAACCAAGTCAGCCTTACGGCCTTCCAGCTTCTCAGTCAGTTCAGCGATATCTTTTTTCTTAGCGTCTACCGCCTCTCCGAACTCACGGATTTTCTTCTCTGAGAACTCAATTTCCAAACCTTGGAACTCGATCTCCTTGGACAGGTTATCAAACTCCCGGTTATTACGCACATTATCTAATTGTGCCTTATAGCGATCTATCAATGTGGTAGATTCCGTGATCTTATGCTTTTGCTCAACAACAGAAGCCTCAAACTCCTTGATCTCCGCCTGATAGTTCTGGAGACGTGTTTCCAGTCCTGCGATCTCGTCCTCCAAGTCTTGAACCTCCAGAGGAAGCTCACCACGAAGGGTCTTGATCTTATCAATTTCAGTCATCATCGTCTGAAGTTGATACAGCGTAGAAAGCTTTTCTTCAACCGTATATTCCTTTTCAGCTGATTGTTTATCTGTAGCCATTCTATAAATATTTTACTGGGTTTGAATTAACATTCGAAAAATGTACCGCAAAGGTAGGGAATTTTTTCGATATTATGTTATAAAATATGTCTTTTGTACAGATTTCCGATTCATAATGACCGATAACCGCCAGTAGAATCCGGTCCTCCACATCGTAAAAATCGTTGTACTTCGCCTCCCCCGTTATAAAGACATCGGCACCATACGCGATAGCGTCCTTGATCAAGAAAGCGCCGCTGCCTCCGCAGATAGCGACCTCTCGGATAGGCTTACCAGTAAATGGGGAATGCTTCACGCAACCGACGTTAAACAGGGCCTTGATCCGCAACAAGAAACTCAACTCATCTTCCTCGGCAGGCAACTCTCCCACTACACCGGAACCTGCCTGTTCCCATGTGTTTGATAACGAATAAAAATCAAAAGCCGGCTCCTCATACGGATGAACGGATAACAGGGCACGGGTCACCGCCGTCTTCTTGAATGCCGGAAGGATCATCTCGATACGCACCTCTTTCTCTACATGCAACTCGCCGATCTCACCACAAAACGGATTGCATCCCGCATTGGCACGGAATGTTCCCTCGCCATGTAAATTATAACTGCAAGCATCATAGTTCCCGATACTTCCCGCACCGGCATTGAACAAGGTATTCCGCATGATCTCGGCATAAGCCTCGGGGACAAACGTCACCAACTTCAGCAAAGCGCCTTTTTGGGGGCTCAAGATCCGTACATTTTGCAAGCCGATCAACTCTGCCAAACGGTAATTCACGCCTCCTACGGCATTATCAAGATTGGTATGGGCGGCATAAACCACCAAATCATACTTACACGCCTTCATCATGCAACGCTCGATATAATTGGAGCCAGTCAACGACTTAAACGACTTAAAGGCCAAAGGATGATGAGAGATGATCAGGTTGTATCCCATCTCGATCGCTTCATCAAGCACCTCCTCGGTAACATCTAGGCATAGCAACACACCCGTCGCATACTGGTTCACGTCGCCAACTTGCACACCCGCATTGTCAAAACCTTCTTGAAGCGGCAGCGGGGCGTAATGCTCGATTTCTCTCAATATATCTTTAACCTTTACCATGCTAAATATCTTTTGATTTATGTTCGGGAGAAAAAGTAATTCCTTTCGGAAGAAAAGAAAATTCCATTCAGATGGAATAAGATTCCCATTCGAATGGAATTTCAGATTGGATTATTTCTTGATATCAACGATCAAATTCAGTTCGTCCAACTGGGCCGGATCCAAGACACCCGGAGCATCGAGCATAACATCTCGTCCAGAATTGTTCTTCGGGAAAGCGATACAGTCGCGGATAGAATCCAAACCGGCGAACAAAGACACGAAACGATCCAAGCCATAAGCCAAACCTCCATGAGGAGGCGCTCCGTACTTGAACGCATTCATCAAGAAACCGAATTGCTCTTGCGCTCTTTCTTCGGTGAATCCTAACAGCTTGAACATCTTATCCTGTAATTGGCTGTCGTGGATACGGATAGAACCACCACCCACTTCAACGCCATTGATAACCATATCATACGCATTCGCACGAACAGCGCCCGGATCCGTGTCCAACAACGGTATATCATCCGGATTCGGAGAGGTAAACGGATGGTGCATAGCGTAGAAACGTTGATCGTCCTCGTTCCATTCGAACAGCGGGAAGTCGATTACCCACAAGCAAACGAACTTATCCTTGTCACGAAGGCCTAATTGATTACCCATCTCTAAACGCAACTCGCAAAGTTGCTTACGAGTCTTCATCGCATCGTCGCCGGAAAGGATCAAAATCAAATCACCCGGCTTAGCGCCGAACGCATTCTTCATTTCTTGAAGAACCTCTTGGCTATAGAATTTATCTACGCTTGATTTCACGTTACCATCCGCTTCCACACGGGCGTAAACCAAACCTTTAGCACCTACCTGCGGACGTTTCACGAATTCAGTCAGCGCATCCAGTTGTTTACGGGTATAGCTTGCAGCACCTTCCGCACAGATACCCCCTATGTAAGCAGCGTTATCGAATACGGAGAAACCATGGCCTTTCATGATGTCCATCAACTCGACGAACTTCATGCCGAAACGCAAATCCGGTTTATCGCTACCATATTGTTTCATAGCATCTTGCCAAGTCATACGCATAAACGACTCCTTGAACTCGACACCACGGATTACCTTAAACAAATGTTTCGCCATGCCCTCGAACATATTCAAGACATCCTCTTGCTCCACGAAGCTCATCTCACAGTCGATCTGCGTGAACTCCGGCTGGCGATCCGCACGCAAATCCTCGTCACGGAAACATTTTACGATCTGGAAATAACGGTCGAAACCGGAAACCATCAACAATTGCTTCAAGGTCTGTGGAGACTGAGGCAAAGCGTAGAACTGTCCCGGGTTCATACGGGAAGGAACCACGAAGTCACGGGCACCCTCCGGGGTAGAATTTACAAGAACCGGAGTCTCTACCTCCAAGAAACCTTGCTCATCCAAATAGCGGCGAACCTCGAACGCCATTCTATGACGAAGTTCCAGATTCTTACGAACGCAAGCACGACGCAAGTCCAGATAACGATATTTCATACGCAAGTCATCACCACCATCTGTCTCCTCCTCGATCGTGAACGGAGGGGTAAGCGCAGTGTTCAGGACATTTAATTCAGAAACGATCAACTCAATATCACCTGTCGGGATATGCGCATTCTTGCTGGAACGCTCACGAACCGTACCCGTAACCTGAATCACGAATTCACGGCCCAGTTTATTCGCCTTTTCGCAAAGAGCTGCATCAACCTCCTGATTAAATACCAACTGAGTAATACCATAACGGTCGCGGATATCGACAAATGTCATTCCTCCCATTTTGCGGGTTTTCTGCACCCAACCGGCCAGTGTAACCACCAGACCTTCATCCGCAAGGCGCAAGTCGCCACAAGTTCTTGTTCTATACATCTTTATTATTTAATTTGCTAGATTTACCAATCTTTATACCTCGGTTTATTACAAACCGCAACCACAAAGATAATACTATAAATCTTAATAATTATTCTTTTAAGCAAATTAAAATACGTTTTACCCTCTGCTACCCAAGCTGTCCGTATCGGGATTAATCTCTTTCACAGCCTCCTTTACATCCTTGGCCGTTATTTTCTTCTCATTTTTAACAGCGATTTGCTCTACAGGATACTTTTCCTCCATCTCCTCCAATTTAGAGTCTACGGATGTTTTTGAATCATTTGTTCTCATATTCTCTATTTTATTAACGTAATAATGGCTATTAAACAAGCAAGTACTGCCAATGGTTTATAGCGATAGCGACATTGTCCGTGAACATGGAAGGAGTTATGGGAATGCGAGACATTATAGCACATCATTATTTCGATATAGACGCTGTTATAGTGTTTGATGTGATGAAAAATAATCTGCCAGCCATAAAAATGACTATTGATAAAATGTTATTTGATATTTGAGACACCTTCCGTGAGCGATACTGTGGATGAGGACAAAAAGCTATTTACCCCCGGATGAGCCTCTTATAGAGCAACGAACGCAAGCCATTAGGGAGAAGACGGGTCACTAAGCGAATACAGACATTCTTTAGCAAGGAGAAAAAGCCGATAAAACCCATCTTGTAAAACAGCGTCTGCAACCTCACTTCCGTTACGGCATACCGCCATCCTCCCCGCCGCCGAAACATATCCGGCGAGAAGCGGAAAAAGAGCAGGCTCTCTTGTATATTATAGAACCGGGCACCATTCATCAGCATCCGTACCCACAGATAATAATCCTCGAACAAAGGAAAATGCTTATATCCTCCAGCCTTTAGCACGGCCGACTTCCGAAACATCACCACCGGATGGTTCACCGGACACCTTCCCTTGGCAAACCTCAAGATATTTTCATGCTGCTCCGGCACTTTCCGCATGGAAAGTACATTTGATACCTCCCCTTCAAACTCATCGATCCAAGCCCCCACTACATCAATTTCCGGATGTTCCAAAAATATCGCCAATTGCTTCTCAAAACGATCCGGCTTAGCGATATCATCCGTGTCCATACGAGCCACAAGGTCATACGAACAATGCTTCAGCCCCTCGTTAAGAGCCTTGCCGAGACCTCGGTTGGTGGGCAAAGAAATCACTTTTAACTCAGGATGCTGGCTTGTGAATTCTTTTATGACCGCATACAGCTCATCCGTCAAAGGACCATCTTCCACCAAGACAACTTCTATAGGCAATAGCGTTTGCGTGAAGATACTGGTCAGACTTTGACGTAAAAATAGTGGGCTCTCTTTATGATATAAAGAAAGTAATACGGAAAATAACATAGACTTTCAGGAAAAGTATTATATAAGAAAAATTTCTATATGTACATATAAGATGTATCCGGAACACTTGAAGATTGACTCTTTACAGAGTCTGTACGTAAAGAACCGTCTCAAATCTATCTTTCTCATTCTCATGATCCTAATCTGCCTCATAAAAAAAACAACTCTCTGATTTACAGAATTAAAAAACATAAACATTCTTCATAACCACATTACACCAGCTCATCTCTTCGTTGCAAATTTCATACCCACTCTACTTAAGACATTTTTTAGCGCTCTCCGTTGCTTAGGTGATATTTTCCACTGAAGCCAATTAGTCATATCAATCTTTATCTGTTGAGAGAGAGGAACAATGCCTCTACCAGAATCTATATACAAGCTCAATCTACTCAAATTTTCAACAGCATGCCTAATCCATTTACCTTTATATACTCCATGTATATATGGCAAGATATATTCTGAAACTGCCACCACATCTTTATAATCCTCTGATGGAGCAACAGCGGCTTGTTCATTTATTGAGTTTTCAATATCCCATGCACTAAGAGAGCCATCGCCTAACAGCTCAACAAAAAGATCCTTTCGAAATATTCCAAATTGAAGATTGATAGCATAGGGGATTTGCTTATTGACACTACGCAATAAAGGAAAAGATTTAATTTTAGATCCTTTAGGAGTAGGGCCTAAATTACAATACCTTATCTCGTGGCTATCCATATAGTCAAGTAACCGCTCTATTAATGAATTGTCAACATTGTCACTCAAGATAATGTCATCACACATCAACATTACATACTTCGATTTTATAACTGGCAAAGCCGCTATAGTACGCTCAACCCAAGTATCATTTTGCTTATTATTGCATATACAAGTAATACCTTCATACGATTTGGTATTGGTGGTTAGAATAAACTCATAGGGACAATCACTCCAATATCTCCGATACCCTTTTAAAAATACGGCAAGCACATCAGAATACGAATCAGGAGAACTAACATAAATAGAAAGTCGCTTATCCATCAGCTATTGTACTTTTTCTATATATTCCTTCAAACTCATCAAGTTTTTATCCTTGTCAGAAATGATCAATTTCTCAATACCGCCAATCTTATCGAAAGGCCACTCTATAGCCATATCCGGATCATTATACATTATGCCGGCATCACCTTCACCATAAAACACCTCACCACATTTATAGCTAACGACAGAATCCTCCAGCACCAAATAGCCGTGGCCAAAATACTGAGGTATGTATAGAGCCTTCTGATTCTCTCCGGTCAGATCAAAACCTTGCCATTTACCAAATGTTGGCGAATCAGGGCGAAGATCTATGATTACGTCATACACATGGCCACTTATACAACGAACAAGCTTGGCTTGCTGTTTAACAAGCTGGAAGTGCATCGCACGAATTACACCCTTTTTACTAATGGTATAGAACACCTCTTTAAGTTCATGATCTATACCATTTTGCTTAAATGCATCAATATTGTAATCCTTTATAAAGCCACCACGTTCGTCTGTGGCATAGAAGGGAGTTATCTCATATGCCCCCTTCATATCAAGTCCCTTGAATTCAAATTTCTGTATCATGACTAATTCCGCTATAACATCAAAGAGTTTTTAAGCCAATTAATAGTTTTATTAATGCCTTTATCAAAGTCTATAGACGCATATTCTCCAATAGTACTAACCAAGTTACTATTGTCAAACATATCCATTGTATACTTTACACCATCATCTTCACGGACTCCTATCCCTACCTTATCTGCGCAACCAACTAGTTCTCCTATACGAATAAGATAATCTTTCAAGACTTTAGGATTGCCAGAGCCTATATAATAGAATGGCTTATTAGTTTCCTTAAAGCCTAGACGATATACAGCTTCTATAAGATCATCCACATAAATAAAATCATATGGTTGTAAAGCAGGACCAAATGCTGCTTCTTTACCAGCCATCAACTCACCTAACGTATAACTAACCAAATTGCCCGTTTTATTACCTACACCGTATATATTTGAGAACTGCATCCACACAAACTGTTGAGCGATATTCTTGCAATAATCTTCCAAAATTATTCTGCAAGCATGCTTAGCCACACCATACATCATTCCACCAGTCGTTTTTTTCAGATGCGACAAACTAAATGCTACATTCTCCGCTACAGTACCCGCACAAAGAAATTTTTTCACATTTAGCCTCTTGCAAATATTAGCGCAATCTACTGCCATCTGAATATTTGATAATTGAACCGTAGGATCTGCTTTATCAGCCCCATTTACACCTTTCCACGCAAAATGATAGAAAGAGTCATATTCAATTACTGGCAGTCTTTCGACTAGAGATGTATTCACCCCTGATTCTATCCTCGTAATAAGATTTGAATCAGGCAAACGATTGCCATGAAAGGTAATATCAACAGCAACAACCCTAGTACCTTTTTCTATCAATTTCTTTATAAGTGAACTACCTATAAAACCATTGCCCCCTGTGACGATTACGTTCTTCATATTATCGTTATACGTTTAAAAATTCATTTATCTGTTTATCCATACAAACACGAACATCCCCACCTGCTAGCCAAACCTTACTCCATTCAACAATCTTTTCCATTGCCTCATCCAGATTCCATCGAGGGCTCCATCCAAAAGTCTTTTTCAATTTAGAGCAATCAAGCTTCAAGAAATTAGCCTCGTGAGGACCACCGTCATACTTGTTCACCCACCTCATACCTTCGCCCCACTTGTTCACAAATAGCTCAACAAGAGCGCCTGTTTGAAAACAATCCACATCATCGGGACCTACATTATAATAATCCGCAAAACCGATATCCTCATATTGCTTCATCGCTATCAGCAGGTAAGCATACAAAGGTTCTAGAACATGTTGATAAGGACGGGTAGAGTATGGATTACGCACAACAATATCCTCATGTTTTACAGCCGCACGGATACAATCAGGTACTATTCTATCATTGGCGAAATCTCCACCACCTATCACATTACCCGCTCTAGCAGTAGAAATAGGAATAATAGGCAGACCATCAATATTTGTGAAGAAAGAACGCTTG
The DNA here is from genome assembly GCF_023656665.1 of Parabacteroides sp. B2-S-102. NCBI lineage: Bacteria > Pseudomonadati > Bacteroidota > Bacteroidia > Bacteroidales > Tannerellaceae > Parabacteroides > Parabacteroides sp. B2-S-102. The sequence goes on along the minus strand of NZ_JAMOKM010000001.1, from coordinate 253,486 downwards.
TAGCTATGAGTCACCAGCTCCGAACAGGATTTGGAATTTGAATAAGGATCATACCCATCCAATTCCTCATTCTCCCTATAGCCCCAACTCCACTCCCTATTCAAATACACTTTATCCGTAGTGACATTCAAGAAAGACTTCACACAACAATTATTGCGAACACACTCAAGAATATTCACGGTACCCATCACGTTTGTCTCGTAGGTATAGGCAGGATCTTTATAAGAATCTCTAACAATGGGCTGAGCGGCAAGATGCAGTACAATTTCTGGTTGAGACTCATCAAAAGCCTTCTTTAGAGAGGTATAATCTCGTATATCGCCAATCACGGAATGTATGTCATCTTCAATATTGGCAATTCGAAATAGCGATGGTTCTGTTGGGGCTTTCAGTGAATATCCTGTAACGATCGCTCCGGCATTAGCGAGCATCCTACACATCCAAGAGCCCTTAAAGCCGGTATGGCCTGTAAGGAAAATCCTCTTGCCTTTATAAAAATCCAATATATTTCCCATTCGTATGATAACTTATTATTTTGCGTAATCTGGTATTTCCGGAACAGAGCGCTCCCAACGCTTCCAAGGAGCTTTATCCTCGGCAAGCAGTTTTTCAAGCATAGATTTCTCACGTATATTATCCATGCACTGCCAAAAACCAGTATGGATGTAAGACATCAACTGACCCTCTTGCGCCAACTTGACTAGTGCGGTCTTTTCGAAGACACAAGAGTCACCCCCTTCCAGCATATCAAAAACCTCGGGTTCCAACACCATGTAGCCGGCATTAATAGGAGCGCCATCAGAGGCGTTCTTTTCCCGAAAAGCCCTTACGGCTTGATCTTTAGTAATATCTAAGACTCCTTTATCTTGTGCTATCTTGACGGCCGTAAGGGTCGCAAGCTTGCCATGGCTCTTATGAAACTCCACCAATTTATCAATTTCTACATCACAAACACCATCGCCGTATGTCATCAAGAAAGTCTCATTCTCTATATATCTCTGGATACGCTTAATACGACCTCCAGTCATAGTGTTGTAGCCCGTATCAACGACTGTGACTTTCCAAGGCTCCATATTAGTTTGATGAACGGTCATTTCGTTGTTGCCACCACGATAGTCGAAAGTCACATCAGAGTTATGAAGGAAATAGTTGGCGAACCACTCCTTAATATATTCCTGTTTATAACCGGCGCAAATGATAAACTCGGTATAACCATAATAGGCATACTCTTTCATAATGTGCCACAAGATTGGCATACCACCAATCTCAATCATTGGCTTCGGCTTGAACTGAGATTCCTCAGATATACGAGAACCGAAACCTCCTGCAAGAAGTACTACTTTCATGATAAAGAAAAGATTTTTCAGTTAAGTAATCAGCTAAAGCTAAGATAATTAAGAATTAAACTTGTCTTTATAAATTGTATAATCATTATGTATATCAACAAAAACTGCATGAATAGGATATTCTGTAAAAATATCAGAATTAGGGATTTTCATAAAATCGCTACCATACCTAAGAGAAAGATATTTTTCCGCTTCAAAAGGAATAGGTAAAAGGAGATTCTCAAAATTCACATAGCGCTGAATTCCTAACCATTTACGAGGAAAACTCGTTTTGGGAAACGGAGCCTTTCCAAAAAAATGGCCAACAAGTAACGTATTTTTAGTTGAAAAGTGATTCAATATTTTGAATAAAAAGTTTTTTGCTGTAGTACCTACAACAAAATGACAAGAATTAATAAATACTTTCTTGAAAAAGCTATCAGAATCGTAATCTACCAAATAAAGAGATGTAGCTTTTAAAATTTGAGCGGATAAATATTGAATATAACGAACAAACTTATTAGGTGATACATTATACAAACACATTATATCAATATAAATACCTTGATGCATTTTATTATATCCTTTTTCAATACAAGTTGTTCCATTCATTCTTAACTTAGAAAAAAACAAAGGCCACTCAGTAGAATTTTCTCTTTGAAGATGAAATTTTTCTGTATCAAGATGTATAGAAGCATAATGAAGGAACTTATGATAATTATTAAAAGTCATAAAAACGTCAAAATCATCATCCCATGGAATAAAGCCATGATGCCTAACAGCACCTAAAGCACTTCCACCCATTAAATAATATTCTATATCATATTTCTTACAAAACTCATCAAAATAAAACGCTATTTCTAATATTTTATATTGAAAATCTTTAATATCAACATTCATAGTAGTAATTTAAACTAGTTTATCACGCAATATAGTAGAAGAAATACCTTTAGTATAAGGAAAATAAACAACTTTAGCTCCATTCTTATTCAACTCAGCTTCTACTTCCTGAAACAAAGAATTACCTTTCCAGTCATCACCAACAAACATCACATCGAAATGCAAACGATGATAAGCAGACATTTTATCTCGATTAACTTGAGGAACTACTTTATCTACATATTTGCAAGCCTCAACAATTGCCTTACGATTATCATAAGAGATTATAGGACTTTTATGCTTATACTCTCTTACCAATTCATCGGTACTAACACCAACAATTAAAAAATCACACAATTCCTTAGCTCGTTTTAGTATGTTTAAATGACCAATATGAAACATATCAAACACTCCAGAAGTGTATCCAATAATAAAATTTTCGTGACACATAATTATATATTATTTCAACAAACTATTATACAAATCCACCCACCTTAGCATAACATTTTTTACAGTAAAATAATGGAGACAATTAAAAGCATTATCTGAAAGTTTACAACGCAATTTTTCATTAGTAATTAAGTCATAAATCGAGCGAGAATATTCAGATATGTCCAAAGACTTAATAACTTTTGAATTAACATCATTAATTAAGAAACCTCGAATAGCCATACAATCATCAAAAGCAATAGGGACTACTTTCATCTGCATAGCTTCAAGCAGACTTAGTGGAGCACCTTCTAATAAAGAGGTAAACATTAGTATTGACGAACGTTCAAAATATTTCTTTGAATCATCACGCCCAACCAATTTCACATTTACAATATCATTTTTATTTATAAAGTCTTTATAAACAGATTCCCACTCTCCATAACCAACTATAGTTAAACACCAATCTCTCACGTCATAAGTAGATAAAAAATGTTTCCAAATTTTTAATGCTAGTAATATACGCTTAGATATTTCATCAAATCGAGCCACAATTAGCAATTCATTTGTTTTAGAATAGTTACGCTCAACATAATCAAATGAGAGAAAATTGGGAATTGAGACCATCTTAGAAGAATCCTTCAAATTAGCAATAGATCTATAAATGGGTATATAAGCATCAGATAGGAGAACTAAAGCATCTGAGTATTTATAGATAGATTTATACTTCCTTTTGGTAGTATATTTAACTAGAAAACGAGTAATAGGGTAGAAGAATAACAATAAAAGATAAATAAGCCACTTAAAAGAAATCCGCCTATTAAGAACTTGAAACAAAAGAGATTGCTTATTATATCTAATATTCTCTGTTCCTGGAAGATTATGCAAAACTGATATAATTTTCACTTTTAATCCCGCAACAGCTTGACCAAGGAATTTCATATTAACAGCTCTTGATGCCTGATTATGAATAATAGAAATCTCATTATCAATAAGAAAAGAACGGAAACCATCTAAATCATTATAATCAATTTTAAATTTCGCATCAAAGACTAATTGAGAGGAACTATATTCAGAATCTTTAAAATAAGCTATAAAACAATGAATTCCAACACTAGACAAATATTTGGCAGACAACAAAGTGACTTTTTGATTGCCACTACCTGATTCAGAAGGATCTAATAAACTAATAAACAAGATATTCATGATCTATACTTATCAAATAATTTACGATATATTTTCTGAAAAGGAATATAGTGATTCTTATAACCATCTATAACACATATGCTTTTATAAAAATTTATCGTGTGCAAACCATCCGAGTAATATGACGAGGAATCAGGATAAAGGGATATTACTTTTGTTTCATTATAGGACTTATCTGAAATATCCTCAACTTTATACAGAATAATACCTTTACCATACCCTTGTAAACAATCCTGAGCTGGTCTGTATACAGTATTATTTACGTACATGAAATCACCAGCCATTCTGCTCCCAAACAAATTAGATTTTATTAATATTGGAGACAAATCGTATCCATATAATCTATTATTTGAAGTCCACATATACAAATCCTTATTATATGCATTTCTTGAAGTTGCAAAAAGATAAAAGGCTCCATTATAAGGCAAGATTGTAGCATCCGCAACTGCAACAGGAAGCATAGTACTGAAATGTTCACAAGAATGTAACAAAGTATTATACTTATAAACATTAAGTTCTGTAGAATACGAATTTTCAGGAACAATATAAACCTCATCAAGAGTATCACCTCTAATAATCAAGGGATAAGAGTTATGTATATTATCATCTATCAACGTATATTTTTCAATTATTTCACCTGTACATTTATCGACAGACAAATGACATATTGTTGCTACATTTTTACTACCTAACAAGATATCTTCTACAAGCAAATCAATAGTGCAGTCAGATACATTTAAAATGAATGGATCTGCATAACAATGAAATTTAGAGTCTCTCCTTAACCAAGTGATATTAGACAAATCAATATTATCACTGACTAAATCTTCTGGAATAGCATTAAAAAATCCCACATTCCATTCTTTATAAGATATTTTTTTCTTTAAATCAAAAAACATATAAATAATTAATTGGTTTTACCACAAGAATACTTACCCGACATTACTATCCAAAAAAACAGACCTCCCCAAAGATATGTATTAATAATAGCACTTTCGGACAAACTCAAAAATAAATATTGAAGCATTACAGGAATGAGAATCAAATTATAATCAAACTTAGAAACAGCCTTACAATATAGATTATACAAATATGCTAAAGAAAAAATTCCAGAAGACAGCAGCAATGATATATACGCAACATCTATTATAATAGACTCATCAATATTAGTTGCACCAATCAACAAATTATTCGGAGTTAATTCGCCAAATACGAGCAAAGAATACCTTAATCTACCAGAACTAATTTCATGAATAAAAGAATACTCTGATTCATTAAACAAAACAACAATAAAAAAGAATAGTATCACAAATGGATAAGACAACAATATATATTTATTAAAGAAACATTTTTTTAAATTTGTTTTTTGAACAAAAGATAAAACAAGCAGAATACAGCCAGAGAACAGAACCGTACGAGAATAAAATGATTCATATATAACAAAGACTATAAAAGCGACAAGAAATGTATTAATTTCTTTCTTTAAAACCACAAGAAAAATAACCAAGAAAAACAAATACAATGAAAACAGGTTAGGATTTCCATATCCCATATCACTAACAACGCCTCCAGACTTATAGAAAAAATCAGAATATTCTTCATGCAACACTCCTAAAATCAATAAACCGTAATTTATAATTAAGAATAATACAGTTAGACAAAAAGAATATTTAGCCATTTTATCAATATAAAGATTCCTAGATATTGATACCAGCAATGACACAAACAACATTTTAGATGCTTCCACACGAAACAATGAAAGTATAAAAAATAGAACTATCCAATAAATATTATCATCTATCTTTGTAAAAAGCAACGAAATAAAAGAAATACCAATAATAAGTATAGATAAATTAGCTGTAGCAAAGTCTGATATATTTAGTGTCATTTTAAGATTAACAAGAAATATTATAATAAAGAACAATATCTCTAAAATTCTATTCTTCTTAATAACAAATGAGCCAGTCATAAAATACTATATATTTCATTCATTGTTTTTTCAACATCAAACATCAAAGAACGTTTTGCTGCTTTATCTTGATAGACAAAGACCTTATTATAATCATTGACAAATAATTTAATTGCATTATACAGAGATTCATCATCATTGTCTGCCAAAACCCCATACTCGGAATTTGACCCTAAAAGCTCTACTGGACCAACTGTTTTTGTAGACACAATTGCTTTTCCCAGACATAATGCTTCCGCCACAACTAAAGAAAATCCCTCTGCCAAAGAACAACTCACAAATAAATCCGCACACTTTATATAGACATAAGGATTAGGCTTATAACCTAAAAGGTGTACATTATCATCCAAATGTAAATCATGGATCATTTTACTAAGATCTGACTCCAAACAACCTGCACCAACAATCCAAAAATCTATATCATATCCATTATCTACAAAAATTCTAGCAACTCTTATAATACTATCAAATTGTTTTTGTCTAACCAATCTTCCTACTAGACAAACCGTAAATTTCCTTTTCTCAACTTTAAACTCATTTGCCCGCAAGACAATTGTCTTACAATCTATCAAATTATATATTACTTTTGTGGATGTAGTCACATTAAAAAGTTGTTGAAATTTATTTTTCGCATCATTAGACACAAAGATCACATCATCCATTAATTCATAACATTTCTTCTCATGCTTATTACTTTTGAAATACCTTTTTGTCCAATGGAAATTAAACAGATCTACGTGCACCCAAGATAAATGCCTAATTCCTTGCTTCAATATAAAGCTATGATACACCAAACTCCGTCCTTCTAAAAAAGATATTATCGTATCATACTTTTCACCTTTCATCTTATCAATTATTATCTGTCTTCTAAAAAATAATATATAAAAATAATATAAACCAAAATAGGACATTATTTTTCCTATCATTCTTTCTAATAAGGGTCTATTAATATTATAGAATAATATTATTTTTCTCACTTCTAAAGGCACTAGATTTGCATAATTTCCAAAATCATGTTCTAACAAAAGATCTATATCATATTTACTATAATCAAAATTATTAAGCATATCCACCAATAATTTTTCCGCTCCACCATCATAAAGGCTTTGCATCACGAACAGAATTCTTTTTTTATTGCCACAAGTCATATATAAATAATTTAAATTCAAATTACATCAAATATATTCTAGTTACTTAACATGATTCAATAACCCTACATTGCTTATATACTATTTTTACTCTATTAATAACAAAAACAACTATTTAACAACAAATCGTTTTAGAGCCGCATGCAATATCATACGCTCACTTGATTGCAACAAACTATAAATAACACTAAAGCCAATAAATACGGAAAGCGAAAAAACTATCAAGAAACGAAAAACTGAATCATTAGGTTCGATTAACATCAATATAGAACCGACTAACACCAATGAGAATGTAAAAATTAATATAGGCCTAACAACATCTCGAAAGTATTTTCTCATATTCAACTGTATTTGCCTATGAATATCACACAAACTATAAAACCAATATCCTACATTTGCTAAAACCGCAACAATAAATGGGACAAGCGGATTAGCATTCAATCTTAACAAAAGATAGCTTATAGGTAATATCGCCAACGTGAACATTCTACCATATACTTGACTGTTTTTTATATGTCCAGTTGCATTTGCCGCCATCCATAGAGGTGGTATAAATACTCCTATCAAGGATTCACACAGAACAAGACGAGTGAATGATATAGTATGGCTTGGAACCTCACCTAACCAAACCTCCAGTATAAACTCTATCTCAACCATTACAGGTATAGCTATCAAGGCCGCTAAGAAATAAGCATATTTAGAGCTTTTCTCAATTAGTGTCACCATGTATTCACAATCACCGGAAGCATATGATTTAATTATTTGAGGTTTAACCGCTGTCATCATATTCTCAGTAAAACGTGTAACAACTGCGCTTACTTGCACAGAAACCGCTCGTGCCGCATTTACAGCGGGACCAAAGAATATATTTAAAAGGATATTTGTTCCTTGTACACCTGCAGACCAAGCGAAACAGCCAAATAAATTTTGACCTATAAACTTTGACATCTCTGCGACCAAACTATAATTCCAATAAAACCTAAATTTACATTCGGTAAATGACCTTACACTATATATCGCATAAATTAGCCAGACGAAGACAGAAACTATAGCCATAAGCAAACCATACAATATCAACGAATCGATTGTTCCAAAAGCTTCAAGCAAATAGACTATGAATAATCGAGCACAAGCCTCAAAAAGACCAAGATAGGCATATATATTCATTCGCTCATGCGCAACTATAGCCCCCATTAATGGGACTTGATTAATAGCGGAAAGTATGGAGATCAATGAAAAATGATATACCCAAACGGCAGCACCTAACCTCTCTGGAGGTATCACTAACTTATTGTATACAAACCAAAGTCCCAATGTTTCACCAAACAGCAATAATAATACGGATAACAGCCACATGAGGGTTAGGCTCTGTCTAAAAGCACATCCTGTCTCCATTAAGTCTTGTTTTCCCAAACCTATATTCATATATCGTTGGGTAACATTAGATAAACTAGAAATAAAAAAGCTCATGATGGAAACTACCCCTCCCACCACATTATAAATGCCGAAATCCTCTACACCCAAAACCCTCAACACGACCCGACTGGTGTACAGCGTCACCCCCATAATCAGAAGCATGCGCATGTAGAGGAACAACGTGTTCTTAGCTATTCGCTTATTGTTTTCGGAATTTGCAGACATAAAATCGTAATCGAACAATCCAAAGCACACACTTTATTAAGACACACCAGACAATGCAGAGAATAATATTTCATGACTTAAGAGCAATTAAAGCACATATTTTTTTATGTATTTTACAACAAAATGCAATATACAACCCAATAATACACTAGAAATCACATACACTACAAAAGCAAAAAAAGGATTATCTATAATACGCATTAAGGAATAACGTCCTTCACTAACAACCTCAAACATCAAATATATCTCAAAACTAATAAAAAAACAAAAATGAAACATATTTATTAGGAACAGATTTTTTACATTGAAATGATAATCATCCACAAAATAAAGGAATGCAAACATTAAAATCAGAAATGGATAATATGTAACTGAAAGTTTAAAAAATCTTTGTTTCAGAAAAGACATATCATATTCCATCCGGCTATTATTATTCCATACAATACCAAATAGCATACCAGACATTGCGATAAACAATGTTACAAAGACACCTCCGAAATAATGTCCTAAAAATGAAATTGAATTATAATTATGACAAAAATGGCATAGCAATATACCGGTAATAGCAAGAGCCCTTAAATAGTCGAAGGCAACAATACGTTCTCTCATCTCTCTATTAATAAATCATTTAAATATTATGCAAACTCAATACAAGGCGTACACTCTAGGGGAGGCTCTTTGCAGTACCCTAAACCTAGTCATATTAACAATCAATTTTGATTTTAACATTATCTGTGTCCAATGTAATGTTATTAGGAACTTTATTCACATAATTCCTACACCCATTATCAGATCACACCGTGGTCTCACCAATGTACAAGCTATTTCCAAAGCATACTCAACCGAGAAATCCCTGTTACCTTATCATGTAAAGGTGGTTTACCAGTACAGGTAATAGTGATTTATCTGTACTGGTAATAGCGATTTACCAAATATGTCAGATCTCATCCGGGCTCTCGCTATCGCCACCGCCATCAGCAGGCTTTCCGCCCACCCAAATTTGCGTACTTACGCTACGAGGCGTTTTCAGTATGTGACCCGCACTACCATACTGCGTCGTCACAGTCAGCGTGTACTCACCTTCCGCCAAATCAGCCGGCAGGAGCAACGTGAGCGAAGAAGGGTTGTTGATGGTGATCTGGTCGTCCGTCAGTTTCGTGGTGGCACCTTTGGAGTCGGTCAGCGTAACACCTACCGACTCGTGGTCGCCAACCACTTTCAACATCGCCCCACGGACGAAGAAGTTGTGACCCGCAGTGGCGCTGCCGTCTTTCAAGCCCGTCTTACGATCCTCGGTCTCCAAGATGTACATGATGTTAGACTTCTCGCCGAGGATCTCCACCACGGTCTTGGCGATCGCCTCGCGCAGAGCCTTGTCTTGCGTGAAAGAGACGTAGATGGAATTATTCTCCTTGTTCCAAGCGCCGCCCTCAACCACGCCTTTCAACTGGGGGACGGCACGGAACAGACCCGTGTTCACGCTATAGCCGTTTAAGATCAAGTCCATTACTATCCGATGGTAGAGGGTCACAGAGTGACGCATCGTCTCCGGGCGTAGACCGGTGTCTTGCTTGTACATCTCCTCCAACACGTCATCCAAAGTTAAACTTCCGGCCGAGGCCAGTAACAAGATCTTGTCCGTCTTGTTGTCGGTGGTCACCGCATTATCGATGAGCCAGCCTTTCAATACTTTCTTCATGGTATTTTGATTTATAGGAAGGACGGAATTGCCCTTCCCGGCTTTCCTTGTCTAGAACCTCTTGTCGAATGCCGATTCCCTCTTCTGCCGATTCCGGGCGATCAGCCAATCGATCACCAAGTGAAGAACCGTCCATAGAGACAGGTTTAAAAATAATATACAATTGACATTCAAATGATTAGCCAATACAATATTCAATGCGATAAAGAAAACGGACACGCAAATGATCGTCACCATCACCATCCGCACCCGCATACCCGTGCGCAACAACTTATGATGGAAATGGTTCTTGTCCGGCAAGAACGGGTTCTTGTGCTCACGAAGGCGGCGCAGCACCACACGTACCACGTCCAGCAACGGTACCAAGACCGTGGAAAAGGCAATCACCAAATAAGGATTCGAACGCTCCGTAGAGGTACTATTCGATACGCATAAATGAATGATCAGGAAACTGATCACGTAGCCCAACGTCAAACTCCCAGCATCGCCCATGAAGAGCTTATGCCCGCAGTTGGCATTGCCAAAGACATTGTAGCACCAGAAAGGCATGAGGATTCCCAGCGTACAGATAGCGAGCAAGGCATAAACACATTGATCTTGAATGAAAAAGAACACGCTCAAGACCGATAAGGCGATACAGCACAAACCGGAGGCCAGACCATCGATCCCGTCAATCAGGTTGATAGCGTTTGTCACATAAACCACGGCGAAAACCGTGACTGGCACACCCAGCAAGGCCGGGACCGAATAGATCCCGAATAGGCCTCCCAGCGTATCGAGCCAATTGCCGGACAACACCAGCAGGAGGGCCGACACGACTTGTACGATGAACTTGTAGCGGTAACCCACCCCGACCAAGTCATCGCAGACACCCACCAGATAAAGAAGTGTCATGCCCACGAACAAGAAAAGATACTCATGGAGCATCTCGATCGAGAAGCTAGACAGATCCGAGGGCCACAGATAAAGGCGAAAGCCTATCACCAAGGCAAACGACATCAAGACCACGGGAAAAAACGACAGGCCACCCAAGCGGGGAACCGGGGTCGTGTGTACCTTTCGAGAATCCGGGACATCATACAGTCTTTTCTTGTGGGAGATCACCAAGATCCTCGGGATGATCACCATGCCCAAAGACACGGAGATCAGATATCCGGACAGTAATAACAATAATAGAATTTGCACCTCACTCATACGATCTCACTTAATGAAGGCAACCCCTTCACCTCGCCGGCATGCCACGCTTGGTAGTCCTCATGGGAGAGTTGGGATGCTGTTAATAATTTGTAATCTATGTCGTCTCTTCGCAAGATGTGCTTGCGGGCATACGAGCGGAGCGAACGATCCGTAACGGACACCATCACCACAGGAAAAGGGTAGCCGAGCAAACGCATTGGCGTAATCTCGCTGTCCGGGAACACATGGCGCAACTGATAGGCCGAGCGCTCAAATGCCACCCAGTAAGGACCCGTGCAATACAGGTGAATCGAGTTTTGGTTCGCACGCTCGCGGTTCATGATATCATTTAAATGCTCGTTCAGCAACCGCACCAAACGAACGCCGGAAGGAAGGGAAGACATTTCTTTTTGATTTATGATTTATGATTTAAACTGTCAACTGTCACTTGTCTACTGTTAACTTATTTCATGGTTGAGCCACCCGTCGTAATCGTCCAACCGGCGGATCAAGGATAACTTGCTTTTCTTGGGCGAGGACTCACCCCGCCACGGATCCACCACCTCATGCGCCATCTGCCGGTAAAGGGCGCTGTCCGTGCAACCGTAGAGCGTCACCAGCAACAAGGCACGGGATTGCGGAGCTTTCACCACCGGGAGCATACCACGCATCGTGTCATGCAAACGTGTGAACTCCTCCTCATCGCCCAACAACTTGTAGGCAGAAAGAAGCAATGAGTAGATCTTGCAACGCATCACGTCCGTCTCCGCACGGAGCGAACCGTAGGATCTCAACACCTCACGGGCCAAACGAGTATCCTCCTCTGATACGTTGCCGGAGGCATGGTAACGTCCCAAGGCATCGTGCAAGCCTTCCCGCAGGCGGTCGTTGTCCAGATGGGTATAGACGTGCTTGCCCTTGGTGTTCAGCTCGATCAGCTCGTACTCGCCCGGCTTCACCTCCAACAAGGGGACCCACATGCAATCGAGGATACGAGCCATCACATCTTTATGACCGCCACCCGGCTGGATCACCACCTCCGCCTCCATACCGGTAAAATAACCGGACGTGATACGCACACGGTCGCCCTTCAGCAAGCGGTCGCTGTCCGGTACGTACACCGGAAGCTCGTTGGAATAAGATTCCGCCACCCAACGTAAATTCCCCATCTCGTCATCCGACAGATAAGGGAAATGAGTCATGCCTCCGGAAGAGACCCGGGGAAGGAAATTGTATAGGGGAAGCGTGCGCTTCATCTGGAAGATCTCCTCAACCGAGGACCGGACAAACACGTAGTTGAACAGCAGGGGTCGTTTCGTGTTGACCATCTTTCCGTCCACCTTCCTCACCTCCACATAGGAGGGGGCGAAATACTCGAACAACGTCTCCCCACGACGCTTGCGCCGGGAAAGCTCGGCATCCAAGCTTTTAGCGGGGCTGATCCTGTCGCGTCGTGCCACACCCGTAGTAGGAAGCGTGAGCACGTACCAGCGTACAGTCTTCAGGTCATGACGCTTGCCAACCCGCGCCGTACCCCTCTCCGAGCGACCGTCTCTCAAAACATTCATCATTATGATTATCTTTTCCTAAGATTATAGCAGGATCTCCACTCAAGCCTCACGACAATTCAAAGCCCTACCAAGAGAACCATATTTACTCCTGATAAACAACACTTTATGTCTTTAAAAATGGCTTTTCTGAAAATCACCATCGCTTGAAATATTAAGCTACTCGGGAAGTAGCTTAAAAGGTTGGAAAATGGTTATTACCCAGTTGTAGAGACGGAGCGTGCTCCGTCTCCCACCGTCTGACAGTAATTTAGAATACCATTTTGAGGGGATGAGACGGGGCACGCCCCGTCTCTACAAGAATGTATGTTCGATTTTTAGGAGGGACGTGATGATGTAGGAAATACGAGATCATTTCGTCTCTATTGCCATGTCTATGCACTAGGAATAAGAACGAAGATTTAAGGAGAATCAAGGTCGGAGCACAAACTAATGAACAAACTAAGCCTTATGATTGCTTGTTATTTGTTATTTTTTATTACTTTTGCGCCGTGAAAGAATACGCTACTTCCCGAGTAGCAAGCCTCTTACCCCACTTTGGGTATCGGTTTACACACGCTCTCAAAACAATTCCGGTTCACTGTCGACAAACGTTCCAACGAGAAGCTCTTCAAATAGATCTGTGTTGTCTTAATAGACTTATGCCCCAACAACTCACTGATAACCTCGATCGATACATCTTGTTCCTTCAAGAACGAGGCGAATGAATGACGGATCGTATATGAGGTGACCGGAAGCGTAACGCCTGTCGATCTCGCCAACAACTTCAAGTCACGGTTAAAGCGGGACAGGGTCCTGTTATATTCTTTGTAGGCCGCCTCACCGGTTCTCCTTCCACTCAAAAAAGGAAATAAATAAAGGGATTCCTTTGCCGTACAAGCGGACAACTCATCCAACAGCCGCAACGCCCCGGAGGGAATCTCCAGCTGTATGAGAGACCCGCTCTTTTGTCGGTGATACTGCAATATCCCATCCCGGATATTCTCCCATTTCAAATGCGTGAGATCCACAAACGCTATCCCGCTGAACGCGAACATCAACCGAACGGTCAACTGTACACGCCGCAAGGACGGATCCTCCAACGGGGCGTTAAACATACGCTCCAGCATCTCTCGCGGCAACGCCTTCTTCCGCTTGCTTTCAACGCCCGTGAAGACATCTTTGAACAGGTTGGGTACAAAGGGAGCCTCGTTCGCCTCCACGGCCAAGTTATAAATGTGACGAATCCGACGCATATAGGTGGACACCGTATTCAACGAACGGCCCTTGTCCAACAACCATGACTGATAGCACAAAAGCCTGTTCCTATTAATATAGGCATAAGGAATCGCCTCCATACCGCAAAAGCACTTGAACGAGTTCAAGGCATCTTGATAACTCTTCGCCGTGGAATACCGTTTTTTCTCACGCAGACAAGCCATGTAGATGGACAGGCCCATAAAACAAAATCTTCTTCTTTTTTCATATCTTCTCCTTAATAAAAAGGCCAAAAATACTACCTTTGTACACTATTAATTAAGTAAACCATATTTAGAGTAAAAACATTACCATGAAGAGATTTTGGAGTATTCCACTTATGCTCATGCTATTCGCATGCCAAACTCCCAAAGAGAGTAGAGAGGAATTATCGCTTGCCGGTTGCTGGGAATTACGATTGGATTCAACAGATGTCACCGAGCAAGTTCAATTACCGGGTACCACGGACACCAACCAAAAAGGATACCCTAACAATGATAAGGAGGAGACAACTCATTTGTCTAGGCCCTTCCGCTATCAAGGTAAGGCTTGGTATCAGAAAGAGATCACGATTCCAGAGAATTGGGAAGGCAAGAGCATTTGGTTAATCTTGGAGCGAACAAAACCGACCCAAATATGGGTAGATAGCATATATGTCGGTTCATCCGACCATATTTCCACCCCTCAAGAATACGATCTGTCCGCATATCTCCGGGCTGGGAAGCATCACTTGACTATTCTAGTCGATAACGGTTTGAGCGTTCCGCCCCAATTATTGGACAATTCACACGCTTATACGGAATCCACGCAGACAAACTGGAACGGTATTATCGGAGACCTGAAATTGGAAGCCCGTCCACAATTCCATATCCGCCGGATACAAGTATATCCACATGCGGATCAAAAAACGGTGGACGTAAAAATAAAGCTTTCAAATCCATTCGAGCAAATGATCGTAGCCGCCGTTCAAATAGAGATGGAGGCTTTCAACACAGGCTTAGAGCACCATATCAAATTCAATAAGAATATCGTAGTTCAACAAGACGAGATCATATTCCAAATACCGATGGGTGATGACGCCTTGGAATGGAGCGAGTTCTCCCCTACCCTGTATCGCTTGACCGCGAACATCCAAGGAGAGAATATCCAAGATAGCCAAAGTACTACTTTCGGATTAAGAGATTTCAAAGCAGAAGGAACACAATTCAACATCAACGGATTGACCACCTTCCTTCGTGGAAAACACGATGCTTGCGTATTTCCGCTTACAGGCCATGTACCGATGGATACCGCAGCATGGAGACGCTATTTCCGCATCGCCAAGGAATACGGTATCAATCATTGCCGTTTCCATTCATGGTGTCCTCCTAAAGCTTGTTTCGAGGCGGCCGATATCGAAGGTTTTTACCTCCAACCGGAACTACCTTTCTGGGGAAAGATGGAAAAGGGCGATACCACTTTGATCCATTTCCTCACCAAAGAAGGATTACAAATACAGGAGGCTTACGGGAATCACGCCTCTTTCGTCATGATGGCGATCGGCAACGAGCTTTCCGGGGATCAAGAAGCGATGGTAGACATGATCGCCCGTTTCCGTAGTGAGGACGGACGGCATTTATACGCATCTGGATCGAATGACTATCTAGGCTTCAACGGCCCTGCGGCGGGTGACGATTACTTCACGACCTGTCGAGTCCCCGGCGCTAACGTATTCAGCAACCATACCCGGGGTTCCTTCTCTTTCGCAGATGCGGAGGATGGCGGTTATATCAACCATACCTATCCAAACTCGGTCATGAATTTCGAATCCGCTATCGAACAATGTTCATTGCCTATCATCGGACATGAGACCGGGCAATTCCAATGTTATCCGAATTATGAGGAAATCAAGAAATATACCGGGGCACTAAAACCTTGGAATCTGGAGATATTCCGCAAACGACTGGGCGAGTCCGGTATGGCCGGACAAGCGGATGATTTCTTCAAGGCTTCCGGTAAATGGATGGCGCAACTTTACCGGGCCGAGATGGAAATGGCGTTCCGTACTCCGGGAATGGCCGGCTTCCAATTATTGGATTTACAGGATTATCCGGGACAGGGCACGGCGTTAGTCGGTATCTTGGACGCTTTTATGGATAATAAGGGCTTGATAACCGCCAAGGAATGGAAAGAGTCTTGCGATGATGTCGTATTACTGGCTCTCCTACCTAAATTCTGTTACTCTGGGAATGAGGCGCTCAAAGGCTCCATCAAGGTAGCGAACTATACACCTACCACTTTAAAAGGGAAACATCTAACTTGGACCTTGACGAATAGTCAAGATCAAGTAATCGCCCAAAACAACATACCGCTGCAAATCAATCAAGGTACGTTGGCCGAGGTAGGCCCATTAAATATCGCTTTACCTGCCATTCAAGAGGCTGAGACCTATACTTTACGGCTGGCGATCGAGGGCACGGATTATCACAATCATTATCCGTTATGGATTTATCCGGAACATAATAACGTGCAAATCCCTACGGATATCAATGTTATTAAGAAATGGGATAAACAGGCCGAGAACTTATTGGCGAACGGGGCGAAAGTATTGTGGTTCCCGGATGCCAAGACTTACAAGAACGTGACGGTAGAAGGATTATTCCAGACAGATTACTGGAATTACCGGATGTTTAAGTCCATCTGCGAATGGGTAAAGAAACCGGTCTCTCCGGGTACCCTCGGATTATTAATGAATCCCTCTCATCCGGTTTTCGCTCATTTCCCGACGGATTTCCATACAAACTGGCAATGGTTCACGATGATAAAGAATAGCCATCCGTTGATACTGGACCAGCTTCCGGATAATTACAGGCCAATCGTACAGGTGATCGATAACGTGGAGCGTAATCATAAATTAGGGATGATCCAAGAATTCAATGTCGGCCCGGGCAAGTTATTAATCTGTATGACAGACTTGGAAACCCAACAAGAATACCCGGAAGTCCGCCAATTATACCATAGCTTATTAAGTTATATGGATTCCTCCGAGTTCTCGCCTCAGATGACATTAACGCCCGCTCAATTGATTGAGTTATTCACGCATCAAGTCGGAGATTCGAAGATTAAGGAATTAGGGAATATCTCGTATGATGAGTAAGCGACCTCACTTTTGACGTATATTCACATAGAGACGCAGCGTGCTGCGTCTCTTTCCCTATAATATTCATAATCATCAAACAAGATAGTCTTTCGTAACGGAACGCTCGCAGGATAGTAACTCCTTGGGAGTACCACTAAACAAGATCTCACCCCCCATTAGTCCGCCTCCAGGACCTATCTCGATCACATAGTCCGCCGCTTTCAAGACATCCAGATTATGTTCGATCAAAAAGACACTATTGCCTTGATCTACCATAGAATCGAATAAGGAGATAATATGCCTGACATCTTTCACGTGCAAGCCATCCGTCGGCTCATCCAAGACAAAGACCTTGCTTTGGGTTCCTAGATAAGACGCCAGTTTCACCCGTTGCAACTCACCTCCCGATAATGTGGATAAGGCTTGGTTCAAATGCAAATACCCCAGACCAACCAGCATAAGCGGACGGAGTTTCTCCGCTATCACCGTTCCCGCAAAACGAAGGGAAGCCTTGCGGACTGTCAAGTCCATCACCTCGGCGATCGTAAGACCATCCACTGTATACCGCAAGGCTTCCGGGGAATAACGCAATCCTCCACAAGCCTCACAAACGGTCTCGATCGAATCCATAAAAGCCATATCAGACACGATCACGCCTTTTCCCCCACAAACCGGGCAACCGCCTTTTCCGTTAAACGTGAACATACTAAGCCCAGCCTTACTTTCCTTAGCGAAAAGTTTACGAATATCATCCGCAACTCCCAGATAAGTGGCCGGAGTGGAACGCAAGCTGATCCCGATATTCTTTTGGCTGATATAAATCACCTCCTCGGGGAAATCCCGGCGGAAGCATTCCATCAACGAGCTTTTCCCTGAACCGGCTACACCGGCGATCACCGCCAGTACTCCCATAGGAAGATCTACCGTCACGTCCTTCAAGTTATGAAGACGGGCATGCTTTACCGTAAACCAACCGGACGGGATCCGGAGGCTTTCCTTCAGAGGGGTATTTTCTCCTAGCATACGGCCGGTCAAGGTATCGCTACGGAGTAAGCCCGCATAATCTCCCTCGTACAAGATACGGCCGCCCTCCATACCCGAACCCGGCCCCATATCCACGATATGATCGGCGATCTGTATCATTTCCTTATGATGTTCCACCAGCAAGACCGTATTCCCATGATCCCGCAACTTTCGGACCGAGGCTTTCAATAAATGGATATCGTGGCTATGCAAGCCCACGCTCGGCTCATCCAACACATAAAGCATATCGGAAAGAGATGAGTTGATATATTTAGCGATCTTACAGCGTTGCGCCTCCCCGCCGGAAAGGGTTTCCATGGAGCGATCCAGCGTCAAATACCCCAAACCGATCTCCAATAAGGCGGATAACCGGCCTCCGATCGCCTGCTTCATGTCTTTCGCCAACGGGTCATCAATCTCCCGAAGCCAAGCGATTATCTCGGGGATCGCCATATGAGTTACTTCGGCTATATTTCTCCCGTTGATCCGGCAAGAAAGTACCTTATCGTTCAAGCGGGTCCCACCGCAATCCGGGCAGATTCCCATCGTAACCATCGGTTCCAAGACCTTTTGATGGATCTTCCCTTCCTCGGAATTGATGATGCTGCGATACATACGGGTTACCAAGCCCTCATATTTCGCCGTCTTCGGCCAGTCGGCAGGAGGATTCTTCAAACGGATTTGCGGGGAATAAAGGAATAAGCGCAACTCCTCCGGCGTATAATCCCGGATCTTCTTATCCAGATCGAAAAGGCCGCTGCAAGCATAACGTATCCATCGCCATTGGCCGGGCTGGAAGGTGACGTAATGGATCACGTCCTCATCGTTCAGGCATTTATCAAAATCAACCAGCTTATGCACGTCCAGCTCACGAATCTCCCCCAATCCGTCACAACGGGTACAACGGCCTTGCGGATGATTAAAGGAGAATGTATCCGAATATCCGACAAAGGGTTTACCCACCCGTGAGAACAACAGACGGAGCAACGAATAGATATCCGTATAAGTCCCCACCGTAGAACGGGCGTTGGGAGCGGGCTTCCGCTGGTCTATCACGATAGCGACCGGCAGATTCCCGATCCGGTCTACATGCGGACGGCCATATTTGGGCAGGTATTGCTGCACGAAACTGGGGAACGTCTCATTCAACTCCCGGCGTGAACTGGCGGCGATGGTATCCAATACCAACGAAGACTTTCCGGAACCCGAGACCCCGGTGAATATAGTGATTTGCTTCTTCGGAATATCCAGAGAGATATGTTTCAAGTTATTCTCATAAGCTCCCTCGATCTTGATATATTCTTGATTTGACATAACCAATGACTTTAATGAACGAATGACAAAGATACGATCTAATCCTGTCTTTTTAATAGATATAAAGCGTATCTTGTAACACTACCTTTTGAGAGAGGTTACCAAGTAGAGGAAAGAGGATAGCTATATATGGCGCTTTTTACTCAAAAAGGCCGCTTTTTATACACGATAGGTCATGAAAGCCTACGCAACTAGTCGTGTTAGGCAACGCCAATAGTCACGTTGGGCATCGAAAGCAGTCATGAATAGGGTTATGAACTGTCATGAATAGGCATCATAACCCTATCATTTCCCCATCGTACCCCTATGAGATAGCCCAAACAACCCATAAGATATGAATTACGATGAACTAATTTCGCTAGAATGAAAGGCTGTTTTTTGACATCTATCTATTTAACAGACGATTACTGATTTTTTCTTGCGTATTTAGGAGCGAGCCGTACTTTGTCCCGGAAAAATCGATTCTCCGGGACTTAACTTTACAATTTGTCAATTTGATTATTCTGTCGAAAGACACCATCTTATTAAGGCATTTAATTCGTCGCATGGAAAGGAGCCTTGAATTCCGGACGGAGCGTACAGGTATCTTCCAATGGGAAATCCCGAGGGGCCTCTTGCGTCACTTCCCCGGTGGCTGCCCATTCAGCCCCTCTTAGTAAGGTTACCTGAAAACCCGTACACTCCATCGAGTAAATCATATTCGGGTCATTGCCGCAATGCCCCAACAGATCGACAAAGACACGCCCCTTCCCCCACTTCACCGTCCACATCAACGGTTCATGGCGTCCACGCTCATAAGCGGTAGCCAATATCTCCACATTCCGTACCGGACCACGCAAGCGGGTATAAATCTCGTCCTTGAAATGTTTCCATCTTATAGGCAGACCTTTCAAAATAGGGTGCTCCGGCGCACGATGCTCTAGGATCGTCTCATGCTGCAAGCCATGATAACCCGCATGACCGGGTGTATAATCGTATACATATTTGCCCTCTTTCCAATACAGGTAAGGGCCGTCTTTCTCGTTCCGACCCTCCCAAGCTCCCATGCCGATTATCTCGTTGTACGCTTTCCAACCGGCCATAGGTACCACGGAGGAATGGATAATCACGACCCCACCACCATCCGCTACATAGTTCTCGAAAGCTTTTTGGACAGGCTCGGGCCAGACTTCACCTCCGTAATTAACAACAACCAAGTTATATTTAGCGAAATCGGGCTTAAAGGTATTTATATCTCCTCCGAAATCCGGGGTAAAGACGAAATCCACCTTAAACATTCCACTGTTCTCTAAGATCTGCTTCATGGCCTCGCAAGCACCTCGCCAATAATGACTGCCATCTTGCCCGGCGATCATCATCGTTTTTATCACCTTTTTCTGGGCGTAAGAGGTTGAGGCTGATAAGGCGCAACAGATAAGCGCTATAAAATAGATATACTTTCTCATGGTTGTTGGGGTTTAATGTTTTTACTCTCGGGGCTCCATTCGATACGGTCGTAGCAACGGGTGGTCCGCAAATTATATCCTCGCTCATCAACCGTAAACTTCCCATCCTTGAAATAATCGATATATAACTCGGAGATCCCGTCATTATTGCGATCCTCCACCGTAAGCGCATATTTATCCGTCACATAGATCTCATCCGATATATATTGGATCTCTTTCGTATAATTATCCACGATCACGTAATAAAACTTAAACAGGTCGAAAGTAGGGTAATGCCCATTATCCCGCCCGAAAAGCATGACCTCTTCCATAGCGGCATCATCATCCATATTCGCTAAAACGGATTGTTGAAACCAAAAGCCGTCTTTTTGCGCTTGCGGAGGAATCCGGTCCCAACCCTCTTGATGGGCTGTCACCCGGAATTGGGCATGGGCGCCCATACAAACGAAAAGTAGGAGAACCCAATAAATCAATCGTCTTATCATGTCTATCATTTTTAATTATTATTCATATTTATAAGGCACAAATGTAATGATATGTCTCTTATTGATTATATTTGTCTTGTATTAAATTCACCTTTAGTCTAAATATATTATGAGCGATCAACCAATAGATTTTACGCAACGTAACATAGCCATCGACATCCTCCGGGCCGTCACGATGTGCGTGATGATCTTCGAAAGCGTACATCAAATTAAAAATTTAAACATTAAAACATATCGCTATATGAAAAAGATTATCGGACTATTCTTGCTTATATGGGCTATAGGTTCAGCCCAAGTTTCCGCCCAATCAGAGACAAACCGTTTAGATAGTATCATGCCCGTACGAGGCTTGGCCATCGCCGCTCCATCCGCACAGAAGTTGGATCTATTCTTGAAGTTCGTCCAAGAGGAACTGGCTCCCAGTCATTTCAACTTGTTGATTCTACGGGTAGACTGGAATTATGCCTATGAGTCCCATCCAGAACTGAGGGATCCGACCCCACTCACACGAGAGGATGTGAAAAAGATCGTAAAGGTTTGCCGGGATAACGGAATACGTATCGCTCCCCAGATCAATCTCTTGGGGCATCAATCATGGGCTGAGACTACCTACGCTTTATTACGTGAGTATCCGGAGTTCGACGAGACGCCACACGTGGATACCAAGAACTATACGGGTTGGCCCAACTCAGACGGACTTTATTGTAAAAGTTACTGCCCGCTTCATCCGGAAGTACATAAAATCGTATTCGCTTTAGTAGACGAGTTGACGGATGTTTTCGAAACTCAATTATTCCATGCCGGAATGGACGAGGTCTTTTATATCGGACATGATAGTTGCGTCCGTTGCGGCGGACATGACAAGGCTGAGTTATATGCCGGTGAGGTCACTAAAATACAAAACCACTTAGCCTCACAAGGCAAACGATTGATGATATGGGGAGACCGCCTGATCGATGGCAAAACTACCGGGATCGGCGCTTGGGAAGCCAGCATGAACAATACCTACCGTGCGATCGACTTGATCCCGAAAGATGTTTTTATCTGCGACTGGCATTATGAGCGTGCCGAGCAAACCGCTGTTTACTTTGCCATGAAAGGCTTCGACGTTGCTACTTGCCCTTGGCGTAAACCTCAGATAGCGCTTCAACAGGTAGATGATATGATCCATTTCCGCCAGCATTCAAATCCGGAAATGTCTCGCCATTTCCAAGGAATTATCGAGACAGTCTGGTCCGGTGCAGACAGTTTCCTTGAGGCCTATTATAACCCGACTACCTATAAGCAAGAGGTCTCAGACGCTGTCACGGTCAAGAAACTAATCGAGAAATATAAGACCTTGGAGAATCGGTGAATGTAATTTAGGTCATAATTCCTGTAATCCATCTACAAAAGTTTCTCCGGATTTCATCGATCTTTGCCGTTGCAATCGAAAAGGAATAAACAAACCAAGAAGTAGAACTTATTAAAATAGCAATTATGACACTAAACGAATTCTTGAAGTATGTAGAGACAAGAAAGCCTCTTAAAGGAGACGAGATCCATCAGTTTATGAACAAGATGAGCGATGAGGCCAGACGCATGACATTCGAGTTAAACGGCTCATATCACGCTCCCGAGGAAATCCGTGAGCTGTTATCCCGCTTGTTTAATAAGCCGGTCGATCCGTCTTTTCGTGTATTCCCCCCGTTCTATACGGATTTCGGAAAGAATATCACGGTAGGCAAGAACGTTTTCATCAACGCTTGCTGTCATTTTCAAGATCATGGCGGGGTGACACTGGGTGACGGTTGCCAGATCGGGCATAACGTGGTCTTTGCCACCCTCAACCACGGCTTCGCCCCCGAGGACCGGAGCACTACCTACCCTGCCCCGATCGTTCTGAAGAAGAATGTCTGGGTAGGCTCGAACGCAACGATCCTATCCGGCGTAACCATTGGCGAGAACGCTATAGTCGGAGCCGGCTCGGTAGTTACTAAAGATGTACCGGACAATGCCATCGTGGGAGGTGTTCCCGCCAAGGTCATAAAATACATCCAATAGCCCGTAACACAGATTACGACATCTGGGATTTCCGATATTCATTCGGGGTACACCCCACGGTCTTCTTGAATATGCGGCTGAAATGCTGGGAGTATTGGAATCCTAGGTCGTAAGCGATTTGGCTGACGGTCTTGTTTGTCCCTAATATCCATTCTTTCGCTAAGGAAATAATCCGGTCTTGTATATTTTCTTGGGCAGTTTTCCCTGTCTCTTTCTTGATCAGATCACCGAAATAGTTCGGGGACAAACAAATCTTCTCGGCGAAATACCGTACAGTAGGTAGCCCCTCCTGTCTTAACAGATCGCTTTGCAGGTATTCATCCAGTAATCGTTCGAACCTCACCAACACATCCTTATTCGTCTCCGCACGGGTCGTAAACTGACGGTCATAAAAACGCAGGCAATAATCGAGCAGCAACTCGATATTCATCGCGATCAGCCGTTTGCTATGCTTGTCGATGGAGTGCTCCAACTCGATCTGGATTTTCCTCAGGCAATCCACGAAGATCCCCTTCTCTTCCTCAGAGAGATGTAACGCCTCGTTTGATTCATAGGAGAAGAAAGAATAACGCTTGATGTCCCGTCCCAAAGCCGTACCACGGATCAAGTCCGGATGGAAAAGCAACCCATGCGCCAAAGGCCGGGTCCCATCCTTAAGCTCAATACCCGTCACCTGCCCGGGAGCGAATCCTACTACGGTTCCTTCTTGATAATCATAATATTGCCTCCCATACCGAATATCCCCGCATTTCGTATCTTTCAGGAAAAGTCCGTATATACCATAATTAACCCGGAAATTAGTAGGCCATGTCTCGGACTTGGATAAATCTACCACGCTCACCAATGGGTGCAACGTCTCCAAGCCAAACATCTTGTTGTATTGATCGACGGTATCGATCTTTATTAGATTCTCCATAAGGCTATCTGTTTTATTGGTCTCAAAGATAAACATTCCAAATATAACAACCTCATGCCATCAGGCAAAATCCATAGAACCGGATGATATCGTATTAAAATATGTATTAAAGGAAAATTTAAAAAGAGGAAGGAGAAATAAAAAGCGGTCTGGACGGGACTCGAACCCGCGACCCCATGCGTGACAGGCATGTATTCTAACCAGCTGAACTACCAGACCAAAATGTTATTCTTTATCGCTATTCCGTTGAATTGCGGTGCAAAGATAGGTGGATTTTTTGAATTAGCAATAGTTTAGGATGAAAAAATTAGAACAAATCGATAAATTTCATACTTTTGTCCCCATATATAATTAACACTAGCATGAAAAATACTCCTGTAGACTATCAGACAGCCAGACGGATTATCGATGGCTTTGGACTTCCCGATTTTGGGAAAGCGACTATCCGGGAGGTAGTTGCCATATCCACGCAATTGGAACAAGAAACGGGAACCGAGTTCATCCATATGGAAATGGGCGTACCGGGCTTGAAAGCCGCTCAAGTAGGCGTAGACGCTGAGATCGAAGCCCTTCGTAACGGTATAGCGTCTATCTACCCGAACATCAACGGAACTCCCGAAGTGAAAAAGCAAGCTTCCCGCTTTATCAAGGCGTTTATAAATATAGATATAGACCCAGAGTGTTGCGTACCCGTAACCGGTTCCATGCAGGGCACATACGCCTCTTTCCTTACGGCCGGACAATGTACGCCGGGAAAAGACACCATCTTGTTTATCGACCCCGGATTCCCCGTGCAGAAACAGCAAATAGCCGTTATGGGCTATAAATATGAGTCGTTCGACGTATACGAATATCGTGGCGAGCGATTGCGTGAGGCCTTGGAAGCGCATCTTTCCAAAGGCAATATTGCCGCGATGATCTATTCCAACCCGAACAATCCGGCTTGGTTCTGCCTCACCGACGAGGAGTTGAAGATCATCGGCGAGATGGCCAACAAATACGACGTGATCGTCATAGAAGATCTCGCCTATTTTGCCATGGATTTTCGCAAGAACCTCGGATGTCCTTTCGAGCCTCCTTACCAAGCGAGCGTAGCCCGTTATACCGATAATTATATCATGCAGATATCCGGTTCCAAAGCGTTCAGCTATGCCGGACAGCGTATCGGCGTGACAGCGATCTCCAATAAACTTTACCATCGCTCCTATCCGGGATTGACTCAGCGTTATGGAGGCGGTACGTTCGGTACGGTATATATCCACCGTGTCTTATACGCCCTATCTTCCGGAACCAGCCACTCCGCCCAATTCGCCTTAGCCGCCATGTTCAAGGCAGCCGCGGACGGTACGTTCGACTTTGTCTCGCAAGTGAAGGAATACGGACGTCGTGCGGAGAAACTAAAGAAGATTTTTACGGATCATGGTTTCACAATCGTTTATGATCACGATCTGGACCAACCGATAGCCGACGGCTTCTATTTCACGATCGGTTACCCGGGAATGACCGGCGGACAATTGATGGAAGAACTGGTTTATTACGGAGTAAGCGCCATATCTTTAAGTACCACAGGCAGTAACCAACAAGGACTACGGGCTTGTACCTCTTTCATAAAAGATCACCAATATGATTTGCTGGACGAAAGACTGAGATTATTCGAGGAAAATCATCAAGCATAAATTAACAATAAGCCCGGTCGATTCACGTTTATTAACTTGAATCCCGGGCTTTTCATTTGCTTCTTATTAAAAAACGCCTTATATTGTCGGTGAATTAGTAACAACCTAACATTCACGATCATGGCATCTTATAAAAATATATTTAAAATAACACATAACGATGTCCTTCCTATTCAAGGAAGTATTCTGATTGCCGAGCCTTTTTTACAAGATGCCTATTTCCAACGTTCCGTCGTATTATTAATAGAGCATACGGAACACGGATCGATGGGATTTGTCTTGAATAAAAAAACGGATCTTATCGTAAACTCTTTTTTCAAGGAGTTTGCCGAATTTCCGGAGATACCGATTTATCTGGGGGGGCCGGTCAGCCCCAACCGTTTGTTCTTTATTCATTCCTTAGGGGATAATATCATTCCGGACGCATTAAAGATCAATGATTATTTATATTTCGACGGGGATTTCAACGCATTGAAACGATACATCCTCAACGGGCACCCAATCGATGGGAAAGTGAAGTTTTTCTTGGGATACTCCGGATGGACCGAAGGGCAATTAAACCATGAAATCAAACGGAACTCGTGGGCCGTAAGCCATATCACCACCGATAATATCCTGTCTGCCGATGGGGAGGGCTATTGGAAAGATTCCGTAGAATTATTAGGCAATGATTATAAAACTTGGACAAAATATCCGAAGGACCCGTATTTAAATTAACTGCATTATGCAGACATCGGAATAACCATCCGGTGTCCTGATCCAGTCCTTAAGCGTCCCCGCCTCGACAAATCCCAGACGGGTAAATAATTTCTTGCTAGGCTCGTTCGCCACGGGAATATGCACATAAAGTTGATGAAGCTTCAAAAACGTATAAGCGTATTCCATCAATAGTCTTAACGCTTCCGTAGCAAAGCCACGTCCTTGATACCTACGATCCAGCATAATACCGCAAGCCGCCCGATTCGGATGCGGCTCAAAATCGAATAAATCCACGATCCCCACGGAAGTCCCCGTATCGCATTCCTCGATCATGAAGCGAAGTTGGCGAGACTCATAGATACTCCGGTCGCTACCCGCTATATATTCCTTCAATATATAACGGGAATAGGGCGCCAAGGTATTCCCTACTTCCCATAACTCCGGATCATTCTCCCAACGATACAACAACTCCAGATCCTCTGGTTCCAATGCCCTCAAACGGACTCTATCATTCGACAACAACATATTTACTCAAGGATTACTTAAACAAGCCGACCACTCTTCTTCGTATATATATGGAAAACCGCTTTCTTGTTCACGAGCTTGTCCATAAACAAGAGCATCTGCTCGTAGCGGGCATCGGGGAAGCAGAAAGCGTAGTCCGTAAAGCCTTTCATCTGGTTCTTGCGACAGATAGCATCCATCACACGCTCCACGTCCAAATCCCAGAGATTCACGAATTCCAGATCCGGCATAGCTTTCAGGCAAACGGCCTTTACCTCCTCAAAATGATCCTCCCTGCACAAGATCAAAAGGCGGCGATGCTTAACCGCTTTAGCCTTCTTGCGTAGAGGGGCTGAAATCATCGCCCAGCAAGCTTTCAGCAGGACAGCCAACCGGATCAGTATCCGCATCAACCAACCGGCTCCCGGATAATATTTCTTATAGAAAATCAACATGGCACCGTAAAAAGCCCTTATGTACCTCAAGTCACCATGCTTCGTACTCTCCCCCTTATAATGCAGGATCCGTTCCGGCACGTACAAGTTCTTATAGCCTCCCAACACGATCCGATAAGACAAATCGATATCCTCCCCATACATGAAGAACGACTCATCCAACAAGCCAACCTTATCCAACGCCTCATGGCGAAGCAACATGAACGCACCCGCCAGCACCTCCACCTTATGCGTCTGCTCTTTATCCAGATACGGCAGGCTATAACGTGCGAATGCAGGAGAGTTAGGAAACAGCTTTGAAAGACCGAATATCTTGCAGAACGACACCCAAGGCGAAGGGAAAGCCCGTTTGCTCTCCGGCAAGAATACCCCGTGCCCATTCAGCATCTTCACGCCGATAGCTCCGATCTCCGGATCCTCATCCATCTGGAAGCACAGGCTGCGGAGGCTCTCCTCTCCCACCACGGTATCGGGATTCAGCAATAACACGTATTCCCCGGTGCACTGGCGAATCGCCTGATTATTAGCCTTGGCGAAACCGGGATTATCTTTATTCTCAATGAAAACCACCTCCGGGAACTTAGGCCGGAGATATTCGACAGATCCATCCGTCGAGTTATTATCCACCACGAACACCTCGGCGTCCATCCCCGTTACGGCGGCACGGACAGAATAGAGGCATTGCTCCAGAAAATACTTCACGTTATAGTTAACGATGATAACGGACAACTTGGTTTCTTCGTAGGTCATTCCGGATATTAATTATGAGTTATGATTATGAATTAGAAGAGGTGAGATTGAACTCAGTACGATTGATAATGGATCGTCCTAAGGTGATCTCGTCGGCATACTCGATCTCATCACCGATAGATACGCCACGTGCGATGACACTGATCCTCACATCGTAACCGGATAGCTTCCGGTAAATAAAAAAGTTAGTCGTATCGCCTTCCATGGTAGTGCTCAACGCCAAGATGATCTCTTTCACCTCACCTTCGGCCACACGTCGCACCAGACTGTCGATACGCAAGTCGCTCGGTCCGATACCATCCATCGGCGAGATGATCCCGCCCAACACATGGTATACGCCACGGAATTGCCCGGTATTCTCTATCGCCATCACCTCCTTGATATTCTCTACCACGCAAACCAAGGAATGGTCACGGCTGGGGTTGGCGCAAATAGAGCAAACCTCATCATCACATATATTATGGCAGACCTTGCAGTACTTCACGTCTCGACGGAGGGCAACCAAGGCCGCGGCGAAGTTTTCCGTATAGCCGACGTCCCGGCGCAACATATAAAGCGCTAGCCGGAGCGCTGTCTTCCTCCCCACCCCCGGCAAGGAAGCCAATTCATTCACGGCATTTTCCAACAAGGCTGAAGGATATCTTTGATTCATCTACTTTCTGTATTTGACTACAAAAATAGAAAGAATTTACGAATTAACGATAAACCTCAAATTATTTACTCGGCTTCTCCCCCATCCCATTCAAGTCGCACATCTCTTGCTTGATATGTACAACTATAACTGCTCTAGGTATAATTGTTCATGTCCTCAAGTAATAAACATTCTTTTTGCCATATACAAACATACTTACTACTTGATCTATTTCCAAATGATCGCCGTGGGATGTACAGACCACGACGTGATTTGTATATTCCACGACTTGGTCTGTACAGATCACGCCGTGGTTTGTAGAATTATACAGCATGCGAACAAGAATTCATACGCTACTGGGCAAGAATTCATATAGATAATTTGGGTACGGTTGCCCTAACTATTCTAAAGAATCCTTGCATGTCTCAGCCAGAAAACATAAATTTGTCACCCAACACCCGTTTGGTGGAGCTATTACGAACTAATAATCTAACATTTTAATATCGTGAAACCAGAAAATGAAGAAAAGGTAACCGGGCTGCCAGAAAACGCCTACCGAGAATTAAAAGAAGGGGAAAGCTACAAGCCTCTTATGTCTCCCAACAAACACTATCCGGAGGTTACGCCTTGGTCCGTCCTTTGGGGATTGGTCATGGCGGTGATATTCAGCGCGGCGGCCGCTTATCTGGGCCTGAAGGTCGGTCAAGTATTCGAGGCCGCCATCCCGATCGCAATCATCGCCGTAGGGTTGTCCAGCGGATTCAAGCGAAAGAACGCCTTGGGAGAGAACGTCATCATCCAGTCTATCGGGGCCAGTAGCGGCGTGATCGTAGCGGGGGCCATTTTCACCTTGCCCGCCCTTTATATCCTGCAAGACAAATATCCGGAGATCACGGTCAATTTCTTCGAGGTTTTCATGAGTTCCTTGTTAGGAGGTATCATCGGGATCTTGCTATTAATCCCGTTCCGTAAATATTTCGTATCCGATATGCACGGTAAGTATCCCTTCCCGGAAGCTACGGCAACCACGCAAGTACTCGTCTCCGGCGAGAAAGGCGGAAGCCAAGCGAAGCCCTTGATATTCGCCGGATTAATCGGTGGTTTGTACGACTTCATCATCGCCACCTTCGGTTGGTGGGGCGAGACGATCAGTACCCGTATCGTCGGAGCCGGTGAGATGCTGGCAGAGAAGGCCAAGATCGTATTGAAAGTCAATACGGGCGCTGCCGTACTAGGTCTGGGTTACATCATCGGATTAAAATACTCCTTGATCATCTGCGCCGGTTCATTCTTGGTATGGTTGGTAATCATCCCCGCCATGTCCGCCATTTTCAGCGCCGACGTGCTTACGTTCGGAAATGACGCTATCACGGCGACCGTCGGGAGCATGAGCGCCGAGCAAATCTTCACCACCTACGCCCGCCACATCGGTATCGGAGGTATCGCTACCGCCGGGGTGATCGGCATCATCAACTCTTGGGGAATCATCAAGGGAGCCGTAGGCTTGGCGGCGAACGAGTTGAAAGGAAAAGGAGACGCTGTGGAGAGTAATACCATACGTACGCAAAAGGATTTGTCGATGAAGGTGATAACGATCGGTATCATCGTATCGCTGATCGTCACCTTCCTGTTCTTCCAGTTCGGCGTACTTCATAATTGGTTCCATGCCGCCATCGGCTTATTGCTGGTCGGGGTGATCGCTTTCCTGTTTACGACCGTAGCGGCAAACGCTATCGCTATCGTAGGGACGAACCCGGTATCGGGCATGACGCTCATGACGTTGATCCTCGCCTCCATCATCTTGGTCGCCGTAGGGTTGAAAGGGCCGGCCGGCATGGTATCCGCCCTGATTATCGGAGGCGTGGTTTGTACAGCGCTTTCCATGGCGGGAGGTTTCATTACCGACTTAAAGATCGGCTATTGGCTGGGGAGCACACCCGCCAAGCAAGAGACTTGGAAATTCTTAGGCACACTAGTTTCCGCCGCTACGGTAGGAGGCGTGATCTTGATATTGAACCAGACGTACGGTTTCACGACCGGACAATTGGCCGCTCCGCAAGCGAACGCTATGGCCGCCGTTATCGAGCCATTGATGAGTGGTTCGGGGGCACCTTGGGCTTTATACGCAATTGGAGCCGTCCTCGCCGTCGTATTGAACTTCTGCAAGATACCGGCGTTGGCATTCGCCTTGGGTATGTTTATCCCTTTGGACCTGAATACGCCGCTTTTGATCGGTGGAGCGATCAGTTGGTACGTAGGAAGCCGTAGCAAAGACCAAAGCTTGAACTCAGCCCGCTTGGAGAAAGGTACGTTACTGGCTTCCGGCTTTATCGCCGGCGGCGCCTTGATGGGCGTGGTCAGCGCAGCCTTACGTTTCGGCGGAATCAACTTGATGAACGAGGAATGGGCATCTAGCAATGCCGCCGAGATACTGGCGGTTGTCATGTACCTTGTCATGATCGCTTACCTCACATTTAATTCCCTGAACGCAAAAAAAGAATAGAATAAAGGAATAAGGATATGGAAGCACCTGTAATCAATGTGGGAATCATGACCCACAAAGCAATCTCATTTGTTTTTAACGAGGAGTATGTACATACGGAAACCGGCACGTTCACCATAGGCGAGCAACGTGCCCTCTGGGTAAACGGCAAGATCGTGTACAATGGGAAGCTTTATCAGGAGCTATTCTTCGAGCCGACCAGCCCGCAATCCTCTTTCGACTTGAAGGCGGTCACGATCGGCGTGGATTTTCACTGGCAACGACAGGAGGATCAACGCTTCAAGGGAGCGTTGAACCTCGTGGCGACCGATAAAGGTATCGTCACGATCAACCAAGTGGACGTGGAGGAATACCTTACCAGCGTAATCTCCTCGGAGATGAGCGCCAACGCTTCCAAAGAGTTGCTGAAAGCCCATGCCGTGATCTCGCGAAGCTGGCTCTTGGCACAGGTCGAGAAGAATTTCAACTTGAACGGATCGGTTACGCCCTATAAAAGTTGTTACCGCAACAACGAGACCTTGATCCGCTGGTACGACCGGGAGGACCATGATCTGTTCGATGTCTGTGCCGACGACCATTGCCAGCGTTACCAAGGTATTACCCGGGCATCGAACCCGATAGTCAGGGAGGTGATCAAAGAGACACGTGGAGAGGTATTGATGGATAACGATACGATCTGCGACGCCCGCTTCTCGAAATGCTGCGGAGGCGTGACCGAGAAATTCGAGAATTGCTGGGAACCGGTTCCCCACTCCTATCTTACCGCCTTGAGGGATGACGAGATTCCCTCCTATCCCGACTTGACGGACGAGCGGGAAGCGGAACAATGGATACGTACCTCACCCGAAGCCTTCTGTAATACAACGGACAAGGAGATCCTTAGCCAAGTGCTAAACAACTACGATCAAGAGACCACGGATTTCTACCGTTGGAAGGTAGAATATACGCAGGAGGAACTATCAAGGTTGATCCACCGGAAAACGGGTATGGATTTCGGGCCGATCATCGATCTCATACCGTTGGAAAGAGGTTCGTCCGGACGCATCACGAAACTCAAGATCGTAGGGGTACGCCGTTCGTTCACCATCGGCAAAGAGCTTGAGATACGCCGGACATTATCCGAGACGCATCTATACAGCTCGGCCTTTGTTGTCGATAAGAAGGATATCCGCCTTGATATCCCCTCCCGCTTCATCTTGACAGGAGCCGGATGGGGACATGGCGTAGGGCTTTGCCAGATCGGAGCCGCCGTGATGGGAGCCAAAGGATATTCGTACCGGAAAATCCTCACGCATTATTTCCCCGGAGCCTCTATTGAGAAAAGGTATTAAACAAGGGTGTCCAGATTTTGGACACCCTTGTCCAATTATTGGACACTCATAAACAATCGTACGCCACTCACCCCTCTGTTTTTCAACCACATAAACACAATGGCACGGTATTTGATTTTATCTTACCAGAAAATAATACAATAACAATATGAAAAACATCGGGATCGCAATTCGCTCCCTTTTTAAGAGAGGGCAACACAATGTAATGAAGATTATCTCCTTGGGTATAGGACTGACCATCGGCTTGGTGCTGATCGCTAAAGTCCACTTCGAGAACACCTACGATAACTTCTATTCGAACGGAGACCGGATCTATCGAGTATATGAGAAATTTTTCATGAACGGGGAAGTGGGCGACCACGGGCAAACGCCCGCCGGAGTAATCCCCCTCTTGAAACAAGAAACACCGGAGATCGAGGCCGCCACACGCTATACGTACTTCCGGGGAAACTCCCCTTTTACGATGTCCGACAACAAGCATCGGCTCAAAGCGACCTTCATCCTAGCGGACAGTTGTCTTTTCGACGTATTGCCCCGCCCCATGCTCATCGGAGACCCTAAGCAAGTTCTCTCCCAACCCATGTACGTGCTCGTATCCGACGAGATCGCCGAACGTATCGGCGGTAACGTGATGGGAAAACGCTTCGAGATTGACGACGCACCGGGACAAGCCCTCACGATAGGCGGCGTATTCAAGAAACTACCGGACAACACCGAACAGAGTTATGACATTATCGTATCCCTTTCCTCCATCAGCAAGTTCATGTGGGACGGAACCCATATGTTAACCGGAAACGACCGTTACCAAAGTTTCGTCAAGGTATCGCCGGGTACGACAGAGGCCCAATTGGAAGCGGGAATGAGACAGATGATCGACAAGCATTTCCCCGTAAACGACCTTAAGAAAGCCGGCGTGGAACTGACCTTCACCTTCCACAAACTACTCAACGTACATATGGAGGACGATATGGCCAAACGTATGGCCTTGATCCTCTCGTTCATCGCCTTCGTATTGATCTTCACCGCCGTAATGAACTATATATTGATCGTGATCTCCTCCATCGTGAACCGCACGAAAGAGATGGCCGTACGCAAATGTTACGGGGCGAGCGGTAAGGATATCCAAGGTATGGCGTTGTCCGAGGTAGGGACCCACGTCACCGTCGCGCTAGCGCTGGTCGTACTTTTGATCCTAGGATTTCAAGGAATTATAAAGGAGCTGATCGGCACGGGAGTCCGATCGTTATTCCTATCCACGGGTATGTGGGCGATATGCCTCACGGTCATAGTCGTACTGATCTCTACGGGCATAGCTACCGGCTGGTTCTTAGGACGCATTCCTGTAGCGGCTGTTTTCCGGAGCATCCGTGAGGCACGCCGCCTTTGGAAATTGGGACTCTTGTTCTTCCAGTTCACGGCAATCAGCTTCCTCGCCTCCTTATTGCTAGTGGTAGGCAAGCAATACGACCATATGGTGAATGATCATCCGGGATACAATCCCGAGAATCTTGCCTATGTGTATATCGGTGCCGTAGACTCCACGGGGCGTGCCAAACTGATCGAGGAAACCCAGAGATTGCCCGAGGTAGACGCCATCACGACTTGCTATAACCTTCCTTTCTGGGGAGCCTCGGGCAATAACGTCTATCTTCCGGGAGACGACCGGGAACTATTCAACATCGCCGACCTCTACGACGTAGGAAACGATTACCTGAACGTATTGGAAATCCCGATCGTAGAAGGACAGTACTTCACCGAGAATACCACCTCCTCGCAAGAGATACTGGTGAGCCGCAATTTCATTGAATACATGAAACCTTTCGCCGACTGGAAGGATGGAGCCGTGGGCAAGACGGTACAAATAACCGGACACGATACCAAGTCCGAGTCGATGCCTCTCTTCACGATCCGGGGCGTATTCGAGGATTTCCGCCTAGGTTCCATAGCGGGAGAAGATCCGCGAGCCAAGATCATGTTCTATACGAAAGGGGCGGCCCAACATATGGTCATTCGGTACCATAGCCTTTCTTCCGAGGCCCTACGCAAGACACAGGATCTAATGGGGCAACTCATCCCGGATAAAGAACTCAACGTGATCTCCTTCAAGAGCGAGATGCTGGAAGGATACACCTCCTCCCGGAAATTCCGTGATTCCGTCATGATCGGTGGCATCGTCACCTTGCTGATCGTCTTCATCGGATTGATCGGATACACGAACGACGAGGTGAACCGTCGCCGGAAAGAAATGGCGATCCGTAAGATTAACGGAGCCACGGTAAAAGACATACTCCATATTTTCTTGAAAGATATCATCACCATAGCATTGCCGGCCATCTTACTTGGTTGCGGTATCGCTTTCTATATCTCCCAAAAATGGCAAGAACAATTCTCGGAAAAGATCCAGCTATCCTGGTATCTATTCGTGGGAGGAGGCGTATTGGTACTCACCGTCATACTGGCGGTTTCCGGATATAACGTATTCCGTACCACCCACGACAATCCCGTAAACAACCTCAAGTCCGAATAAATCAAAAGGGCCGCATCTTATCCGGACGGCGGCCCTTTGACTTAATGTTTACCTATTTCCCGGTTATGATGAACAACCGGTTCGCTTTCACTCTCACGAGCTATTACTATGACACAAAGGTAGGCCGAAGGTTTAAAACGATCAAAAAGAATTCGACGAATCGGGCGTTTTCCTCGGTGAATCTCGTTATTTTTCCTACTTTTGTCCCTATTAATACATACAACCATGGGACTGAAAAAACAATTCGTATCAGCGATTTTGCTAGGCAGCGCACTAACCGCTCCCCTATTCGCACAAGATATCGCCACCCCGTCCAGCTCGATAGACACTTTAGCCATTTTCTCATTCAACGATTTTCATGGGGCTTTCGCCTCCGACGGGATCACGCCGGGAGCCGCCCGGTTGGTACAAATGACACAAAACGAGAAACAACGCTATCCGCATTCCATCGTTGTCTCAGGCGGAGATAATTTCAGCGGAAGCTATTTCTCCAAGATCACGAAAGGCGAGCCTATCAAAGAAATGTACGAGGCGATGGACGTGGAAATGTCCGCCATCGGTAACCACGAGTTCGACTGGGGACTTTCTTATCTAGTGGACACCGCCGCCTTGAATATCCCCCATGTGGCCGCCAATATCACCGAAGAGAAGAGATATACTCACCCCAACTGGTTGAGTCCCTACCGTATCGTAGAGCGTAAGTTGAAAGATGGCTCCTCCCTGCGCATAGCCTTCATCGGACTGACCACGACGGACACCTACGTCAAGACCAAGCCGGAGAACCTGAAAGGGCTTCAGTTCACGCATCCGCTGGGAGCGGTGTGCATACAAACCGTCTACCAGTTAAAGAAAGAGGACCAGATCGATATGATTATCCTCTTGATGCACATCGGCACGGATATGAAAATGCCTTACCGCATCACCGAGGAGAACGCCCAAGGACTGCCGTTCATCGATAAGGTAGACGCCATCATATCCGCCCACTCGCATGAGCTGGTGCTCGATAAGATCAATAACATTCCCATCATCCAAGCCGGCGTAAACGGTACCCATATCGGGAAACTGCTGTTCCAGATACAGGATTTCAACGGACACCGGGATATCTCTTTCATCCAAGGGGATACCGTGCGTGTAGCCTGCGAGGAGAACCCGGAGATGCGAGAGGCCGTGGAGAAGATCATGGATAAATATCGGCTGAACGAGAAACTTGCCACGGCAAAAGAGGCCTTGATCCACGACCGTACCATCAATAAGTTCGACTATACGCCTATCGGGGCGTTGGTCACGGCCGCTTACGCCCAGCGTTTCCAAAAAGAGATGCCCGCTTACAAGGATCAGCCGGTGATCGGCGTAAACCATTACGGAGGTATACGTGCGGCCCTCCCGAAAGGAGATATCACCCGACTGCGTGCCGGCAACATCTTGCCTTTCGGCTCCGCTATCGTTGCCTATCGTTTCGACGGCAAGCGGTTGAAGAAGCTATTGGAGGATGGACGGAAGAATCCGAACGGTTTCCTTCAATCCTCCGACCTCACGCTTACCCTAAGCGGAAATAAGATCGAGAAAATAGTCTATACGAGAGACGGGCAAAAGACCGAGATCGAGGACAATACCCCTTGCGTGGTGACCCTAGACGCTTTCATCACCGATGGCGGAGACGGGTACGACGCCTCTTTATTCAAGGGCTACGAGATCCCGGAATTCGATAATTTAGGTATCATATCAACCGACGCTTTCATGGACTACCTAAAGGGCATCAAGAAACCCATCACGGTAGAATCCACGCATATGCCCGTTATTTCAAAGTAAAGCCGTATCTTTGTGGAGAAAAAGAAAGAAGTTAGCAATACATGAACAGCTATATCATCCTTTTTATTATCGCTGCCTATTTCACCGTCTTGCTGCTGATAGCATGGATCACGGGGCGTAATAACAGCAACGAGGCATTCTTCCTCGGGGACAGGAAATCACCTTGGTATATCGTCTCTATCGGCATGGTAGGGACATCCTTATCGGGGGTGACGTTCGTATCGGTACCCGGCATGGTGCGGGCGATCGATATGACGTATATGCAGACTGTATTAGGCTTCTTCGTGGGATATATCATTATAGCCAAGGTATTGCTACCGCTATACTATAAGTTGCAGCTTACCTCCATCTACTCGTATCTGGATGACCGGATCGGGAGAAGGGGGTACAAGACAGGGGCCTCATTCTTCCTGCTCTCGAAGATCGTAGGGGCGGCCGCACGCTTATATCTAGTGGTCTTGATCTTGCAAACCTACGTGTTCAACGCTTGGAACATCCCATTCGCCGTGACCGCTATCCTCAGTATCCTGCTGGTATGGCTATATACGTTCCGGAGCGGTATCAAGACGATCATCTGGACAGATACGTTGCAGGCCCTTTGTCTCGTGGCAATGTTGATCGTGATCATCTGGCAGGTGAAGGACAAGATGGGACTGGATTTCGGGGATATGGCGCAGACCTTGGTGGAAAGCCCTCATTTCCGGATCTTTGAGTTCGGCGATTGGCATAGTACGCAGAACTTCTTCAAGCAGTTCTTCAGCGGTATCTTTATCACGATCGTCATGACCGGGCTGGATCAGGACATGATGCAAAAGAACCTCTCCTGCAAGAGCTTGAAGGATGCCCAGAAAAACATGTACACATATGGCTTCGCCTTCACGCCGGTCAACTTCTTGTTTCTCGCACTGGGGGTACTGCTACTGACATTGGCGGCACAGCAGAACATCCAGTTGCCAACCCTCAACGACGATATCCTCCCGATGTTTTGTACCTCGGGGATCTTGGGCGGGAGTATCTTGATCTTCTTTACGATCGGTATCATAGCGGCGGCTTTCAGTAGCGCCGACTCGGCGTTGACAGCGCTCACCACCTCTTTTTGCGTGGATATCCTCGGCGTGCAGAGAGAGGAAGCGAAAAGGGCGAAACGTACCCGCCTAAAGGTACACGTGATGATATCCGTCTTGTTCGTCTTGATCATCTTGGCGTTCAAGGCCGTAAATAACCGAAGCGTTATCGACGCGATCTACATGATAGCGTCGTACACGTATGGTCCTCTATTGGGGCTGTTTGTTTTCGGGCTTTTCACGAAGCGGAAACCCCGTGACAAATACGTGCCCTATATCTGTATAGCCTCCCCGTTGATTTGCCTTGCCACGGATTTCTTAGTGAAACAATACGTAGGCTATACGTTCGGCTACGAGATGCTTATGGTAAACGGAGGCATCACGTTCGCCGGGCTGTGGCTTTCGGCAATTGAAAATGGAAATTTGAAAATTGAGAATTAAACCTAGCCATTATTCAATACTCATTATTCATTAATTTATATTTTATGGAAATTAAAAGCGCAGAATTTGTTATCAGCAACACAGACGTAAGGAAATGCCCCGAGGGTAATAAGCCGGAGTATGCCTTCATCGGACGAAGTAATGTAGGCAAATCCTCCTTGATCAATATGCTTACCAACAAGAAGGGCTTGGCGATGACTTCGCAAACACCGGGTAAGACTTTACTTATCAATCATTTTCTTATCAATAACGAGTGGTATCTGGTAGATCTTCCGGGGTATGGCTTCGCCCAACGAGGCAAGGAGAACCGGGAGCAATTGAAACGTATCATCGAGAACTATATCCTCGATCGAGAGCAACTGACCAACCTATTTGTCCTTTTGGACTGCCGTCACGAGGCGCAAAAGATCGATCTGGAGTTTATGGAATGGCTGGGTGAGAGCGGGGTTCCTTTCTCTATCATCTTCACGAAGATCGACAAGATCAGCAAGGGACGCTTGAAAGAGAACCTAAAAGTCTATACGGATAAATTACTGGAGACTTGGGAAGAGCTTCCTCCGATCTTCCTCTCTTCCTCGGAGAAGAAAGAGGGACGGGATGAGATTCTGGACTATATCGAGTCTATCAACAATAGCTTGAATAATTGAAAATTAGTTGAGTTGATATGGGATTAGCTTCGGTTCTTCTGGTTTTATCTCCGTTTACGCAGATCAATACGCCTTATCCTTCCACGGCTTACCTAAAAGGTTATCTGAAAGCAAAGGGTGTGCGAGCCGGGCAGGCGGATCTGGGTATCGAGACGATCTTGGCTTTGTTTTCCACGCAGGGTCTCGGGGAACTGTTCGCCGAGATCGAGCGGCGGAAAGGTAAATATCCGGCTAAAGTCCGGGGGTTGCTGGCTAATAAGCAACGGTATATCGACACGATAGCCGCCGTCGTCGCTTTCCTTCAGGGAAAGAACGATCCTCTCGCTTATCGCATCTGTAACCAAGATTACCTTCCCGAAAGCGACCGCGGGAGCCAAAACGAGGAGGAGCTGGAATGGGCGTTCGGCACTTCGGGATTACGGGATAAGGCCCGTTATCTGGCGACCTTGTATCTGGAGGATCTCTGCGACTTGATCCGGGAAACGATCGACCCGGATTTCGGTTTCAGCCGATATGCCGAGCATCTAGGCCGCTGCGCCTCCTCCTTCGACGAGATCGAGGAAGCCCTCCAAAAGCCTTTCAGCTTTATCGATCGCATGACGCAGCCGCTATTAGAAAAGCACATAGCCGAGAGCAAGCCCAAGGCGATCGCTTTCAGCGTACCTTTCCCGGGGAATTTATTCAGTACCCTCCGGCTCGCCCAATGGCTACGGCAGGCACATCCCGATATCCCGATCCTTATGGGAGGTGGTTTCGTGAATACGGAACTTCGCTCCATCACGGATACACGCTTCTTCAAATACATCGATTACCTCTTGCTAGATGATGGAGAGGACCCACTCTTCCAAGTGTTACGCTATCTGGACGGGGCGATCCAAAAAGAGGAACTGGTACGCACCTTCTCCTTGGACGAGAACGGTAGCCGGGTCGTTTATCAAGATAATCCCGCTTACCCCGCTTGCCGGCAAAGCGAGACCGGATTCCCGGATTACGAGGGCTTGCCGCTGGACAAATACATCTCCGTCATGGAAATGGCCAACCCGATGCACAAGCTTTGGAGCGATGGTCGCTGGAATAAACTGACCTTGGCGCACGGTTGCTACTGGGGGAAATGCGCCTTCTGTGACGGCTCATTGGATTACATCAAACGATATGAGCCGAATACAGCCAAGACTTTGGTAGACCGTATGGAGCGCTTGATCGAGCAAACCGGCGAGATCGGCTTCCATTTCGTGGACGAGGCCGCTCCACCCGCCTTGCTACGGGAAATGGCGCAGGAGATTATCCGCCGTGGGATAACCGTCGTGTGGTGGGGAAATATTCGTTTTGAGAAAAGCTATACTGAGGAACTATGCGACCTTCTTCAACGAAGTGGCTGCATCGCCGTGTCGGGAGGTCTGGAAGTAGCCTCTCCCCGACTCCTCAAGCTGATAAATAAAGGGGTGACAGTGGCTCAAGTGGCACGGGTCGCCAACAACTTTACCGGGGCAGGCATCATGGTCCATGCCTATTTGATGTATGGTTTCCCGACCCAAACCGCTCAAGAAACCATAGATTCCTTAGAAACGGTCCGGCAAATGTTTGAGCTTGGGCTGATTCAATCCGGATTTTGGCATCGTTTCGCCATGACAGCGCATAGCCCTGTGGGGTTGCACCCCGCCGAGTACAGTTGCCGTGTCACGGAGCCTCCCTTTGGCGGATTCGCCCGTAATGACGTACAGTTCGAGGCGCTATCCGGCTGCGATCCGGAGCTTTTCAGCGAGGGGCTTCGCGTTTCCCTCTACAATTACATGAATGGAACAGGTTTCGACTTGCCCTTGCATAAATGGTTCGGCGGCATGAAAGTACCACGCACCACCCTGCCGCCGAATTATATAGAGAGGATAGTGGAGGAATAGCCCCGTAGAGGCTCGCCGGAGGATTGGAAACGGGTTGGAACTCTGCGGCGATCTCCGCCGGGCATCTTGAGTTCCCTTCCGATCCTCCGGCGCCCCCCGCCGGGCATCCCAAGAGTCTTCCACATCCCCCGGCGATAGCCGCCGGATGCTTCAAAGTCCTTCCAACTCCCTCGGCAAGGCTCGCCGAGTATTTAATAACTGATCTTGCACCCCACGAAATAACTTCTAGGAATTCCCGGGCCATAGATATACCCGGCATCCCGATGCGCTCCCTTGTCGAAATCATCTTGATAGGAGTCGAAGATATTCTGTATTCCGGCGTTCACCTGCAAGGTTGCGGACTTGAAGATCGGGAAGTCGTAAGACAGCT
The DNA here is from genome assembly GCF_023656665.1 of Parabacteroides sp. B2-S-102. NCBI lineage: Bacteria > Pseudomonadati > Bacteroidota > Bacteroidia > Bacteroidales > Tannerellaceae > Parabacteroides > Parabacteroides sp. B2-S-102. The sequence continues at coordinate 211,561 of NZ_JAMOKM010000001.1, read as the reverse complement.
TCAGGTTCAAGTCGAAGAAATCACGAGTCTTCTCCTCACGATCCTCGGGAATGTAACCCGCCAAGTGCTGCACCAACATGCTGCCCGTATAGGTTCCCGTCAATGAGGCGGAGAAACGTTTCACGGGCGTGAAGGTAGAGGTGAAATAGCCATATACGTCCGGAGAGCGGAACATCTTCTTCTGCGGGGTGATATTCGGGTTCTCGCTCCATTGCTCTGCCTCCTTGTAGCGGCTCCGTTGCAAAGTAGCGCCCGCCTGTATCTGCATCCAAGAATAGGCCATCTTACCCTCCAGATTGATACCCATCACACGGGCACCCTTTCCATTACGGCGTTCCATCAGCAGGTTATTGTCCTCGTCACGGCCGATCTCCTCCAAGATAAACACGTTCCGTAAATCCGTATAGAAACCTTCCACTAAGAAATTCACTTGAACCGGGCCGAAGCGATGATAAAAATCCACGGAAGCGCTCACGCTCTGCGAATTCTCCTCCTTCAAGTCCGGAGAGATCTGGATGATCGCCACGTCGCCCCCCACGGCGGTGATATGCAAATCCTCGTCGAACGCTTGAGGGGCCCGGAAACCGCTGGAGTACGACATACGCAGGTTGATATCCTTCGTCGGATTGAAGCGCACGTTCGCACGAGGGCTAAAGATCACATGATCCATCATGTTATGCTTATCCAAACGGCCACCGATCAAGAAACTCCAACGGTCATTCTTCCACTCGTTCTGGGCGAAGGCGCTACCGATATGCACGGTCTGGGCGATCGTACGGTGATAGCCAAGCATCTCGTCTTGCAGATCATCGTAGCTATATTCGGCGCCTCCCGTAAAGGTAGCGGGCATAAAAAGGCATTTATCCCATTCGTAGGAATATTGGGCGCCACCGATAAAGGTCATGTCCGTCGTGTTACCATAGGCGTTCGGATCTTTTCCGGCACCGTAATAACTCTGGCGTTTCGTATGCTGGGCGGAGGTGTACACATTCAGCCGATGATGGTAGTTGCGAGAGAAAAGATCGAATTTCAGGCCTCCCCCGTTGATCTGGTGGTCGGTCTGCTCGGTGATATCCGTCTCGTGAGGCGGAAGATCCAATAAATTACCACCTCGCCGGAACTCGCTGATGTTATGGTACTCGAAAGTGAGCTTGGAGTAGTTGCTGGTCTTTAGGTAGGAACGGAATCCGAGGGTCTTCGCCTCCAGCTTACCCAGCTCCGAGTAGCCATCGCCATCATGGTCGTAAGAGGCACGGTGGCGGCCCTGCCCAAAGAGGTAGATACCCGCCTTATGATCGTCCGTCACCAACGAGGCGTTCACGGTCGTATTATTATCCGGACGGCTTCCCCCGATCATCGTCAACGAATGGGCAATCTGGGCAGAGTTGCGCATCGGTTCCTTCGTGATGATATTGATCGTACCGGCGATAGCGGACGAGCCGAACAAGGCCGAGCCTCCTCCGCGCATCACCTCTACCCGCTCGATCATATTCGCCGGGATCTGCTCCAAGCCATATACGCCGGTCAGGGCGCTGAAGATCGGCCGGCTATCCACCAAGATCTGGGTATAAGGGCCTTCCAGACCATTGATACGTACTTGTTGGAAACCGCAATTCTGGCAGTTATTCTCCACACGCACGCCGGGCTGGAAGTTCAGACCGTCGGCCAAGGAAGTGGCGTGCGTAGTCTCGAACACCTTGGAGTCGAGTACATTTACCAAAGAAGGAGCCAGACGGCGGGTCGTCTCGTTACGGTTTGCCGATACGACGACACCGTCCAAGGAGACAGCGTCTTCCTCGGCATTGAAATTGATCTCCAATGTCTTCCCTTTCTTAAGGGTCACCGTCTTCTCCTCGGTTTTATATCCGATAGACTTCATGACCAAGGTGTATTTTCCCTCGGGAAGATTCTTCATATAGTAATGACCGGTAGCGTCGGTGGTCGTACCGATCGTCGTACCGTGGAGGTAGACATTGATAAAAGAGAGATGCTCTCCTGTTTTCTTATCGAGGATATGGCCTACGATATTAGCGTCGGAAGGATTCAGGGAGGTATGATCGTCTCCCTCTGCCCACGCTGATGTAAAGACACAGCACAGGCATAGTATAAGTGTAATGAACTTATTCATTGCTTGATTAATAGTTGTTTGAATATTAATGATTACGAATTGCCGAGGAGACGGGCATGCCCCGTCTCTACAAACGGATATTGATTTCTGGATATGTAATCAAACAACTGGGGGAGCCCGCAGGTATCGCAGTCCCTCAACGGAAGTGACATGATCCGGATAGACCGGAGACTCAGAGAGATTAGATATTTTTAAAGAATAGAATTGTAAACGTAACAGGTGAATCGCCCCGTCCATCACGTGAATAGATGAGAGCATATGAAACAACTGTATCTCCGCCAAAGAGGTATGATGATGGCAAGTACCGTCCGCCGTCTTCTTGAAAGGGTGCGCATGCACGATGGTCGTACCATGCTCCACATGGACGTGCGTAAAAAGCGAGACACTGCTATAATACGCAATAAAAAGTACCGGCAGCAACCACTTTATATATTTAACCATCGTTTCCCTCACCCTGTATCATCGTTATTTCGTGGGCAAAGATACTACAATTTTTTTAATTGCTTTGTTTTATATATTTTTGCGCTTCTAAAGCAAAAAAGAAACTCTTATGAATTGGTTACTTGAGACGCTTACAGAACCCTCGATGATACAGGCCGTGGCCGTCATTTCTATCGTGGCGGCGGTTGGTGTGTATTTAGGGCGGCTAAAGATATTCGGCATTTCATTAGGCATCACTTTTGTATTCTTCGCCGGTATTATGGCAGGGCATCTGGGCATTACCGTAAATAAGGACATGCTGAACTTCGCTCAGAACTTCGGGCTTATCGTTTTCGTATATACCTTGGGATTGCAGGTAGGTCCCGGTTTCTTCTCTTCCCTAAAAAAAGGCGGGGTGGAAATGAATACGATGGGATTAGGGGTGATCGCTTTAGGACTGATTTTGACGTTGGTGTTTCATTGGATAACAGGAATTTCCGTCCCCGTTATGGTAGGGTTGCTATCCGGTGCCGTAACGAATACCCCGGCCCTAGGTGCCGCCCAGCAAGCGCTCTTACAAATGGATCCGGAAAATACGAGGAACGTAACGGATATGGCTCTGGCCTGTGCCGTAGCTTATCCATTAGGTGTCGTAGGCGTAATTCTCGCTATTATCATCTTGAGGTCCTTATTCGCAAAAAAGACACAGAGCACGCATAAGGAGCAAGACACGACAACAAACGTAGCGGAATTTCAGGTATTAAACCCCTCTATTTACAATAAGAGCATCCAGCAAGTCATGAAATTGACAGAGAAACATTTCGTGATCTCCCGCCTCTGGAGGAACGGAAAGGTGACGATCCCTACCTCTGAAACCATCTTAAAGGAAAAAGACCATTTGCTTATCATATCCGTAAAGGCGGATGTCGAATCCATCAAGGTACTTTTCGGAGAACAAGAGACTACGGACTGGAATAAGGAAGATATTGACTGGAACGCTATCGACAGCCAATTGATCTCCCGCCGTATCGTCGTAACCCGCAACCGGGTAAACGGGGTAAAGCTAGGCTCGCTCCGGCTCCGCAACCTATACGGGATCAACATCACCCGGGTAAACCGTGCGGGTATCGATCTGGTGGCCTCCCGTGACCTCCGTCTACAGATTGGGGATAAACTAACGATCGTAGGCGAGGCCAATTCCGTGAATAACGTGGGTAAGATATTGGGAGACGAGCTGAAACGGCTGGATAACCCCAACCTGCTTGCCATATTCGTAGGACTTACGCTGGGCGTATTAATCGGGGCGATCCCAATCGCCATACCGGGAATGAGTACCCCCATCAAGCTGGGTATCGCCGGAGGACCGATCATCGTTGGAATCTTGATGGGCGCGTTCGGCCCCCGTTTCCACCTAACGACTTATACCACCCAGAGCGCAAACCTGATGATGCGGCAGTTCGGTATAGTGATCTATCTGGCGGGACTGGGAATCGACTCCGGAGCTCATTTCTTCGAGACCGTCTTCCGTGCCGAAGGATTGTTATGGATCGGCCTCGGTTTCCTATTGACGATCGTACCGGTCTTGATCGTCGGGTTCATCGCCTCTCAATTCTTCAAGCTAGATTACGCCCACAACATAGGTATGCTATGCGGAAGCATGGCCAATCCGATGGCCTTGAGTTATGCCAATACGACCGTCGAGGGTGACGAGCCTTCCGTATCTTACGCTACGGTTTACCCGTTATCCATGTTCATCCGGGTGATTTCTGCCCAATTATTGATCATGTTATTCACTTGACTGCTTAAAAAGTCTAACATTCGACCTGTTTTTTGTTTCACTTACCTTATCTTTGCAAGACATTTGAAACAATACTTTGATGAATGAATGAAACTATACTCAATGGGCTACTGAACTTGTTCGCTATATTTGCTTCGTTGGCAAAAATAGAAAGTGACCAAGCGCGTCAGGCCGTCAATTCTTACTTAACCAGTCACTTTGGTATCCGCTCCCATAAAGAATATATGGAGCTATTTGATGAGATACAAAGTGTTTACGATGATCCGGACTTCGATATCGATAGAGAGAATGTTATTATCAACGTATGCAACCAGCTCAAGCCAAAATTGATCGCGGAAGACCAGTTATTGCTTCTTCTCCGTTTCATGGAGTTCGCCCATGGCAACAATGAAGGATTGAACGAGAATCTAGCCATTTTTCATAAGATCGCTACGATATTTAATATCGACACGGATACCTTCGACAATCTATACGCCTTTGTTGTCGGTAAAAAATCCCCCTCCATACTTACGATCAACGCTGATGATAGCGATAAAGACGTCAACCATATCTACAGAAGGGGGTTGGAGGACGAGATACGGGTGTTGAGACTGACCCAGTTCGACCGAATGGTCTTTATCTACCAAGGCAGCGGACGGGTATTCATGAACGATATCCCGCTTACTTCCGGAATCTTCTATGGCTGGCAACGCAGCAGCGTAATCAAAAGCCCGCTATTCTTGCCGGTTTATTATAGTGATGTCCTCGATGTATTCAATCAGAATGAGCATAAGGAACGTATTTTATTAACCGGGAGGGATATCGAGTTCAGCTTCAAGAATAGCGAGAACGGTATGCACAATTTCTCTTTCAACCTTGAATCCGGCCAGTTGGTAGCCATCATGGGAGGAAGCGGCGTTGGAAAGTCGACCTTGTTAAGCATCTTAAATGGGAATATTATCCCCGGAGAGGGAAATGTATGCCTGAACGGACATCCGCTGAGTGATCCGGAATGCAAGCAATTGATCGGTTTCGTGCCTCAGGATGACTTGCTGATCGAGGAGCTGACCGTATTCCAAAATCTATGGTATACCGCCCGCCTTTGTTTCGCAAACCTGACCGAAAAGGAGATCGAGGATCGTGTCAATACGATACTGGAGGATTTGGATCTGAGCAAGATCCGGGATTTGGCCGTCGGGTCTCCAATCCGGAAAACGATCAGCGGAGGGCAGCGTAAACGTTTAAATATAGCACTGGAACTTATCCGTGAGCCGGCGATCCTTTATTTGGATGAGCCTACCTCCGGCCTCTCGTCCACCGATTCCGAGAAGGTCATCATGCTGTTAAAGGAACAAACACACCGGGGACGGCTCGTGGTTGTCAATATCCACCAACCTTCGTCCGAGATCTATAAACTGTTCGACCGCCTATGGTTATTAGATACCGGCGGTTACCCGATTTACGACGGTAACCCGATCGAGGCGATCACCTACTTCAAACGGATTGCCAATTACACCGATCAGGATATCAGTGTTTGCGGCACCTGCGGAAATATCAATCCGGAACTAATCCTGACCATTATCGACGCAAAAAAGATAGACGATAGCGGGAACCAGACAAACATCCGGAAGATAACTTCAAAAGAATGGCATGAGTTATATGTAGCTTCCCGCCCGAAGTTCCAAGAGGTTAAGCCTACCCCCCTGCCCCCGAATCATCAGCAGAAGCCCTCGATCTGGAAGCAATTCTGTATCTTCTTGGAAAGAAACATAAAAACCAAGCTGACCAATAAGCAGTATTTGTGCATCGCCTTACTGGAGACTCCTTTATTGGCGGTGATCGTGGCCCTGCTCACCCGCTTCGTACCCGATGACGGGTATTCTTTGCTGGCGAACAAAAATCTGGTATCCTACATTTTCATGGCGGTGATTGTCGCTACTTTCACGGGATTAAGCATCAGCGCCGAAGAGATCATCAAGGACCGAACGCTCCTAAAGCGAGAACGATTCTTGCGATTGAGCCGAGGCAGTTATCTCTCGTCAAAGATGTTCTACCTGCTTTGTATCTCAGCGATCCAAAGTTTGCTATTCATAGTGGTAGGAAATTTATTGATAGGCATTGGAAGCGAGATGTTCCTTACTTGGTGGATCACGCTATGGGTAACCTCATTCCTCGCCAACCTGACAGGTTTGATACTATCGCAATCTTTAAACTCGATCGTAGCGATCTATATAACGATACCGCTGCTTTTAATCCCGCAGATTTTACTTTGCGGCTTAGTTGTCAAGTTCGACGATTTGAGCAGGAGCGCATCCAGCCGGAACATAGTGCCCCTTATCGGTGAGGTTATCCCCTCACGTTGGGCATTCGAGGCGTTGGTTACGGAACAATTCCGGAACAACAGCTACAACCGCCTATTTTTCACGGTCGAAAAAGAAAAGTTCCTAGCGCAATATTACCGGAATGTCCATGCCGACGAGGTGCGCAGCCTCATAAACAGCCTCAACCTGATCCCGGAGAAACGGGAAGAGAACACCCGGACGATCCACAACGAACTGGCCGTACTATCCCGTGCCGCCCGTATCGCCCCCTATACGTCCAAAGAGAGTTACGAGAGCTATATGGATAAAGTGGAAAAAGCCCTGCATACCCGTAGCGATAATTTCACGGCGTTATTAGAGAAAAAACGGAAAGAGGTCATTCAAGAACATGGCTCCGAATGGTTGAACACCTTGAAAAAAGAGCACCATAACTCGGCCATTGAGGAACTGGTACTTAACTCAACCAGTACCCAATTCTATAAGGAGGCTCACAACCGGATCTATCCTAAAATCGGGCAGATTTATCTGGAACCGGACAATAATTGGGGACGTGCGCCTTTCTATAGTCATGAGAAAAAATTCGCCGGTTATACATTTTCTACTTTTACATTTAATTTATTAATGTTAGGAATCTTTGCTTTATTAGTAATTATATCTATCTTCGCAGAGTTTCCCGGCAAGTATTTAAACAAAGGGAGCGATTAATGACAAAATATATAATCTAAAAATAAAGAATAACATGAAAAAGAGTTTTGTTAGCCTGCTAACCATAGCAGCGATTACATTTGGAATGGTATCTTGCAACAGCAGTAAAAAACAAGACGCCGCTGAGCAAAAAGTAGAGGAAGAAGCAGCTATCGCAGGAGAAGTATCTAAAGGTCTGCTTACTGCCGAGTTGAAAGACGAGGTTACTCGTTTCTTGAAAGATATGCCGGATTCGGAGTTGCCTTACAAAGTATCTACCGGCGAGGTTACGATCTCTGTCGCTAATACTGATTTTATGTTGCCGGTCAGCAAGGTTTCCGAATTGAACACACAAGCCCAGAAAGCACGTGCTTGCGGTATCTACTTCGCAGACTTGAACGTATTGAAGGCTATGAAAAAGCCGACTACAGATATCGAGAACGTATTGGTTAAATTGACTACGGATCTGGACATTCCATTCGCTATCGACATCATGAAAGAGTCCGCTCCCGCTAACGCCAGCAAAGAGGAGTTAAGCAAATTCATGAAAGACCAAGAAAACAAATTGATCGACGCTATGATGGAAAATGATAAGGCTGACGTTGAACTTGAGTTGTTAGGGGGCATGGCTGTAGAATATGCCATTGTATACGCAAACCCGGGCTTGGTTGTTAAAGGCGACGCTATTTCCGCCGGTTTGAGCGAGAATATGGAAAAACGTATCGGTATCATCCAGCAGATCACAGCCGACTTAGCTAAATATTATCCAGACTTGGAGCAATTAGGAACTACAATCGCTCCGTTAAGCGGAATGGTAGCAACCATAAATACGGCTCGTGAGTCAAAAGCTAAGATTGAGGAAATGCGTGCGAATCTATTGAAGTAATATAAACCTCATATCATAAAAAGTGTATGGTGATAACATCATACACTTTTTTTATATCCCTTCGGATATCACTGCAACAGGCCTTGCAATAGTACTGCAACCCTTATGCAGTAATGCTGCAGCACCTATGCAGTAACACTGCAACGCCCATGCAGTATCCTATATCTTATGAGTTTTGATAAGTACCTTATCCCCATTTTCCAGAGTAGTAGCGAAAAGATAGATAGTTCCTCCATCCACAATTTTAGTTCGCTTACGTAACTCATCCACCGAGAGGGGGAAATTACGGACTGTGATATTCGCTTGGGGAATCTGCCTCGACAAGGTCTTACATTGTTTATTCGTAAAGGGGACCACTTCGTCTACCACAAAAGAACGTCCCGGAAAACTAGGGACAACCTCATCCGACGTATATAAATGACTGCTGACATGCAATTTATTCAATCCAAAACGAGTGGCGACCGCTTTAAACGCACCCGCCTTCAAGATGGAAGCGTTCGGTTCGTATAAATAACGCTTGACTTCTCCACGGATGGAAGCGACAGCTTCCCGTTCTTCCACCAATGAGAACACAAACAATTCCGGCTCTTCCTCCGAAGTGAAATTCACGCAACAGATTTGAGGACTCCTGCCTTTCGATCCTCGCTCCAACACAAACAAAAGCTCCTTACATTCATTTTTCACCGAAAGCACCTGTATGGCTGTCACATCCGGAAGTAAATCCAACGTCATATGAATATCCGCCATCGGAGATAATTTAGCGATCACCTTAGGGGCATGACCAAACAAGACAGGAACCAACTTTGTCAAGTCCGGCTCGCAATCTTGCAGCGCAAAAACCCGCTTATTCCCCTCTCCCCTACGAGCCGGATCGATATAAAACACATCTATTCCATCGATCTTATCTATTAACTCCGTAGAATCGCCATTCAATACCGTTACGTTACCAACGTCTAGCACCTTGAAATTATGGATAGCCGCCTCGCAATAAGCGGGAAAGCGTTCGATATAGGTAACCTGCCGTACTTTTCGGGAGAAGAAATAGCTATCGATCCCCAATCCACCAGTCAAATCACATACATGTGCCTGTGGATCTACCAACCTCTGTTTGTACAAGGCAGTCTGTTCCGAGGAACATTGCTCCGCCGCTATCTTCGCCGGAAAAACCAGTCGATCGTTTTGATACCATGAAGGTAGTTTATCCTTGATCTGCCGCCGAGATTTTAATTGATCCACCACGAAAGGGATATCGATCCCCGGATAACGAGAGGCGGAAAGCAACAGACGATTCAAATCATCCGACGCATGTTCCTTGATAAATCGTGAAAGTTCCTCTATTTGTTCCATGCTTTGTCAACCTATACGTTCTTTAGGCAAAGTTAGCGTAAAACGGCTACCTTTACCATATTCTGACTTCAATTGTATCTCACCGCCGAAACGCTGCGCTATCACTTGGCAAATCGCCAGTCCGAGTCCGGTGCCTTGCGCAAACTCATCCAATTTGCAAAAACGATCAAAGACTTGCTTCTGTTTCTCCTCAGGGATGCCGATACCTGTGTCTTCTACATAGATATGAAGGCAGTCGCCTTTCGTACAGAAATAGTATCCAACTTCTATATAGCCCGAAGTCGTGAACTTGATGGCATTATTGATAAAATTAGACAATACTTGTTTCAGCCGATAAGGATCTACCGCCACAACCACCGGGATCTCGGGGACACGCATGCGTAGCTCTACCCCCTCGGGCATCATCAATTGGAAAGTACAATAGATTTCATTGATCAAGACATTCAAATCATGGCGATCGAAAACAAAACTCATCTTTCCAGATTCCATACGGGAAAGATCTAAAATATCATTGATCAGTTTCAATAGTAAGTCGGAGTTCGTATTAATCAACTTCACGAACTGCTCACGCTCTTCCGGCTCCAAGACCTCTTCCGAGTTCATTAAATTCGAGAAACCGACAATCGCATTCAGCGGCGTACGGATCTCATGGCTCATATTCGCCAAGAAAGCCGACTTCATCCGATCCGACTCCTCGGCTTTTTCCCTCGCAGAGATCAATACCTCCTCCGTATCCTTGATATTTTGGATATTCAAACATAAGCCATTGATTACATACCCATCATTCGCATCCTCTAAGCTTCCGTAACGAAATTCCCACCATTGATAACCTTTCCCGTTAAAATCGCAACGATATTGAAGGATATGATGAGAGATTGTACCCGTACAAATGAAATCAATTAAGGATCGCAAACTCTGCCTGTCGTCCGGATGGACCATCTCGTACAGCTCATCCAAAGGAATTTCCCGAGGAGAAGTATTCACATAGCTAAAGAACTCGTTGTCAAACCGGAAAGTTCCAGACTGTAATTTCCAAGCGAATATATTACCCCCTTCCAACGCTAAAGAAAGATGCTCTTTCTCCTGCTTTAAATTAGCGAGCACCTCTTTCCTTCGTCTTGCTTCCCGCCAATAGAGATAAAACAAATAACCGATCAATGCCAACAATAAGATCACACCCAAGGAAGAGGCGATAAAAACCTCTATCTTATACCGTTCGGAAATAGGCATATTTATGACATGAACATTAGTAGGGACCTCTTCCTTTGAAATACCTAAACGTTGCATCTCTACCCAATCATACAGATACTCTTTGGGACTCTCTACGATCGGAACGGAAGAGACAGGCGTACCGGAAAGAATTTTAGCCGCCAACCTAGCCTGTTCCGCCGCTTGTATGCGGTTCGAGCAAAAATAGCCTCCCAGAACTTCCACGTTTATATTAAAGATTTCCCGCACTGCCGTAAATGAAGGAGTCACGAACATCTTAGACAAGCCTGCGGATGTATAGTCATAACGGATATTGAAAAATACGCAATAAGGATAGGTACCATTAATATTACTCAATAAAAACTCCCCATTGGCTTTACGAAAAGGCATGAAATGGATTATATTTTTCGAAGGACGTATCGCCTTCATTCTCATCTCGGTTCTAAACATCATGGAATCCACCTTAAAGTCCGGATCATTTAATTGGAAAGCCAATTGATTATAATCCAACACATACCGGCTCGTATCGACCGCTTTTATCAACTCCCGGAAAGCCAACTGCCCTAAGGAGGTCTTATCATAATTGATATAAATGCGAGACTTTCCCATTTGCTGATCGATCAAACGAAGGTTCTCCTCATAATCAATCTTATCCCAGCTACCTGTTACATTCGGATATTCTTCCAGCAAATCCCAATTAGGGAAATTGACGCCAGAGAAAACAACCGGAACTTTCTTTACAAAAGGATGGCCGCATTTCATCAACGTATAGGTAGCCTGATCATCATTCACCAATATGATGTCGGGCTTCCAAAGACGGATCGTATCGATAAAGTTATACATCCGTTCCTCTTCCTCCTCAGCCATATAACACTCGCAGTCGAGATAAAACGTACGGATGTCCGCATTCACCCGATTTTTTCCCAGCTCTTTCCGGATATCTGAGTTTAATTCCAGATAGTTCTTATCATCCCACCGAAAAGATTGGATCACAAGCACACGGCTCCGCTTCGCCTCAGGTTTACACCCCAACGCTAATAAAAGCAGAATAAAAACACCCCCGACATTATTTAAGAATCTCATGTCCAAACTTTAAACAGTAAATGTGACAAAAGTACGACTATTTTCATTATTCACATTCATTAGCTGTATCTTTCTTTTCCCTCTTCCGTTCTAAAATGAATAAATATATAGGGATTGTCAAGGAAAAGCCGTATATTTGTCCATTGGTTGAAAACCTTGTAAACTGTATATTAACAAGATTAATTCTATTAGTAAATGGGAAGAGTATTAGTTATTGGTGCAGGGGGCGTAAGTACCGTTGCTGTTAAGAAAATAGCGATGAATGCGGATGTCTTCACGGATATCATGGTAGCTAGCCGTACGAAAAGTAAATGCGACAAGATCGCCGCCGATATCAAGAACGTGAAAGTGCAAACCGCACAGGTAGACGCAGACAACGTGCAAGAGCTTGTTGCCTTGTTTAACGCCTTCAAACCGGATTTGGTGGTAAATCTGGCCTTACCTTATCAAGATTTGCATATCATGGATGCTTGTCTGGAATACGGTGTTAGCTATTTAGATACGGCCAACTACGAACCGCTTGATGAAGCCAAATATCAATACAGCTGGCAATGGGCCTATAAAGATCGTTTCGAGAAAGCCGGTCTTACCGCTATCTTGGGATGTGGTTTCGATCCGGGGGTTACCGGCGTATATACAGCCTATGCGGCAAAGCATCATTTCGACGAGATACACTATCTGGATATCGTAGACTGCAACGCAGGAGATCACCATAAGGCATTCGCTACCAATTTCAATCCGGAAATCAATATCCGTGAGATTACTCAACGTGGCAAATATTTCGAGGATGGGGAATGGAAGGAGACCGATCCGTTAAGCGTACATAAAGCCTTGAATTATCCGAATGTAGGACCGAAAGAATCGTATTTGATGTATCACGAGGAATTGGAAAGTTTGACCAAAAACTTCCCGACCCTCAAACGGGCTCGTTTCTGGATGACTTTCGGACAGGAATACTTGACTCATCTACGTGTCATCCAAAATATCGGTATGGCTCGTATCGACCCGATCCTTTACAACGGGCAGGAAATCGTTCCGATCCAATTCTTAAAAGCCGTACTGCCGAACCCGGGTGATCTGGGAGAGAATTATACTGGCGAGACTTCCATCGGTTGCCGCATCCGTGGTATCAAGGACGGTAAGGAATTAACTTATTACGTATACAACAACTGTAGCCACCATGCCGCTTATCTAGAGACAGGAGCGCAAGGTGTTAGTTATACCACCGGTGTTCCCGCCATGATCGGCGCCAAATTATTTATGCAAGGCATTTGGAAGAAACCGGGTGTATGGAATGTGGAGGAATTCAATCCGGACCCATTCATGAAAGAGCTAAATGAGCAAGGTTTGCCTTGGCATGAATTGTTTAACATTGACTTAGAATTGTAATATGGCAATACAAATAGGCGATAAGGTTCCCGAGTTTTTGGGAACCGATCAAGACGGTAAAGAGGTAAAGATGAGTGACTATAAAGGGAAAAAAGTAGCGCTCTATTTTTATCCGAAAGATAATACGAGCGGTTGCACGGCGGAAGCATGCAGCTTACGTGACGGCTATCAAGCCTTACAAGCGAAAGGCTTCGAGATCATCGGAGTAAGTAAAGATAGCGCCAAATCGCATCAAGGCTTTATACAAAAGCAAAACTTACCTTTCCGTTTAATAGCGGACACAGACACGGCCTTACAAGAACAGTTTGGTGTGTGGGCTGAGAAAAAAATGTACGGACGTTCATACATGGGGACTCTCCGGACCACCTTTATCATTAACGAGGAAGGTATTGTTACCAATATCATCGGGCCGAAAGAGGTGAAGACAAAAGACCATGCAAATCAAATCCTTAATTTATAAGGGACACATATGGCAAAAGAAGAAAATTTGTTCGAAGAAAAAGCGAAAGAAGAAGGTGGTAAACCAGCCGCTAACACGGATAAGCTAAAAGCTTTACGTGCGGCAATGGATAAAATCGAGAAGAACTACGGAAAAGGTTCGATCATGAAACTGGGCGATGAAAGCATCGAGGATATCGAGGTGATACCGACAGGCTCTATCGCTTTAAACGCAGCGCTGGGCGTAGGTGGATATCCGAAAGGACGTATCGTCGAGATCTATGGTCCGGAATCTTCCGGTAAGACAACGATAGCGATCCATGCGATCGCCGAGGCGCAGAAAAAAGGAGGTATCGCCGCATTTATCGATGCGGAGCATGCTTTTGACCGTTTCTATGCCGAGAAGCTAGGCGTTGATGTAGAGAACCTATGGATCTCCCAGCCGGATAACGGTGAGCAGGCCTTGGAAATAGCCGAGCAATTGATCCGTTCATCCGCCGTAGATATCATTGTTATCGACTCCGTAGCCGCATTGACTCCTAAAGCCGAGATTGAGGGCGATATGGGAGACAGCAAGATGGGTCTGCAAGCTCGTCTAATGTCGCAAGCCCTTCGTAAGTTGACGGCCGCAATCAATAAGACGAATACGACCTGTATCTTCATCAACCAATTGCGTGATAAGATCGGTGTAATGTTCGGAAACCCTGAAACGACGACAGGTGGTAACGCATTGAAATTCTATGCTTCTGTCCGTTTGGATATCCGTAGTATTGGAAAGCTGAAAGATGGTGACGAGATCAAGGGAAACCAAGTGCGTGTGAAAGTTATAAAAAACAAGGTGGCCCCTCCATTCCGCAAGGCAGAGTTCGATATCATGTTCGGTCAAGGTATCTCCCGTTCCGGAGAGATCATCGATCTTGGTTCTGAACTGAATATCATCAAGAAGAGCGGTTCATGGTACAGCTACAATGATACCAAATTGGGACAGGGTCGTGATGCGGCAAAACAATGTGTCGAGGACAATCCCGAATTGGCAGACGAATTATCCGAATTAATATTTGAGGCATTAAAAGCCAACAAGTAATTTGCGGGGGCGGGCAAACCCCGCCCCTATACAAAATTGTAATGAGTAATAAAGACAAATATCGTTTACTTTGCAATACTGAAAAAAATATACCGATCTTCTCACATGACTGGTGGTTGGATACGGTTTGCGGAGAAAAAAAATGGGATGTCTTGCTTATAGAACAAAAGGGAAGGATACAGGCAACCCTCCCCCTTTACATCCCCCATTCCGATATTGTCTCAATGCCTTCTTACACCCAAACGATGGGCCCTTGGTTCGCCGCAAGTTCCTCCGACACGAAATATACGACCGAGTTAGGACGACGTCAAGAACTATGCAAACAATTCACGGAAGAACTAAAACGCTATCCGCACTTCCTGCAAAATTTCAATTATGACATTACGGATTGGCTTCCGTTTTATTGGGCGGGATATAACCAAACGACACGTTATACCTATTTATTAAAAAATATCCGGGATCATCAAGCGGTATGGGAGAATATGAGCCCCAATATCCGGCGAAATATTGCGAAAGCGCAGAATAAATACCATATATCCGTAAAAAAAGGGATTCCTTTGAATGAGTTCCTAGCTGTACAAGCCCAAACATTTGATCGCCAGCATGTACGAATCAAGGAAGACACGAATGTACTGAAAGACTTGATCGCCACTTGCCGGCAAAGAGGACAAGGTGATTTATGGGGAGGTTATGACGAGCAAGGCCATTTACATGCGGCCGCTTTCATCGTATGGCAAGATCGATCGGCTTACTATCTCGCAGGAGGAGGAAATCCGGCCTATAGAGGTTCCGGAGCGCAAAGCTACGTCCTGTGGGAATGTCTTCATTTCGTTTCTCAATTTACGACGGTATTTGATTTCGAAGGGTCTATGCTACCCGGAGTAGAACGTTTCTTCCGCGAGTTCGGAGCTATCCAAACCCCATTTTTCACAATATCTAGGGGGAAATTGAGTTTATTAGACAGAGCACGCATTAAACTAAGCAAATGGGTATGAAAAATCGCACTTTACATTATATAATACGTTTTCTTGTAGGAGATGATGTCCCTAGCGAACTGGTGGAAACGATCGGGTACACGGCTGATCCCAATAAATTCGACCGATATAACGTCGTTATCATTCCATCTGGCTTCTTTGATGGACAAACATACGGGACTCCCGCTTCCTTACCGGAACTCCCCTTGCAAGAGGTTCAAGGTATCCCCTTGTTATTCGGCTCGCCGAAAGAGGAATGGATAAGAGATACATGGGTGGTTCATGCCGATATCATCGCAAGTACTTATTTTCTCATTTCCAGATACGAGGAGATGGTACGGCGTGGACTTCGGGATGAGCATGGAAGATTTCCCGGTAAAGAGTCCTTGCCCTACCGGGCCGGTTTCCTGCATCGTCCGATCGTGGATGAATATCGCATGCTGCTTCATCGTTGGCTGCGCCAATCCCGGTTACGTGTACCCGAGGTAAAAAAGCAAATCCGGAAGATCTACCTCACGCACGACGTAGATTCTCCGACTCTATATCGTTCGTGGAAAGGTTTGATACGGTCTATTAGAGATAGAAGAGGTTTATATAAATCCTTTCAAGGTAAATTCGGTTCCCTTGAGAAAGACCCGTTTTATACCTTCCCTTGGTTTTTCCGCCAGAATAGTATCCTTCAGGACTTGATCGGGAAGGAACAATGTCACCCTATCCTATTTATCCGGAACGGGGGGAAAGCCAAGCACGACAAACCTCATTACGATTTGAGGAATAAAGATATTCGTAAATTGATAAAAAGTGCTTTAGAGCATAATGTAACTATTGGTTTGCATAGTAGCTACCAAGCGGGTACGACTCCCAGCCTTATCCGGAAAGAGAAAACCGGTCTGGAAGATCATATCGGTAAAAATGTTCGGTTCAACCGTCATCATTTCTTGGCAATCCGGGAACCGGAAGATATGGACCAAATAGAGGCTGCTGGGGTTACGGACGATTTCACCATGGGGTACGCCGATGTCTCCGGATTCCGGTTAGGGACTTGCTACCCGGTTCGTTGGATCAATCCGATCACCCGCCGGCTATCTCCTCTCCGACTACATCCGCTTATTATAATGGATTGTACCCTAGAGGAGGAGAAATATATGGGACTGGATTTTAACAGGGCTTTAACCTATTGCCGGAATTTAGTGGAACAAGTAAATAATGTAGGAGGTGAATTGGTTTTACTATGGCATAATGACTCCGTACAAGAAGGGTCCGGAAGTTATTTACGTAAATTATACGCCCAGCTATTAAAAGAATTAGCGAAGCAGTGAAAACAATAAAATCCCTGTATTCAAATAAATCAGAAAGAATGATTACTAATTGTAAAAATATTTTAGTCCTCGCCCCTCATACGGATGATGGGGAACTTGGGTTGGGGGGAACTATCTCACGCCTGATAGAAGATGGTAAAAAAGTGACCTATGTGGCTTTCTCCACCGCACAGCAATCGGTTCCCGAGGGTTTTCCGAAAGATATCTTGAAGACAGAGGTCAAGCAAGCGACCCAGACCTTAGGTATAGAACCGGAAAACCTAATCATATACAATTACGAAGTAAGAAAACTGGGATACGCAAGACAAGAGATATTAGAGGAGTTAATACGCCTGAAAAAAGTATCCGATTTTGACCTAGTCTTCATCCCTAGCTTGCACGACATCCACCAAGATCATACGACGATCGCCCAAGAGGGTCTACGGGCGTTCAAAAACACGAATATATTAGGTTATGAGTTAATCTGGAACAACCTGACATTCAATACACAATGTTTTGTAAGGCTGGAAGAGCGCCATATCGACGCAAAGGTAGAATCATTGAAAGCCTATAAATCGCAAGGAGCGAGAGATTATCTATCCAAGGACTTTATCTATTCATTAGCAAGAGCACGGGGCGTCCAAGCAGGATGTACCTATGCGGAAGCGTTTGAAGTCATTCGTCTATTCTTATAACCCTGATTGAATCCATGAATAAACTCCTTATCATATGTGATATGTTCCCACCCGCTTTCGCCCCCAGAATGGGATATCTATGCAAATATTTGACACGCATGGGATGGGAAGTTACCGTAGTGACAGAATACATAGAAGACAATACATTCGAATTCCTTACGGGGTATGCGGACGTGTATTGCGTCCGCTACTACAAAGCATCAGGAAAGATCTCAAAGCATATCGAATGGATGTGGGTCATGTTTCTAGACATCTTGTTTGGTTATAAAGACATGAAAATAATCAACGCATGTATTCCCTTAATAAAGACCAACCAGTACAAAGGAATATTGTGTAGCACATACCGTACCTTTCCTTTAACCGCCGCCAAGACGTTAGCGATCCATACCAACCTCCCTTTCGTCGTGGATTTACGAGATATTATCGAGCAATACGCCTCCAACGAATATATATCGCATAAATTCCATACATTTTCATGGCTAGACGCATTCATCACAAAGCGATTTCGCAAACGGTTACTTAGAAAGCGGAATAACGCTTTGGAGGTAGCGGATTGTGTCACGACCGTATCGCCTTGGCACGTGGAGGTACTTAAACAATATAATCCCAATGTAAAACTGATTTATAACGGATTCGATCCCGAGTTGTTCTATCCGCAACAAATCAAGACCTCCCGGTTTATCATTACCTATACCGGACGGTTGTTAAGTTTAGCGATCCGAAATCCGGAGTTATTATTTGCGGCCATCGCCCGTCTTACGGAGGACAAGGTCATTATCCCCGAAACTTTTCGAGTTGTATGGTATACCGATCAAGAGTCCCGCTCCATCATCCGCCAAGAGGCCGAACAACATGGGGTGCAATCTTTCATGGATTACCATGAGTATGTACCGGCATCCGATATTCCCCTCATCTTGAACAAAAGCTCGGTGCTGCTTTCCTTGACGAATAAGTTTGACACGTCTGGTCCAAAAGGCTTCATGACAACTAAGTTCTTTGAATCGCTTGCGGTAGAAAAACCCATCTTATGCGTACAGAGTGACGAGGCTTACCTCGCCGAAGCCATCAAGGAGACCCATTCCGGACTGGCCGCAACCCGGGTAGACGAGGTGTACGATTTCTTGAAACATTACTATGAGGAATGGCAGGAAAAAGGATATACGACCTCGCCCGTCAATCGGGATAAGCTATCGAATTATTCCCGGAAAGAGCAAGCTAGCCAATTTGCGCGTATATTTGAGGAGATTTAAGCAGATGGATAAATACCTCAACATAGTATCGTTCAATATACCTTATCCCGCCAATTACGGAGGGGTCATTGATGTGTATTATAAACTGGAGGCCTTGCATGCATGCGGCGTGAAACTCATATTACATTGTTTCGAATATGAACGTCCGCACGCACCGGAATTAGAAAGCATTTGCGACAAGGTTTTCTATTATAAACGCCGTACCGGGGTAATCGCTAATTTAACATGGCTCCCTTACAATGTATATAGCCGTAAAGATCATCGCTTGATCGAGAATCTTTTACAAAATGATTACCCGATCTTATTTGAGGGCCTCCACTCCTGCTATTATATGGACGATCCCCGTTTAAGAAACCGGATGAAGATATTCCGGGAGTGCAATATCGAGCACGATTATTATCGCCACTTGGCAAAGTCTGGCAAAGGATTGGTTCGCAATGCCTTTTTCAAGATCGAGGCCATGCGCTTCCAAGCCTATCAGAAAGTAGCACAGTACGCAAATCTGATAATCGCCGTATCCACGACAGACGCAGACTATTTACGAAAACAATTTCCCAATCAAAGGATCGAGTTCGTTCCTTGTTTCCACGAGAATAACCGGATTACGGCCAAACCGGGAAAATCCGATTATATTTTATATCATGGCAAGTTATCCGTTATCGAGAATGAGCGAGCCGTGTTATTTCTCACCAAGCATGTTTTCAGCCAATTAAAACATACCTGCATAATAGCGGGCATGAACCCGACCCGTTTGATACGAGAGGCAGCCGCCCCTTACCCACATATAAAAGTAGAAGCAAATCCCAGTAAGGAACGTATGGACGCATTGATCCACAACGCACAAATTCATATGCTAATCACATTTCAAGATACCGGCCTAAAACTAAAGCTTTTGAACAGCTTATTCGCCGGAAGGCATACGATTGTCAATCATCTCATGCTAGCGGGTAGCGGATTAGATCCTTTATGCCATATCGCCGATACGCCGGATGAGATGATACGGGCTTGCGAACAATTAATGGCCCTACCTATAGATAAAGAGGCGATAGATAAACGAAAACAATTATTGTTCCCTGCTTTTTCTAATGAAGATCAGGGGATACGTTTATACAAGATGATATATGATGAAAGAGAATAGAAGTGATTTATTACATACATTAACCGAACGTTTGAAAGCGATCGACTATAATAAATTACCTATCAGCGATTATAATAAGCGATACATCGGCAACTTAAAGCCGGCGTTAAGCTATTTCATGCATATATACGCAGATTGCCTACAAAGAGGACTTCAAGCGATACAAACCCCTATCTCCGATGTCACGCTAATCGATTATGGAGGAGGAACCGGCTTCCTTAGTATTCTGGCGAAATCCATAGGAATAGGACAAGTTATTTATATTGATCTTAACCCATCTTCCGTGGAGACGATCCAGCTATTGAAACAAATAATAGGAATAGGCCCCGATACCATACTCCATGGAGATTCAGATGTTCTTGCGGACTGGTGCGCAAGGAACAAAGTCTCCCCCCAACTTTTAATCGCTACGGACCTGATAGAACATGTCTATGATTTATCTTTGTTCTTCAAGGATTTAATCCATATAAACGATTCCATGTATCTACTATTCACGACAGCCTCTACACCATTCAACCCGTATGTCCAACAACGGTTACATAAGATGATGATCGGATGCGAAAGTGGATCTTTGGAATCCCCCAACTATTATACATTACGAGAGCAATTCATAACGAAACTTTGCCCGGCTTTCTCCCCAAAAGAAGTAGAGACATGGGCCCGGCAGACTAGAGGCTTGACCTATCCCGATATCCAAAAAGCGATCGAGAAAAAGAGTTTACCAAGCCCGGAAGACCCATACAATACTTGCGACCCGGCTACAGGTAATTGGGCCGAACGAATCCTTCCCATACAGACTTATGAGGACTTATTGGCACCCTACCAGTTCAAGCTTAAAGTAGAGAAAGGATTTTATAACGCAGACCGAAACAACCCAGTTCTTTCTTTGATATGCAAAGGTATCAACGCATTGATCCGCAACAGCGGCTCCTTTGGTTTTCTATTGGCACCATTCATCATTCTCTCCTGCGGCAAGGAGCGAGCAGATGCCATCTAGAACATATTCACGGGTCAAGTCCTCTGCTTTCAAGATTTGGTCGTTCCACTGCAATAAATCAATATCTATCGGCACACGCCCACAAGATTTATCTTCCGGCTTACGGCCGATGCAGCATTCTATATCTTTCAAGACATCCTTTATTCGCGCCGGACTCTCCTCGCTATACAAAACAGCCACTCGATTCAAAAATGTAGTTGATAATGGACAATCGATCGGTTCCGTATAAACTGGCTGAGAAAACTGTATAAAAACAAAATGAGCACGCAGCATCTCCGCCGCGCGCTCCATATTTTTCTCTTTATCCCAATTAGAGCCTAAGCACAATAGAACCCGGTTTCGTTTATTCTCCATCTCCGGCTAAAAGCGTTTAGTCATTCTTATGATTATTCAAGAATGTATTGATAAAACCGATCAACTTCACGAAAGAAGCGGAAAATTGTCCGGTATCGCTATTACGGATAGAGATAAATTTCTCCTTACCTTCCGTGGTAAATGAAACCTGATACATGATATCCCCTAAATCCCGGTTCGTCTCCTCCTCAAAGCCATAAGAGTCTTTCATCTTAAAGAAATTACATTTTTGCAGAATCGGTTTTAAAGAAGCAAACTCCTCGTCAGTTAATGTCCCCTCCACAATTTTAGGATCTCGTTTCTTGGCGAAATTATCCATATAATAATTATACTCCTCGATACGGAATGTCTTGTCACTATCAAACAGAACCATTAGTTTGTAGTTATCTACACTTTCCATACTATAACTAAAAGAGAAATCCTTCAATTCTTTTTTACAGCCTGTAAAACAAGCAGACAGAAGAACCAATAAGGTGGCGAACAAAGTAATTCGTAGTTTCATTTGTCTAAAGTTGAAATTTGTGGCACAAACATACATAAAATACTCGAAAAACAACCCATGGAAATAAAAAAAATACCTATTAGTTGGTATTGGTGGTACGAAGTTTTCAAGCTACCTTCGCGTAACATTTAATAGGACATGAGATTATCAGAACTTCGCACAGGCGATAAAGGTGTTATAGTAAAGGTAATGGGTCGCGGAGCTTTCCGCAAACGCATTATCGAGATGGGATTTATCAGAGGGAAAGAAGTGATCGTTATACAAAACGCTCCGCTCAAAGACCCCATTCACTATCGTGTAATGGGATATGATGTCTCATTGCGACGCTCGGACGCCGCATTGATCGAAGTCGTTAGCGCAGCGGATTTCGAGAAGGAACAAGCTACCTCGGTACAAGATACGAACAGGAGCGCAGACTCTTTTATCCTGCCTTCCGGCAATGAATTGCAAGCCATCGCATTACATAAAGGAAAAACAATTAACGTAGCCTTGGTTGGTAATCCGAACTGCGGAAAGACCTCTCTTTTCAATTTTGCGTCCGGAGCACATGAGCATGTGGGTAACTATAGCGGCGTGACCGTAGATGCCAAGGAAGGAACCTTCCAACAGAATGGCTATACATTCCGCATCGTAGATTTACCGGGTACTTACTCCCTATCCGCTTACACGCCGGAAGAATTATACGTGCGCAAGCATTTGAATGAAGAGCAACCGGACGTGGTGATCAATGTTATCGACGCATCCAATCTGGAGCGAAACCTATATTTGACCGCCCAACTGATCGATATGGACGTTCGCATGGTAATCGCCTTAAACATGTATGATGAGCTGGAACGCCATGGTAATAAATTCGATCATGAGTCCTTAGCGAAAATGATCGGGGCACCGATTATCCCGACCGTAAGTAAAACGGGCTTTGGCATAGAGGATTTGTTTAACCGTGTAATCAAGGTATACGAAGAAGAAGATCCTGTCATCCGTCATATCCATATTAATTACGGAGAGTCTTTAGAGAAAGGGATCAGCAACGTTAGGAAGACCTTGAAAAATAGCGTGGATATACCCAAAAGCTTGTCAAAGCGTTATCTATCTATCAAGCTATTAGAGGGAGACCGGGAGATAGAGACATTTATAAAAACGCTGCCCGGTGCCGAAACGATCTTCCAAGAAAGAGACCGTAATACAGCCCTAATAGAAAAGTTATTGCAAGAGGATTGTGAGACCGCATTCACGAACGCACGCTATGGCTTTATTTCCGGAGCGTTGCGTGAGACTTACGAGCAAAATACGATCAAAGAGGCAACGAGTACGCAGATCATCGATCTATTCGTCACGCATAAAGTCTTAGGTTTCCCTATCTTTATCCTATTCATGTGGATCATGTTCGAGGCCACTTTCCGTTTGGGAGGCTATCCGATGGAATGGATAGAGGCATTGGTCGAGGTGATCGGTAATTTCGTGCGCAGCCATATGTCGGAAGGACCTTTGAAGGATCTTCTCGTGGATGGTATCATCGGTGGCGTGGGAGGTGTTATCGTGTTCCTGCCGAATATCTTGATTCTGTATATGTTCATATCGTTCATGGAAGACTCCGGATATATGGCACGTGCGGCTTTTATCATGGATAAGATCATGCATAAGATGGGACTGCATGGAAAGTCGTTCATCCCTTTAGTGATGGGATTCGGTTGTAATGTTCCTGCTATCATGGCCTCCCGTACGATAGAGAGCCGTAATAGCCGGATGATAACGATGTTGGTAAATCCGTTGATGAGCTGTAGCGCCCGCCTGCCGGTTTATGTATTGCTGACCGGGGCGTTTTTCCCGAAGAACGCCAGCTTTGTGTTATTAGCTTTATATGTATCCGGAATCTTGCTGGCAGTTATCATGGCCCGTCTTTTCAAACGCTTCCTGTTTAACGAGGAGGATGTTCCTTTCGTAATGGAACTCCCCCCCTATCGGATGCCTACCGGCAAATCCATCATGATCCATATGTGGGAGAAAGCGAAACAATACTTGCACAAGATGGGAGGTATCATCTTGGTCGCTTCTATCATCATCTGGTTCCTTGGGTATTTCCCCAGACATTCGGAGAGCGGAGATCAGTTTGATCGCCAGATAGCGGAGATCGAAAATACGGAGTTGGATTCTCAAGAAAAAACAGATACGATAGAGGAGTTAGAACGCTTGAAGGCAATCGACCACCAACAAAATTCGTATATCGGGCGTATCGGCCAGACGATTCAACCGATCTTGGCTCCTTTAGGATTCGATTGGAAAATGAGTGTAAGCCTACTTACCGGTATGGCGGCGAAAGAAGTTGTTGTCAGCACGTTAAGCGTATTATACACGGGGAATGCCGATGATGACAGCCAAGCCCTGTCGGAGCGTTTGAAGCAAGACCGTAACGCAGAAGGTAATTTGGTATTCACACCGCTCATAGCGATTAGCTTAATGCTTTTCGTCTTGATTTATTTTCCGTGCATAGCAACTATATCGGCTATTGTCAACGAGTCTGGCTCATGGAAATGGGGTATATTCGTTATCATTTATACTTGTGTCCTAGCATGGATCGTTTCTTTCATTGTTTATCAAACGGGGAATTTCTTTGTGGGTTTATTCAGCTAAGAACTTTCCTATGTTTTATTTAGTTATATATAGGAGGTAAATTTATAGGTATGTGGCAAGATATAGCAGTTTGCGTTATTGGTATCTCGGTTATCGGATATATCGCATATAAGGTTTATCGAATGCTTACGAAACCGAAATCCAGTGATCCTTGCTGTGGGTGTAGTGGGTGTTCGTTGAAAAAAGAAATGAACAAAATAAATAAAAGAAATATCATGTATTGAAGATGATATTCAGTACATGACTTTCTTTATTATCCATCTGGCTTATCGACCAATACAATGATAAATAAAACCAGCTTCCTCTATCTCAACCTTATCATAAATATTACGTCCATCCAAAATTAAAGGTGTTACCATTAATTTCTTGATCACAGACCAAGAAGGCATCCGGAATTCTTTCCATTCCGTAACAATCAACAAGGCATCTGCATCCATCACGGTCTCATAGATATCCTTTCCATAAGAAATAGTTCCTTTAGGTAAACGTCTCCGAGCTTCAGGTATAGCAACTGGATCATAAGCCGTAATCTTGCACCCTGCCTCTTTTAGTTTATCGATCAATATCAAAGAAGGGGCTTCACGCATATCATCTGTTTCTGGCTTAAATGCCAATCCCCATATTGCAATACGCTTTCCATTGATATCACCACCAAAATGCGTCATCAATTTCCGGTATAAAATGGATTTTTGCTCCTCATTTACAGCCTCAACAGCCTCTAATATACGCATTTTATAACCACTATCAAGGGCTGTCTTGACAAGCGCCTTTACATCTTTTGGGAAACAAGAACCTCCATAACCGCAACCTGCATATAAGAAACGACTACCTATACGAGCATCAGTCCCGATACCTTTCCGGACCATATTCACATCTGCCCCGACAATCTCACATAAATTCGCTATATCATTCATAAAACTGATCCGGGTAGCAAGCATTGCGTTAGCCGCATACTTCGTCATCTCCGCTGAAGGTACATCCATAAAAATTACCCGGAAATTATTCAATAAAAACGGACGATACAATTTAGACATCAATTTCTCGGCACGTTCAGATTCCACACCGACCACTACACGATCCGGACTCATAAAATCCTTGATCGCCGCCCCTTCTTTTAAGAACTCTGGATTGGATGCGATATCAAACTCTATATTTACATTTCTCAACGCTTGTTCTTTCTTGATCGCTTGTTTTACTTTCTGGGCTGTGCCTACAGGAACCGTACTTTTAGTGACAACTAATATATATTTATTCATATAACGCCCAACAGTCCGAGCAACCTCCAAGACATATTTCAAGTCTGCGCTGCCATCCTCATCCGGAGGGGTTCCAACGGCTGAAAACAGAACTTCCACTTCATCCAGACACTCTTTAAGCTCTGTCGTAAAGTGCAGACGTCCCGCTTGCATATTACGAGTTACCAATTCGTCCAAACCGGGCTCATAGATAGGGACTATCCCGTTCTTTAGGTTATCAATCTTATTCTTATCGACATCCACACAAAACACCTCCGTACCCATTTCCGCAAAACAAGTACCTGTAACCAAGCCTACATAGCCTGTTCCAACTATTGCTATTTTCATATTATATCAATACTAATGTTCCAAATGCTTTTAATAGAAGCACAAAAGTAAGACTATTCCAAGAATTACACATACCTTTGAAGGCTTTTCCTAAAATACAACATAAGTTTTTTTCATATCACGCACTTAGAATGCCAGACATCAAATATTTTATGTTGTAGAATCCATCTATTTCAAATCGGTAGCGTCTCGTCCCAAGGTCGAGTTAAACAAAAATTTAAGACCATAACTTTCAATCATATTCCAGATAAAGTCCAATTTCCAAAATCATCTATTTGAAAGCATTGACCTGTTACTCACAATATATATCTGAATACAAACATCTTAAACGACCAAGTTTCCATTAATTATGCGAATTAGCGAAAAAATAATAAGAAACATAGGTTATCGCTGAGCACCATAAATATTTAGTAGAGAAAGGACATCATGAGAAGAACCAAAAATATTTTTCAAGATTATACATTATTAACCCAATATATCAAATTTATAATATAAATAAAACTATATTTATAGCACTAATATAAACCTAAAATTAACGATTATGTCTACCCAATCCATTTTAACAGCAGTGAACAATAGTTGGCCGGAATTTAATCCAAGCTCGTTCAGTCCCAATCAAACGTATGTAGTTACGACAACAAAAACATTAACTAGTAATGTCATATTGTCCGAGAATATTACGCTTATCTTTGCTGGAGGTAAAATAGCAAGCAATGCCTCCAATACCACAAGAATATTAAAAGGTAACAATACCCATATAATCGCACCTATCAGTCTAATTTTTGAA
The DNA here is from genome assembly GCF_023656665.1 of Parabacteroides sp. B2-S-102. NCBI lineage: Bacteria > Pseudomonadati > Bacteroidota > Bacteroidia > Bacteroidales > Tannerellaceae > Parabacteroides > Parabacteroides sp. B2-S-102. Next base: position 184,589 of record NZ_JAMOKM010000001.1, on the reverse strand, counting down.
AAGGAAATACAATTGGATGGTTCTTGGATTATGGATAGAGCTTACCCACAATGGTTTGGGGCAAAGAACAATGATGAAAATACAGATTCTTCAGATGCCATCAATAAAGCGATACAATTTAAAAGGGTTGGAGAAGTCTTCTTACCCAGAGGTCAATATTACATAAATAAAACCATCAACGTTAAAGTAGGGATAATCCTACGAGGAGAAAAAGCATATACATATAAAGATACCAATAATACAAGTCAAAATGATTACTTAAACCAAGGTACTATTATATCTCCAAGACCTAATAGTGGATTGAGTTTTTCTGGTAATTTCTTAGTAAAAGTAAATGTAAGTGGAGATAACCCTGAAAATGGGACATGGGAATATGCTTATACTGAATATCATACAGAGATAAGTAATATTTACTTCTGTAATCTTAATTCTAGCATTAAGAATTTACGCGGTATCTTATTTGCAGGTTGTATAAATATACAATATTGTAGATGGAAAGGGTTTGTCCAGGCCGTAGCATCCACACATCAAAATTATTCCGATGGAAAATCTATTATTCATTGTCATTTTAGTACAGAATATGTCACACATACTCAAGATCTATATGCTTTTGATTTGCAAGGCATGGGGGATGCTCTTTTATTTAAATATAATATGATACAACCAAATGGAAAATGGATTGACACAAATAATATTCAACATTTTTTAGGAGGATTGGCTTTGAATCAAAGTTTGGGAGCGGAGATATGTGACAATATAATAAATGCCAATATTCTTATCAAAAATTCTAAAGGAGTAATTTTTCAAGCAAATCATTGTGAAGGAAAAGAAACTCAATTACGAATAATGTGCAGTTCGGCCATAATATCAAGTTGCTATTTTGAAAAAGGCTCTGTACCTAGTATTAGCATACAAGATCCAACTGCTAACAATTATGATATTTCTAACATATCTTTAGAAAACATAGTTTTTGCTTATTATGAAAATGAATACGAAGATGAAAATAAAACACAACCGAGAAACATAGAAAGATATGATTTACAGACAGATGGAAAAGTAAATCTCAGTATAAAAAATTCTTTTAGGCATTGGGTAGAAAGAGATTGGATAAATAGATCCGCTCCATATGGAATGGAAATATGTAATAATGATGTGTCATCATCCCCTATTGACAAATTTAATAATCACAGTTATTTACTTTCAAACAGAGGAGCCTTAACGACTGGCTTTAGCGTAATCCAAGATCATGCTGTATCCACCAAGAACTTAACAATGAGTGGTGCAACCAATAGCCATGTTGATTGGCACAAAGATCCTGGTACCTATTCTTATTCCGCAAATATAGTTTGGGACAAAACCAGAAAGTTAACAACCCCTATATCTTCCACATTTACTGTTGAGAATATATCTAATTTTGGAGTTCTAATCACTCTTTTCGGAGGTGATACTTTTGGATACCACACATTTATACGTATTTTTAGGACAAAAGGAACTAGTAGTAGCTTCGAATACTGCGATGTTGCTTTATGTGGCTGTAAGCACCTGTATGACAATGGAAATTCAATATGTGGATTTGAGTGGAAAACTGGAAGTCAAGAAAAGCAAGTTGGGGTTATCCCGAATGGAGCAATACAGTTCTCAGGAGACAATATTATTTGCAGAAGCACTTCGTATCCAGTTGTAGGTACATGGACTGATGGTGACATTATCTATAATACGGGAACTACCACTCCGACTCTATGGATACGTGTCAATGGAAATTGGATCGCAAAATAAAACCAGATTGGAAGGTTCCGGTTTCACAAGAAATCTTTTACAAACAGAAGTATAAACTGTATGGGTAAAAGATATGCAGTATTTACAAAATTGTTATGTGTTAGACTTAATCTATAAGAGTACATCATTAAAAGCAGTCAAAGGAATATACGACAAATGTATTATTTATTGACTGCTTTACATTTTAAGCATAAAATTATGCCCTTTTCAATAGACATTATATATGGGCAGTAGAAAATCTGTGGGGATAGGCGTATCAGTTAGCCATGCGAAAAAGGTATCTTAGTTTCATTGGGAAAGTATCCTAAGTTCATTGGCGAAGTATCTTAGGTGTATGGGGCGATGAAGATACGATACTTTTTTCATGAGTATCTTGTTTGAGTATCGGTGTCGTCATACGCGACTACCGGCGTGGGCTGTAAGGACTACTCGTGCAGATTCTAAGCTCTAGTGCTTATCGCTTGTGCCGATACGGATGAAATTCACGTCGATCAAAAGGCTAGGGATAGCTAACTGATACGCCTATCCCCACAGATTTTCTACTGCCCCATTATACAGATTAAATTGCTATATGGCTCATTTTGGGACTGATTCTAAAGTTGTGCAAACTCCAAGCTTAGAGCTCTCCAAGTAAATAACCTATCACTTCCCAACTCGTAGGCTTGCGGTTACCCCTAGCCGTAAGCTTATGGCTTGACAAGCCGTAAGTTATTCACTTAACAAGTCTTGAATAAGGCTGGATTTTAGGGAATAAATAGTAATTTGACTGTTAGCCAGCTTCACCGGAAAAGTAAGTTTAGTTACTTGAACATTTCAATAAACTTATTTTGCCAACTATGTCTTTTTCTGAATTCCTAGACAACGATTTGTCCTGCAGCCATACCACGCCACACATCATTCAAGTCTTTAGCCTATAGATATTCTTTTTTGTATACTTAACGGCATTATCATGGGAAAGAGCAAACATGACAACATTATTTATGTTTCATGTTTATACACTACATATCAAAGGATAAGAGTCGTAAAATCAGAGGTAAGTAAACAAAAGTACAGCTAAAGCAAGGAGGTTTCAAGAATTATATATAACTTTGACGGCGTAAACAACATAAAAGATAACATAATCTAAATGTGTTCAATATAAATTATGATGCAAGACTTCATAAACAAACATTTTTTCAATCTATACATATTTACACTTATTTTTGGTCATATTTTCTACGGTACAATTGGTTTTGATTATACAGATGAGATATGTGCCTTATTTCTTGTTTTCTTATATGGGTACAATTTATTCAAGAACCCTTCTTGGGATATCAATAAGGTATTTTTAGGCGTTATCTGTATATTCATATTTTATCTTTGTTATTCATTATGGATCAAAAGTAATGTCAATGCGGCAATCATATCAGATTTCATTATACAATTCAAGCCTTATCTGGCCTTCTTCTGCGTATATTCCATATTACCCATTTTCTCCGAAAATCGCAAGAAAATATTACGTTGGATCGCTGTTTCCTGCTGGTGTTTCCAATTAATACTGGCAATCACTGAAATATTCGTACCACATACGCTATCTGGTACAATGGGACACTCAACCTATTTCGCTGCAGGTGTAATAGCAACATCGTTATGTTTCCTGTTTACAGGTAATTTTTCCATGAAGGAGAAATTTATATTCCTAGGAATGCTATCCATAGGGCTTCTATCGGGAAGATCTAAATTCTACGGTTTTTATGCATTATCCGTATTCATGGCCTTATATTTCTCAAATATCAAGAATTTCAAGTTAAACTTGAAGAATTCATTGATCATCATCATTATGCTAGTAGCGATCATTGCAGTCGCTTGGCAAAAAATTTATTTTTATTTCTTTCAAACTCTTACTAGTGATGTCGATAAAGATATGATCGCACGCTATGTATTATACGCTACATCTCCACAGATCCTCATGGATTATTTCCCCTTTGGAAGTGGTTTTGCTAGTTTTGCGACATACTCCTCTGGAGAGTTCTATTCCAAAATATATGTTCAATACGGAATCGAGAATGTGTGGGGCATGAGCCGAGATTTTTATAGTTTTATAGCAGATACATATTATCCTTCATTGGCACAGTTTGGAATAATCGGTATCATTTTATACATTTCATTTTGGATCTACATCTTAAAAAAAGCAATCTCGTTCAATAAAGGATACAAGCAAACTAAATTATTAACAATCGTTTTACTTATCGTGGCATATTTTGCCATCGAAGGAACTACAGACTCAACATTCACTACGCATCGGGGTATCTATATGCTCATGACTTTAGGGCTAGTCCTTGCGGAAATGAAAATAATCAATCAACATAATATTCTCACAAATCATGAAGATACTGCAAATCAATAAATATTTCTATCGCAAAGGTGGTGCGGATACGGTTTTCTTCAATACAATTAAGCTATTGGAGGATCATGGGCATACAGTCATTCCTTTCAGTCTTCAACACGATAAGAATGAGTTATCTCAGTATGATCACTATTTTGTGAATTATCCCGAATTGTCAGCCTCTAGCCTAATCAATCGTCTTATACATATCCCTTCTTTCTTCTATAACAGAGAAGCGGCTCGTAAATTAGAGGAGCTTATCCGGATAGAAAAGCCTGATGTCGCACATATTCACCTAATGTTCAACAGTCTGTCCATATCTATATTGCCCGTTTTAAGGAAATATAATATACCAACAGTCATGAGTGTACATGATTATCGGCTAGTTTGTCCTGCATATACATTTACAGATGGAAACGGAAACTATTGCGAACGTTGCAAGGACAAACATTACTATCATTGTATCACAAACCGTTGTTCCAAGAAAAATCTCATAAATAGCACAATGCTTTGTATGGATAGCTATTTAAGATCATTTTTCTTTCCTCCTATACAGCATCTAAGCAAGTTCATTTTTGTAAGTAAATTTTCGATGAACAAACATATACAAATAGATTCTAGATTTCAAAAGAAAGCAACTTGTTTATACAACTTTACCCCTTCCATAGAAAACAAGCCAAAGAAAAAAGGAAACTATCTTTTTTTCTTTGGAAGGATATCGGAAGAAAAAGGTATACCAACCTTATTAAAAGCAATATGTAAATTACCAGATGTTAAGCTAAAGTTAGCAGGAACAGGTCCGTTACTAGATAGCCTCAAGGCACAATGTCCACCCAATGCGGAATTTTTGGGATTCAAGCAAGGTAAAGAATTGCAATCACTTATACATGGTGCTTCTTTCGTCATCGTTCCTTCTGAATGGTACGAGAACAATCCCATGACAATAATTGAATCGTATACAATAGGTACACCCGTCATCGGAAGTGATATCGCAGGCATCCCGGAACTGATTGATGAAGGAGATACCGGATTTACGTTCAAACCAAAATCTCCAGAAGACCTACGCTCTGTGATTAGCAAAGCTTTAAATATCAATGAAGAGCGATACGAAGAGATGGTTAAGAATTGTAGAGCATTCGCTGAAACCAATTTCTCAGAGACTGAACATTACAAAAAACTAATATACATTTATCAATCAGTTATAGAAAAGCAAAATAATTAGTATGAAAAGATTGTATGTATTTGGGACGAGAGGATTCCCTAACGTACAGGGAGGAGTAGAGAAGCATTGCGAACAATTATATCCCGAATTGTCAGATAAATATCATATTACCATATTTAGGAGAAAAGCTTTTCTTCCAGTAGAAAGAGATGGTGAATTGAAATTACCATTTCAATTCATTAATCTGCCTTCCACACGCATCAAAGGATTTGAATCTTTTTATCATTCCTTCTTATGCACATTGTATTGTATAATCAAAAGACCTGATTTAGTACATATTCATAATATTGGACCAGGCATGTTTATTCCCTTATTAAAATTAACTCGCATAAAGACGATATTAACCTATCACAGTCCTAATTATGAACATCAAAAATGGAATTTTTTAGCTAAGAAAATTCTAAAGGCAAGCGAATGGCTCGCTACGAATTGGGCTGATGCCATCATATTTGTCAACAAAAAACAAGTAAATCGTTTTAAAACTGCCATAAGAAATAAATCAACATATATTCCTAATGGTGTGCACATTCAATCAAGAACTACCGCCACGGATCGAATCGAGAAGCTAGGGATACAACCGAACCATTATGTATTGGCTGTTGGACGGATCACCCAAGAGAAAGGATTAGATTATTTAATCGACGCCTTCCTACAATCTAAACATAAAAATATAAAATTAGTCTTGGCAGGAGGCATCGACCATGCATCAAGTTACGCAAAAAAAATTATTGATAAGGCTAAAAACACAGATATTATTATGGCAGGCTATGCAGATGGAGAATATCTCAGACAGTTATACTCTAATGCGTCCTTATTTGTCCTTTCATCTTATAATGAAGGTTTTCCTTTAGTCCTTCTTGAAGCCATGAGTTATCACTTGCCTTTGCTGGCCAGTGACATACCGGCGAACAAACAATTAAATCTAGATAATGACTCTTATTTCGAAACAGGAAACATCTCAGAACTAGCTAATAAGCTTACTTATAAACTATCCGGGACGAATTCGGTTTCCTATGACCTTAGTGAATATACATGGACTAGAATTGCCTATTTGACCAATACGGTTTATAGAAAAGTGTTAGATTAATATTTTACTATAGACCGTATTCCTCATATAATTCAGCCAACTTTCTTTCATTTGAAATCCAAACTCTCTCGTTAAAAGCATAAGCACGTGCCTTTGAAGCATATATTTCACGACTCTCCATATACGATAAAATACGTTTATGAAGTGCCATAAGTTCATTATCCGAAGGTTGCACCCCATCAAGTAAAAATCCGCATCCCGATTCTTGGATCAAGACAGGAGCATCTCCAGAATATTTAGTAGCCACTACCATCGCCCCTGATGCTAAATATTCTGCCGTTTTTGTAGGAGAAGCGTTTATATTCACCAAACTTTTCTGACGCAAAACAAAGCCAGCATCAACAATAGATAAAAACAAAGGCACCTTCTTATAAGGTAACCCTTTGCAAAGATAATTACCCGTCAGTAAATTCAGTCGATTCATGAATGGGCTTAAATCCCCATTAGTATATATGCATAAAAAATAACGAGGATCAAGTTGTCTCAAACGCATGAAAAGATCCAAAGTCTCCTCTATACATTGCCATCTATGAGTTCCCCCTAAATAGCACAACACTATGCGTCCTTCCAAACCTAGCTCTTTTCTTAGCTCTTGGCTCGCACATACATTTACTTCTTGAAAGATATGTTCGTTGAAACTACAAGGTAATACTGCGGTTTTTCCCTCATAAGGATAATATTCTCTTAAATTCATAAGAAGATTGTTTGAAACTGCAATAACTTTTTGCGATCGCTTAAGTATATATCGAATATCCCTTATTGTTTTCTTAATATATTCCCTCGAATGTCCATTCATCTCTAATTCAGGTACAGGATCCGCATGAAAATCAGTAAAAACAGGAATAGTCCTATCGACGAAACGAACACAAGAAGCCGACAATGAAGTCTCAATTTGTATAAGTTCAATCCCATACCTCTTCACAATCCACCAAGTATATAATGCACGATATAGCGCCGCAATACCAGTTAACCCCAAACGATCAGGCAAGGTATATATAAAAAAACATTTTACATCCATCGGAGCATTAGCTCGCTCCTTTCGTAAGGCTGAAAAACCTCTTTTATAAAATGCTAAAAAAAAGACTTTCAATCCAATCTTCTGCAAAGATTGAGCCATATTCAGCACCCTAACCTTGTCGCCAACTTCTTCTCCCAAAGGATAGCCATTATGTATCAAAAGTATTTTTCGTTTCATCTTTTAGACCTTTAAAATAATATCAACTATTCTCACACTTGTCTTCCCGTCACCATAGGGATTGAGGGCCTTTGCCATCTGTCCATAAACACGCTCATTTTCCAATAGCTCAGTAACGTTATTTACGATACAGTCAAAGTCTGTCCCCACTAACTTAACAGTACCAGCTTCTACCGCCTCTGGGCGCTCTGTCGTATCTCTCATCACCAAAACAGGTTTTCCCAAACCAGGAGCTTCCTCTTGAATTCCACCGCTATCAGTAAGAACCAAATAAGAATGATCCATCAAATAGACAAAAGGTAGATAATCCAAGGGCTCTATCAAATAAACATTGGGATATAACAACGAATGATCCGCCCCAAAGATTTCCATAATAGGTTTACGTACATTGGGATTCAGATGCATTGGATAGACAAAATCCACAAATGGATATTTCTCCGCTAAATGGCGGATAGCCATACAAATATTAGTAAAGCCCACCCCAAAATTTTCCCGACGATGCCCCGTAATCAAAACCAACGGTCTTCTTCTCTCATTCCAAGCAGAAAGCAATGAGTCATCAAGGCCAGCCCTTCGCAAAGCAGAATTAACCCCATTCATTATCATACAATCCTCTTTCACTTGCTTTAAGACTATATGTAAGGCATCTATTACAGTATTACCTACAACATGAATCTTATCATCCGGGATTCCTTCAGCCAATAAGTTCTGTCGGCTTAAAGCGGTTGGTGCAAAATGCGCAGAAGCGATACGTCCGGTAATCTGACGATTCATTTCCTCCGGCCAAGGGCTATAGATATTATGAGTACGCAAACCAGCTTCCACATGACCAACAGGAATTTGCCGATAGAAAGCAGCTAATGCTGCGGCTGTAGAACTTGTCGTATCCCCATGGACCAAGACTAAATCAGGACAGATCTCCGCTAACACATCACGTAAACCTAATAAGACCAAGGAAGTGACGTCATATAAGTCTTGGCCTTGCTTCATTATGTTAAGGTCATAATCAGGAGTGATTTTAAATAAGTCAAGCACTTGATCCAGCATTTCACGATGTTGTCCCGTAACACAAACAATCACGTCTAATAGATCATGATGTTTCTGGCACTCTTTTACCAATGGTGCCATTTTTATAGCTTCAGGTCGTGTACCAAACACGAACATAACTTTTTTCTTCATAACCTTAATCCTCAAATTGAATAAAATTAATATGCGTAGTTATCTCTTCTTCAGAAGGTATTCTCATATAATCACCATATTGGGCACGCAACATTTCCTCATAATTATTGGGAACATAAAATTGTTTTCCTTCAAACTCTAGTTTTTTCAAAGGAAATAACCATTCCTTTTTAAATTGAGTATGAAAATAAGAACCTAAAGGATAACTAAGGTACTTAGGTGAAAGCAATGATGACGTAAAACTAAAACAAGGATATAGAACATTTCTTGTAATGCTTCCCCAACCTCTTAACGCCCAATTTCTCAGTGTAGTCCGTTTACCTTTCACTAAGTTAACCAAGCGGGTTTGTGTCTTATCGGATATAATATGAAAAAAAGGCAGCGCAGGTTCCAAATAGAATAGATCAATATAGATACCTCTATATTTATATAAATGATCATTATCGTTATTCTCTTGAATTAACGTACCATTCAATCTTAATTTTTCATAAGGAGCTATATAATTACTATCCGTATCATTCGCTTGTAAAGAATAAGTAGCATCTTGCTCTTTCAACAATATTGAATGTAATCTATCCAAATCTTTTTTCAGAAAAACAATATCCAAATCATCATCCCATGGGATAAAACCCTTGTGCCGGACTGCTCCTAACAAAGTACCACCAGACAAACAGTATTTTATGTCATTATCCTGGCAGATCTTATCAATATACACTAACATATCAAACATCTTCATTTGATGCTTCCTCAAAGCAGTTCCTGCCGCATTAATTGTATGAATGTTCATAACATCTTCATTTTGCTTTTTTAACCAACATATAAAATTGCTCTTTGAAACGGACAATTCCGATCAAAACAAGAAACAAGACCATTAAGATATTACCAATAGTACCCCCCGAATAGTAAACAAACAAAGATATTGTTAACATCACACTTAGAAATAAAAGAGTGTTTCTATCAAAATGGACACAAACTACAGAGCGAATCAGATATATACGCATAATCACATTTACTAAATAGCTGATCACGATCGCTAAAGTAGCCCCCAATAAACCCCAACGTAAAACAAAAAAAGGTACTATCACTACGTTCAGTATACAAGCAGAAAATGTAGAATAAACTATGATCTTTGTTGCTTTCAGAGCGGCATAAATCTGTCCCATAAAACCGCTTATAACATTGATAATCGCAGCAAGAATACACATAGGAATAATATATTTAGCGGATTCATAAGAGTTTGCTACCATATAAGGAAATATCAGATTAGACACATGGATCAGGATAAGAGCACCCAAACCAACAAAATCAACGAGTAAGTTCATTGCCTTACTATAAAATATACCAAGGGATTCCCTATCCTCATTACCTTTTCTAAAAATAAGTTCTTGCCAAGCCAAATTAAAGCAAGTTGACAATAGATTAATAATAAGGCCAAATTTTACCGCTACCATATAAATGCCATTCTCCTTCAAACTAAGCATAGCCGAAATAATGACATTTGAATATCCCGTTAAAAACCAATAAGCCAAAGAATTCAAAGACAAAGGCAAAGAGAATAGAAAAAGAGATTTTAACAGAGTCTTATCATAATATTTAAATGACACATAATTAAATATATGTAAATTATATTCCAAAATCCCGACTTGCAGAAATAAACCACAGATAGCAGCTATATAGAGAACCTCAATATCTCCTTTTGTATAAATCAAGCCAACAACACTCACTAAGCTTGTCACAAGCGTACCCAAAACTCCTGAAATAGCAAAAACTTGATTTAGCTTCATTGTCCTAGCTAAATAACCAAATAAATTATTTAAAACTAGACCAACACCATATACATAAATATAACCAAGAAAACGTATCTCCCCAAAAATTCCAGCTATAATCGCAATTAACGTATATAGCACGAATGAAACGCAGAAAATAATAATGCCATTTGATACTGGTCTATTAGAATCATCTAATCCTTGTTGATCAAAAACAAAGCGCATAATACCAACATAGATATCGACGAAAAGAAAAGTTACCAATAAATTTAAATACGTATTTGCCACATCATAATAACCTAACTCTTCAGGAGGCAAATAATCAGTATAGACAGGCAATAAGATGAACATTATTATTTTAGATAAAATATTACCTAAAAAATAAAGCCCAAACGATTTCACAAATGTATTCCTAACACCCATCACTTTCGTTTTATAGACATCCAATATTCCGGACGATTAGAAATTAAACCTTCAATCCAATCATACTGGTTCTCAGACATTGATGATATATCATCCACAGTATACACTTCTATTGTTTTATTTATCGCCTTTATCTTATCGACAATGTCTTTATTCATCATTTGATAATCCAATATCATCCCATCCATTAGATTATAAGAGAGACGAGGAAGAGCTGACGGATCATCTACATTATATAACAAGTACTTTAATCGAACTTTCTCGTTTTTTTCTGATATACGAACTAATGTATGATAATCAAAACTAATTATTGATACAGCATTATAACAGTCATATTTTTCTAACAACTTTAATAACTGAAGTTCAATAGATTTAGAACCTTCCTTAATTTCAATATATAACTCAACCTTCATATCCACTAATTGTAAAACATCATCTAAAGTTGGAATAACTTGATCTGTCAAAGTTCCTTCAAATTCTAATGAAAATGCAAGTATTTCTTCATAAGTCATGTCTTTTATCTTTCCGGAACCATTCGTCACCCGATCAATATTGTCATCATGACAAACAACAATCGTAGAGTCTTTACATAACCGGATATCAATTTCAATAGCATCAACACCTAAATTTATAGCATTAGCAATCGCCGCTAAACTATTCTCAGGATATTGAGTAGTGCCACCTCGATGGGCTATGATCCTTAAATCTCTTATCTTCTCAAGATCAATCTTATCACACCCACACAATACTATTAAAAATGAAAATAACCAAAAACACCTACACATATATTCACTTCATCTTAAACTACCTTTTGTTAAATTCCGACTTTAAAGCAATGAATTGTTCCTTAATAAATAAAACTCCTACGGGTAATATTAGTGTAAAAGCTAATATCCCCAAAACTGCAAATAATTTGCGGGGAGCTACTGGGCGTTGCTTTACAAAAGCTGCATCAATAATACGAGCTCGGTCACGTTGATTATTTATAGACAAAGCTATCTCCTCACGTTTCTGTAATAAAATCAAATATACCGCCTGATAAATTTCTTGCTGACGCTTAAAATCCACATATTCCTTTTCCACAGAAGGCACGGATTCCATTTTATCTAAAATAGCTTTCTCTTTAGACCTTAAATCCAGTAATGTCAAAGAAGAACTTTTCTTCGCATTTTCTATTGATAAAAATACACTTGCTCGCAATTGATCAACTTGTTTATTAACCTTCCCTATTAACGGATTATCATTCTTAGAGGTTTGCAAAATCTTCTCTCGTTCCAATAAAGCCTCATTATATAGTGCTATAGGATTTCCTTTATCTCCCCCTTCTGATGAATTCAACAAGGAAGGAACTAAATTATATTTATTTCTAGGATCCTTAATATATTCATCCATAAAGACTAAGATCCTAGATTGTGCCTCTACTTCTATAATCTTACTTCGAAGGTCTTTCATTTGTTCCGCATAAAAAGGGACATCAAATTCAATATCCGTCATTTTATGCTTGGTCTTGTATTGTTCGATCATAGATTCAATTTTATTCAAATCAGATATAACTCCCTCAATGCGAGAATCCAAAAAAGTTATAGATTCAAGACCTTCCTTCTTTTTAGCTCCAGATTCTTGCTTATTATATAAGTTCATTAACAAATTAAGCATATCCATTCCACGCTGTGTCTCATAATCCCGATAAGTAAATTCTATAACATTCGAACTTTTAGAATATTCCTCAATAATAAGTTCTTCGGCCAAATCTTCAGCAATCCAAGTTGCTGGGGAAACCACCACATCTTGAGAATAAGGCCTCATATCCACATTTTTATAAGACAGAGTAAATTTATTCCCCTCAAAGTCAATATCCGCTGGCAAAGAATCAAAAAACAATTCTTCCTTTTTATTATCAGACTTCGCATCAACTCGTACTTTTCCTTGTTTATCTATATTAATACGAAAAGTTATACGAGATGATAGATGCTCATTGGTCAATGAGTCTGGAGTTAACAAAACCGGAACATTTTCATACATCTCATAATTATAACTATACGGCCTTTTATAGCTAACGTGAAGCCCTAAGTCCGTAACCATCCGAGTTAGCAAATCATTGGATAATAACTTAGCCAGTTCATCATCCATCATTATGGAACTTCCGTTTCCACTACCCAAACCAAAAGATTTCATCAAACCGGCTGCTTCTCCCAGCCCTAAAGAACCAGACCCCAATTCTTTATCTTCTTGCAATTGAATACGGGCCATAATCTCATATGTAGTAGGATATAAGACTAAATAAGCGATGGCCAAAGTCGTTGAAAGTATAAAGAAGAATAAAAATAGTTTCCAGTGATGTAGGTATCCAACAATAATTCTTCGTAAGCTGATCGTTTCTTTATCTATAGTTGTATCCATTGATATATTTATTTAGTAATAGCTAAAATGACAGTTGTTATCACAGATATTGCACTTAATATCGAAGAGAAAACAGTTATACTATACTGCTGCGCTTGGCTATAGCGTGAATTCCTTTGTTTAGCTTTATTCGGTTCTACATATAAAATATCATTTTGTTGCATATAATAGTAAGGCGAAGTAAACAATTCCGGATTAGTCAAATCTAAACGTGCAAATGTCTTTACGCCATTATCTTCTCGAATAAGTAATATATTTTTTCGATTCGCATTAATAGTCAGATCACCCACTAAACCTATTGCATCTAAAACACTCATTCTATCATTACGAACAGTCAACGCTCCGGGACGTGCGACTTCTCCCATAACAGAGACCTTAAAATTAGTAATCTGAACGTTTACTAGTGGATCCGTAACATATTTTGAAATTTTCTGTTGTAACTCTTCAGCCAAGCCAAGACAAGTAAAATTTTCCACTTTAACCTTTCCTATAACTGGGAAATTAATGAATCCTTCTTTATCAACAAGATAATTATACATTGAAGCAGAAGCAGCTACTGGAAGATCTCCTTGTTGAGCATACGCATAGACCGGAGGATTAAACGGAGTCACAACTGACGGATCCCATGCTGTCACTGTAATATTCAATAAATCTCCTGGACGGATGATTGTTTTATAGGTTTGACTCATTTGTTCAAGTTTTTCGGGGGTCAAGGCATCCACTCCTTGGAAATAAACCACATCTTTAGGAACAGAACAAGCCCCTAGCAATAAGACAAACAATGCCACTACTGATACTAATTTTACTCTCATAATCTTCGTTTTCTTCAAATAAGGTGCAAATATACGTTTTTTAGTTTGAACATGAGGTCTCAAAAGGACCACAAGTATAAAGATACTTCTATAACGATGCAATTGTCTAGATATTGCTGCATGCCAAATCAAAATTATAGTTGTTTTTACCGCTTTTTCATGATTATTGCGTAAGTTTGTGACAAAACAAAAATATATGGTTGAGATAGGAAAATATAACACGCTGAAAATAGTGAAAGACCTTGACTTCGGGGTTTATCTGGATGGCGGTAACGGGGTGGAGATCTTGTTGCCGAATCGTTACGTACCTAAAAACGTGAAGCCCGGGGATGAGGTCGAGGTGTTTATTTATCATGATAATGAAGGGAGGTTGATCGCTACTACCGCACGTCCTCTGGCAACGGTCGGGGAGTTCCAGTTCATGGAGGTAAAAGACGTGAATAATGCCGGCGCATTTTTGGAATGGGGAATCATGAAAGATTTGCTCGTTCCTTTCAAGGAGCAGAAAATGCCGATGAGAGAGGGGAAATGGTACTTGGTCTATGTCCGGCTGGATCATGTGACAGGACGTATCATGGCATCCGCACGTATCGAGAAGTTCTTGAACAATACCCCTATCGATTACGAGCAGAATCAAGAGGTTCAGTTATTGGTAGCCGACGAGACGGATCTTGGCTATAAGGTGATCATCAATAACCAGCATTGGGGATTGATCTATTATAATGAGGTATTCCAGCGTCTTGAGAAAGGCGAGCATCTGAAAGGCTATATAAAAGAGGTACGTGAGGATGATAAGATAGACGTAAGCCTAACACCGCAAGGCTACCAAAAGGTAGAGGGGATCGCCGGCGTCATTCTGGAAGCGATGAAAACACAAGGGGGATACATCCCGGTACACGACAAGAGCGATCCGGACGTGATCTATTCCTTATTCCGCTGTAGCAAGAAAGCTTTCAAACAAGCGATCGGGGCACTCTATAAGCAACATCTTATCACGCTGGAAGATGGCGGGATACGGCTCGTGAATGAGAAGTGACCCATTTGCACAAGAAAAGTCAATGGAATCCGTTACGGAATCCATTGACTTTTCTTTATAAATCCATTGAGTTAGCGAACGGATTCCATTGACTTTCTAATCCAGCTTCAATACGGCCAGGAACGCTTTTTGCGGAACTTCTACCGTACCGATCTGCTTCATTCGTTTCTTTCCCTCTTTCTGCTTTTCCAGCAATTTACGCTTACGGGAGATATCGCCTCCATAACACTTCGCCGTCACGTCCTTACGGACAGCCTTGATCGTCTCACGAGCGATGATCTTTGCGCCTATCGCCGCTTGGATAGCGATATCGAATTGCTGGCGGGGGATCAACTCTTTCAGTTTCTCGCACATACGACGTCCGAAAGTAACGCTATTATCCACGTGCGTCAATGTAGACAAAGCGTCTACCGGCTCACCGTTCAACAGGATATCTAATTTAGCCAACTTACTGGGACGGAAATCATGTAAATGGTAATCGAAAGAAGCGTACCCTTTTGAAATACTCTTCAACTTATCATAGAAATCAATTACGATCTCGCCCAACGGCAAGTCATAATGAATCTCGACACGATCACCGGAAATATATTCTTGCTTAAGCAGGATGCCACGCTTACCCAGACAGAGTGTCATGATCGGGCCGATATAGGTAGTGTTCGTGATCACGGAAGCACGGATAAACGGCTCGTCGATATGATCAATCAAGGTCGGGTCCGGCAAGCCTCCCGGATTATGTACCTCGATCACCTCCCCTTTCTTTGTATGCACGATATAAGAAACGTTCGGTACAGTAGTTATCACATCCATATTGAACTCACGATCCAAACGCTCCTGAACAATCTCCATATGCAACAAGCCCAAGAAACCGCAACGGAACCCAAAACCCAACGCAGCGGAACTCTCCGGCTGGAAAGTCAAGGAAGCGTCGTTCAACTGCAATTTCTCCAATGACGCACGAAGGTTCTCGAAATCCTCGCTATCGATCGGATAGACACCGGCGAAGACCATCGGCTTCACCTCCTCAAAACCGGCGATCGCGTCTTTAGCCGGGCGAGACACATGAGTGATCGTATCACCGACACGCACCTCCCGGGACGTCTTGATACCGGAAATGATATATCCTACGTCTCCCGTCCGAATCTCCTCACGGGGGCACATATCTAATTTCAATATACCTACCTCGTCGGCGTCATACTCTTTTCCCGTAGCGATAAACTTCACATGGTCACCTTTACGGATCACGCCGTTTACCACCTTGAAGTAAGCGATAATACCACGGAACGGATTAAAGACGGAGTCAAAAATCAAACATTGCAACGGGGCCTCCGGATCACCTTTCGGGGCCGGGACCTTCTCCACGATCGTATTCAAGATCTCAGTCACTCCCTCGCCCGTCTTTCCGCTCGCCCGTAAGATATCCTCACGAGGGCAGCCCAACAGTTCCACGATCTGGTCCTCTACCTCCTCCGGCATGGCGCTAGGCAAGTCAATCTTGTTCATCACCGGAATAATCTCTAAGTCATTCTCTATCGCCATATACAGGTTAGAGATGGTTTGCGCCTGAATACCTTGAGCCGCGTCCACGATCAGCAACGCACCCTCGCAGGCGGCGATAGAGCGGGAAACCTCATACGAGAAGTCCACGTGCCCCGGAGTATCGATCAGGTTCAGTATATATTCTTCACCCTTATAATTATACTTCATCTGGATCGCATGGCTCTTGATCGTAATACCACGCTCACGCTCTAAATCCATGTCGTCAAGGACTTGAGCTTGCATGTCTTTACCTTCTACTGTCTTGGTATACTCAAGCAAACGGTCTGCCAAGGTACTTTTCCCATGGTCAATATGAGCAATAATACAGAAATTGCGGATATTCTTCATCTGCTAAATTTATTTTTAGGTACGCGAAGATAGGAAATTTAGCCTAAATACTATACTTTTGGCATACCATTTGTTGTTAATAGTATATGACAATACAAGAAATAAATAAAGCATACAACCGAATTATCGGTTCATTAGACGAAAAGGAGCTAAAGAACGCGTTCGATTTTCTCCAAGGTTTAATAGCGGGAATACGTGAGTACTCATTCCAAGACAGGTTGAACGAGCTACAAGATACTTATAAATATATGTTGCGATACCGGATCGAGGGGGCTAAAGATCCGATGCAAGACCAGATATACAACAACTTGATCGCATCCAGCTATGAGTTCGCGGATATAGTGAAGCACAAGGCCTTATCGGTAGATTCGCCTCTCTCCTTTTATAGCCGTAGGCGAATGATGCAAAAGGAGCTTACCAACTATGACCAGCTCCACAAGGTTTTGAGAAACGCCTCTTTGGTGAAGATAGAGACTCCGACCGGAACCATTACGGAGCAGCAGCAAATCGAATCCGCCACGATCCTATTATTCAATAAGATCTGGACCTCGAATCCTCTCAATAAGGAAGAAATAGCCTCCATCAGGAACCTATTGAATGACCAAGAGTTGCCTTTTATCATCGGTAGCCAAATCGTATCGGCATTAATGTTGGGATTGCAAGTCGCTTTCGATAAGGAGAAACTGCTATTATTATTCGATGCGGCCAATCTCCAAGAAGATGAGATTCGTTACCGTGCGTTGATCGGGATTCTCCTGACGCTCTATACCTATAGGAAACGTACGGCGCTATATCCGCAGATAGCGGATCGACTAGCGGCTTTATCCGAGGGATTTCCTAATTTTACGAAAGCGATCCGAACGATTACCCTTCGTTTTATCCTAGCCCGTGAGACAGAGAAGATCACCCGTAAGCTACAAGACGAGATCATTCCGGAGATGATCAAGCTAGGCCCTAAAATCAGTCAAAAGATAAACTTAAAGGATATCAATCCGGAACTTCTCGGAAACGAGATGAATCCGGAGTGGCAGAATATGTTATCGAACAGCTCCTTAGGGAAGAAAATGGAGGAGTTCAGCGAGCTGCAACAAGAAGGTGCGGACGTAATGCACTCTACTTTCGTGCACCTAAAGCATTTCCCCTTTTTCCGGGAATTGGGTAACTGGTTCATACCATTCACGACCGAGCATTCCGCTTTTGGCAATCAGTTGAGCAAGAATCAAACGGAAAAGGATATGCTAGATTCCATGACTCTTGCGGCATTCATGTGTAATTCCGATAAATATTCCTTATATTTCAGTATGATGCAATTGCCGGATCAAGCCCGTCAAATGATGATGGGACAATTTGGTAGCCAAGCCTCCGAGATGATTCAACAGACGAAGGAGGAATTGATCAGTAAACGGGGAAAACTGGAAATCATATCCGGACAGTACATACAGGACTTGTATCGTTTCTTCAAACTTTATCCGGGACATCTGGATTTTGATGACATATTTACATCTGCGTTAGACTTTCATAACCTGCCAATTTTGCAGCCTTACGTCAGTGATGAGGAAAGTTTGACAACTATAGCGGAGTATTACCTCCGGAAGAATTACTTCCTTGACGCGCTCACGATCTACAATCGCTTATCCGACGCAAATCAAGAAAGTGATATCTTATTCCAGAAAATCGGTTACTGCAAACAAATGAATGGCGATATACAAGGCGCCTTGGAGGCTTATTTACATGCGGATCTTATCAATCCGGACAGTAAATGGGTTATTCGCCGGATCGCCGGTTGTTACCGTACCTTAAAGCAACCGGAAGAAGCGTTGAAATACTATCATCGTTACGAGGCTTTCAATCCGAATGATTTATCGATCCAAATATGTATCGGCCACTGCCATCTTGAACTCAAGAATTATAATGAGGCGCTGAAATATTATTTCAAGGTAGATTATCTGGACAATAAAAGCACGAAGGCTTGGCGTCCGATCGCTTGGTGTTCTTTCTTGACCGGTAAATACGATCAGGCCCGTAATTATTACAAAAAGATCATGGATAATCAACCCAACACCCAAGATTTCTTGAATGCGGGACATACGGAATGGGCATTACAGAATATAAAGGGAGCGCTTGCTTTTTATAAAAAAGCCGTGGAGAAAGAGTCCGGTGATTTCTCGAAGTTCCAAGAGCAGTTCAATCAAGATATCCCCGATCTTCTTGTAGCGGGAATCGAGGAGGCGGAAGTGCCGTTGATGATGGATCAACTCCGGTATTCCTTGAGCGATATATTCTAACTAGTCATCCAACAATTTGAGAAGACAAGAAAAAATATCGTATGAAAGAGATGATACTAAAGACAAAGCGACTCCTATTAAGGGAATTAAAACAAGATGATTTTGATGATATCTGTAAGCTTTTACAAGATCCGATTGTAATGTACGCTTACGAAGGAGCGTTCAGTAAAAAAGAGGTACAAGAATGGCTTGATAAGCAATTAAGGAGGTATCAAAACGATGGCTTTGGCTTATGGGGGATGATAGAGAAAGGCAGCGGAGAGCTTATCGGTCAGTGTGGTCTCACCTATCAAGAATTCAACGGTCAACAGGTTCCGGAGATCGGTTATTTGCTTAGGGCGGAATACTGGCATAAAGGTTATGCTACCGAGGCCGCCATAGCTTGTAAGGAATACGCCTTCAATATCCTTAACTTCGACAAAGTATACTCCATCATACGGGACACAAATATCCCCTCTCAAAAAGTAGCACTAAGAAACGATATGAGGGAAATCGCAAATTTCATAAAACATTATCGCAATATCGATATGCTTCATTTAGTATTCTGCGTGGATAAGTCATAGTTATCAAGCGGAAAGACTGGGTTTTGAACCTACAAATCTAACCGCTTATATTTCAGCTACTTTGCTTTCAAAATTTCAAATAGGTAACGAAACAGTAACGATTTTCAGATGTTGGGCTTGTCCAACTTTGACCGCTGTTTGTCTGCCTAACTTTCGGGTTCAAAGATACGGCTTTCTTTTGAAACTCGCAAATATCTGATAATAAATATTTTTGGGTTAGTGCAAGGTGCAAGCTATATATATAAATATATACTTGCACCTTGCACTAAAAAAAAGCACTGGGGTACAAATGCTTAAAACAAAATCCGTATCTTCGTAACCGATTAAAAACAAACGTGTATGATAATAACTAACCGTGAAGAAGTAATAGATAAAGCGTTCGGCGTATTTGTCAGGATGAACTACGAGAAAGCAAGCATCATCACGCTTGCCAAAGCCTGCGGGGTGACAAAAACGGGTATCGTTTATTATTTTCCGCACAAGCTGGATTTATTCATGGCTGTGGCGGACAAATACGTGTTGCAAATGCACGAACCGGAAAACAAGTTTGCCGCTCCTGCCGATACGTTGGCGGAGTTCATCGGGCAATACGTGGCGGGGGTAGCCGCTTCCATGAAAAGGATTGTTGAACTGATTGGTGATAATAGCAGCCCGCATGATTGTAGTCCTAACTTCTACTACTTTCACTTTCTGTCACAAGTGCGTATGTACTATCCGGGCATCAGGCAGAAAATTGAGAAAATCTACCGACAAGACTATGACCTATGGGAGAAAGTCATACAGAAGGCAAAAGAAAGCGGGGAAATCAGGAGCAACACGGACGTGAAGAAAACGGCTATCATGTTCCGGCAAATGTTTTTAGGACTGTCATACGAACAAGCATTTCTAAACGGTTTGAACGTGGACGAACTGGCAGAAAATTTTCGCCATATCTATTCGCTGCTTAAAGCCTGATACTCTTTTGTTTTTTTAACCTCGATTATTTTTGAACAGATGTTCAAATAATGGTATTTTTATCTTATCTTTGGAGCGAAGCAAAATTCAGCGACATGGATAAGGTTCAGAAACAAAGAGGAAGCATCGTGCTACACAAAGAAACAAGGGACGGTGCGGATTACATACGGATAGAATATGCGAACAGTCAGGCTGTCGCCCTGCTGCTCGCCCAAGACACGGGCATGGAAATGGCTGGTAACGGCTCTGCATACATAGCGTCAGCCGCTTTCAGCCTGCCGGATTTTTACGACCGCTATTCGCCCCACGCCTATATTGATTACAGCCGGGTTTACGTGCGGCATCCCAAGCCCAAAAGGGAATACACACTGCCGAAAGGCTATCTCGAACTGCTGGAACAAAAGCGTTACAGCCCCTCGACCGTCAAAACATACCGTGCTTATTTCAGCGATTTCATGGAATATCACAAGGGACGGAACATCGACCGCCTGAAAGTGCCGGACATCAACAAGTACATACTCTATCTTGTGAACGAGAAGAAGATTTCGGTGTCGCAACAGAATATGCGCATCAATGCTATCAAGTTCTATTACGAGCAGGTGAAAGGCGGCAAACGGCAATACTATGGCGGTATCACCCGTGCCAAAGAGTACAAGAGCCTGCCCGAAGTGTTGAGCAAGAATGAAATTAAGCGCATCCTTGCACAAATTTCCAACATCAAGCATCACTGCATGATTTCGTTGGTTTACTCTGCCGGACTTAGAAGAAGCGAATTGCTTAACCTGACCCCGCAGGACATCAACAGTGAAACAATGTCGGTTCGTATCATGGGCAAGGGGAAGAAATGCCGTTATTCGCTCCTTTCGCCCAAGTTGCTGGAAGAACTACGGCACTACTTTCGGGAATATCGTCCACAAAAATGGTTGTTTGAGGGCGAAACACCCGGAGAGCAATATTCGGCAAGTGCATTGGTGAAAGTGCTGAAAGAAGCCGCACATCGTGCAGGCATCAAACACCGTGTACACGTACACATGCTGCGCCACTCCTTTGCCACACACTTGCTGGAACAGGGAACAGACCTGCACACGATACAGGAATTGCTGGGACACAACGACATCAAGACCACAACCATTTATCTTCATGTGTCAAGTGCCCATAAAGCAAAAATCCCTAATCCTCTTGATACACTGGATAATTCGTGAGGTGCAGTTATTAGAGATTAGGAAACACACCTGCCGGGTGTCGGTTATCGAAATATCCTACACCTAAAGGTGCATTTATAAACAATTAACATCAAAACAGTGTACCATAATGGAAACAAGAGATAAACTTTTTACAGAAGAACAGTATTTAAAGCAACTGAAATTGTATAATGAAGAAATTCTTTATTATGAACAAAAGCATCTTTCAGGTAAACATATAGGTTACGATTCTTTGTTCAATTATAGGCTTCGTTCTTTATTGGTACAGTATTCTATGGGACAGGATATTGATAATCTGAAAAATAATTATGTGGAAACCCTCAAAACGATGCCGAGATTTTGGACGGATAACGGATTTTATATTGAAATGTTATGGCTTCTGTCAATAGGCATTATGTTGGATTACGAAGACAACCTTATACAAAGTTTGGTTCAACTGATAAAAGACAGGGAAGCAAAAGACTATATTTATGACACCTTGATTAGATACAGATTTCTTGATTGGGAAAGGACAACAAACAAAGTATTATATCCGTCACCCTATCAAGCAGCTATCACTGTTACAGAGTTGGCTGAACAAGACAAGGCAGAAGCGATGAAACGATTAGAAAAATACCTCAAAAAAGAATGGTATCGAGGACATTCTGATTTATCTTGGCATGACGACCATAAATATGGTATCAACCATGACGGTTATTGGTGTTTTGAAAGCGGTGCATTGGTCAAGGTCTTGGGGCTGAATGATAGCAGCCTGAAAGGGTTGCCCTACTATCCATACGACATGGTACATTGGAATGACAACATTAAATAAAGAAAAGGTATGAGTTACTCTGTTTGTGCATATTTGATAGAAGCCGATAAGGTAAGGTCTGTTTACGGGGCTTGTGATAATCAGCTTATAAACCAATTAAAGGTTGCGTTGAAGCAGGAACTTGACAGTTTGAACGATTCTTTCAGCAATAGCCTAAACACGGATAAAGATGCTTATGCGGTATTAGCAGACATTGTGAACGGAAAAATCCGTTATCCCGAAATTGCTTTCATGTACGGGTATGTATATGAAAAGATTTGCAACCATTATGGAACGCAAATCTACTGTGCGGAAAACCTTTGGCAACTGGATAGTCAAAGTACATTCATCCCTATTCCATTGAGCAGTGATTTTCCCTATATTATCAGCATACCCGTTTCTGAATTGGAGAGTAAGCGTACGGAATACACCTCGCTGAAAGAGGGTAACGGTATCGGAGATTATGACTATGAGCAGGAAATGGACGACCTGAATTTCATTTTCGATGAAGCCTTTGAAGCGCAAAAAGACCTCGTGATTATGGTTTATTGATATGGTACACTGGTGTGAGAATAAATATGATGTTAACGAAGCGTGATAACGCCTTACAGCGTTCCCCGCTGAACCATTAAAGGCATGAGGAAATTATTAGAGAAATATTACAACATCAATTATTACTGCACTTATAAGCTGCTGTTTTTCATTTTTTGGAGGATGCTAAACCCTTTGTATTGGCTAAGCCTCTTGAAATGGGACAACCGCTACATAAAATGGTTAGTTTCGACTGGTAAGAAAATAGAAGAAGGCGGAATGGATAAAGGCATCTATCTTCCTTACAGCACTATGGCACTTAGCACCCCATGTTTCATCAGCCTTTGGATATGTTGTCTTGTCTGCCTTGCTTACATCAAGATTTTCAGGATAAGCCTATTAAGCATTTTGGGAAACGGTGTCTTTATTTTGCTTTTGATACTCATCGGGATATGCGGATATTACGTCAATGAGATATTCTTATTAAAGGGGGACAAATACAAGAAGTATTTCGCCGAGTTTGACAAAAAGAAAAAGTATTTGCTCTATTACAGTATCTATGTCGTTTCTCTGATTATCCAGTTTGCAACCTTTTATTTGTTGTTTAGTAGTGTATGAGGAAATTCTAATTGAAAAGTAAAAATAATTATGAGCTATATTGAAGCAGAACGATTGGGAAGAGTTCTTATATGGGCATGGAACAAGTATGTGAAGAAAACTGCCATTCCTTACAAGGAGATTGATTTCCATTATTCGGATTGGGTCTTTCTCCTGACAGGGCTTGTCTTTTTGGGAATTGCGCTGGGTATTATCCTGCTTTATTTTGCTTTTATAAGATAATAAACCATTTACAATGAAAGTGAAGTTAAAATACCCGATATTCAGTTTTGCCCCCAAAGGCAACATGATATACGTGTTTCGCAAGGAAAAACTATACACAACGACCAATACCGAGTTGTTGAAGAAGCGGAAGAACTACATTGTTGTGGATGCAACCGGGACGAAATATGTTGAAAAGGGGGCGCACAAAGTGAAGTGGCAAGGGATATTCGGATATTGCATCAGGATGCAGGGACGTGTGATTTCCATTGAATACGAGTACGGGGACAACCCCGAACCGTTCCCACTACGAAAACTGCAAGAACTGGTAGCGGAACGATACCCCAAGACACGGTGGTTCAAGGAAGAATGCTGGAACAGCGCAGACGAGTTCCGGCAAGCGATTTTCGCCTGCAAGACCTTTGAGGAAGTGGCGGACATACTGATGCCCGAACAAAAAACGAGCGTTTGGCAGCGCATTGAAGAATATTTCCTGCGGGCAGGTTTTCTTATGCTTGCCGCCATGTTCCTTTATCACGTGGTTTGGCGGCTAATCCAAAAGTTTTGGCTATGGGCTACCGGGTAACGTACAGAAAACAAATCAATTTATTCAGATATGGAACAACGGATTACATCATTATTGCTGCCCGCTCCCGAAGCGGAACTGGAAGCGTCCTGCAAGGAACTGGACGAAAAGGTAACATGGCTGCTGCACAACAGCCGGAAAATGGACAACTACTTGGAACTTGAACCGTTCAGCAAGGACGGGCGGCTGTGCGCCCACGTGTGCGACACGCTCAAGAGCCTGCCGGAAACGCCGACACTGGCGGCATACAAGGACTACAAGGCAATCATTATCCTGCTGGGTATGTCCACCACCCATTACGCCATACTGGACGAACTGGCGGAACAGCACCGCAAGCGGGACGAGATACCCGAACTGACCGCCTACTGCGATGCGCTCCACTGGATGCGACCGGGACGGCAGTACCTCTGCAACGTGTACAACACGGTATGCCACGCTTTCCACCTGCTACGGAGAAACCCGGTAAGAGACAACCGCCTGCTGGTGACGGAAAAGGAACTGCGCCACGCCGAACGGATGCTGCCGGAGCTGGGCAGGCAGACATTCACCGAAATGGTGCGTCTGAAAGGCTACATGGTCTATGATGCCGAGCAACTGGCGGACAAATGCGGCATGGAATACGGCTCGTTCCGACGGAAGGTAAAGAAAATGACCGGGTACACGGCTAAGGAATGGGTGATAAAGGAGCGTGCAAAGGACGTGGAACACTACCTGAAGAACACCAACCTCACACTTACCGAAGTGGCGTTCACCACCGGGTTCGCATCGACATCGAACCTGAACGACTTCTGCAAGGCTTACTTGCTGGACACACCGGGCGAGATACGCAGAAAAGCGCAGGAAACAAGAAAATGCACAGTTACAAGAACGTAATGTGAAAAATCAAGAATAAAACAGATTTTTTATGCCCGTAACTTTGTGCTTCATAAAAGATAAGCACAAGGTTATGGAACATAAGATACCGTTGGAAACATACTTCGCCGGACTGCTTCAAAAAGTGGAATGGCAGATACAGGAATACGAGGACACCGCAGCGGACACGCTGACGCTCTGCCGCCTGTGCGTGGACTACCTGCAAGAGATACTGGGCGAACTCAAAAACTTTATAATCTCCTACCCGTTCGCCAGCACGGAAGAGGAAATACACTTCTTCAAGGAACTGAAACCGCTTTTAGCGAGCAAAATCATCTATTACAACACCGTTTACAAGATAGAGGTGCGCTTCCCCAGCGGCAGCGAGGAAGTGCAAAGGGACTACCTGCTGTCGGAAACCGACCGGATTTCAAAGTCGTTCCAGCGGAACTTGGCGTTCTACCAGTACCACCGAACGAAAGCCACCTACTTGGACAGGCAGTATTTCATGCGTGGGAAGCCTGACATACAAATCATCGTGGACAGTTTCTATTACGAAACAGACCCACAGTTCAGCACCAGTCACGATTTCAAGGTAGCCAAGATTTTAGCCAACGAACTGCTGGAAATATACCTCACCAACCGTCTGCACGAGCTGGAACGCCGGGAACAACGCAAGCGGGTGAAGAACGGCTTCATGGGAAAGGTGTTGCGCTGGACGGGGACGAAAAGGGCGTTGGTGGAACTTATCTACGCACTGGACGCCTGCGGCTGTCTGAACAAGGGAACGGTTGATATTAAGGAGATTGTAGCCTACTTTGAATACGTGTTCGACATCGACCTCGGCGACTTCTACCACACCTACATGGAACTAAAAGCCAAGACCAAAGACCGAACGGGCTTCCTCTCCACCCTGAAAGACAGGTTGCTGATGCGCATGAGGGAGCAGGATTAGGCAACCGTGCTTTAACAAAATTTATTTCGCCACAGGTGGGTACATCTGTGGCGTTTTATTTTTCAGGACACCCGAACTTTGCGGCAAATCAATCAGTTACCGTTATGGAAATAATAACATTCGAGTCCAAAGCCTACAAGGAACTGGACAACAAGATTACCGCCATTGCCGACTACATCTTCAACCACATGGAAACGGCAAGGCAAAGCGAGGAAGACATGTGGGTGGACAGCTACGAGGTCTGCACGTTCCTGAAAATAAGCGAAAAGACCCTGCAACGCCTGCGGGTGTCGGGGACTATCGCCTATTCCAACATCAGGGGACGCTACTTCTACAAGGTCAGCGAGATACGCCGGATGCTGGAAGAACGCCTGATAAGGAGCAACAAGGAGAACATCGACAACCTGATAACCAACCACCAGTTGTATGCTAAGGAAAGAGGAAATCTTAGAAAGAACAAGTAACGGGCTGGCGGTGTTCAAACACTACCTGCCCGGAAACTGGCGCATAGGTCGCAACTTCCTTAACCCGCTGTACGAGGACAGCAAGGCTTCCTGCAACATCTATTTCGACCGCCGGGGCGGTATCTACAAGATGAAGGACTTCGGCAACGACAGTTACAGCGGCGACTGTTTCTTCCTCGTGGGGCAGTTAAAGGGGCTGGACTGCAACCGGGCGGCTGACTTCGTGGAGATACTGGAAATCATCGACCGGGATTTGGGCTTGGGGCTGGCTTCCGGCATTCCGGTTTCCGTTCCCCCGGCAACCGTCCGCCGGGCAGTGCCGGACAAACCCGAAGAAACGCCCGAAAAGCCCGTCAAGCCCTACCAGTTCCGGGAACAGAAGTTCCCGCTTGCCGAACTGGTGTACTGGCAACAATACGGCATCACGCCCGAACTGCTGGAACGTTACAAGGTCTGCTCGCTCCGGGAATACAACAGCGAAACGGCAGAGGGCAAACCGTACACCTACACTTCATCGGTGGCAGAACCCATGTACGGCTACAAGGGCAAACAGCACATCAAGCTGTACCGCCCGTTCTCCACGCCCCGCTTCCTCTACGGCGGCAGCTTCGGTGAGAACTACTGTTTCGGGCTGGAACAACTGCCAGCCAAAGGCGACACGCTATTCATCACGGGCGGCGAGAAAGACGTGCTTTCGCTGGCGGCGCACGGTTTTCACGCTATCTGCTTCAACAGCGAAACGGTGACGATACCGCCCACGCTGGTTTATCGGCTGACGTTCCGCTTCAAACACATCGTCCTGCTCTTTGACATGGACAAGACGGGCAGGGAAAGTTCATGCAAGCAGGAAAAACTGTTGGAAGAATTTGGCGTGAAACGCCTGCTGCTCCCGCTTCCGGGAACGAAAGAGGAAAAGGACATATCCGACTACTTCAGAGCCGGGAACACCCGTGAAGATTTCCTGAAACTGTTTATCGAATTTTTAGACAACCTGTATAGCGACACATTGATTATGCTTAAATCGTGCGAGATAGATTTCAACAACCCGCCCGCCAAAGCGCAAGAGATTATTTCGGCGGGTGACGTTCCGCTGGGGACACAAGGCAACCTGTTCGGCATCACCGGGGGCGAGGGAACGGGAAAGAGCAATTATGTAGCCGCAATCGTGGCGGGCTGCATCTGTCCGGCTGGTGAGAACATAGATACGCTGGGCATACAGATAACCGCTAACGGCAAGCACAAGGCGGTATTGCTTTATGACACCGAACAGTCGGAAGTACAACTGTTCAAGAACGTAAGCAACCTGCTGGCACGTGCCAAACAGCCGGACAAACCCGATGAACTGAAAGCGTTTTGTCTTACCGGTATGTCACGCAAGGAACGCCTGAACGCCATTGTACAGAGCATGGACAAGTTCTACTACCAGTACGGCGGCATCCAGTTGGTCGTCATTGACGGCATCGCAGACCTTGTTAAGAGTGCCAACGATGAAGCGGAAAGCGTGGCGGTGATAGATGAACTTTATCGGCTGGCGGGTATCTACAACACGTGTATTCTGTGCGTGCTGCACTTCGTCCCCAACGGATTGAAACTGCGGGGACATTTGGGCAGCGAGTTGCAGCGCAAGGCGGCTACTATCCTGTCCATTGAGAAAGACGAAGAACCTACCCAGTCGGTGGTAAAAGCCCTGAAAGTAAGGGACGGAAGCCCGCTGGACGTGCCGCTGATGCTCTTTGCTTGGGACAAGGAAGCCGGGATGCACGTGTACAAGGGCGAGAAACCACGTGAGGAAAAGGAGAAGCGCAAGGAAAGGGAACTGGTGAATGTCGCACGTGACATCTTCGGGCGGCAGACACGCATCACCTACATAGACCTTTGCGAGCAGTTGCAGCAGGTATTGGACATCAAGGAGCGCACCGCAAAGAGCTATATCCGCTTCATGCGGGAAAGGGACATCATCACCAAAGACACGGCGAACCAAAGCTGTTTTGTCATCGGTTCATATCATCTTCAAAGGAACGCAAGCTGCCCGTAGGCGTATGGGCTGAACTTGTGTATTTTTAGGTGCTTGTGTCCTGCCCTGTTGTGATAACACGGCAGGATTTTTTCTGTTTGCACGTGATTTTTCAGGGTATTTGCTTAACTTTGCAGAAGTTACACGGAAAAGTAACGGCAGTTGGACGGCGGTTGCCGGAATATTGCCTTTATATATAACATATACGTTCGCCGAACGTCCCAAAGTAGAAAACTGGCACTTTTCAAAAAGAGGGGATATTCAGCGCAGGATATGCTATGCGTTTGTCATAGCGTGGCTGCACTGTTTCCTCTTTTGGGTATGCCAGTACCTCTACTTTGAAACAGCGTCATGCCACGCTTTCTTTTTTGGGGTGGCGGCTAACGTGCCAAGACAGTAGGGATTTATATCACTTTAATACCTGATAATATGGAACAAATCAAAGCGCACATCGCCGTATCGCTGGACGGGCATACCGCCACGCCGGACTATGAACTGGACTGGATGCCCCGTGAGATCAAGGAACTGGTGGCAAGGGAACACGCCGCCGCAAGCTGCCTGCTTATGGGGGCGAACACCTACAACTACATCTTTGAACACTGGGGCGGGTGGCCGCACAAAAGCAAACGGTCTTTTGTGGTGTCACACTACGACACCAACGTTACACCGGACTGCGGGGTGGAGTTCCTGACCGAAGAACCGCTGCAAAAGGTCTATGAACTGAAACAGGAAACCGACATGCTGGTGGTGGGTGGCGGCAAGCTGCTTACTTCATTGATTAAAGCCGGACTGCTGGACAGCCTGACAATCTACACCGTCCCGGTCATGGCGGGCAAAGGCATCGGTTTTGTCGGGGAAACATCCGGCTCGCTGTGGAAGCTCTCGGAAAGCAGGGTGCTGGATAACGGGGTGGTCTGTTCGACCTACCTGTTTGGCGGGAACATATAAAAAATGCGCCCGGTTTCCCTCCGGGCGCAACCACTAAAATTTCAATTATTATAAGCTGTAAAACCTATCACAATGAAATTTCAGCGGCAAAGATAGGCTATTTCTTCGGTTTCGCTTTCTTTTCGGGGAATGAAAAACCGACATTGAACTGCTCGTCCAGTACCAGCGAAGCATCGAAAGCCTTGCCGTTCTTGCCCTTGAAGCCCTTGATTAGCCCGGTCTTGCGTTTCGTCACCAGCTCGACAATCTGCTTGTCGGAAAGCTGCTTGTCGCACTTGTTGCGGAATATGGTAAGCGTGCAGTCCACGTTGGAACACTTCGCCACTTTCGGGTAGAACAGGATGCGCCCGCTGCCGCATTTCGGGCAGGGGCAGGTTTCACCAGTAGCGACAGATAGCTGCACCGATAGCAGTTCTGCGGTGATTTGCGTTGCGTACACCTCGATGCCCTTCCGGAACGTGTCGGCATCCATGCTGCCCGCTTCTATCTTGGCAAGGGCGGTTTCCCACATGCCCGTCATTTCGACATCGGCAATCTTCTTGTCCTTGACAATCCCATAAACGGCAAGCCCCTTGTCGGTGGGTACAAGGTTCTTCTTCTCACGCACGATGTACTGGCGGGCGAACAGCGTTTCGATAATCGCCGCACGGGTGGCGGGCGTGCCTATCCCGGCATCTTTCAGGCTGGCTTTCAGTTCGGCATCTTCCAGTTCCCTGCCTGCGTTCTCCATTGCCGACAACAGGCTGCTTTCCGTGTGCAGCGGTTTCGGCTTGGTCTGCTTTTCGAGCAGATCCACGCCGGAGAGTGGCAAACATTCTCCCTCTTGGAGTGGTGGCAGGCTGGCGGCTTCTTCATCCCCGCCCGTTTCCTGCTCGCCGAACACGGCACGCCACCCGGTTACTTTCATCACAGACCCTTTCACCGTGAAGTCGGTATCTCCCCCTGACAGCAAGGCGGTGGTAACGTCTTTCACGCACTTGCCCGAAAAGGCTTCCAGCATACGCCCGGCTACCAGCTCGTAAACCGCCCGCTCGTCTTTGGAAAGTTCGCCGGGCAGGTTCTCGGTAATGATTAAGGCGTGGTGGTCGGTCACTTTGCCGTCATTCACGCTGCGGCGGTTCAGGGGTGTGCCGTCCAGCCCGGCGGCATACCCGGCAAAGCGGGAGTATTGCCCCAGCAGGGCGACACGTTCCGGCATTTCATCGAAAACGTCCTCCGGGATATAGCGGCTTCCGGTTCGGGGATAGGACATCACTTTCTTTTCATACAGGCTTTGCGCTATGGAAAGCGTCTTGTCAGCCGAGAAGTTCAGCTTCGTGTTCGCTTCCTTTTGCAGCGTGGTAAGGTCGTACAAAAGCGGCGGTTCTTGGCAGGCTTCTTTCCTCTCAACGGATTTAACCACAAGTTGCCCGGCATCCTTTACCCGTTGCAGGGCGGCTATGGCTTCGGGCTGCTGTTCCCACTTGGCGGTCGATTGGGCGGTAAAATTTATTCCCCCGCTGGCGGTCGCCGCTTTGAGTTGCCAAAATTTGGCGGGTACGAAATTCTTGTTCTCCAAATAGCGGCTGCATATCATCACGAGCGTGGGTGTCTGTACCCTGCCCAGCGAGAACACCCCCTGCCCGGCGGCAACGCTCAACGCTTGGGTGGCGTTTATCCCTATCAGCCAGTCCGCTTCGCTGCGGGACTTGGCAGAGAAGTAGAGGTTATCGTAACGCTCTCCCGGCTGCAAGTTATCCAGCCCCTCACGGATTGCCTTGTCGGTAAGGCTGCTTATCCACAGGCGCACAAATGGTTTCCGGCAGTTCAGGTAATGGAAGATATAGCGGAAGATTAACTCACCCTCACGCCCGGCATCGGTGGCGACAATAATCCGGTCGCACTGGTCGAACACTTCCTTTATCACTTTCAACTGTTTCAGCACGCCGGGGTCTGCCTTGTAGCCTTTCTCCGCTTTTACCTGACGGGGGATTAGCTGGAAATCGGGCGGCAGTATGGGCAGGCTCTCCCTGCGGAAGTTCGCCACGCCGTAGGCTTCCGGCATGGCAAGCTGGATTAAGTGGCCGAACGCCCATGTCACCATATACCCGTTGCCGGAAAGATAACCGTCATTACGCCCGGTCGCACCGATGATGCGGGCGATGTCCTTTGCCACGCTGGGCTTCTCTGCTATCAATGCAATCATAATTCTTTACTTTTTAATGGTGGATATTACATTTTCATTCCTCTGGACTTCTTGGGCTTGTCAGCTTTCAGGCTCTTGTCCTGCGCTTTCTCCTGCTTCTCTTTCTGCTTGGCGGTGGGCTTGTCCTGACCCTGTTTCAACGGCTCTTTGCCCTGCTTGGTGGCTTCGTTGGTCTTGCCCCCCGAATTGACCGCTACCTGCGTCCGGCTCTCGGCGGCGGGGGTAACGTCTTTCGGCTGCACCTTGTCGGGGGATTTGCCCTGTGCGCCGGGCTGTACATGACCGTTGAACTCAACTCCCTTGCCGTCCTTTAGCCCGGCGACCTGCCGCTCTGCGGGCTGCTGCCCCTGCTGCAAGAACTGGACGGCGGCACGGGGCAGGAACTCCAAGCCACGCTCCACCGCACTGACCTGCAAATAGGCACTGCGCTTCGTGCCGTCCCTGAATTGCAGGTTTTCCATTTTCACCGCTTGCCCGGCTTCAAAGGCGGCTTTCTGTTCCGGGCTGACTTGCACGTTACAGATTGTATCGGGGCATTTCCACTTGTCAGCCCGCATATACTCCAGTTCGTGCGTGTACCTGTCCCGGCTGACGAACACGGGGATTTGCTCGCCGCTTTTCGGGTCTTTGATTTCAGCGATGCCGCCCAAATTGCCAGTGCCTTGCAAGTTGCCCTGTTCCTGCTTGGTGAACTCGTGTTCATGGAACGGGCGTTGCAACAGTTTTTCGTCCTGCTGCACGCCGTGCAGCTTGGGTACTACCGTGCCGTCCTTTGCCTGATAGAAAGAGAGCTTGACATCGGTAGGTTTGAGATAGAAGCCGCCCACCGTCCCCGAAACAGTGTAAGTGTTGCGGGACTTGTAGCCACGCATCACCCGGTCGAAGTCCCTCGTGTTTTTCAGGGTGTCGGCGGTGATGCCGACTTTTTTCAGGTTCTCCCAGTCGATTTTTGACGGGTCGAAGCGGTAGCCCTGCTTGAACTCGTGGAAGTCGGGCTTCGGAACTCGAAGCATTTCAGCCCGCTTGTCACCCTCCGGTGTAGGGTTGCGGTGGTTGTCCTCGATTGCCTTTGCGTCCCGCTCCGCTTCGGAAGCCTTGACGCTGAACAGTTCCAGCCCGGAAGTGTCCTGATACTTGCGGTAGAAGTTGGAAATGAAGTTGCTGAACACATCGCTGTTCTTGTCCACCTGCATGAACTCGCCGCCGTGTCCGGTAGTGGGTGGCACGGTCTGCAAATTGCCGTCCTTGTCGATACCCTTAACGGCACTCACCTTTCCCTGCTGTTTATCCAAGACCAGCAGCACGTCTTTTTCCTGCCCCTCTGCGGGCGGGGTCATTCTGTTTGCCATAAATAATTGGAATTTTAGTGGTTACGGGAATAGTCCCGCCCAAAGGTAGCGACTAAATATGCTATATTTGGACGGGCGGCAAGGACTGTCCGAATTTGTCCTGCGCTGTCTGAAATTGTCCGGGTGGGATGAAATTCCGCAACCATTGGTTGCAGAATTGGGAAAGGGCATAAAAAAAAGAGAGCGAAGTTAATCACTCTCTTTGGGTGAGCCATTTATGAGCCATTTAATTATAGACCTTATGCCTTATAATCAACGACTTATTAAAATTTGCATTATGCTTGCGAGCCATTTGTGAAGCGTTTATGAAACGTTTGCTATTTTATCAATAGGCTAATAATGAGCTACATATCAAAATTAATACTGAAATACAGCTTATTTTTGGAACGTTTGTGAAGCGTTTGGCAAGCCTTTGATTGAATTTCCGTTATTCTCCTATTATCAGGTGACACGACAAAAAGAAAACATCTTCGGCAAAATCTTTGTTATGTTTTTGCAGGTGATTACATAATATACTATCTTTGCATATAGAAACAAAGGACATAAATATGGCTTCATTCAGAAAAGAGATACTTGGGCAGATTGAACGGATAGATACCGGGCGTATATTCACGTTCCGGGATTTGTCGTTTGAAACGGAAAAGACCGCCAATGTTGCGGTGCTACTTTCCGAACAGAGCCGCAAAGGGGTACTGGTACGGGTTGAAAAGGGGGCGTACTACCGTCCCAAGAAATCAGTGCTGGGGCTGGGAAAGCTGCCTGTCTATCAGGATGAACAGTTCCGCTACCTGACTGAAAAACTGAACGGCTATATCACGGGGGCTTACATCTATAACAAAATGGGGCTGACCGAACAGGTTGCCACAACCATAACGATAGCCACTCCTAACCCGGTTCGCCGTTTCCGTTTCAAGAACTTGGATATAGAGTGCGTGAAAGCCTACTGCATGGACTACCCGGATGAAAGCCTTGTCCCGTACTTGCGGCTGCTCGATGCGATAAAGGACATGAAGCGCATACCCGGAACAACCGGGCAGGACATCTACAACCGGGTCAAGAGCCAATATTTCAACGGGTACAGCCTGCCGGAACTGGAAAAAATCGTATCTTTGGCGAAAAGTTACCCGCCACGTGTCAGAAAGGTGGTGGCGGACATACTGGGCGACATCAGACAAACCGTATTGCAAACAGAAATGGCAAAGACCATTCTTCCCACGACACGGTTCAACTTGGATTATAAAACGGCATAGGACAGAAATATGAATTTACATTCGGACAAGGAAGCGTTCAAGGAAATCATCGCACTGGCGGCTGAACATTTCGGCTACGAGCAGTCGCACGTGGAAAAGGATTACTGGGTATCGAAGATACTGCGGGATATTTCCATGTCCGAATATGCGGATAAGACCTACTTCAAAGGCGGGACTTCACTTTCCAAAGCCTACGGGCTGATAGAACGCTTCTCGGAAGATTTGGACTTGTTCGTGTTCACGGGTGACAAAGGTGCGTCCAAGCAGGCGGAAAAGACATTGAACAAGAAACTTTCCAAATACATAGCCGAACTCAACAGTGACATATACAAGGAAGATTTGTCGGAAACGGGCGGTAATTACCGCAAACTGTATTTCTCGTATGACAATGTATTTCAGGGTGTGGGACTAAAAGAGCATTTGGAAGTAGAGATAAAATCCTGTGACCTGCCGGACAAAAAACGGATGTTCTACCCGGCAGACAAGCAGGTTATCAAACCGATTGTGACCGCCTTTCTTGAAAGTATCGGGCAAGAGGAACTGATAAGCACCTACGGGCTGGGAAGTTTTGAAACGCAGTGCATCAATCCCCGAAAGACTATCTGCGACAAGGTTTCAAGGCTGGTAAAGCTGTCTTACAATGAGGATGCAGCCGCACTGTTGGCAAAGCATATCCGTGACGTTTACGACTTGTCGGCACTCTACCACAATCAGGAATATAACGATTACCTACATTCGGAAGATTTCTTGGATGCCATGTACCGGGTGACGATAGAGGACGGACTAAATAAAAACTCCCGTTCGCACTTGTCGCTGGCTGATGCACCGATATTCAAGGATGCCGAAGCGGTCATGGCGTTGCCCGAAGTGGCTACGGCATACACTACCGATTTGAAGAAACTAACTTTCGACAAAAGCAAGATGCCGCCGATAGGCAAGGCTGTGGAAGCATTGAAGAACCTGCACGAAATATTAGTGCGTTTTGAAGCCTACCGCACCAAAAAGCAAAATGAAGAACAACCGTAAAGCTACATCGGCTGTTCTTCACTCCATACATTATTATATACAGCTATTCTTCCTCCTTAATCAAGTGGCATAGCTCCGGGTCATTCTTAATCCGGGTTATCTCGTCCTCGACAATCTGTCGGACTTCCTGACGGATGCGGTCATAGTTGGCTTGTATCTCCTCCTGCATCCGGTCGTTGCCGTCCTTGTCGGTGAAGTCTATTATCTGCGGCAGCTTCACGTAACGGGCGGTTTCCCGCTTCACCTTTTCATTGTCCACCACGATTTCACAGTGGAAAATCTTCTGTTCTATCCGTTCATCGAAGTTGTCTGCCACAGCACCCACGAACATACCTTGCGTGAGGTTGGATATTTTGCTGGCGGGTATCAGGCTGTCCATTTGGGTGCTTATCGAGATGGATTTTTCCCGCTGGTTGATTGTCATGCTCTGCCGTTTCTGCAACACCTTTCCGAAACGCTCGGACAGGATTTTCGCCGTCTCACCGACCACTTGACCGCTGAACACGTTACCCACAGTATTTTGTATCACCCGGCTTTCCTTGTCCCCGTAATCACGGGTAAGCTGGCTGTAATCCTGAAAGCCCAGCAGAACCGCAACCTTGTTGCTTCGGGCGGTTGCAATAAGATTGTCAAGACCACGAAAATAAATCGTTGGCAACTCGTCTATTATCACCGAACTTTTAAGCTGACCTTTCTTGTTTATCAGCTTCACGATACGGGAATTATACAGTCCCAATGCCGCCGAATAGATATTCTGACGGTCAGGGTTATTGCCGACAACCAAGATTTTAGGCTCTTTCGGGTTGTTGATGTCGAGTGAAAAATCATCGCCCGTCATTACCCAGTAAAGGGCGGGTGAAATCATCCTTGAAAGCGGAATTTTCGCACTGGCAATCTGCCCCTGCAACTGCTCTTGGGCATCTGATTCCCAAGCATCTACGAACGGGGAAAGATAATTTTCCAGTTCGGGATAACTGCGCAAAATGGTGAACACATCGGCGTATTTCTTGTTCAACAGTTCAATGGCGTGCGGGAATGTGCAATATTTACCACCCTGATAGATACGGAGATACCAAATTATAGCTGCCAAAAGAATAATCGGGCTTTCCACGAAGAAGTCGCCCTGCTTGCTTATCCAGCTTCGATTGAGGTTAAGCATTATCGTGTAGCTGGCTTCGTAGGCATCCGCAATGTCCGACATGAAGCTGGCGTTTATCGGGTTGCATCGGTGGCTCTTGCGTGGGTCGTCAAAATTGATAATGTAGAATTTGGGCTTTACCTTATACCCGTCCAAGTGGTTAAGCAAATGATTATAAGCGATTTCCGACAAATCGGGAAACTTATAATCATAGCAGTAAAGCGCAAAACCTTTCTCGATTTGCTGTTTTATGTAACTGTTTACCACTGCATACGATTTGCCACTACCCGGCGTACCCAACACAAGGCTGGCACGGAACGGGTTCACGACATTTATCCAACCGTTATTCCATTTCTTCTTATAGTAGAACCGGGTAGGCAGATTTACCGAATACTCGTTCTCGATAAGCCTTGTTTCCTGCTGGAAACTTTCGTTCTCTGTATTAAAGACATCATCCATTAGGTTGTTCTTCAACAGCCGGGACATCCATGTACCCGCCATGAGCATACAGATATAGCCCGCCGACAGCGTGGCGATATAAAACACAGTGTCCGCCGTGTGTGGCAGCGGAAGTTCCAGCAGCCACCAGTTCAGAAAAAACAACACGACACCCGCCGCAAGGCTGCAATGTATCTTCGCCCACGTTATCTTTTCCTCTTTCACGCCCTTAGTGCCGATGCACGACAGGGCGAGGAACACCACCGAAAAAAGTTTTGTCCAAAGGACGGACGAGAACAGCCCGGTGGTGCGCTGGAAGTTCCACAGTATCTTGTCTATCACCTCAAACGTCACTCCCCATTCTTTCAGGGTGGAGTAACAGAACCAGTACACGTTTATTCCCACGAATAGAATACTGACAGCCCGCATAAAGTCCATGACCCTTGCAAGCCCTCTCAAATCATCTTCCTGTTGCATGATTGTAATGTTTTTTTAAGTTAGTCGATGCGCCTTGTGCGCTTCTTTTTCTTCTTTCTCTTTTGGCGGGCGGTGTCCTGCGGCTCGTCACCGCCTGATGCACCGCCGCCCAGCAATCCACCGAACGCACCCAACACGGAAGCCACGCTCGGAACGATGTCGGATTTCGGCATGCCCCCCGGTTGTTCCTGATGCGTGGGCTGGTCTTGCTGCGGTGCTGACACTTCGGGCTGGTGCATCTTTCCGGTTTCGCCCGAAAAACGTTCGTTGAACACGTTCGCCGAATACTCCTTGCCCAAGCGCGAACCGTTCAGCACCACCCGGCTGTCATGGTCGATGAACGTAACGCCATAGATGCGCCCGCTGTCATTCTGACGGAATACCACGTCAATGCCCTGCTTCTTTAGCTGTTGTTCCAGTTCCTTGCGGCTGCGGGTGGTCTGCATGGCAGTGGCTACAATCTTCCGGGTGCGCTCTTTCAGTTTCCCGTTCCTGATTGCTTCGCCCGATTTCTCCATTCTGCGCTGCACCGCTTCATAACCCACCGACTTGCCGATGCGGGAAGCCTTTACCGGGTTGCCCGCCTTTTCTCCCTTGTCGTTCATGGCGGAATAAACAATGCCCTGATAGGGCTTGCCGTTCACTTCACCCTTGACTTCCTCGGCGCACACGTTGTAAGCGGCAAGCAAAGCCTTGTACTCCCCGAACGACTGGAAGCGGTAGCCATAGCAAGCCGCTTTCACGGTATTGCCGATTTGGTGCTTCACGTCCCCGGCGGCATAGTCCACCTTTTTAAGTTCGGGGCGTTCGGCACGTTCCTTTCGCTCTGCCGGGTGCAGCCCGTATTTCTTTTCCAGTTCACGGGTGATTTGCTTGCTGCGCCGATGCTCGAACTTGTCATTCAGCGGCTTGCCGTTCTCGTCCACCCGCAACCCCACGATGTGGATGTGGTGGCGGTCGATGTCGGTATGCTTGTACACCAAATAGGGCTGGTCGCCATAGCCCAATTTCCGCATATACTCTTTGGCAATGTCGGAAAGCTGCTGGTCGGTCAGCACGTCTTCCGGGTGCGGGTTTATGGAAATATGAAGTATCGGCTTCTTGGTGGATAGCTGGACGGGCATCTGCATTTCAAAGCTGCGCATACACTCGCCGATAGAGAAATTCCCGTCCTCGCTTAACAGCATCCGGTTGGAGAAAAGCACCTTTGCTTCCCCGCTGTCCACCTTGTTTTGGTTGTACGCCAGTGCGCCGAACATATTGCCGCCCGTGCTTATTTTGGCAACCATAGTTCCTTGCATTCATTGGTTAACGCAATAACTTGGCGGTTCAGTGCCGCCAGTTCGGTGGTCGCTTTCTCCAGTTTATAGAGAAAAGCCAGTGCCTTTTTCTCCGAAAAGTTGCTGTGCAACGCCTTTACGACTTGGTTGTAATTGACCGCTACCGCTCTGAATTGGGCGTAAAATTCGGTCAGCTTGGCGCAATACTCGACCGCTGTTTTCTCCACTTTCACCACCCGGAACGGCTCGCCGAACAACCGGGCGGCGATGAAACGGGACTTGCTCGTGACGCCCGACTGCTCCCACTGCGAGAGGAAGCGGGCGTTCTCCCGGTCGTTCAGGTAAAGGACATGGCGATGCTTCGCCGGGTCTGCGAGGGCGGGGCGACCGCCCTTGTTGGTTCTTCTTGTTTCCATGCTTCTTTGGATTAAAAAATTACGACTTCGGAGTGATTTTTACCCCCGCAAGGGGCAAGGCGTTTTCAGGCACGGAAAACGGTTTTGTAGCATACAAAACACACCTTGCTATTTTCTGACGAAAATCGAAATCCGTCACGGACGGATTGGGGTTAGCGTGGAACGGTAAGCCCTGCCGCTCACCAGCCCGGTTTTACACCTGCGCCTCCTGCGGTTCGTTACTCCGCTGCAAAGTAACGGTGATTTATAATGCTGTAAAATAGGTGGTTGGTGGACAAAACGGGACAGCGCAGGACAAATCGGGACAAGGTTTTCAGGGGACGTTTTTTCTCCCTTTTTTTGCATCGGATTTCAAGATTGAAAGCAAGATTGAAAGAAATATTCCAATCAGGAAAGAATGATTGAAAGCAGGATTTCAATAAAACGTGATTGCAGGATTTCAATATTTCAAGATTGCAATATGGAATGAATGATTGAAAGCAATAAATAAATCTATCAACCAATAATGAACGGAAGCAATATGGAAAACGAGAAAACACCCCTTTATGTCGCCTTTTCCACCCAAAAGGGCGGGGTCGGCAAAACCACCTTTACCGTGCTGGCGGCGAGTTACCTCTACTACCTCAAAGGCTACGATGTGGCGGTGGTCGATTGCGACTACCCGCAACACTCCATTGCCGGGATGCGAAAGCGGGATGCCGAGCAGGTCGGGGCGGATGAAGATTACAAGCGAATGGCGTATGAGCAGTTCACCCGGCTGGGGAAGAAAGCCTACCCGGTATTGTGCAGTTCGCCTGAAAAGGCGATTGCAACAGCTGACGAACATATAGCCGCCGGACACGTGCCGGATATAGTGTTTTTCGACCTGCCCGGCACGGTGAACAGCGAGGGCGTGATAAACTCCCTTGCGGGCATGGACTACATTTTCACCCCCATTTCAGCCGACAAGGTGGTGCTGGAAAGCAGCCTGTCGTTCGCAATGGCTATCCAAAAGCTATTAGTGAAGAATGAAGCCTGCCGACTTGCCGGGCTGTACCTCTTTTGGAACATGGTGGACGGTAGGGAGAAAACAGACCTTTACACCGCCTACGACAAGACCATTAAGGAACTGGAACTGCCGCTGATGAAAACCTTTATCCCCGATACCAAACGCTACAAAAAGGAACTGGTGGCGGATAAAAAGGCGGTGTTCCGCTCCACGCTCTTTCCCGCCAGCCGCCCGCTGGTAAGGGGAAGCAACTTGGAAGAACTGATAACCGAAATAGTGTACTACATCAAATTAAAATGATATGGCAAAGCAAAGCGGCGGGATGCCGAAGATAGACGAGGATTTCATGAAAGAGCTTATCTCGCAGGGTGTTCCCAGTAAACAAGATAATAATAAGACGAATGATGTACCGCAAGAAACACAAACAGAAACGGTGCAAGTAGAGAAACCGACACCCCGCAAGCGCAAGGGCGGTTCGGGCGACTACCGGGAAACCTACTTTCAGAAAGTGGAACTGGCAGACCGACAGCCCTTGTACGTGAGCCGTACCACGCACGAGAAGCTGATGCGTATAGTGACGGTGATAGGCGGGCGCAAGGTGACGGTAAGCAGCTACGTGGAAAACATTCTGCTGCGCCACTTCGAGCAGTACCAAGACGAGATAAACACCCTGTACGAAAGCCACTTCCAAAAGCCTGTCTGACTATGATAATCTATTGCATACTTACCGGGCTTTTGGTGTACTATATCGCCCTATGGCTGTGGTATCGCTACACGGACAGCCGGACATCACCGGGCAGAACGGATGATGCGCCACTCCCACGAAACGGGGTTTCAGGCTACACGCTGATAGGTGAAAGCCGATACAAGGGCGGACTAATCGGGACAGCGCAGGACAAATCGGGACACCTCCCGCAAGCGGCTGAAAATGATACTATTTTTGCGCCGCAGGCTGACGGACTGCCGGAAGAAACGCCCGGTTACGAGAATGACGAACCCGACTACGAGGACGAGGAAATAGCCGGGTACATGGACGGTGACGATGATACCGGGCGGGCTACGGGCGTGAGCTTCGATGAACTGGACGAAGCGGTACGCACGGCGAACGCCGACAACCCCACCGAAGCGGAGAAACGGCAAGCCGCCGGGACACTGGCAAGCATTGAGGGGACGAACCTCTACGATGCGGTGGTGGAGAACATCAACGGCGGGCTGGCAAAGGTGGCGGAACTGCTGGGACGCAACGAAGCGGAACTGGCTACGGCTGCTGTCCCTGCCGGAACTGGCGATACAAGCGAGGAACACGAAGCGTTCGACATGAACGATTTCCTATAATATAATAATGTATAAGCCTGACAGCATGAAACAACGGGATTACGATTGATTGGCAACCTGAAAACCAAACAGACAAACGGGACTATCCCCGACCACTAAAATTTCAAATTATTCACCAGCCGGGAAAGGCGGACTATCCACCCGCCGCCCGGCATTAAAAACAAATCACAATGAGAAAGAAAATCTTCTTGTCGGCGGCTATACTTGCCGCCGTGGTAAGTGCCTACGCACAAGGAAACGGGCAGGCGGGCATCACCGAAGCCACGAACCTAATCACCGGGTATTTTGACCCCGGAACAAAACTGGTGTACGCAATCGGGGCGGTCTGCGGCTTGATTGGCGGGGTAAAAGTATATAACAAGTTTTCAAGCGGCGACCCCGACACCTCAAAGACCGCCGCCAGTTGGTTCGGGGCGTGCATCTTCCTGATTGTCGCCGCCACTATCCTGCGTTCGTTCTTCCTCTAAAAAGGCGGCAATGTCTGAATATCCGGTAAACAGGGGTATCGGGAAGCCAGTGGAGTTCAAGGGGCTGAAAAGCCAGTACCTCTTTATCTTTTGCGGCGGCTTGCTCGCCGTCTTCGTGGTGTTCATCGTCCTGTTCATGGCAGGCGTGAACCAGTGGCTATGTATCGGTTTCATCGTGTCGGCTTCGCTGCTGCTCGTGTGGCAGACGTTCCGGCTCAATGCCAAGTACGGCACGCACGGGCTGATGAAAGCTGCCGCACGCAAAAGACACCCACGCTTCATTATCAGCCGAAAGGCGATACCCCGGCTGTTCAACTACAAAAGAAGAAAGGAAGAAAGAACATGAGGAATATGTTAAAGGCTACCACGCTGGAAAGGAAATTTCCCCTTTGGGCGGTGGAGAACGGCTGCATCATTTCAAAGGATGCGGACATAACGGTGGCTTTCAGGGTGGAACTGCCCGA
The DNA here is from genome assembly GCF_023656665.1 of Parabacteroides sp. B2-S-102. Taxonomy (NCBI): domain Bacteria; kingdom Pseudomonadati; phylum Bacteroidota; class Bacteroidia; order Bacteroidales; family Tannerellaceae; genus Parabacteroides; species Parabacteroides sp. B2-S-102. The sequence goes on along the minus strand of NZ_JAMOKM010000001.1, from coordinate 141,668 downwards.
ACTGTTCACCGTCACCAGTGCCGAGTACGAAGCCATACATTCGGCATGGTATAAGGCAATCAAGGTGCTGCCCGACTACTCCATAGTACACAAGCAGGACTTCTTCATCAAGGAGAACTACCAGCCCGACACGGAAAGGGACGAGCTTAGTTTTTTAAGCCGCTCCTTTGAACGGCACTTCAATGAACGCCCGTTCCTGAACCATTACTGCTACCTGTTCCTGACAAAGACGACAAGGGAGAGAAGCCGCCGACAGAGCGACTTCTCCACCCTCTGCCGGGGCAGGATTGTACCGCAGGAGATAGCCGACAAGGAAGCGGCGGCAAAGTTTATCGAAGCGGTCGGGCAGTTTGAAAGGATTATGAACGACAGCGGTTTTGTCACCCTTACCCGGCTGGCGGCATCGGAAATCACCGGGCAGGACGGAAAGGCGGGCATCATCGAGAAATACTTCTCGCTCTCGCAAACCGACACTACTTGCCTGAAAGACATCGGGCTGTACCCGGAAGAAATGCGGGTCGGGGACGATATACTGTGCCTGCACACGCTTTCGGACGTGGAAGATTTGCCCGGAAAGGTCGGGACGGACTGCCGATTTGAGAAGCTGTCCACAGACAGAAGCGATTGCAGGTTAAGTTTTGCCGCCCCGGTGGGCGTGCTGTTGTCGTGTAACCACGTCTATAACCAGTTCATCTTCATAGACGACCACGCCGAAAACCTGAAGAACTTCGAGCAGACCGCCCGGAACATGCAATCGCTCTCCCGTTATTCCCGTGCCAACCAAGTGAACAAGGAGTGGATAGACGAGTACCTGAACGAAGCGCACAGCAAGGGGCTTATTTCGGTACGCTGCCACTGTAACGTCATGGCATGGAGTGACGATAGGGACGAACTCAAACGCATACGCAACGATGTGGGAAGCCAGCTTGCACTAATGGAGTGCAAGCCACGCCACAACACGGTCGATACGCCCACGCTCTTTTGGGCGGGCATACCCGGCAACGAAGCCGACTTCCCCGCAGAGGAAAGTTTCTACACGTTCTTGGGGCAGGCTCTCTGCCTGTTCGTGGAAGAAACGAACTACAAGAGTTCGCTTTCGCCGTTCGGCATCAAAATGGTGGACAGGGTAAGCGGTCGCCCGCTGCACATCGACATATCGGATTTGCCCATGAAGAAAGGCATCACGACCAACAGAAACAAGTTCATACTTGGGCCGAGCGGGTCGGGTAAGTCCTTCTTCACCAACCACATGGTGCGCCAGTATTACGAGCAGGGTGCGCACGTGCTGCTGGTCGATACGGGTAACAGTTACTTGGGGCTGTCCCAGCTTATCCACAACCGCACGCACGGCGAGGACGGGATTTATTTCACCTACACCAACGAGAACCCGATAGCGTTCAACCCGTTCTATGTCGAGGACGGGGTATTTGACATCGAGAAGAAAGAGAGTATCAAGACCCTGATACTCACCCTGTGGAAGCGGGACGATGAAGCCCCCAAACGGTCGGAAGAAGTGGCGTTGTCCAATGCGGTAAGTGCCTATATCGAACTGATAGGCAAAGACCGTTCGGTAACGCCCTGCTTTAACACGTTCTACGAGTTTGTCCGGGATGATTACCGCCGACAGCTTGAACAGAAGAACGTCAGGGAAAAGGATTTTGACATTGACAATTTCCTGAACGTGCTTGAACCGTACTATCGTGGCGGTGAGTACGACTACCTGCTGAACTCCGACAAGGAGCTGGATTTGCTGCATAAACGCTTCATTGTCTTTGAATTGGATAATATCAAAGACCACAAGATTTTATTCCCGGTAACGACTATCATCATCATGGAAGCCTTTATAAACAAGATGCGCAAGTTAAAGGGAATAAGGAAATTAATACTAATCGAGGAAGCGTGGAAAGCGATTGCATCGGCGAACATGGCGGACTACGTAAAATATTTACACAAGACCGTCCGAAAGTATTTCGGGGAAGCGATTGTAGTCACGCAAGAGGTAGAGGATATTATTTCTTCCCCTATCGTGAAAGAGAGTATCATCAATAACTCGGACTGCAAAATATTGTTAGACCAGCGAAAATACCTGAACAAGTTCGACAGCATACAGAACCTCTTGGGACTGACCGACAAGGAGCGTTCGCAGATATTGTCTATCAACATGGCGAACCACCCCGGACGGAAGTACAAGGAAGTTTTCTTCTCGCTGGGCGGCACACAATCGGCGGTGTACGCCACGGAAGTTTCGTTGGAAGAATATTACACGTACACGACTGAGGAAAGCGAAAAAATGGAACTGTTCGCTCTTGCCGAGAAGCTGGACGGCAACCTTGAACTGGCTATCAAGCGGCTTGCAGAAAGCAAAAGAAATCCCCAATCATCAACAACTTAAAAATTAGGAACATGAAATGGATTGACAATCTGATATACACGCTATTGTCCGCCTGCCTGCTGGCGGGCTGCGAGGACAGCGGAAGCAAGGAGCTGGAAAGGATGCAGGGCTATTGGGTACACGTCAGGGGACACCCGGCTTTCACACTCTCGGAAACGGGCGGCAGATACACCGTCACCCGGAAAGCGAATGTCAGGGGCAGAATACTGGAAACGGCTTACCCGGTAACAGAACGGAACGGCTGCCTGTTCATCGAAACGGGCTTCCGCATACAGTTCACCTATGACAAAAAGACCGACCGGATAACGCTCATGCCCGGCGGCGAATACAAACGAGTTACAAACCCTGAAAACAAAAGATAATGAAAAGAACAATTCTCCTTATGGCGGTGTGCCTTTGCTTCATCGGCAAGGCATCCGCACAGTGGGTGGTGTCAGACCCCGGCAACTTGGCGCAGGGCATCATCAACACCACCAAGCAGATAGTGCAGACTTCCACCACTGCCAAGAACACGCTGGACGGCTTCATGGAAGCGCAGAAGATTTTCCAGCAGGGTAAAAAATATTACGATGCGCTCAAAGCGGTACACGATGTTGTCAAGGGCGGCATCAAGGTGAAGAAGTCCATTGAGCTGGTGGCGGAAATATCCGAAATCTACGTGCGAAACTATCAGAACATGCTGGCAGACCCGAACTACACGCCGGATGAACTCACCGCCATTTCAGCCGGATACGCAAAGCTGCTCTCCGAAAGTGCGGACGTGTTGCAGGACTTGAAGAATGTAGTGAACGTGACGGGCATGTCGCTGACGGATGCCGAAAGACTGGCGGTAATCAACAACGCCTATAAAAGCCTGCTCAACTACCGCAACCTCGTGAACTACTACACCCGAAAGAACATATCCGTGTCCTACCTGCGGGCGAAGAAGAAGAACGACACCGACCGGGTGCTGGCTCTCTACGGCTCGGCGGATGAACGCTACTGGTAACATATAAATCGGTATGCCTATGTTATTAGCAGCGGTGGATTTTGACAACCTGCACCAAGTGTTGCGGGTGCTGTACGATGAAATGATGCCCTTGTGCAGCAACATGACGGGGGTAGCCAAAGGGATAGCCGGGCTGGGAGCTTTGTTCTATGTAGCCGCCAAAGTGTGGCAGTCGCTCGCACGTGCCGAACCCATAGACGTGTACCCGCTCCTGCGTCCCTTTGCACTGGGGCTGTGCATCATGTTTTTTCCAACTTTCGTACTGGGGACTATCAACACGGTATTGTCGCCAGTGGTGAAAGGGTGCAACCAGCTTATGGAAACGCAGACTTTCGACATGAACGAGTACCGGGCGCAGAAAGACCGACTGGAATATGAAGCCCTGATGCGAAGCCCCGAAACGGCTTACCTCGCATCGGACGAGGAATTTGACCGACAACTGGAAGAACTGGGCTGGTCGCCCTCCGACATGGTGACCATGACGGGCATGTACATGGACAGGACGGCTTATAATATAAAGAAGTCCGTCCGGGACTGGTTCAGGGAGTTATTGGAAATGCTCTTTCAGGCGGCGGGGCTGATTATAGACACGCTGCGCACGTTCTTCCTAATCGTGTTAAGCATACTGGGTCCGCTGGCGTTTGCGATTTCCGTCTATGACGGTTTCCAAAGCACGCTGACCCGGTGGATTTCACGCTATATCTCCATTTACCTGTGGCTGCCCGTGTCGGACTTGTTCAGCAGCGTGCTGGCACGCATACAAACCCTGATGCTCCAAAAAGACATCGAGCAGCTTTCAGACCCGGATTTCATCCCGGACGGGAGCAGCACCGTGTATATAATCTTTATGATTATCGGCATCGTGGGCTACTTCACCATTCCAACGGTGGCAAGCTGGATAGTGTCGGCTGGCGGTACGTCTGCCTATAACCGCAACGTGGCACGGGCTGGGTCAATCGCCGGGGCTGCGGTCGGTGCGGCAAGCGGGAAAGTAACCGGGAAACTACTCAAATAACCAACATCAATATTTAGTATATGGAATTTAAGTCATTAACGAACATCGAAACGAGTTTCCGGCAAATCCGGCTCTTTGCGCTGGTATTCATCTGCCTGTGCGCACTGGTGACGGGCTTTGCCGTGTGGAACTCGTACAGCTTCGCCGAGAAGCAGCGGCAGAAGATATACGTCCTCGACAACGGCAAAAGCCTGATGCTGGCACTCTCGCAGGACATGGCACAGAACAGACCCGTGGAAGCGAAGTCGCACGTGCGGCGTTTCCACGAACTTTTCTTCACCTTATCACCCGAAAAGGGGGCTATCGAAAGCAACATCAAACGCTCGTTGTTTCTCGCCGACAAGACCGCTTTCAACTATTACAAGGACTTGGCGGAAAAGGGCTACTACAACCGGGTGATTTCCGGAAACGTCACGCAGACGGTGGAGATTGACAGCGTGAAGTGCGACTTCGACCAGTACCCCTACAAGGTGAACACGTATGCCCGCCAGTTGATTGTCCGGGAAAGCAGCCTGACGGTGCGAAGCCTTGTCACCTCGTGCCGGTTGCTTAACGCCACACGGAGCGACAACAACCCGCACGGCTTTATCATCGAAGCGTTCACCATTACCGAGAACAAGGATTTGCAGACCATTAAAAGATAGCCTTATGGAAAGAAAACGAAACCACATCGAAAAGGTGCGGGACTGGGCGGACGACCGCCTGCGCCGAATGTGCGGACGGATTACGCCGGGCAAAAGGCTGGCGGTTATCCTCGTGATGTTCTTCTTTTTCGGCGGCTTGTCTATCTACATCACCGTTTCATCAATCTACAATATCGGGAAACGGGACGGGCAAAGGCTGCAAATAGAACACATCAGACAACTGCCGTTGCACGGCAATGACACAACCAAAAGTATCAACCCGTTAAACAGACCGCAATATGGAAGAAGTACAGAAGAATGAGAACGGCACGACCGTACCGCAGGCGGACGGGAAGCCGAAAAAGGAAGATAAACCCAAACGGGAACTTACCCCGCAGCAGGTGCAGCAGCGCAGGAAAATGATAGTCTTCCCGCTGATGTTCCTTGCCTTTGCAGGGTGCATGTACCTGATATTCGCACCCTCCGGCAAAGAGGACGTGAATGTGGAAAGCGTGGGCGGCTTCAATGCCGACATACCCCTGCCCGCAGAGGACGGGATTATAGCCGACAAGCAAAAGGCTTACGAGCAGGCGGTGACAAGCCGCAAACAGCAGGACAAGATACAATCCTTGCAGGACTTCGGTTTCACGCTGGACGATGATACGGAAGAACCACAAGAGGAAATCAATCTGATGCCGGAAGAAGATCCGAAGCCACAAAGGGGCGGCGGTGCTTCTTCACGGGCGGCTTACCGGGACATCAACCGCCAGTTAAGCACGTTCTACGAAACGCCCCCTGTGGACGAGGAAAAAGAGGAATTGAAACGGCAGGTGGCGGAACTGACCGACCGACTGAAACAGCAGCAGAACGCCACGCCTACGGCTGACGACCAAATGGCACTCTTGGAAAAGTCCTACGAGCTGGCGGCAAAGTACATGAACGGGCAGGACGGACAAAGGGGGCAGATTGCCCAAATACCGACAGCCGGGCAGAACGGCGGCGGTATCGGCACTCCGGCTATTCCGGTGCAGGCTATCCGGGAAACGACCGTTTCGGGATTGCAGCAGCCCATGAGCGATGCCGACTTCATCCGGGCTTACAGCCAGCCACGAAACTACGGCTTCAACACGGCGGTAGGTACGGGGTACGCTATGGGAAAGAACACGGTAGCCGCCTGCATACACCAAGACCAAACGCTGGTGGACGGGCAGGCGGTGAAACTACGGCTGCTCGAACCCATGCAGGCGGGAAATATCGTTGTGCCGAAGAATACCCTTGTGGCGGGGACGGCAAAGGTGCAGGGCGAACGGCTCGACATACTGGTGTCCTCGATTGAGTACGCTGGCAACATCATCCCGGTGGAACTCGCCGTGTTCGACACGGACGGGCAAAAGGGGCTTTCCGTCCCGTCCTCTATGGAGCAGGAAGCGTTCAACGAAGCTATGGCGAATATCGGAAGCGGGCTGGGTACAAGCATTTCCTTTGCCCAAAGTGCCGGGCAGCAGGTGGCTATGGACGTGACAAGGGGATTGCTGCAAGGAACGTCCGGCTACCTCGCCAAGAAGTTCCGAACCGTGAAAGTGAAGCTGAAAGCAGGCTATAAAGTCATGCTGTATGCCAAACAACAATAACCATTTTATCAACCGTTAAAATTTCAATTAGCAATGAAACAGATTTTTGGATTGTTCGCCCTCTTGCTGGGCGTGTGTGCGGCAAACGCACAAACCGCTGACACCGTGAAGTATGCGGCTGGCAACGACTTGTACCGGGGTATTACCCGGAAACTCCCGTACCGCCAAATGGTTACGCCCTACGGCGTGGAAGTGACCTTTGCCAAGACGGTGCATATCATCTTCCCCGCCGCCGTCCGCTATGTCGATTTGGGAAGCAACCACATCATAGCGGGCAAGGCGGACGGTGCGGAGAACGTAATCAGGGTGAAAGCCACGACAGAGGGCTTTCCGGGAGAAACGAACTTCTCCGTTATCTGCGAGGACGGCAGTTTCTTTTCGTTCAACGCCAAGTACGCCCGTGAACCGGAAATGCTCAACATCGAAATGAAGGACTTCTTGGAGAATGAAGATACGTCCGACTTCTCACATACCCGGATGAACATCCATTTCCGGGAACTGGCGGGTGAAAGCCCGCTGCTGGTGAAGCTGATAATGCAGAGCATCTACAAGAACAATGACCGGAAAGTGCGCCACTTGGGTAGCAAGCGTTTCGGCATACAGTTCTTAATCAAGGGGATTTACACATATAACGGGATGCTCTACGTGCACACGCAGACAAAGAACAGTTCCAACGTGCCTTTCGACACGGACTTCATCAGGTTTAAGATAACCGATAAAAAAGTGCCCAAACGCACGGCTATTCAGGAAACGGTACTGGATGCGGTACGCAGCTACAACGAGGTGATAGAGATTGCCGGGAAATCGACCGTGCGCACGGTGTACGCCCTGCCGAAGTTTACCATTCCTGACGACAAGCTGCTGGTCGTGGAACTCTACGAGAAGAACGGCGGGCGGCATCAGACCATACGGGTGGAAAACGCCGACATCGTGAACGCAGAAGTGATTGACGAACTAAAAATCAAATAAGGAATGAAAAAACACATCTTTATAATGATGCTCTTTGCGCTGTGCCTGACCTCGTTTCAGGCACACGCACAAAGATACCTGCCGGGCATGAAAGGCTTGCAGGTCACGGCGGGCATGACGGACGGGGTGCATTGGAACGCCAATACGGATTTTGCCTACCACATCGGGGCGGCGTACAGCGTTTACACCAAGAACGCCAACCGCTGGGTGATTGGCGGGGAATACCTGCACAAGAAGTATGACTACAAGGATATGAGAATACCAGTCGAACAGTTCACCGCAGAGGGTGGCTATTACCTGAAATTCCTATCGGACAGACGAAAGACCTTTTTCCTTTCATTGGGCTTGTCGGCTCTCGCCGGGTACGAAACAAGCAACCGAAGCGAAAAGCTGCTGCCGGACGGCTCTACCTTGCTGGATAAGGACTGTTTCATTTACGGCGGTGCGCTGACGCTGGAACTGGAAACCTACCTGACCGACCGGGTGGCTCTGCTGTTGAACGCAAGGGAACGGGCGTTGTTCGGCTCGGACATCGGTAAGTTCCACACGCAGGTATCTTTGGGACTGAAATTCATTATCAACTGACCGCTATATAATAATGTATATGAAGAATGTAATGTATAAAATCATCATGGGCTGCTACATCGTGGCCGCCCTCGTGCTTGTCACCGCCTGTAATGACAACTTGGATATTCAGCAGGCGTACCCGTTCAGCATCGAAACACTGCCAGTACCCAAAAGGCTGAAAGTCGGGGAAACCGCCGAAATACGCTGCCGACTGGTGCGTGGCGGCTATTACCAGCCGACTACCTATCAGATAAGGTATTTCCAGCCGGACGGCAAAGGAAAGCTGGAAATGGATAACGGCACGGTGTTCCTGCCCAATGACCTCTACCCGCTGGAGAAAGAAACGTTCAGGCTCTACTACACCTCGGCATCGACCGACCAGCAGACGATTGACATTTATATCATCGACAGCTTCGGGCAGATGCAGCAACTTACACTATCATTTAATAATGACAACAGCGAAGAAGGAACGGAAACAATAACCCCCTAATAATAAAACGACATGGTAAAAATAGAATTGGATATAGAAGGTATCTCGTGGTACATAGAAACCACGTTGGAAACAGATACAGTTCCGGCAGTAGGTGACATCATCATTGTGGACAAGGACTGTATTTCCGAACGTGACAGTGCTGAATTATGGAAAACGCCGTCCAATCAGGTTTTCAAATGGGCGGACGAAGAAGACGATGCGCCCGTAATGGTATGGTTCGATTGCGAAACGGAAATGCTTGTCAATAAACGGACATGGAAATATGACACCGAGGAAGAAGAAACCGTGTGCATACTTGGTGTAAAATTTATTCACTATGAGGATTTATAGTTGTGACATCCGTTTTTATCATCCTCTTGGGAAACCGGGTATGGAATGATACGCAAAGCGTAAATATCGGGCAGACAGCCCGCCGGGAAGCATCGGCGGGCTGTTTCCATGATAGGGAAAACGAAAGGCTTCTTTGTTACTTTCTTCACCCGCTGGCAGGCTCACGGAAGAAAGTAACGGCGGCAAGCAGCCGCCGTCCTCTATCAACTGGTTTTAAGGCTCTTTATGGACGTGTATTTCTCTAACCACACCTTTACCTGCTCCATGTTATATTCGCCCGTGATGATTGCCGTATGGTCGTCTATGGCTACAAACCGGACACTTTCATAGCTGTTTACCCAGCCTTGCAGGGAACAGACGCCCCACGTGTCCACATCTGCAAAAACACTGCGGTCTATCCGGCTGATTGGCTCGCCGAAAACTACCGTCATTATCTGAAAGTCCGGTTTGTCCTCCAACAGTTGCAAATGATGCAGCGTGCCGAACTCGTCTATTTTGCGCCCCCACGCCCACACATCATTATACAAATCATCGCCCCACTGGTGCGGGTGGTCGAAACGGACTTTTACCTCTATGGTGTGTTCGTTTTCTTCTGTGTCCTCGATAACGCCCGTTACCATTAAGCCCGTAAAAATACACTCGCAACGCCTGCCGATAAGCTCCTTGTTTACTTCTGTCGTTTTCATGTCCCTAAAATTTACTTGTTTATTACTCCGTTCTTCTTCGCTACCCATTCGTCACGCCTGCGGCGGCACTCGTCCAGCGTTTTGGCTACCGTGCTGAAAAGTTCGCCGTCCGTGTGGCGGTAGTCATATTGATAATAAATTTGTCCCCTGAAAGCCCCTAAACGGCATTTCACGAACTTTTCTTCTCCCGGTGTTTGGGTGATGCTTACCCCGTTTTTGTTAAGTGACTGCATGATGTCTTATTTTTTATGGTTATAAACTTGGTTGTTTTAAGCGGGCAGGGCTTTGACACCCCGCCCGGATTGGTTGTTATGCCGCCCGGAACACAAAGCCGTCATCAAACCAGTAATCGCACATGAACAGGTCACGGGCAAACTGTTTGTAATCGAAATAGGTCTTTGCGAACTCCGGCAGGTCGTAACATTCCTCTACAATTTCATAGGCGAAATCTTCTTCATCGTCATATTCCCCTTGATATTCATCCCGGAAATCACGTACAAGGTCGTCCGCATCTTCCTCGCCCAAATCATGGCTTTTATAGTTGCACCACACGAAAAAGGCTTCCTGCTCGGTGTCGCTCAAATCCTCCACCGCATCACGCAGGGCGAAGAAGTTTTCAGAAATCCAGCTTTCGTCGATTAAGCCCTCCGGCACGTTCTCCCAGTCCTGAAACATGTATTCCGCATCTTCCTCGTCCTTGTGAAGTTCCCGGCAGGCTTCATAAAATTCTTCCTTGTCCGAATAGTCCGAAAGGTCGAGCCATGCGCCGGACAATGAACCGTTGTTGTACTTGGCATAAGTGCCTACATAAACTTTTGCTTCCGATAATACCTTTGCTTCCATATTGCTGTAATTTTTAAGTTTTTAATTTTATGCGGATTTGAGAGGTGAGGGAGTTGAAGTTTCACTGAACTTTTTTCCTGTTTCCCGTAAATCCGACTTTTTTTTTATGCGTCTTCCGGTCGGGTCGGTCGTTTTCGTTTCACATAGGCGTAAAAGGGTAGTGTTTAGAGTTTGCAAGGTTTTGGGCAAAAAATACCTCGCAAGGCAGGGAAGATTTTTTCGCCAAACCGGAACGGCTCGACCTTGCAAAATCGTGAAGAACACGTAACTACCTTTGCCTATTGAAATGATTAAAACGACTGTCCCGGCTGGGGGACTGCGTAAGAGGAAGATTTACAGATAGGGAAACCGGGGAAAAGTGCCTGTTCTCTTTCATCTTTTAGGGAACACTCCATGCGGGCGGGAAAGGCAAGGGTGTTGTGAGCTTGCTTGCAATACGCTTGTGCGGGTTTCCAACGGTTCTTTTCACGGAATACAGTCAGCCATGCCACGCACGGCTGGCGTTTCGGGGAATGTGCCAGTTGGAAAAGGATATAAAAAATGCGGGTAGTCGGTGGACTGCCCGCAAGGTGGAAGAATGTACTTCATTGGGATATAGTTTGTTAGGCGGAATTTCGTTACCGAAATCGTTACCTATTCGTTTTTGTCACGGTTATAGGTAACGAAACCTACCGGACGGCGTTCTTTCTGTTGTTTCGACTGGCTCAAAAGCTGGGTAAGGGCTTGGTACAGTTCGTTGAACTGCGCATCGGTGCTTACCTCCAGTTCCTCGATGCGCCTTGACAGTTCCTCGTAACCGATTGCCATTTGGCGCATGAGGACGAAAGCCCGCATGATTGAAATGTTTACTTCTATGGCTACTTTGGAGCGGAGAACCGAAGAAAGCATGGCTACGCCCTGCTCGGTGAAAGCCATAGGCATAGCAACGCCGAAGTTGTAAGCAGGGGGTATCACATTTTGTGATACCCCTATGGATAACAGCAAGTTAGCTTCCTCTTGGGTGAGTACAAACATAAAATCACTTGGAAAACGCTCGATATTGCGCTTGACCGCCTGCTTCAAGGCTCGTGTTTCCACTTGGTAGAGTTCTGCCAAATGATAATCGAGCATCACCCGGCAACCTCTGACCTCAAAAATCTTGTTTTGGATAATCTGCAAATCCATAATCGTATATTTTAGGAGATTTAGCAATGTTGGAATAATAGTAAGGACTGGTCACAAATTGTGACCAGTTCCCAATAATCAAGATTACATGGCGACTTCCTTGTAAATCTTCTCGATGCCGACAAACTTCTTGTCAAGCCCCTGCATATCGCTGCCTATCTTGCTGTTGGTGATGCGGGCGTAAATTTGCGTAGTTTCTATGTTTGTGTGTCCCAGCATCTTGGACACCGTTTCAATGGGTACGCCCTTTGACAGCGTGGTGGTCGTGGCGAACGTGTGCCGGGCAAGGTGGAACGTCAGGTTCTTTTTAATACCGCATATATCGGCAATCTCTTTCAAGTAGGCGTTTAGCTTCTGATTGCTGATTACGGGAAGTATCTTCCCGTCCGGCAACTTGCCCTTGTACTTCTTCAAAATCATCTTGGGAATATCCAGCAGGGGAACATTCACGTCCGTATTCGTCTTTTGCCGCTTGGTGATTATCCAAAGGTTGCCGTCAAAGGACTTTTGGATATTCTCCTGCCGCAAGTTGGCGACATCGCTGTAAGCCAAACCGCAGAAACAGGAAAAGACGAACAAGTCCCTGACGTGTTCCAGCCGCTCGGAAACCATTTTCTTTTTAAGGATGATTTTTATCTCGTCCTCTGTCAGATAACCCCTGTCCACTTTTTCCAGCCGGATTTTATAGCTGGCGAACGGGTCGCCCACCAGTATGCCGTTGTTACGGGCAATGATGATGATACGCTTGAAGAACTGCATGAACTTGGCGGTGGTGTTGTAGCCGCACTTGCAGGCGGTACGCAAATACAACTCAAAATCGGTAATGAACATCGGGCTTATCTCCTTTATGGATATGTCCGATACATTGTACTTGCTTTGGATAAATTCAGCGAGGTGGCGGCGGGTCACTTCATACTTGCGGTAGGTCGCTATCGTCTTGGATATGCCCACAAGCTGCTTCACATCGTCATTGTGCTTTTGGAACAATGAAAGGATTGTTTCGTGGCTCTCGCTATGACCTAAAAACTCGTTTTTCACTTTCTCGGCGGTCACGTAGTTGTCACGCCGCTGCATTTCGTGGTAAATGGTATTCAGGGAAGAACGTATGTCGTCCAAAAGGGCGTTTATCCTCCCGGCATCCCTGCCTTTGGCTTTGCCCGCAGCAATGCTCCAGTTGTCGGGCTGGATGCTCTGTTTCGTACTGAACTGGCAAAGTTTGCCGTCTATGGTGATGCGTGCCATAATCATAACCTCGCCGTTTTTCTTTTCAGAACCTTTCTTCAAATAAAAAAGAACCTTGAATGTCGATTTCATAACTCAAAATTTTTAATTGCAAAATTAGTTTTTACCTCTCGTTTTCGAGTTATGCAGACTATGGACTAATATAGTCATTATCAGGTCATTTATGGACAAATCGTTACCGTTTTTGTCCGGCAGGGAATAGGTAACGATTTAGTAACAAAACTTTGTCTTTTACCGTACTTTTGAAGTCTTGGAAGCAGGACTTTCGGGCAATAAAAAAAGCCACAAATCATTGATTTGTAGCTTTTTGTCCGTTTGCTGACCATTTCTGTCCAGCACGTTCAGCGGAGAGACTGGGATTCGAACCCAGGGAGCGGTTACCCGCTCACCGCATTTCGAGTGCGGCCCGTTCGACCACTCCGGCATCTTTCCTTGTGGTTGACGTGTACAAAAGTACATAAAATATAGTATCGTTATTCTCTTGAAAGGCTAAAATTACTTTATCAAATACAAAAAAGGGCATTCTTCACAGAACGCCCCTCTTTAAAACATATAACTAATACCTCTAAATTACTTGAAATAACGATTATATAAACCTTCAAATCCTTTGCCATGACGTGCCTCGTCTTTGCACATCTCATGTACGGTATCATGGATTGCGTCCAAATTCTGTTGTTTAGCCAATGTAGCGATACGTTTCTTGTCCTCGCATGCGCCAGCCTCAGCTTCCATACGCTTTTTCAAGTTAGTCTTCGTATCCCAAACTACGTCGCCAAGAAGCTCTGCGAACTTAGCAGCGTGCTCAGCCTCTTCCCAAGCGTAACGCTTGAATGCCTCAGCTACCTCAGGATAACCCTCACGGTCTGCTTGACGGCTCATGGCCAAATACATACCAACTTCGGTACATTCTCCCATAAAGTGAGCGTTCAGACCTTCCAAAATCACTGGGTCTACACCTTTAGCAACACCTAGTACATGTTCGTCAACGAATTGTAACGCACCTTCTGTCTCTACTAATTCTTTAAATTTGCTTTTTGGTTGTTTACATTGAGGGCAGAACTCAGGAGCCTCATCACCTTCGTGTACATAACCACATACTGTGCAAATCCATTTCTTTTTCATATATCGCAAAATTTTTATTGGTTGTATGGCACAAAATTAACTAAACTATCCGATACTACCATAATTCATCGATAGATTAATTCTATGTGTTAATCGATAAAAACTATGGAACTTATTTTTGACAGCGATTGTTTACTAAGTAAATATTTATTTATATGGATACATCAAAGATTATTAGTTTATTAGGAGACAAAAGTGATTATTATTTAAATCACGTATGTAAGACTATTGATAAATCGCTGCTTCATCTTCCATCACCCACTTGCGTGGACGATGTGTGGGGCAATTCAGATAGAAACATACAGACTCTCAATAGTCTGCAAACCTTGTTGGGGCACGGAAGATTAGCTAACACCGGATATGTTTCTATCCTCCCGGTAGATCAAGATATCGAGCATACCGCAGGGTCTTCCTTCGCTCCAAACCCCATTTATTTCGATCCGGAGAATATCGTAAAATTAGCGATCGAGGGTGGTTGCAACGCAGTCGCTTCTACGTTCGGCATACTAGGGTCAGTCGCACGAAAATATGCTCATAAGATTCCATTCTTGGTAAAACTAAATCATAATGAGCTTCTTACTTATCCGAATTCTTACAATCAAATCGTATTCGGCACGGTGAAGGAAGCATGGAATATGGGCGCCGTAGCTGTAGGGGCCACGATCTATTTCGGATCAGAGCAAAGCCGACGTCAGCTAGTCGAGATTGCCGACGCATTCGAGTATGCCCATGAACTAGGTATGGCGACCGTATTATGGTGCTATTTACGAAACAGCTCTTTTAAAAAGGATGGCATCGACTATTCCGCGGCAGCCGATTTGACCGGACAGGCTAATCACCTTGGTGTCACGATCAAGGCCGATATCATCAAGCAGAAGCTACCGGAGAACAACGGAGGTTTCACCGCTATCAATTTCGGGAAGATCGATCAAAAGATGTACACAGAGTTAACGACAGAACATCCGATCGACCTCTGCCGTTACCAAGTAGCCAATAATTATATGGGACGTGTCGGGCTTATCAACTCCGGCGGGGAATCTCATGGCGCCTCAGATCTTAAAGACGCTGTCGTCACCGCTGTCATAAACAAACGTGCGGGTGGCATGGGGTTGATTAGCGGAAGAAAGGCGTTCCAACGTCCGATGAAAGACGGCGTGGAGTTACTTCATTCAATTCAAGATATTTATTTGGATAAGGATATTACTATCGCTTAGTTTGTTATTGCGTTGAGAAAAGAAGGCCGTCCATCAAAGCTATATACTTTGGGGACGGCCTTCAAATTTTATTTCTTCAACCACATATCCAACCACTCAAAGAATGTGCGTTGCCATAGAACGCCATTCTGGGGCTTCAATACCCAATGGTTCTCATCCGGATAAATCAGCAACTCGGCCGGTACACCCCGAAGAACCGCAGCGTTAAACGCTGCCATTCCTTGATTAGCCAAGATCCGGTAATCCTTCTCTCCATGGATACAAAGGATAGGCGTATCCCATTTGTCCACGAACTTATGCGGGGAGTTCGCGAATGTACGCTGAGCCGTAGCGTTTTGCTTTTCCCAGTACGCTCCACCCATATCCCAATTGGCGAACCACATCTCTTCCGTTTCCAGATACTGCATTTCCATATTAAAGATACCATCGTGGGCGATAAACGCCTTGAAACGTTTATCATGATGACCTGCCAACCAATATACGGAGAATCCACCGAAGCTGGCGCCTACACAACCCAAGCGATCCTTATTTACATACGGTTCCTTGGCTACCTCGTCAATAGCGGTGAAATAGTCTTTCATGCATTGTCCGCCATAATCGCCGCTGACAGCCTCATTCCATTCCAAGCCAAATCCGGGAAGACCCCGACGGTTCGGTGCCACGATAATATAGTCATTAGCCGCCATGATCTGGAAATTCCAACGGTAAGACCAGAACTGGCTCACAGGGCTTTGCGGGCCACCCTCACAGAACAACAAGGTAGGATACTTCTTATTCGGATCGAACTGAGGCGGATAGATAACCCACGTTAGCATCTGCTTGCCATCCGTCGTCTTCATCCAACGTTCCTCTACCTTACCCATCGTAAGCTGGTCGTAAATATGTTTGTTTTCGAACGTAAGTTGAGTTACCGTATGATCCCCTGTCAAATCGATCGAATAGATCTCGTCTCCCATGCTCATGGAATGACGTTGAGCGATCAGCTTATCGCCCAGAAGAGCGACAGAGGCGTAATCGTACATACCTTCGGTCAGCGGGGTAATCTTATTGCCATTCGCCAAGTCTATCTGATAAACCTGCGACTCGCCATGCCAAACGCCCGTGAAATAGATACGCTTGCAATCAGCGCTCCAGCAATAAGAATCCACGTTGGAGTCAAAATCCTTGCTTACGAATGTTTTCTCACCCGTCTCCAGATTCATTACCATCAAGCGATTTTGATCCGCCTCGTAACCATCCCGTTCCATACTTAGCCAAGCGATACTCTTTCCGTCCGGAGAATAGGTGGGATTCGTATCATATCCCTTGTTCTCTTCCGTTATATTGGTCGTTTGCTTCGTATTCAGATCATATACATAAATATCCGAATTCGTGGAGATCGCATATTCTTTACCCGTCTTTTTGCGGCTGGTATAGGCAATCTTGTCCGAGGTAGTGTTCCAAGCCAATTGCTCGATACCGCCAAACGGCTTCATCGGGCTCTCAAACAACTCGCCCTCCATTACATCCACAGGATTGCTGATCGATTTGCCATCGAAATCGGCGACAAAAGGATGCGGAGCGGTAGTCACCCACTCATCCCAATGCTTGTACATTAAATCCGTAATGATAACACCTGTCGCCTTATCCAAATCCGGATATTTATCAGCGGTACTATTCACGGTTTTCACTTGCGAGATAAACAAGACCTTTTTCTCATCGGGAGAGAAAGCGAAACCCTCGATATCCTTGTCATAATCGGAAAGTCGCTTACGGTCCGTCCCATCCGGATTCATCTCCCAAAGCTGGCTGCTACCACTCTCGTTACATAAGAAAACGATCTTGGTTCCTCCTTTGATCCATACGGCCTCGTTCTCAGCGAATCCGGTTTTCGTGATTTGCTTATTATCCGATCCGTCAGCGTTCATCACGAAGACCTCACGGTTGCTCTTGTTTTCCGGTACACTATAGTACGCCACCGTATACACCACTCTTTTCCCGTCCGGAGATACGTTCATACCGCCGATACGTCCCATGGCCCACAAAGCCTCCGGGGTCATGCGGCCGTCTTTGATCCGGATGTCCGACTTCCCGATAAGGTTCTTATCGCCGGTCTCCTTCACGTTCACATCCGTAGCCGGATTGCAAGCACCTAACAGTAGGGATGTTGCCATAATCATTGTTCCGATAGATTTATTCATGCCGTTATAATATATTACAATTTGAGTGCGAAAGTACTAAATATAATTTATATCTTCGCGTTACTAATTATAAGAACTGAACAGTATGAATAAGATTTGGTTATTTGGAGCCGCTGTATGTATGGTATTAGCACTCGGCTCATGTAAACCTAAACAGAGCGCGTACAAGGCTGCTTACGAACAGGCCAAAGAAAAAGAGTCGACAGCTCCTGTTGAGGTTGTAGAACAAGAGGAAGAAGTTGTTGAGGTCGCTCCTGTCTCAAAACCCAGAACCTCTACGGCTACCACTCGTACGGAAAAAATCAACGCCGCTCAAGGTGAGGACGCCAGCCGTCTGAAACGTTATAGCGTCGTTGTCGGTAGTTTCAAGAACAAGACAAACGCTTACGCATTAAAAGAACGTATGCAGAATGATGGTTACAACGCAGTGTTGGGCGAGAACGAGCAAGGGATGTTGCGTGTGATCGTCGCTAGCTTCGACAATAAAGCGGACGCCGCCGATAGCCGTGACGCCATCAAGGCGAAATACGCTCCTAACTTCCAAGATGCTTGGTTATTGGAGAGAGCTTATTAATTGTAAGCTATCAGAAAAGATAAAAGCGGAAGGTCTCGTTAGCCTGTAAGAAGAATCTTGCAGGTTATCGAGACCATTCTATTTGAAGGAAACATAAGGACATAAAAATAGCCCGACTTCAACAGCCGAGCCACTTTTCACCAATCTAATCTAACTTAACCTAAAACAAAAACCATCTTTTTCTTTTTGCCTTTCTCTTCTTATATCCTAACAACCTTTTTACCTTAAAAACGTAATACCTATTCGAAATTGTATAAACTCAAAACATCTAAACACATATGATATAAACGAATTACTCTTCATAAACCGGCCACGCACCTTCTTTCGTACAAACGAAAGCCGCTGTCTTTACAGCGAAATGATGGGCCTCGCTTAAGGACTTCCCCTTTAAGAGCGAAATGATTAGAGCCCCCGAAAAAGCATCCCCCGCCCCGACCGTATCCGCCACCGTGACCTCCGGCGTGGGCAACGTAGAGATCTCCTCTCTCGTATAAATCGTACTATGGGAGCTCCCCGCAGTCAAGACAAACATCCGAAGGCCGTATTTCTCAATAAACCATAAAGCCACTTCCCTCTCAGTTCCATTCAAGCCGAATAAGTCCCGAAGAACGTTAAACTCCTCATCATTCACCTTCAACACATTCGCTAAGTACAAAGACTCCTCGATCAACTCCTTATCATAGTATCGCTGGCGAAGATTGATATCCAGCAAACGATAAGCGTCTTTCGGCGCAAACGACGAGATCGCTTGTATCGTCTCCCGGGACTGACGGGAACGCTGGGCTAATGTACCGAAACAAATAGCGTCCGCTTTCTCCGCCAAATCAATCGCATCGGATGTAGGCGATATATGATCCCAAGCCACTCGCTCATGAATCGTATAAGTAGGGATACCTTCTCGTAACTCTACCTGAACGGTTCCCGTCGGGTAAGGCACTTTCTCGATCAAATGCTGGATATGATTCTTATCCAACTCATCAACGATCTCTTTACCCAACTCATCATCTCCGACAGCGCTGATAGCATATCCCTCAGCACCTAGGCAAGACGCATGATAGACAAAATTAATCGGGGCCCCCCCAGCCTTTTTCCCGGAAGGAAGCATATCCCATAATAATTCTCCAATCCCAACGACAATTGGTTTACGTCTTGATTCAGTCACCTGTTCCATGGTCTTTCTATTAAAAACAACTTTCGTACTTATCGACACCGCAAAAGTATATCATCGTTATAAATACAACGATAACTATAGCTACAAGATAAATCACACAAGTTACATAAAAGATTTATTTTCAAGGGACAATAACAGACGTTACCCGTATGTAACATCTGTACAAGCAGCATCCTTACAAAGACTCTATAAACTCGGTTGGCGTTATATTATAAACCGCTTTAAAGCATTTGGAGAAATAGGCCGGCGAGCCGAATCCCGTGGCATAAGCAACCTCGCTAATCGTTCCGGATCGCTGCTTCAATAGGGCGGATGCCTTTTTCAAACGATAGTTACGCAAAAAGTCCGTAGGGGTAATCCCGGACAACTCCTTCACCTTTCGATATAAATGCACACGAGACAGGCCCAGTTTCTCACTGCCTTTCTCTATACTGAAATCGGGATCGCTATAATTCTCCTCTATCAAAGCGATAAACTTACGCATAAACAAATCATCCAGACTCTCTACCTTCCCTTTTGTCTCGATGGAAAGTCCCGCAGGCGATTGAGACTCTTTCAAGAAAACCTCTCGCAAACGATTACGTTCTTCCAACAATTTAATGATACGTAATTTCACGATCTCGATATTGAACGGTTTCTGGATATATTCATCCGCTCCCCCCTCAAATCCATACAAGCGTTGACTGTCATCCGAAAGAGCCGTAAGCAAGATTACCGGGATATGACTGAGGGCCATATCCGACTTAACCCGGCGGCAAAGCTCGAAGCCATTCATCTCCGGCATCATCACGTCACTGACGACCAGTGATACATTTTCCTTCAATAGAATATCCAAGGCCTTGGCACCATTCTCCGCTACAAGTACATTAAAATTCCCGGACAACTCATGCTGTAAATAAGCGCGAATATCCCAATCATCCTCAACGATCAAGATCATATAATCATATTTCTTATTCAACGTTTCTTGAACTTGGGATATATCCAAATGCGCTACACCAGAGGACGATTCTGTCGCATTCGACAGAAAGACACAAGATTCATCAAAATGAGATTTACCTTTCGGGATCTGAACGGTAAACACTGTCCGTTCGCCTTGCTCGCTTTCCACGTGGATCGAGCCTTTATGCATAAGGACAAATTCCCGTGTCAGATGCAGTCCGATACCCGTTCCCGGAGCATAGCTTTGCCCGCTTGTAAAAAAGCGCTCGAATACGGAGGCTAGGTTTTCCGGGGGAATACCCTCTCCATTATCTTCCACCGATAAGACAACCTCCGTCTCCTCCTCCCGCAAACGAATCGTAATCTTCCCCTGCTCCGGGGTAAACTTAAAAGCGTTCGAAAGCAAGTTCGTTAATATCTTCTCCATTTTGTCCGTATCCACCCAAACAAAAAGAGAATTCATTTCATGCAGGAAGGTATAATCAATTCGCTTACTCTGGGCCAGAGTATTAAAATAAGATTTCACCTCTTGGATTAAAAAGACCAAATCCATCTTAGTAACCCGCAATCCCATCTTATTATTCTCTATCTTCCGGAAATCCAGCAATTGGTCGATCACACGTTTCAAGCGTTCCGCATTCTTCTTAACGATGCGGATATCATCCGCGAAAGCGCCTGCCGGGGCATCTTGCGCCATCTTGTTCAGAGGCCCTAGAATCAAGGTCAAAGGAGTCTTTATCTCGTGAGATACATTCGTAAAGAACTGCAATTTCTGTGTCGTGACTTGCTCGATACGCTGGTTCGCTACCGAGAGTTCCTCTTTCTGTTGTTGTACCAAACGATTTCTCTCATTCAACAAATGATTCTTCTGGCGCACTTTACGATTAATATAAACCGTGTAAATAGCGGAACCACCCAACAAAAGCGCCAATATCAAGATAATAATCAAGGAACTATAAAGAAAGTTATATTTCGAGAGCAATTGCGACAAATTCGCACGCTGTTTCTCGATCTGGCGTTGATATTCTACCAACCGGTCTGATTGTAAATAAAGGGTACCGGCGTTGGTCTTATCGATCATAGCGGTGCTTAACGCATACTTTTTCGTATAAGCTTGTCCGCTTAAGATCTGCCATGCTACCTTAATAGCCACCCCACCACCTGTCGGATAATAAAAAGAGGCATCCAACTTACCCTGCGCAACCGCCTCCACGCCCAAGCCTCCTCCCAAGAGTCCATCCACGCCTATAAATTCCACGTGCCCCACCAGCGACGAATCTCGCTCCTCAATCGCCTCACGGGCCCCTAAGGCCATCATATCATTATGAGCGAAAACGATATCGACATCCTCTATGGAATCCAGCTTCAAGACTTCCTCATAGGCATTCTCCTTATACCAATACCCATCCAACTCCCGGATCTTCACATTCGGATCAATAGACATCGCATCGACAAAACCTTGATGTCTTTCTGTAGCGGAGGAAGAGCCTCTTCGTCCCCATATCTCTAAAATCGTTGTCTCCCCCTTGATCAAGGAGCTGATGTACATTCCGATCGAACGACCGATCTCGTAATTATCCGCTCCAATATACGTCGTATATTCATCGCTATTAATTTTCCGGTCCAATATGATAGTGGGAATACCAGCCCTGTACGCCTCAACAGCGACAGGCGTAACAGGCTCGGTCTCATTCGACGATATAATCAGCAAATCCACCTTTTTCTTGATAAAACCTTTTATCTGGCTGATCTGAGTATCATTATCCTGACTAGCATCCATTACGACCAACTCGATCTCCGGATGATTTAAAGCCTCTACTTCCATATCACGTATCATGGATTGACGCCAAATATCCGTCATCGAGCATTGAGATACACCGATGACATATTTCTTTTCTTTTTTACCGGGCGAACAGGCAAAGCAAAGAATAAGGAATAGCCAAAGCAGGATATAAAGCGGGTTTCCTTTCATGTGGTATATTTAATTCGATCGTTTATTCTACAAATATACGAAAACTATTCCGAAATTACCCCCAAACAAGTCAAGGTATCTTTTAACAACGGGGTAAATCTATGGATACCGATTTCATTCAAATGATCAGCGTCCCTATAGCAAGAATCAGGTAACGGTACAGCCGTATAATTCAAATAAAAGACCGTTTTATCATCCACGTATTCCCGAGCCAAAGAATCCGTCAATTCTCGATAACTCGAAGGAACCCGTTCCATATATTCCGTGGAAACAGGGGCATTGTACAAAATAAGAGACAGATCCCGCTTCTTACATTCCTCTACGATTCGCCCCAACATCTCTTGTTGAAATGAGGATGGCAATAAATAAGCACCCTTATCATCATAGTAATGACGATCGATAATAACGTCTAGTGTTCCCCCGGTCGCCCCCGTGAAAATACGCTCGATCACATTCCTTTTAATCTCAGCTACGCAATTCTTGAACGGAACGCCAAACTCATACGAATACATGACCTCCTTACGGGTTACCGGCGAAACAGCCTCCTGTACCAAAAGTCGCAAATCCTCCCGCTCCTTTAGATGGGGATAAATAGACATATAGGCAGGAAACTCATCTTGATAGGAATCATCGGCCACGGTAAACGTGTGGTAACCAAACCCCAATATCACGGTTTTCAAATGGGGAAGGTAAGGCGCTTTCAAGCATAAATCGATATAGGTATTGAAATAATTCTCACTGGATTTAGCGTCATTCCTCGATTTCCCCAGCATATCGGCGGATATCGAATGTAAAGGATGGGAATCGCCCAAAATCAATACCTCCACTTCCGGATCACTTTTGAGGCTGGGTACGCTTATATGAAAATAAGAGCGGATCAGCAGGCAACTAAGCAACCCTAAACATCCTACCACCCCTAAATACCAGAATATAGCAATAAAGAACCTTCTCATACTTATCAGAATTGAAAATAAATGAAACCTTGTGGATTACTGGCGTCGAAACCATAGATGATAATCAGCAATACCGTATAGATAACATACCGAACCGGAAGGCTCAGGTCCTCTATCATCAACCCATGCGCCTGTTTTCGGCCGATCCATTCCACGACGAACATAAGAGCCGTGAAAAAGAAACATTTCTTCAGCAGGAGTTGCCCGAATCCCAAGCCCACAAGCTGAGGAGCCGAGAATAACGAGACATTGAACATCCGCTCGAGATACACAGCCGCTTGGGATATATCTTCCGACCGGAACAGAATCCATCCCAATAAGACCAGCAAAAACGTAGCTCCCATCTGTGTCAATTCCTTCACAGAGGGGAGGAAACTGTTTTCCGCCACGGAATCTCTATACCTCCTATTTTGACCCAACAATAACAATGGCAGAAACAACAATGCATGATACGCTCCCCATGCCACAAACGTCCAGTTAGCCCCGTGCCAGAACCCACTTACCAAGAAAATAACAAGGGTATTCCGGAAGCTCTTCCATTTCCCTGCCCGGCTTCCCCCTAGGGGTATATAGATATAATCCCGGAACCAAGTCGTCAAAGAGATATGCCAACGCCGCCAAAACTCCGCTATATCCCGGGAGAAATAAGGATACTTAAAGTTCTGCATAAGGTCTATGCCAAACAACCGGGCACAGCCGATCGCTATATCCGAATATCCGGAAAAATCCCCGTAAATCTGTATCGTAAAGAAGAAAGCCCCCAGAAACAAGGTACTCCCATCCAACGTCTGGTAATTCTCAAACACACCGTTCACGAACAAAGCGCAGTTATCGGCAACCACCACTTTCTTGAAAAATCCCCAAAGCATCTGGCGTATACCATCCAACGCCAGATCACAATCGAAATTACGAGGCCGGAGAAACTGAGGTAACAAATGGGTAGCCCGTTCTATCGGGCCCGCCACTAATTGGGGGAAGAAACTGATATAAGCGAAGAATGCCACGATATCATGAGTCGCCTTGATTTTACCTTGGTAAACATCAATCGTATAGCTCAAAGCCTGAAACGTATAAAAACTGATCCCGACAGGGAGCAAGATATTCAACGTCACGTAATCGGCATCCCAGCCCAATAGGTGAAGGACATTTACCAAATTCTCGGTAAAAAAATCAAAGTACTTAAATACGCCCAAGATCGAAAGGTTCAGTAAAATATTACCGGCACTTATCCACTTTTGGACCAACCGGTTGCCAGCGCATTTCTCCAAATAGACTCCACTCAAGTAACTGCATAACGACGTAAACAGGATCAGCAGCAAAAAGCGCCAGTCCCACCATCCGTAGAACAGGTAACTAACAGCTACCACAAATAGATTTTGCCACCGCAAAGACTTGAAAACAAACCAGTAACCAAAGAAAACCAATGGCAGGAATATAAGGAACTCTATGGAATTAAATAACATAAATATTTAATTTTCAGACTCAAGAATATGTATCATCAAGGCGCAAAGATAAGGAATATCAAGCATTGACCAATAAATATTTCGTATATTCGTAGCTCAGAAATACAATAAGATACAGAGATGAAGATAATCAACGAACAATTACTCGACGAGACCCAGGCCAAAGCCTTGCAGTCTCCCCGCCTGCGAATGAACTATAATTTCCATGAGAAATTGGATGATCCGATCAATCGGTTACTGAATGCCATGGAGCCCGGTACGTATTTGCGTCCGCACCGGCATTTAAATCCGGCGAAAGACGAGATATTCTTGCTGCTGCGTGGGAAGGTAGCGGTATTCTTGTTTGACGAGGAAGGGAATATCACGGAGAAAACGATACTGAATCCAAAGGAAGGCGCTTATGGAGCGGAGATCAAGGCAGGGATATGGCACGGGCTTCTGGTACTGGAATCCGGATCGGTTATTTATGAGATAAAGCAAGGGCCGTTCGCGCCGCTAGCACCGGAGAACCTAGCGCCTTGGAGCCCCGAGGCGGAAGATACGGAGGGAGTAAAGAAGTATCTGGAATGGCTCGAGAGCCAAATATGATTGATGATACTTTTAGTATAACAAGCTAGCGATCAGCCTCGTATAACAAGAGCTATCCGAGGGTTTTAACAATGCCCATTCTAAAGTGTTTACGATGCCCATTATAAGGAGCTTACAATGGGCATCGTTACCTCCTTATAATAGGCATTGTTATTATTTCTGGAAAACCTTCGTCGATTTAATCATCACGTCGTGTAAAGGACGATCGTTCTTATCCGTCTTTACCACGGAGATCTTCTCTACGATATCGAAGCCTTCCACTACCTCGCCAAAGATCGTTACCGAGCCATCCAGATGCGGAACGCCACCGATCGTCTTATAAATCTCACGCCGTTCGGCCGGGATCACTACCGGGCCTAATACCGCCAACGTATCTTCCACCAAGATGGACGCACGGGCATGTAACTCATTCTCCAAGGAATCGGCGGCCAAGGAAGGATCTTGCTTTTTCAGCTCATCCCGGAATTTATAGTACAACCAGTTGCGGCGGATCTCGTTGATACGAGCCTCTTTCTCCGCAAGCTCCTTGTCGTCCAAGACTTTCCCTTGCACAAAACAGAACTGCGTACCGGCGGAAGCACGTTCCGGATTCACGGCATCGATCTCTTTCGCGTCGATCAAAGCGCCTTTCTTATTAAAATGATTAGGTAATATCTCAGCGGGAACGGTATAACCACCATCGCCATCCCCATACAAGGCACCCGGCTCATGCGCTTTACTCTCCGGATCACCACCTTGCACGACAAACTCCTTGATAACACGGTGGAAAAGCATACCCTCATACTCGTTCGACTGACAGAGCTTGATGAAGTTATCCCGGTGAAGAGGCGTGTCGTCGTATAGCAGGACGGTGACGTCTCCCATCGTCGTCTTGATTTTCACATATACGGGTTTATTCGGGTCCAAAGGCTTATCCCCACAAGCTACCAACGTGAGCAAGAGCAGGAACAGCGAGAAAATTTGTCGTTTCATACCTGTTTTATTTATCGGATTAAGTAGTTACAAAGCCCGTTATTCCTCCGCATAGATCAACATCTGGCAATTCTTGCAGTCGAAGCACAAACGCAAGAGCGTTTCCTTATAGCGCAGGAAGTAAGGCTCCTTATAGGGAGACTTCTGCTTCTGGTAAGTAGGGCACCATCCCATACTGTACCGCAGGCAATGTTTCGTGAACATCAAAGGGACATCCTTCCGGGGAGACAACTCGAAAGCGTCTTCCACGGCAGTCACGCCATGCGCCTTATAAAAGGCACCAGCCTTGCTATTGGATACATTCCCTAAATAGGTCAGACACTTCTCGGGGAAAGGGGCTTCCGGAGTCTCGCCTACACACGGCTTAAACGGACGAGCCTCTTCCCTGCGGTAACGAATCCGCCGGGTAGAGATAAGCCTCTCCACCCCTAGCCTACGCATCTCGGCCAATAAAGAAGAAGGGACAAACCAGTTATCGGACATCGCCACGGCAACTTCCTCCGCCTCGAAAGGCGTGTTCCCCAACTTAGAGAGCTGGGTACGGATATTCTCCGCCTGCTCCCTCCGGGCCGGTTCTTTCTCGAACGGCTTGGTGAGCATGATACGGGCTCCTGTCTCGTCCGCCATACTTAACGTGAAGCCAAAGGCGTTATCTTGAAATTCCATCCGGACAGAGAGTTTCCGCTCGGCGGATGGCTTGGATAGCAGTTTATCAAACTCTTGATCGAAATTCCGGTACAAAGGCATCTTCGGACGGATCGCCGGGCGATCCAGCGTAAAGATTCGGTTCGCCTCCACACGGTTTACCCGGAAACCCTCCAACTCCCCTTTCTCGTTGAAGAAGGTAAGCCCGTCTCCGTTATTCAATTGTTTCAGTCCGGCGATCGTGAAAGAGTTTCCTTTCAGTTCCTTCACCGTACCCACCGGTTCACCCAAGGACTTAGGCGTATCAAAGCTGGTGATATCCTTCGTGCGCTCCTTCCATAAGAAAGGCGTGAAACCCCGGTTGAAGCTTTTCTCCGCCACAGGCTGGAATGTGTAAGTGCTATGCCCGGCCGAGGCACGACGGTATTCCGGCCGACGAGCCAAGATAGCGTCCAGTTTCTTCCGATACCAAGCCGTTACGTTTTTCACGTAAGATACATCCTTCAAACGACCCTCGATCTTCAAGGAAGAGACACCGGCATCCAACAGCTCCTCTAAGTATTCCCCTCGGTTCATATCTTTCAAGGATAGGAGATGTTTACCCGATACGATCTCCTTCCCATCCGCATCGATCAAGCTATAAGGCAGGCGGCAATACTGGGCGCATTCCCCCCGGTTGGCGCTTCGTCCGCTCAAGGCGGCGCTCAGGTAACACTGGCCGCTATAGCTTACGCACAGCGCCCCGTGCACGAAGACCTCCAGAGGCACGGTCGTTCGCTCGGCGATCTCCCGTATCTGGTTCAGTGATAGCTCTCTCGCCAATACGACTTGCGTGAAACCTGCCTCTTGCAGGAATCTCACCTTCTCCGGCGTACGGTTATCCGTTTGCGTACTGGCGTGCAAGGGGATGGGCGGAAGGTTCAACTGGGTGATACCCATGTCTTGAACGATCAAGGCATCTGCCCCGGCCTCGTAAAGCTGCCAGATCATTTGCTCGGCCTCTGCCAGCTCCTCTTCTTTCAAGATAGTGTTCAAGGCCACGTAAATACGAGCCGAATAGAGATGGGCGTAATCGCAAAGCTGCCGTATATCGTCCAGCGTATTACCGGCAGCGGCACGGGCTCCGAACTTCGGGGCACCGATATACACGGCATCGGCACCATGGTTAATCGCCTCCCTGCCGCAAATCAGATCCTTAGCGGGAGATAACAGTTCTATCGAACGGGGTTCTTTTCTCATTTACAAGCTTCCTAGTTTTTTAATATCTTCCCGGCGGAACGGGGTCTCTTGGTATACGTAGTAGTTCAGCCAATTGGTGAACAGCAGGTTCGCGTGCCCCCGCCAACGTACCACCGGACCTTGCGCCGGATCGTTATTCCGGTAATAATTACGAGGCTTGTTGATGGGCAATCCCTTCCCCAAATCACGCATATACTCATCATTCAGCGTATAGGGCGAATACTCGGAATGGCCGGTGATGAAGAATTCCCGTCCGCCACGAGCCATCGCCATATAGACGCCGGATTCCTCGCTCTCGGACAATAAGGTGAGCTCGGGCACCTTCATGATATCCTCCCGGCGAATCTCGGTATGACGGCTATGAGGCACGAAGAACTCGTCATCGAACCCCCGGAAGATCGGAACAAACGGTTCCCGGAGCGAATGACGGAAGACACCGAACATCTTGGCCGGCAAATCATATTTAGGCACCCCATAGAAATGGTATAGCCCCGCTTGCGCCGCCCAGCAGATATAGAGCGTGGAGGTAACGTGCGTACGGGCCCAATCGAATATCTGCGTGATCTCCTCCCAATAACTAACTTCCTCGAAAGGCATCTGCTCCACGGGAGCGCCCGTCACGATCATCCCGTCGTAGAAATCATCCGCCATCTCATCGAAATCCTTATAAAATTCTTGCATATGCTCGATGGGCGTATTCTTCGGCGTATGTCCCTTGATCTTCATGAAATCAAGTTCCACTTGCAGGGGTGTATTACTGAGGAGGCGAACCAAGTCCGTCTCGGTCGTTATCTTAAGGGGCATCAAATTCAATACGACTACCCGAAGGGGGCGGATATCCTGCTCCGACGCACGCAAGGAATCCATCACGAAGATATGTTCCTTCTTCAGCAGCTCGATAGCCGGTAAGTTCTTTTGTAAATTTAATGGCATTTTCTATCTCTGATTTTATATGAGCGCAAAGATAATGAGAATTTTCTCATTATCGCTTATACTTCGCCACCATGATCACCGGGTTATCCTCCTCATGCATACCCGCGGCGATCTCCTTTAGCTTGCCTTTGAGGTGTCCTTCTTGATAGGCCTCGACAAGTTCGGGGGTATTTATCCGCCACGTGAAGGCGATCTCGTCGTTATTGAAGACCGTGAGGTCGAAAATCTCGTCCACGAGGTTGGCGATCGGTACCTCTTTCGTGAAATCATCGTTATACAGGACATACTCAGATACTTCCTTTGTTTCCCTGTCGTACACCAAATCGGTTCTCATCAACCGATAGTAGGTATCCATCATCGCCAAGTTCAACTCTTTCTTTACGGTCTGCATAAAACAATAACGATCCGTAACCACACCCGGGAAAAGAAAGATCTCCGGGCTCATGGATTGAATAGAGGGAGTCCTTACGATAAAAGGCTTTAATCCCTCGGCGGACGAGTAGGTGTAGACCGTATCGCAAGATGGCTCCGTAAGTAGCCAACGATCCTCGTAAGGGACGATACAAGGGTTATTAACCATACCTATGCCCTTTTCGTCGAACAATACTTGCGACACCTTTTTCTCAAAAGGGACTTTTATTTCTTCTACCACACTCCCATCTTGCTTGGATACTATCAGGAATATATTCCTAGGCTCAAGATCCTGATAAGCCCCATTGAAATTACGCCCACTACTAGCATCTTGGCAGATGAAGTGATCCCTGTCAAAATTGAAGATCGCTTTATAATAAACCCATGATTTCGTATCCTCGTCTTCTCCTTCCTTGAACGTGAAGCTTCGCTTGAAATTCCCAAACAAGTCATAAGTCATTATCTTTCTTTGCCGCAGATTACCAACAAACAGTTCTCCTTTCTCATCGTCCAGATAGATGCCATTCGTTGCGGCATACTCCTCGTTCCCCTGCCCTTTCCGATTGATATGCCGAATAGCCTTACCTTTCCGGTCGTAAATAAAAATGTCACCATCGGCAGCAAACATATTCCGTATGATCATCACATCCTTCCCGATCGCTTGCAACCAGCCTAGCGTCACGAACTCGTCCGTAGTCTCCAACGGAATATATTCCACGTCAAAAAGATCTTGCAAGATCAGTTCCTTTTTGGGATAATCCTTCGATACGTCCACCACGATAAGATCCTCTTTCTCTTGGGTAGAAGAGGTACCGCAACCAACCATACCTCCCGTTAATAAAAACATTCCCGCCGCTATCAAGCTCTGTCTCATAATAGTCTTTTCTTTTAGTTTAAATTTAAGGATAAAGGCAAATAACATTCACCTTGCGCAATATAGGGAATTTTTAATGGCTACGCAAAGATTTGTTCGAAAAACTCGTAAATATCTCATTATTTAATGGTTATTATAAATAAGAAAACCAATGGACTCCATCCTATAACTCAATGGGATCTTGTTCGTATTCCATTGAGTTATAGGATGGAGTCCATTGGTTTATAGATTGATATCCATATATCTGCTTTAGGTATAAGGATTAGAACCCTCCCCCTAAAGCCTTATACAGGTATACCACCGACAGCAACTCATCCAGCACGGCATTGTTCAAACCGATCTGGGCGTCCAGCAAACCACGCTGGGCATCCAATACGTCCATGTAGCTGATGACACCGTTGATGTATTGCAGTTGGGCGAGTTCCAGATATTTACTGGCGGAGGCTTCCAGATTCATGCGGGAAGCACGGATCTCCTTCACCTTGCGGACGGTCACGATAGCGTTGTTCACCTCCTTGAAAGCGCCTAATACGCTCTTTTCATAACTATAGACCTCTTGCTCGTAACGAGCCTTCGCCGCTTTCACTTTCGCCTTGTTCTTCCCCATGGCGAAGATCGGCTGCAACAGGCTTCCGGCGATAAAACCAGCCGGACTCTTCAAGATGCTGCTTAACTCATCGCT
Source organism: Parabacteroides sp. B2-S-102 (assembly GCF_023656665.1). Classification (NCBI taxonomy): domain Bacteria; kingdom Pseudomonadati; phylum Bacteroidota; class Bacteroidia; order Bacteroidales; family Tannerellaceae; genus Parabacteroides; species Parabacteroides sp. B2-S-102. The sequence goes on along the minus strand of NZ_JAMOKM010000001.1, from coordinate 110,793 downwards.
CTCGAAACCGTAATTACTTGTCAAACGGATCTTCGGGAATAAGTCCGTTTGCGCCACACCTACCTGAGCGTTCGCCGCCCGAAGCTTAAACTCCGCTTGACGCATGTCCGGTCGGCGCTCCAGCAAAGAAGACGGTAAGCCGATCGGTAAGGCATCCGGCAAGTGCTGGTCGCTCAAGGAAAGACCACGGGGGATATCATCCGTATACTCGCCCAACAACGTGCTGAGGTCGCTTTCCTTGATCTTGATCTGACGCTCCAGCGAGGGGATCAAGGTCTCGGTACGGGCCAACTCCACTTGGGCTTGGTTGTAAGCCGTCTCGGAAGTAAGTCCGCCCTCATAGCGAAGCTTCGCCAAGCGAACACCCTCACGGCGTGCGTCCAAAGTTTGCTGTACGATCGACAACTCTTGGTCCAAGGCGCAAAGTTGATAATAATTGGCGGCAACCTCGGCGATGATGGTCAATCGCAAGGCACGTTGTCCTTCCACGGTCTCCATATAGGAAGCGATGGCTGCCTCATTCGCCCAGCGAAGGTTGCCCCATAAATCTAATTCCCAAGACAAAGTCAGCTTCGCCCCAAATTCTGGATCGGGCTTTGGGTTATCCCCTCCATAATTCAAGCGTTCCTTTTGCGCATAGATATTCGCTCCCACCTCCGGCAGCATACTCGCGAAAGAGATCCGCTTGGCGGCGATCATCTCCTTCACCTTGGCGGCGGCGATCTTCATATCCTTATTATTATCCAGCGCCTTTCTGATCAGATCCTTCAAGGCCTCATCGGCGTAAAGGCTCTCCCATGGGATATTCTCCACGGATGCCGTATCGGTCGTATCCGTATAAGCCTCGATCCGGTCCGGCAGGTTCAACTCCGGACGTACGTACCGCTTTCCGATCTTGCAGGAAGAGAACGCCAGCATAGAAACGACGAAAGCGGCTATATAGAAATTCTTTGTCATCATAATTTTCCGTTTTTGTGTCTCTTTAAAATAGAGGTTACCACTTCTTTCTTTTGAGCGATACGTTCCATACGCATCTTTCCCTTTATCTTATAGATCAAAACAAAGAAGAAGGGAACCAACACGATACCTACCGTAATCGCCACCAGCATACCGAAGAACACGCCCGTACCGATACTATGGCGGGAAGCTGAGCCCGGTCCGCTGGCTAACACCATCGGAAGCATACCCAACACGAAGGCCAACGAGGTCATCAAGATCGGGCGGAAACGCATCTGGGCGGCATGGATAGCGGCTCTCACCACATCTACCCCGTTATCCACCTGTACCTTGGCGAACTCAACGATCAAGATAGCGTTCTTCGCCGCCAAACCGATCAAGGTTACCAGACCGATCTGATAATAAATATCGTTCTCCAACCCTGTCGCCCAGATGCCCAAGTAGGCGCCCAGCGTAGCTACCGGCAAGGAAAGCAATACGGCGATCGGCACGATCCAGCTCTCATACTGAGCCGCCAAGAACAAGAAGACAAACAAGAAGACCAACGCCAAGACAAAACCAGTCTGCCCACCGGCCTGTTTCTCTTGATAGGAAAGACCGCTCCACTCCAGACCGATATTCTCGGGCAGATGCTCCCTAGCGATCCGTTCCATCGCAGCCATCGCCTCACCCGTACTATATCCCGGAGCGGCTACGGCGTTGATCGAGGCCGTGGTGAACATATTGAAACGCTTGATCGTTCCCGGACCGGTCGTATATTGGGTCGTGCCCAAGGCAGTCAATGGAACCATCGCCCCATCCTTACTGCGGACGAAGAACAAATCCAGATTATCCCGGGTAGCCCGGTAAGGCGCCTCCGCTTGGATATATACACGGTAAATACGGTTGAACATATTGAAGTCGTTCACGTACACAGAGCCCAGATAAGCTTTCATGGTCGAGAAGATATCGGACAAAGGGATGCCGAGGAACTTCGCCCGGTCACGATCCACGTCGAAATACAACTGCGGGATCTCGCTCTGCATGGCGGAAGACACGCCTTGAAGCTCCGGCGCCTGCGAGGCGTAATACAGGAAGGTATCCGTGGCGCTTACCAGATTATCCCAGCTAGCGTCTCCCCTAGCCTCCAACTGCATCTCCAAGCCACCGCTCTCGCCCAAGCCCGGGATTACCGGCGGACGGTTCACGTACGACTTAGCCTCGGGGTAATAATAGAATTCCCGGCGGGCATCGGCCATCACGTCCTCTACCTTCATACCGGAGGATTTACGCTCTTCCCACGGTTTTAGGATCACCGTCAGCGTGGCACGCCCTTGGTTCGTACCGACACGGGGACTGCTACCGGTTACGTTCTGTACGTAGGCCACGGCCGGATGATGGTCGAGGAACTCGATCGCACGGTCTGTCACGGCACGTGTACGCTCCAAGGTAGTACCCTCGGGCATCTCCAGCTCTACGGTGAAGAATCCTTGATCCTCCTCCGGGATAAAGCTGGTAGGCAACACCCGGTTCAAGACGAAGATAGCCACCAGCACCATCCCGAACCCTGCCAAGATACGGCGGGGATTAGCGATGGAGATACGCAACAACTTCGTATATTTCTTATTTCCTTTCGCCAACCACAGATTGATCTTACGGAAAATAAACGCTTTCTTCTTATGAGACGGACGCAAGATGATGGCGCACATCGCCGGACTCAACGTCAAGGCCACTACCGTGGACAGCAACACGGAAACCACGATCGTGACGGAGAACTGACGGTACAACTGCCCCGTGATACCCCCCAAGAAACTCACCGGCACGAACACGGCGGCCAATACCATGGAGGTAGCGATCAAGGCACCGGATAATTCCCGCATCGCCTTATGCGTAGCCTCACGGGCGGTCACACGTTCCTCGGCCATGATACGCTCCACGTTCTCCACCACCACGATAGCGTCGTCCACCACGATACCGATCGCCAAGATCAATCCCAGCAAGGTTAGCATATTCAACGAGAAGCCGAAGATCAACATGAAACCGAACGTACCGATCAAGGAGATCGGGACAGCGATCGTCGGGATCAAGGCCGCACGCCAGTTCTGCAACGAGAGGAACACCACGAGAACGACCAAGAAGAGGGCCTCGAACAAGGTCTTATACACCTCATGCACGGATTGGGAGATATATTCCGTCATATCAAACGGGAAATTATACTCCAAGCCTTCCGGAAAGTTCTTGCTGATATCCTTCATCGCCTCTTTCACCTTCGTGGCGACCTCCAGAGCGTTCGCTCCCGGCAACATATAGATACCCAAGATAGCGGCGTTCTTCCCGTTGATCCCACTCTCCGTAGAATACGAGGAAGCCTCCAGCGATACCCGGGCCACGTCGCTCATCCGGACGATCGAGCCATCCGGGTTCGCCCGCACCACGATATCCTCAAACTCCTTCACGGTGGACAAACGTCCCGGGGCCGTGATAGGCAAGGTGACATCCACGTCCAGCACAGGTTGCTTACCCAGCTCGCCCGCCGCCGATTCCCGGTTCTGGTCTTTCAAGGCATCCTGCAAGTCCTTTACCGTCAATCCCATATTGGCCAACCGATCCGGATACACCCAGATCTGCATACCGTAATAACGGCTACCGATATTCGATACACGGCCTACGCCCGGGATACGGCGCAATACGTCCAACACGTTGATCGTGGCGAAGTTACTCAGATAGATCTCGTCGAACTTCGGATCGTCGGACATCAAGCTCAAGGTCATCAACTGGCTGGGTGCCTGCTTCTCGATCGTGATACCATTCTGGATCACCTCGGCGGGCAAACGGCTCTCGGCCAGTTTCACACGGTTCTGGATCTCGACAGCCGCCAAGTCCGCGTCGGCGGATACATCGAAGGTCACCGTAATATTCAAGCTACCCGAGTTCGAGCTACTACTTTGCATATAAATCATGCCGGGCGTACCGTTCAGCTCCTGCTCGATTGGGGTAGCGACCGCTTGAGACACTGTCAGGGCGCTCGCTCCCGGATACGTGGCGCTGATCTTCACCACGGGGGGCGTAATCTGCGGATACTGGTCCACAGGCAACAATGCCAATCCGATGATTCCGACAATCACGATCAGGATCGATAAGACGGTCGAAAAGACAGGACGGTCTATAAAGAATCCCGGTTTCATTGTTCTTCCTCCTCTCTAAGCGCTTGGATAGCCTTCTCGTCGCCGGCCTCTACCGCATGTACCTTCACGCCCGGTACCAATTTATGATAACCCTCTACCACTACTCGCTCGTTCTCGCCCAAGCCTCGTTCGATCACGACCTTGTTGCCGATCTCCGGGCCGGTCTGCACGAAACGCTTCTCGGCGATATCGTCCCTACGGATGATATAGATGAACGCACCTCCTTTCTCGATCGAGAGCGCTTTCCGGGGAACGACAATCGAACGCTCTCGGACATCCAGCAGGAGCTTCACTTTCGTGAACTGTCCGGGCAATAATTTCTGGTTCGGGTTGGATAGTTCCGCACGAACGCCAAACGTACCGGTCTTCGGGTCCACCAGCGGATCGGCGAAGTCCACGATACCTTTTACCGGGTATTCAGAGTCGTCCGCCAAAGTAACCGTAACGGTAGGCTGCCACGAACGGGTCGTATCCCGCTCGCCAAACTTCACGTTACGACGCTCGGCACGCAGGTAATCCAAGGCGGTCATCTTAAAATCGACCAATACCGTGTCGCTCTTCACGACAGCCGCCAATTTCGAATTGACACCCGGGCCCACCAAAGCGCCCACATCCACGAAACGCTCACTGATATACCCGGACAGCGGCGAGGTCACTACCGTATAGCTCAACTCCATCTCCGCTTGATCCAGATCCGCCTTGCTCATGGCGATATTCGCCTCGGCGTCTTCCAGAGCGGCCGTGGCGTTATCCAAATCCAGCTGGCTGGCGGCGTGTTGCTCGTACAACGGTTTCAGGCGTTCCACGTCACGCCGGGCCTTGGCCGCTTGGGCTTGGCTTTTCTTCAGTTGGGCTTTCGCCTTCTCTACCCTAGCACGATATTTATCGGGATTAATCATAAACAGGGGCTCATTCTGCTTCACCCGTTTACCTTCCTCAAACAACATTTTCTCTAGGAATCCCTCCACACGGGCATGTACCTCGACAAAGCTGGCGGCACGGATACGTCCCACGTACTCGCCATAAATCTGCACGTCTTCTTTTGAGGGTTTGTCTACGATCACGATGGGCAATTGCTGCTCTTCCTTATGGCGGCAACCCGTCATCGCTACTACAAGGGCTATCAAGATAACCTGTACTTTTGCCAATCTTTTCCTGCTCATTCTACCTATATAAATTACTTATGTCACATTTGTTATGTAAAGAAAGAAAGAATCATTCCATTTTTCTCGAGGAGACCGATAATTAACATTACTTCACTTAATAACAAATCGTATAGCGTTTATGTTAACATTTATACTAAAATTAGGGTGTATCCAACCGGGGAATAAATCCACACCTACTGGGTAAGTCTACACTTTAAAAACAAAATCCTTTCGAATGAAACGTTTTCTCCATCCGAAAGGATTCCACATATATCAGATCTTTATCAATATCAATTATTATCGGTCAACCGACAACGCTTTCCACAAATTATCATCCGGCACGGGAGCGACAATTCGCACGTTCTCTTTTGAAACCGGATGGATAAACTCCGCGCTACGAGCGTGTAAGCTAATGCCCCCATCCTTATTGGAACGATCGAAACCATATTTCAGATCCCCCTTGATCGGACATCCCATCTTCGCCAACTGACAGCGGATCTGATGGTGCCGCCCCGTCTTCAAATCGATCTCCAACAGATAATAATTATCCGAATGGGCGATCAATTTATAACGCAGGATGGCTTTCTTGGCATTCGGCCGCTCGGTATCGTAAGCGTAACTCTTATTTTGCTTCTCGTTCCGCACCAGCCAATCCACCAACTCACCCTCATCCTGCGGGGGACGGTTCTTGACGATCGCCCAATACGTCTTGCGCACCTCACCGACACGAAACATCTCGTTCAAGCGAGAGAGGGCCTTGCTCGTCTTGGCGAAAATCACGACCCCGCTCACCGGACGATCCAGACGGTGCGTGACACCGACAAAAACGTTACCGGGCTTGCAATACTTCTCCTTCAGCCATGCCTTCAGCATCTCCGAAAGAGGCTTATCGCCCGTCTTGTCGCCTTGCACGATCTCACGACAAGTCTTATCTACCGCTATAATATGATTATCCTCGTAAATAACCTCCATATTACATGTTCATACCGCCGTCAACCTGAATAACCTGTCCGGATACATAAGAAGACATATCCGAAGCCAAGAAGGTAGCGATATTAGCCACATCCTCGACCGTACCGCCACGGCGCAAAGGAATCTTCTTGCACCACTCGGCACGTACCTCCTCAGACAACTGGGCGGTCATATCCGTGATGATAAATCCCGGGGCGATAGCGTTCGCACGAATGCCACGAGAACCCAACTCCTGAGCGACAGACTTAGCCAAGCCGATCATACCGGCCTTGGAAGCGGAGTAGTTAGCTTGTCCGGCGTTACCATGAACACCTACGACAGAAGACATATTGATAATGCTACCCGCACGTTGCTTCATCATGACCGGGGTACAAGCGTGGATAAAGTTGAAAGCGGACTTCAAGTTCACGTTCAACACAGCGTCCCATTGTCCCTCGCTCATACGCATCATCAAGCCGTCTTTCGTGATACCGGCGTTGTTCACCAAGATATCGATACGTCCGAAATCCTTCACGATCTCGGCAACGACGTTATGAGTCTCCTCAAAGTTAGCAGCGTTGGAAGCGTATCCTTTCGCCTTTACACCCAAGGCCTCGATCTCAGCCTGTGTAGCCAAGCCATTCTCATCGATCACTAGATCCGTGAAAGCGATGTTAGCGCCCTCTTGGGCAAACTTCAAGGCGATAGCCTTACCAATACCACGAGCGGCACCCGTTACGACAGCCACTTTACCTTCTAATAGTTTCATATTACTCAAATTTTTTAATATCAATGTTTAATCAAGCAAGCTCCCGTTGAATAGCCACCGCCGAATACCGTGATAGCGATCAAGTCGTCTTTCTTGAAATTCTTATCGTTCTGGGCATATACCAAGGCCGAGCTTACGGAACCCGTATTTCCCAGCTCCTCGATATTGTGTAAAAATTTCTCGTCCGGCAAGTTCAATTGCTTGGCGATATTCGCCATGATACGCATATTCGCCTGATGGCCGATGAAATAAGTAAGGTTATCCAGCGTATAACCGTTCTTCTCCAACAAATGAAGGACATTCTTAGGCATATAGGTACAAGCTTGGATAAATACGTCACGCCCCTCCGGCATCAAGATACCGCCGTCACGAGGACGCAAGTGAACCGCCTCCATCGCTTTCGACAAATGGCCGAGACCTTGCGTGTAAACCTCTACGATCTCGGCGTCGCCCTCACCGATCCGCTCCTTGGAGATAAAGAAAGCGGCGGCGGCATCACCCCATAAATGGCCCGCCTTCGGGTCTGTCTCATTATAATAAGCGGAGTTCTTATCAGCGGAAAGCACCAAAGCCTTGGAAGCCTTCCCCATGGCGAAATATCCCTCCACAACCTCCAAGGCGTTCAAGAAAGAAGAACAAGCCGAGGATAGATATAAAGCTTTCGCGTCAGCGATAGTATACTCATGTTGAACCGTATGCGCGGCCGTCGCAACCGTATCATAGGGAGAATACGAAGCGGAGACGATCAAGTCTACCTCCGTGATATCGTAAGGCAATTTGGGAAGAGCGTCCTTCACGGCCTCAAGGCTCATGGTATTGATATTCTCTTCCTCTTTCGCTTTCGAGCGGGTATGAATGCCCGTCCGTTGCTCAATCCACTCACTCGTCAACCCGTTTAATTCAAGAAAATGTTGGTTATCTACCCGTTCTTCAGGCACATAAAACCCTGTCGCATTAATAAACATCCTTAGTGTCTTTGATTTACTTAATCTTTATTCCGTTGAATATTAAATTCATCACATTGTCTCTACGTTTAATCCGCTGGCTGATATTATCACCCATGATCCCCCGGATATAGGGCACCTCCAGTCCTTTCAAGGCATGATGGAGCACGAGGGCGGTAATGTCCGTGTCCGGCATGCTGAATACACCTTCCTTCACGCCATCGTCCAATATTCCCTTAATGATCTCCACTTCCCGAAGGTCGAAGCTCTTGCGTACCTTCTCCACCCGCCATATATCACGGAAGAAGGTAGCTCGCAACGTACCGTTCCGAAATACCAACGCCTTTACAGCGTCCAAGCGGCTATAGATAAACGTCAGCAACTTCTCGTCCGCCGGCAGATCCTTGCTGGCCACGTCCACCAGCATCTTATGAAGCTGGTCCAGCTCCGACTCCACTACCGCCAAATAGATCTCGTTCTTGCTTTTAAAGTACGTATAAAGCGTACGTCTCCCCTTACGAGATGCCTGTGCAATATCGTTCATCGTCGTGTTATCAACCCCCATGCGGGCAAACAATTGTCTGGCCACATCCACCAACATGTCACGTGTTTTAGAAACTGTCATCGGCATTGTATTGCACATTTTGATTAAAACTGTGCGCAAAGTACTTAAAAAAGATCGTATCTACCAAGTATATTAAAAAAAACTTGCAATAAATTTGTTTTGTAAGAAAATATCCCTACCTTTGCACTCGCAATCAAGAAATGATAGCAACTATATCGCGGAGTGGAGCAGTGGTAGCTCGTTGGGCTCATAACCCAAAGGTCGTAAGTTCGAGTCTTGCCTCCGCAACTAAGAAAAGCCTTCCGGTCTGTGACCAGAAGGCTTTTCTTTTTTCGTAACCCAATGGTTTACGGGGTGGGAATCATTGAGTTTTTCCCGCAATCCATTGACTTACGTACCGTAAACCATTCGCTTACGCCCAACAAGTCATAGGCTTACGTCCGGGGGCTCTTATTGGTTTCCCGGACGTAGGGCCTACATCTCCTATCTCAAGGCAGGCAAGATATATTTCCATATCAAGTTGATCTCGGCCTGCATATCGCCGATATTCGCGGTCATGGCGATTACCGCATCTTGCTCGGGCAATATAATAATGTATTGTCCATTGGCTCCATCGGCACGAACGGCGTTATGGCGGCAACGCCACATCTGGTAACCGTAGCCTTGTAACCAGTCGCTATCTTTCGGTTTCATCTTCAAGTTCTCCGGTCTCATACCAGCGGGCAAAGAGGCTATCTTGGAGGTAGTAGCTTCCTCTATCCAGCTTTCGGGAAGCAATTGCTTATCGTTCCATTTTCCCTTTTGCAGGAAAAACTGACCCATTTTCGCTAGATCCTCGGTCTTGAGGTACAAACCCCAACCGCCGCAATTGATGCCTTGGGGACTCTCTTCCCAAGTAGCGCCGACGATACCCAGCGGACGGAACAGACGGGGATAGAGATAATTGATCACCTTCTCACCGGTCACCTTCTGGATGATAGCGGAAAGCATATACGTGCCGAGACTGTTGTATACGAAATAGGTTCCCGGTTTATGTACCAACGGCGCCGAGAGGAAAATCTTTACCCAATCGGCATTCTCGTTCCCCTCCTGCCGTACTAAAGCGGTGGGATCGACATCATGACCGGAGGACATGGTCAATAGGTGACGTATCTCCAGCTCTTTCAAGTAAGGGCTTACCTCGGCCGGTAATTGGTCGGGGAAGAAGGAGATCACCTTGTCCGTGACCTTCAATTTACCCTCCGCGACGGCGAAACCGATAGCCGTAGCCGTAAAGGTCTTGCTGACGGAGTTCAAGACGTGCGGCGTATGGCGGTCGCCCTCACCCAGCCATTGTTCCTTTACGACCTTTCCATGCTGGAGGATCATGATACTATGCAAGTCTTGATCCGCCTTTTTCACCGCCCGCAGATAATTGCCGAACGCCTTATCCAAGGTTTTCGAGGCTTCCGCACGAGGAAGCTCCTTGGTCAGATCGTTATAACTGATCAAGTCTATGTTCTTATCCTTCAAGGCTTGCTTCACCTTCGGACTGGTAAAAAGATCGGTCACGCCTTGACGGTCCATCGCCACGTTCTCGTAGCCGATATGCCCGACGGTTTTCATCTCCTCGTTATCCAAGGCCGGGTGATCCAAGAACATATAGCGTTTACCGGGTTCCAACTTATCCAACATCCGGATGAAACTGGCCTCCTTCTCGGCCGGAGTCTTGGAGGCTCCATCATATCCGGAATAGGTGAAATCGTATTCCTGCATCGCCTCTACCCGATCCACGACCGGCAGATGATATTCCTCGGACAAGCGGCGCATCAGCTTCACCACCTCCGGATCGAAACCAGTCGATCCCATATGGCCGGAGATATGGCTGATCTGGGGAATGTTCTTCAAGGCCATCTCTATCTGGGCCCGGGCCTCTTGCTCGATCTCGGCCAAGCTCCATGTATTCTCCAGAATGGCCAGACCCGGGTAGGCGGGATTCGGAGACATCATCGGCAAGAAATAACCATTGCTATCAGTCAAGCTGGGACAATGCGTCAGCGGACGCCATTTCACGTTATCCCATTCGCTGGTAAACGTCAGGTGAAGCCCGACATCTATCCCCGGGTTCTCCCTCAACAGCCGGGCGGCCTCGGGGAACCACGAGGTGACAACCATAACCTCTATACAGGTCTCCACCCCATTCTTATACCCTTCCATACACGCTATATTGGCGGAACGGAACGACCCCATGTCATCCGCACGGATGATCAGGCGGGGATTCGTGGCAGGCTGGCTGAATGCCGGCCACGTAGCGGCGAACAACAGGCAGCCGCAAAGGATTCTTTTTACATTTGAAGTCTTCATGATATTGATAAATAAGTAACATCTTTTCTATACTTGGGGATGGACCACACAAAAGGTGCCGGAAGATTTGCTCACCAACTTATCGTCGCAATAAATCTCGCACTCACAAAAATGTATATTCCGTCCCGCCTTGATCACGGTACCCTTGGCGATCAGCTCATTACCCCAAGCGGCCCGTAAGAAAGACATTTTCAACTCTGCCGTCAGCACGTCTTTCTCCAGCGGGGTCATCGTATAGGCGGCGAAACCGGCGATCGTATCCGCCAAAGCAGCCAAGACACCCCCATGCGTCACGCCGCTATATTGTCTCTGCTCGTCATGCAAGGGCATATGCGCCTCTACACGACCTTCCTCGATAACCGTGAAGTCGATCCCCAGAAAATTCACATAAGGATTCGTCTTCGCACGGTTAATCAACTTTTCTTTTATTCTCTCATCCATATCTTTTCCTTTAACGAACCGTTATCTTACAATCATCCAGATTATCGATAATGGCGAGGCTCTCCACACGTATGCCCTTTTCACGCAGCAGGTTCCCGCCATCTTGAAACGCCTTCTCGATAATAAAACCCATACCCTCGATCACGGCTCCCGATTGCTCCGCCAACTCGACCATTCCCATGGCGGCGTTTCCGTAAGCCAAGAAATCATCGATAAACAGGATATGATCCTCCGGGGTTAAGAAGTTATTGCTGATACATACCGTATAGTCACGATCCTTCGTGAAGGAATGGACCACGGTAGAGAGCATGTTCTCCATCGTCTTCGGTTTCTTCTTCTTTACGAAGACCACCGGCAACTGCATGATATAACCCACCATAATGGCCGGGGCGATACCGCTCGCCTCGATGGTCACGATCTTGTTTATCTTACGATCTTGAAAACGACGGATAAATTCCTCGGCGATCTTATACATCAACATCGGGTCCATTTGATGGTTGATAAAACTATCCACTTTAAGGATACCGCCGGGATAACAGCGGCCGTCTTGCAAGATGCGTTGCTTCAATAATTCCATAATTTGTTATTCTGTTTGATCTTCTTTTACACGTATAAATAAATTCGCCAGAATGGCCGTCAAGCCACCCGTCGTTATGCCGGAGGAGAAAATGCCACGGATCACTTGAGGAGCGGCCCCTAGAATATCCGGCATCAGCTCCACCCCCAACCCCAAGGACAAACTAACCGCCAACACCAACGTGGCCTTCCGGTTGATATCTTGGGCGGCGATAATACGGATACCTGCTGCCGCCACCGTACCGAACATCAGCAGGGTAGCTCCTCCCAGCACCGGATCGGGCATCAAGGAGAAGATAACGCCGACAACCGGGAATAATCCCAACAGGATCAGCATACCCGCGATATAATACCCCACGTACCGGCTGGCGACTCCCGTCAGCTGGATGATCCCGTTATTCTGGGCGAAGATAGAGTTCGGGAAAGAGTTAAAAACACCGGAGATAAATGAGTTCACCCCATCCGCCAGCACCCCGCCGGAGACTCGCCTCAGGTAGCCTTCTCCCTCGATCGATTTTCCCGATATCATCGAGTTGGCCGTAATATCCCCCGTAGCCTCGATCGCCGTGATCAGATAGATCAATGCGATCGCCACGAATGAAGAGATATTAAAATCCAATCCATATTTGAAAGGAACCGGGATATTAAACCCTCTCAGGTTTTGCGAGGAGACAGCCTCCATATCCACCATCCCCATGGCGAAAGCGATCGCATAACCGATACACAACCCTAGCACGATGGAACTCATCCGCAAGTACTTGTTCTTACAACGATTGAAGAACAAGACACTCAACAAGACGCACACAGCTACCCCGATATTACGCAAACTACCGAACGTACCGTTATCCATAGCCGTATACCCCCCACCGCAAGCGACCACTCCAACCTTGATCAAGCTCAAGCCGATGAGCAACACCACGATACCCGATACCAAGGGAGTAATCACCGAGCGCAGATACTTAAAAGTACGGCTCACGATCATCTCTACCGGAGAGGCGGCGATACAAACGCCGAAAATAAGGGGAAGCCCTCCCGCCAAACCAGCCGTGATAATCGGGCCGATAAACGAGAAGCTGGTCCCTTGGATACATAGCAGCCCCGCCCCGACCGGTCCTAATTTACGACATTGAACGAATGTGGATACCCCGGAGGCAAACAGAGCCATGGAAACCAAGAAACCGGTCGTCTCCAGATCCAGTTTCAGCGCCCCGGCGATAATCAAGGGAGGTGTTATGATCGCCACGAAAATAGCCAGTAGATGCTGGATGGCGGCAAAAAGCGTCTCTTTCAAAGGCGGACGGTCATCGATCCCGTAAATCAAATCCGTATTCATCCTGTCTCTTATAGTTTCAAGTCTAATAAGGTCTCCCCTTTTGCGTTCAACACTCGTACACTCATCTCGTCTCCTTTCTTCCGCAATACCATCACCGTAGCCGAATCGAGCTTATACCCCCCGCCTACGATCACCGGGAAGTTGTTTCCCAACGAGCCTTTCGGGTGGAAGGCGTATTGATGCGTATGGGCGGATATATTCACGTTGAAAGGGGCTTTCGCCAACAGGCTTCCCCAAAGCTCCGGACAAGGCTCATAGGCATCCCCGTTTCCGTAGATAGGGATATGGTTCAATAAAACCCGCTTCGAGGCTTGCTTAAACTCCTTGCCGCTCAATTCTTTCGAGAGGAAACTCACTTGATCTTTCCGGAGACCGGTGAAATCGTTCAGGCCATAATACACCCATGTGCTATCCGGTTTATCCTCGCCGCAATCCAGCATGACGAAACGGGTATCTCCCCAGCTGAACGCCCCATATGTCTTATCGTCCACATAGTCAAACAAGGCACGCAGGCCGATCGAGTAAGCGTTGCGTATCTCGTGGTTGCCTCTTAGGAAGAAAGCGGGTACATGACTGGCGCCCACCTTCCCGCATAAATAAGCCAAATGATACAAAGCTTCTTTCTCATTGGCGGGATCGTCTATACAATCCCCGTTAAATACCACGAAATCATAAGAGATATCACGCACTTGCCCGTATAAGGCGTCTAGGGTCGGGATATGCTTATGTAGGTCATTAAAGATCAAGGCCGTGAAATCCTTTTGGGATGCGGAAGGGAGCGTGAAGGTGTAGAACGGGGATACCGCCGTCTCGCCAAACTCTTTCTTATAGGCTTGGTAAAGCATGATTTCCTGCGAGCATACCCGGTAGTAATAGGTTTGCCCCGGTCGTAGGTCCGTCAGCCGAATCTTATTATGCAAGCCGTTGCATATCACTTGACCGTCCACGATGGTGCGAGCCTTCTTCAAATTCAGCGTGTCCGTACCGTATTCTACCCAACTATACGTAGGGACACGGGTCTGCCACATCACCGTTATGCCGCCCTCCGTAGGATTTTGCAGATAGGGCGCCGCATAAAAGATCTCTTCCGGCTTGGCCTTCAGGCGAACCTCCGTTACGACCGGGCGATGATCCGATGCCACCGCCTCTTCGGGAACCCATGCGGACAAACGGGTAAAGGGCTGTCCATTCTTTACATAACCCGCTATATAGTCCAAACAGCTATCCGGCGTGGAAGCCGGGAATGTAGCCTGTTTAGGATTGCTCAATAGCTGGAAATCCTTGCTGATTTCCGTGATAAAGGGGGAATGCGCCGTAGCGTTCCAATCCCCGGCGATAAACAGGGGCTTATGAGCGAAAGCTGCTTCCCGCCGAAGGATCGGCAAGGAGAGCATCCGGTCTTCCGGTGTCAAGGAAAGGTGCGTGCAGCAGAAGATATATCTCTCAAACTCGACCCATAGCAAGACCCGTTCCTCCTCCCGTCCGGGAAGGGCTATATAGCGGTAGCTCACCGGCTTCTCCTTGCTCAGCATACCTACTCCGTATTTACCGCCATCGAAGTCGATGGCCGGGGCGTAGGTAGGGAACATCAGGGTGCGTTCTCCCAACGTCCGGAGCACGTCGATCCCGCCGCTTCTTACGGTCACGCTATCTACCTCCTGTACGGCGACGACATCGGGGGCTACCTTACATATAGCGTCCGCTATACGCCCGAGGTCCGTCACCTCATCCATGCCCCTTCCGTTGCGGATATTATAGCTCATGATACGCAACGTATTCCGCTCGGCATCGCCGCTTTGCTGTGCCAATGCCTTATTTATGGGCAAACATCCGATCATAACGATCGCCCAAATAAACCATTTCCTCATAGGATTCGATCTAATGTTTATATTCATTTTATATCTATACCTTAACCGAATATCTCTTTCAATGACTGCTCGAACTCAGCGATATCCTCGCCGGAAGTATCCCAAGAGGTAACGAGACGGGCCTCGTTGATCTCCTCGTTCCACATATAGAAGAAATATTTATCTTGCAACTTCCTCAACGCCTCGGCAGGGATCGTGAAGAAGAGCTGGTTGGACTCGATCTTCTGCGTAAAATGAATTTCCGGGTATTGTCGTAGCACGTCCGCTAGCTTGGCGGCGCTGATATTCGCTTTCATAGCGTTCTCCAACCAGAGGTTATTTTCCAGATAAGGGATGAACTGGGCGGAGAGATAACGTAGCTTCGAGGCTAGCTGGGCGGATTGCTTCCGGTAAAATCGCAAGTTCTCCGTGATCTCCGGGCGGAACGAGACCACGGCTTCTCCCATCATCATACCGTTTTTCGTGCCTCCGAAGCTCAAGATATCCACGCCTGCGTCTACAGTCACTTGGCGCATCGAGCAATTCAGGTAAGCGCAGGCGTTCGCCAAGCGTGCTCCGTCCATATGCAGATACATATCGTACGAATGTAAGAGATCGGCGATCGCTTTCACTTCCTCTATCGTATAGATCGTACCTAATTCCGATACTTGGGAGATATAAACGGCCTTGGGTTGCGAATGGTGGCAAACCCCGAAGTTCTTCAGATGGGGACGGATCAATTCCGGTGTCAGCTTACCGTCCGTCGTAGGAATCGTGACGATGGCGCAACCGGTCATCCGTGCGGGAGCACCACATTCGTCTACGTTGATATGGGCGGTCTCGGCGCACAGGATGCTATTAAACGGACGGGTCACGGCTTGCAGGGCCACGGAGTTCGCCCCCGTCCCGTTAAACACGAAAAAAGGAGAAGCATCCTTGCCGAACACTTCTTGTATCTTACTCGTAGCGGCCTCTGTCCAAGGATCATCACCATATCCAACCGCATGATTATCATTTGCCTTGATGATCGCATCCATTACCCGGGGATGCACGCCGGAATTGTTGTCACTAGCGAAACTTCTCATCTTTAAATCTGATTTTTCGTCAAAAGTACGGATTTAAGATGAGAATGAGGATATCCAAGTAACTATTTATCGCTATCCATTATGTTATTCTTATTTGTATGCGTATATGAATATATCAGATAAACGACACAAGGAATAACCACTATACTACAAAAGAATAAATAAGGTCCCATAACTATTTCCTCCTTTTTTTACTGTTTTCAGCCCTTTCTCCTTCCTTAAAATAGCGGGTACCCGCCCAAAAAGTAATTATAGCAACAATTGCCGCATTTATATAAATAATTCAACTCTGCTGTTGATAATTACTGATGAATGTACTAATGATTCCGCCAGTCACTACATACTTAGCGATATCCATCAACCATTTTCCGATTTCTTTTTTCATAGTAAGATTTTTTATTTGTCAAGACAAAGATAAATAGAATAATCCATATCGCACGCTATTTTACCTGAAATTGTTCCGTCGCGTAGAGGGCCTCGCCGGTTTGGGTCAGGCCTTCGATGGTGATGGTGAAATCACCGGTCAGGTCGGAGGTGGTAAAGGGGATGGATATAGAGGACTCGCCGTTTGTCCGGATATCGGGTCGCCAAAGTAAGGTATGGCGGAAATCCGGAACGGGAGATCGCTTCTCGGCCTCTGTCCGGTAAGCGGGCATATAGAAGATGCGCTGGGCTTGCGTGCCCTCATAATCAAAGAGCTGGGTGGAGTTATCGACTACCAGACCCGGGTAATTATGCTCATAAGAGGAGAAGGAGGCGATACCGTCGAATATCTGCCCACCGAATACGTACTTACCTTTATACACATCGATCTTCCGGATTTTTAGGGGATCGTACTTAAAAATGATCTCGTGATCGGCGATGGGGATGCCATCCAGTAAAACCAATGAGTTACCGATCGTATACCCGATCCGCTCCTCGGTCAGGACCGCCAACCGGCGAACCCCATCCATCTTACGGAAACGAAGGCCGGGGATAAACTCGATAACGACTTCCTCCATCGTCGTGAAACGGGTGTACTCGTCCAAAAGATAACTCCAATCCGGTTGCCACTGGAACCAAGGCTTCTCCGCTTTTTCCCGAACCAAGGAATCAGACCGGTAAGCATGCAACACCTGTAGCCCCACGCTCCGCTTCACCAACTCGTCTTGCCAAGCGGGATTCAATCTCAAGGCGGGAAGCTCCTTCTCCGGATGCGTAGCGTAAGGAGATTCGATGTCCACCCGGTAGCGAGAAGAGGAAGGGGATAAAGCCACCGTCACGATCTCGTGCGTCCCGGATATGTGTCTCGTAAAGAAAGTCACCTCCCCGGCAGGGCCCAGTTGCCCCCCAAAAAGACGGATCTCACCCCCGGAAAAGCCCAATAAAGGCCTCACCGCCTCTTTAGACGAAGGTTCGCCCGTAGACAGATCGATCACTTTCCCCGTCAGGATCGGCCCCTCGTATTCCGCCAAGAATTTACGATCGGCAGGCGATGATCCCGTAGTAGGCATGCTTTGTTTCCAATCAACGATACCGCTCCGGGCGGAAGGTTTATACAAGTCAATCCCGGCGATAGAGACCGATAGGGTCTGTAGATCCGGGGGCAGGCCGTTTATCCGGATCTCCCCCCCTGAACGGGTATCATAGGTCATACGGTCCGGTGATACGGAAACCGGGCCCTCTCGCCTCGTAAAAGAGTAAGCGGGCAATAAAGTATCTGTCAGCAGGGTCTCGTTCGTCACGAAAGTGTTCACCACCGCCAGCGGCTTCTCAAAGAAGACCTCCTCCCCCTCGTTCCGCATATAACGGGTATAGGCCACCAGCCGGTAGTTTCCGGTCGGCAAGGTAGAAGGCAACTGCAGACAACCATCGCCCACCCCCTTCTCCAGCACGAGTCGGGCTTGCACGACCGCCGAGGCGCTATCCAGAAGCTCCACATACCCGACCTTGCTCACGTCGGATAACCGTTGGTCCAAATCCGTGGCAATGAATTTCATCCATACAAGCTCGCCCGACAGATAAAATTGCTTATCCGTTTGCAGGTAAACCCGCTCTCGCAATTCCCCTGCGAGAAGCGTTTGCCCCGCCCATAAAAGGCAGAGGAGCGACAAGATACATTGTTTTATCATAGACTTCTTCATAGCAACTAAATTATAAATGACTGGTAGGCCACCAAGAGGGCTTCTGTTTCGAACCAAAACGGCCGCAATCCATACAACGTTTCAGCGCATACGTATTACTCTCCGCATTCATCGGATTATAGGAAACATATCCGTAATCCGGATTATTATCATATTCCGATCCCTGTACGATCGTGCTTGCGCAGCCCGTAACCTCGGCCTCATATACCTTCTCTATCTCCGGAAAGAAACGCTTGAGGCGAGTCACTGTCGCTACTTCCACGAAACCGATCACCGGAACCTCCGGGTCCGTCACGCAACGGATATTCCCTTTCATCTCCGAAGGAATAGGGGCAAACAAGCTACCAGACTCCTCTATGTTCTTCTGCAAATTAAAATAGTAGTCGTAAGCCTCCCGGTGCAACGCATATTGTTCCACCTCCGCATGATACAACATCGAGAAACGGCGATCGCTGGGATGATACGAGGCGATACTTTTGTTAGCGATCACGTTCTGCGTCAGCCTATCGGAACTGCCTAGGGAGATCACCTTCGAGCTGTCCTTTCCCCAGCAATAATACCAATTATTCGATGTAAGTAAATCATATATTACGACCGTATTACCCATTTTCTCGGCGGCCATAAAGATCTCCGCCTTCACCTCCCAATTCTCCTTATACATCCAGCGGAAATAAGAGGATCGATCCGGGGCATTATGCGTAGACACACAGAGACGGACCTCCTCTCCCGGCCCCTTCTTCAGCAAGGAGAGAGAGTCGATCGGAGGCGTTATCTCCGGTCCCAGATAGTCCGACTCATACTCCAGCCCATCCAGCGAGATATGTAGCCGGTACCGGCTACCCGGGTCCAGCTCTCCCATATCCACCTTATACTCTCCCTTCCCGGAAGAATTAGCGCAAGTGAAAACAGCTCCATCCTCACGCTCCACCACCACCTTGGCATTATTCACGAACTCATCCTCCGTGAAATCGTCGGTCAGGCCCACGCTTCTCCGGAGCTTTATCGTAGTCTCGCCATTCGTGATGATACCATCCACGACCAACAAATCCCGTACCTGCTCCAAGCCCTTCGGCTCGTAATCCGTGACACAGGCGGACAATAACAACAGCAAAGCCCCCAGCCACCAATGAAAGCCTTTTATAGAATCTTTTATCTTCGCTTCTTTCCTCATCTCAACTCCCCCCTAAAATTTAATATTATAAGAGACAAACGGGATAGGCACCCCGAATATCGCCATCTTATATCCCTTTAATTTCCCGTTCTCCGATATATAATACACCGAGTAGGCGTTCTTTCGCCCCGTCAGGTTATAGACCCCGAAAGAGATCGTGCTATGCGTGAGCAACGTCAGGTGGTGGCTCGGCTCGATGTTGAACGAGGCGTCCATCCGGAAAAAGTCCGGGATGCGGTATTGATTACGGTCCGAATAGTAGACAAACTCACCGCCCCCGTAATGATATTTGGAGACCGGCAAGGTGATCGGCCGTCCCGTACTATAGTCGCAATTCAGCGAGAAGCTGAAACGATGCGTGAACTTATAGTTACCCACGAACTTCAGGTCGTGCGGCTTATCGAAGTCGGCGGCGTACCAATCCCCCTTGTTCACGGGATTCACGATCATCGGGTCGTTCTGCCGCAGTTGCGTGCGAGAGTAGGTATAGCTTACCCAGCCGTTCAACTTCCCTTGCGTTTTCTTCACCATCAGCTCCACGCCATAGGCACGCCCCTCGGTCCTCAGCACGTCCGTCTCGATGTGGTGGTTCATCAGCAGCTCGGCGCCGTTCCGGTAATCTAGGTAATCCTTCATCGTCTTGTAATATCCCTCCAAGGAGACCTCGATCGTATTGCTCAAGAAATTCCGGTATAGCCCGGCGGCCACTTGCATACCCGTCTGCGGCTTGATGTTAGCGTCGCTCAACTTCCACGTATCCGTGGGCGACATGATGGTCGTGTTGGATAGCTTATGGATATTCTGCCGCATCGTATTAAAGCCGGCCTTCACGGAGAAGTCCTCGGTAAAGGCGTAGCGGGCGGATATGCGGAACTCGGGCCCGTGGTAGGTCTTGAACGCCCCGGTCTTATCCACCGTGCCCGTCACGGTAGCCAAGGAAGGCAGCTGGTCGTCGGCATAGAGATTATAGGTACGGGGCCCCAATACGTTAAATATGGAATAACGGACTCCCACGTTCAAGGAGAGTTGGGAGGTGATATCCCAACGATCGCCCACATAGATAGCGGACTCCACCGCTTTCTCCTTCTCCATCCGGTCCTCCTTCACCAACGACTCCCCGCCATAGGGAAGGTATTTCCCCGGCTCCAAGCCGTAGAACAACGAGCTGGCGCCGAAATCCAGCGTATGCTTATCGCTCAGGTAATGCGTGAAGTCCATCTTCCCGTACATCTGGTCGATACGGAAAGCGAGGGAATAAGCATTCACCGGGTTATCCGTATTACGGGTATTGTAGCCATAATGGTCGTAGCCAGCGGTGAGGACTCCCGTGAAACGATCCGAGAAGATATGCCTCCATTTCACCGAGGCGTTGGCGTTCTCGTAGGCATACCGCTCATCCGCGTTAAAGCGGAAACGGTCGTGGCTGTAGTAGCCATTCAGATAGAGGTTGTTCCGCTCGTCGAACTTATGGTTAATCGTGGCGTTCAGGTCGTAGAACCCGGCGTTGCCATCCTTATAGCCGCTCTTCTCGGGGAGTTTCTTCAAGATCCAGTCCGAGTAAGTGGTACGTCCGCCCACGATAAAGGAGGTCTTCTCGGAGAAGAGAGGCCCCTCCAAGGTAAGGCGGCTGGTCAGCAAGCCGATGCTCGCCGATCCCTTGAACTCCTTCTTGTTACCCTCCCGGCTGTTGATGTCGAGTACCGAGGAGATACGTCCGCCATACTTGGCGGGGATGCTGCTCTTGTACAGCTCCATGTCCTTCACCACGTCGGGGTTGAAGACGGAGAAGAAGCCGAACAGGTGGGTCGGGTTATAGACCGTGCCGTCGTTGAAGAGGATCAAGTTCTGGTCCGTCGCCCCGCCCCTCACGTTAAAGCCGCTAGAGGCCTCGCCCACCGCCTTCACGCCGGGGAGCGACATGACTACCTTCATGATATCCACCTCCCCGAATGCCATCGGTATATTCTTTATATCCTTCACCTTCAGGCGTTCCACTCCCATCGTCGTATTCCGCACGTTGGCGATCTTCTCGGAGGAGATCGTGACCTCCTTCAAGGTGTAGACCTGTTCCTCCAGCTCTATATCCAGCTTGCCGTCGGAATAAAGCATGATCTGCCGCCGGGTGTCTTTCATGCCCATGCCTTGGATGTACAGCTCGTGCCGTCCGGGAGGGAGGCGCAGCGTATAATAGCCGTAAGCGTCGGTAGTGGCCCCGATCATCGGGTCCTTCACGAACACGGCCACGCCCACCATCGGCTCGCCGGTCTTGAAATCGCTAATATTGCCGGTCACCGTGACCCGGTCCGCCGCCTTGCCCGAGGCGTCGCCGATCTCGTAGACCTTGTTCTCCGAGGTAGCCTTCTGCTGCTTCCGGCCCGCCATCAGGGAGATACCGGAGCCTTCCTCGTCGCCATCGCCCTCTCTCCGCTTCTCCCGCAGGAAGAAGTTCTCGGGCAGGGAGGTCATCAAGGTGTTATCTCTCAATACAAAGAAGGCGCCGCCATACGAGGATACTTGGAAGGGAGTCCCCTCCAACGCACGCCGCAACGCCACCAAGGGCTCTTCCTTCTCACTGTGTACGCTAACGACCATGGAGTCCGTCTCCAAGGGTTGCCGGTAGACGGGCTGTCCGGTCTGCCGCTCGATAGCGTCGAACACGACATTTAAGGTTACTTGCCGGAAATCCAGATCGACCGTCCGCTGCGCCCTCGCCGTCCAGCCGGACAGCAGGCACATTACCATACCGATATATAGGCTCTTTCTCATGGGATCTCGTTTAACTGTTCATACTGTCTCACCACGGCTACGATGGCTTCCTCGGGAGCGTGCTTGAAATCCAGCTTTCGCCGCTTGATATACCGGGCCAGCTCTTTTTTCTTGGACTTGAGGACCTTCAACACGGAGCCTTTGCTCCTCACGGTATAGTAAACACCCTCCTTCCGGATATAATATTTTACGGACTGATCGAAGGATTCATCGACCTGCATATCTTTTATCGTTTTAGATAATATACAAGACCATTTCCCCAGCACGGTACACTTCCCTTCATACAACCGTAGGTAATAACCTTCCGGCAAGTTGCCCGACCGCTCGTCCGGATACCTGTAGAAGATATCGTACCCATGAAACTCTGCGTAGTCTACCCGATCGCTCGGCAAGACGATATTATAGCGATTGTCCGGAGAGAGCAGTAATAACTCATTCTTGTACAGGTCTAAGCGCATTTTCACGCCCTTGTAGAGAATGCCTTCGAAGCTAAGATCCCCGGATACGTATTTCTCGCTCTTCAAATAGGGGTGATTTCTTATCGAGGTGGGATATTTTAATTGCTCCTTCCCATGGTAGATCACGGATTGGCCGGCGGCGGAAGAGACATAGTCATCCACCGCATCTTGTGCCCTAGCCGTAACGATAGCCAACGCGCATACGCATAAAAACCCCAGAAGCTTTCTCATAAGATCCAGATTTAAAGTTTCATGCCAAATGTAAGCATATATATCCGACAAACCAACAACTTCCGAGGAATTATCACGTGGATAATATACCTTTGCGACGTTTTTAACTTTAACAATTAATCATATATGAAAAAAAATCAGTTTCCGGGAAGCGGAAACAAGCGTGAGAAAGCTGCTGGATAGTTTGGAAAATGCCCAAAAGGCATGGGTGGACTTGAAAAAAGACGCGAAGGGGGCGCATAAGTTGTTTAAAGACTACCAGCCGGAGGAGGATCTGGTTAAACGGGAGAAGATCATCTACACGGGCTCTGTGAAAGACTTCGTGCGGCTGACGCTGCCCATCCTCGATGACCAACGTTTCCGGGTGAACGGGCAGACGAACCGGGAAGCCATGATACGGGCGCTGGACGAGGTGTTCGAGATACACCCCAACGGCTGCCCGGAGCCAAGGAGCTTCCGGAGCATCCTCTCGACGGCGCAGGAGGAATACGGGAAAGCGCATGAATAACAAGCTTCCCGTTTTTCACAACAAAAGTTAAAACTTGGGAGGCGTCCCAAAGCGCCTCCCTACCTTAGCGGCATCAAGCCAGAGACACTGGCTCTTTTTTTATCACTTAAAAATATAGTATGATAAACACGTCATTATTCGCCCTTTTCGGACGATACAAGGGAGACGCCTCGCTAGCGGGCGTACTGGAAAACATCCAAAGAGGAACGTACAAGCAGTTCATCGACGAGACGCGGGAGGCGCTAGCGTCGGGCGATAAGGAACTGGCCGCCAAACTAAAGAAAAAACTGCCCGCTTTCACCCCACAGGCCACCTACTCCGGGAAACGCCTCGACCCTCACATCACCCGCTATAACCAATTGGTGGTACTCGACATCGACCACGTAGGGGAACGGGAGCTGGAGCGTATCACCCCGCTCGCCACGGAAGCGCCCTACACCGTGGCGTATTTCCGCAGTCCCAGCGGCGATGGGGCGAAACTCATCGCCTACGCCGCCACGGACGAGACCGCCACGCCGGGTAATCACCGGAGGGTCTACGAGGCCATGAGCCGTTGGTACGCCGCCCGGCTCGGCGTGGAGCTGGATACCTCGGGCAGCGACATCGGACGGCTTTGCTTCGTATCGGACGATCCCACCCTATACCTCTCGCCTGCCTACCGCCCTTGGCTGGAGGGTACCGGCGAGCTACCGGAGGGCCTCGCCCCGCTACCCCTTACTTGGAAGGAGGAGGTTAGCGAGACGGCTCCCGGGGCGAAGGAAAGGAAGGTGGCCTCGCCACTGGAGAAGGCACGCCGGACCGCCGAGCGGAAAGGCGCCTACGCCGAGGGCAACCGCAATAACTTCATCTTCGTCATGGCCGCACGGGCGAACCGGCTGGGCGTGAAGCGGGCCGAGATGGAGGCTTACGCCGCTACCGCCTTCGCCGACTTGCCGGCGGAGGAGCGCCTCGCCGCCATCGAGAGCGCCTACAGCCACGTGGAGGAGCACGCCGCCGAGACGAGCGCCGCCACCTCCCGGAAAAAGGGCGGGGGCCCGCTGGACGTGGTCGCCGTGGAGAATTATATATCCGAGCGTTTCCTCACCCGCAAGAACGCCGTGAGGGGGTACGTGGAGGTAGCCACGAAGAAAAAGCGGAACGGTCAAAAGCCGGTCTTCAAGCCGGTGACCGACTACTGGGTGAACTCGCTCTGGCGGAGTCTCCTGAAGGACGGCCACTACTGCTCGCATAACGACATCCGGGCCATACTGATGTCGGACTTCAGCGAGACGTTCCACCCTTTCCGCTCGTATTTCGAGGGGCTGGCCCCGTGGGACGGGGTGACGGACTGGATCGGGCAGCTGGCCGATACCGTGGGCACCACCCGGCCCGCCTTCTGGCGGGGTTGCCTCAAGCGCTGGCTTATCGCGCAAGTGGCCGGCTCCATGGAGCTAGGCGTGGAAAACCATACCATCCTGCTACTGGCCGGCGGGCAGGGGCTGGGCAAGACCTCGTGGCTGCGGAACCTCGTGCCGCCCGAATTGCGGGACTATCTTTTCACGGGCAATGTCAATCCCTATAGCAAGGGTTTCCCGCAGATGATGGTGGACTGCCTCTTGATCGTCATCGACGAGATGTCCGGCCAGAGCTACGCCGATCTGAACCGCCTCAAGGCGCTCACCTCCACCGGGGTCATCTACCTGCGCCGCCCGTACGGACACTATGCCGAGACGCAGATACGCCACGCCTCCTTCGCCGCCACGGTGAACGACTTGCAATCGCTGCCGGACGATAACGAGTCTCGCCGCTTCCTCTGCTTCGAGGCCACACGGATCGATTACCAGTCGCCCGTGCGACACGCCGACATCTACGCCCAAGCTCTCGCCCTCTTCCGCCGGGGCGAGAAATACTGGTTCTCCGGCGAAGACATCCGGAAGATCAACGAGAACAACGAGACCTTCCGCCAGCGAAGCCCCGAGGAGGAGTTGTTCTTCACCTATTTCCGCAAACCGGAGCGTTTCGACACGCCACAGTATCTTACGGCGAGCGATATTATGACGAAACTAAGTGTATTTACACGTATCACGCCGACACGTTCCAATATAGTTACGTTGAGCAAGGTGCTGAAAAAACATGGTTTTAAGCTCACGAAAACTAGAGGAAAACTACTGTTTGAGGTCGCCGAGATCACCTCGGAACAGGTAAAAGCCAATTTTTTGCGCCCTAGGCAAGAGGAAGAGGATAGAGCCCAAAAGGAGAATGATATCTTTAAGGGTCAAGAAGATAAGCCGGAATAAAAACTGACTTTCTAAAATGAGCAGGGCGCAAAAGGCGCAAAAAACAGTGTCTGGAAAAACATTTTACAAAAAGATAAATATATATCACACTATAGCAGTGTGATGAAAAAATATATTTACAAGAAAAGTTTTATATAGGCACGTAAAGATGCGCCTTTTGCGCCCTAACCCCGGCACCGATATTCGTCGGGATTAAGAAACATGACCGGAAAACCAATGAGATACGGTCGCTAAGTCAATGGAATCCGTCTTGCGTTCCATTGACTTAGCGCCCCTATTCCACCCGGATACCATCCGGCTCTCACGGCTCGCCGAGCGACTCGATGATGGCCCGCACCATGGCGGGCGAATAGACCCGCTCGCCCTCGTGATAACCCAGCGAGAGGAGGCGACCGGGCAGGCCGGGATAGATCGTTATCCAATGTTGCAGCTTGCGGTGGGCCGAGCGGGGATGCAGATCGGGCAGGTAGACCTCGGCCAGCTCCATCCGCCCGTACGCTCGTATCTTGAATGTCGTTTCCATATCCTAAAGATAGTGAATCTCCGGCATATATCCATCATGGATCAACCATTATTTCTCGGTAAATTCTTCATCATTTTATCGAAATCACTCTCCAACTGCTGCATTTCCCTTTTTCGATAGATATTGAATTCTTTCTCAGCTTTTTCAACAGCCTGCCTATGAGATACCGAACCTTTCCCTTCGAGTAGTTTGCGCTGAAGCATTATTATTTGATTATCAAGTGCTTTTATCCAATCAGACATCCTCATTTCCCGCATTTCAAGTGCTTGAAATTCCGCAAAGTCAAGAAACTGGGATACAAGGAGATTCAACCGTTTCAATTCGTTTTCGGAAAGATAGTTCTTGGCTATTTTAACATCATCCCGGGTTATATAATTCCCTTTGAAATTTGTCATACCAACCATCGGTTTATCGCTATCTACTCGTTCATAGATTATTTCGGCAGCAGTATGTTCATGAACCGCATAATGAAGCTTGTTCTGAACGGTGGCAAAAAACTCCCGTGTCATATCCGCACGAGGGTCATAATCAATGGAAGTGGCATAAATATCCGTTACCTGTTGGTAAAAATTACGTTCGGAAGCCCGGATATCACGGATACGTTGCAATAATTCCCTAAAATAGCGATTTCCTCCTTGCTTCAACCGTTCATCATCCATCGTGAAGCCTTTTTGGATATATTCGTGCAATCGTTCTGTCGCCCACCGCCTGAACCGTGTGGCCACCTGCGACTGTACCCTGTATCCCAACGCAATAATCACATCAAGATTGTAATGGTCTATATTACGTTGTACTTGTCGTTGCCCTTCTTTGCGAACTAACAAGAATTTCTTGTGAGTTGCCTCGCTATCCGATAATTCATTGTCTGAAAATATATTCTGGATATGTGAGGCTATATTTTGCTGGGTCGTATCATAGATCTCCGCCAACTGTTGCTGGGATAACCATACATCATCGTTAGCAAAGCGGGCATTGACTTTCGTCACCCCGTTTTCGTCTTGGTATATCACTATGTTGTTTATGTTCTGTTCCATATTTTCCTAATCATAGAAGTTCTTCCCACAATGCGAAGATAAACTATTTCAATACAAAAAGTGAGTGTCTTCAAAGAATTTCGCAAAGGCACTTCAATTTCTTCACTTATAATTCACCCGAAATCACCCTAAGTCACCCAAAGCGACAAAGCCCCCACGCCCTGCCGTATCTTTGTATCAACATTAAAAAACAACACATTATGATCCGCTACAAGAAGTATCAAAACAAGAACGAGAAGAACGTGACAACCTTCAACAAGTGGTACGCCCGTGCCGTATGCGAGGAGACGGTAGACATCGCCGCCTTGGCCGAGCACATGTCCACCCACAACACCCCCTTCTCCACCGGCGCCATCCACGGCATGCTGAAGGACATGGTGAATTGTATCAAGGAGCTGCTGATGGACGGCAAGAACGTGAAGATAGACGACCTCGGCATCTTCAGCGTGGGTATCCGCTCGAAGGGGGCCGTCACGCCGGAGGATTTCTCCACGCAAGGCAATATCATCGGCGTACGCCTTCGTGCCCGTGCCACGGGCAACCTCTCCAGCGCCTCGCTCAAGCTGACGGCCAAGCTCCGTGAGTACACCGAGTACTCGAACGGAGAGGTGACCCCGGGCGGGGGCGATTCCGAGAGCCCGGACGAGATTTAGGGAATTGAAAATTGAGAATTGAAAATTGAAAATTAAGTGGTATGGAGATTTCTGTTTTTATACGTGAATACGCTCCGCTGGCTGGGGAGGCCGGGCGGGCGTTCCGGATCGATCCGGTGGTGATCTTGGCACAGGCGGCCATCGAGACGGGTTGGGGCGAGAGTACGCTCTGCCGGGAGTATCATAACTTTTTCGGCATCACGGCCTACGGGCTGCCCAACGTATGGTGGACCGGCCGGTGGACGGAGCTGTCGCCCCGCTCGCTACGTTTCCGGATCTACCCGGACGATAAGTGCTCGTTCATGGATTACTGCCGCCTGCTTCGCTCGGCCTATCCCCGGGCGGCCGACATGAGCGCCAACCCTACGGCCTTCGCCAAGGAGATCGCCTACAGCCCCTACATCAGCGAGGTGAACGGCGACAACCGGGAAGCCTATCGTAAGCTGATCGTCCAGCTTTGCCGAAAAATCAGCTCGCAACTATCAATCGTTAATCAAAAGGGCGGGCAGATGCCGTCCCTATCATCAACTGTCAACTAAAATGAAATACCTTGAACTCATCCTCCGTTGCCTCACGGCGCTCCTCCGGGTCATCTTCCCGCAGCATCCCCCTGTTCCCGAAACGACAGACGCTACCGGCGCTGCTCCTTCTCCTGCTAGCCCTCCTCTCCCTCCTCATGCGGGAGACGGAGGTGACGCTAGCGGCGATCGGCGCCTCGCTGACGCTCTTCCGCCACGACGGCACCCCTCCTCCCCACCGCCCCCCGGGGCGGACTGGCTGGGTATCTCCGGCTACACCCTCCTCATAGCGGGGTGCGCAGGGTGCCTCTTGAAGTACTGGGGTTATTAGAGGAAATGGGAATTTGAAGAATACTATTTTCTTCAAGCAAAAAGGGTATGCCGTGATGCATACCCTTTAACTTTTATTAAACCATCTATTCCTTTTGTGGTTATAAAAGAACATATAACCATCAATTATTCAAGACAAACTCTTTAAGAGCAAGAATCTGTAAGCACCATTCAAAATAAAAACGATAAGGAAGTCCCCTGCCTTCCTTATCGCCATAAACCTTTAGTTTCTCCAAGCTTCCGGCTGTACCAAGTACGGAGTACCTGTTTCCGGATCTGTACCCAAAGTCAAGATCTCATCGTCAGGAACGGGCAACATTGTCTTATTTGCCGGCAGGTAAGAGGCACCCGCAAACTTAGAGATATACTGTTTCTCATAGTCCACATAGGCTTTCAACTCACTAGCCATCACATCACCACCCCAACGGGACAAATCGAACCAGCGCTCACCTTCCATAGCCAACTCTAACTTACGCTCCATGCGAATCGCCTTGATACAAACATCTTTGTTTGAGAATGCGGCATGTGAAGAAGGATATTCGGCAATCTTATAATTAGCGGCTGGAGTCCCATCATCTAACTTAACAATATTAACATCCAAAGCCGCACGACGACGAATCTTGTTAACCTGCTCCATCGCACCTTTCAGATTCCCAGCGTTAGCCAAGCATTCAGCATATAATAAAGTTAAGTCACGAACACTTAAATATTGCAAGTTCATAGCAGAACCCGGTGCCCAACCACCATACAACGCTTTCATACCAGCCGCATTCTCCGCACTACTATAAACATGCTTCTTCGGCATAAAGATACCACCATTCGTAGCATCTCGTACCCATCCATTCTCTGGGAATCCCCAATCCTTATAAGGAATACCAAAACGACCTACAGCAAAATCCAATCGAGGATCGACCGCAATGTTATTATCGTTAACGGCTAGCACAGCATCTTGGGAACTATCGGAGTTACGAACAGATACACTCTTCTTCGTACGATATTCACCGTTCAAGTAAGGAAGGCCATTCGCATCTACTTGGAACGAATTCACCAACTCAAAAGAAGGCTGGTAGAAACCACAACATCCACCGGGACCCGTATTATGCGGATATGCTAAACAGAAGGCAGCACCTCCCATATTCTCTGCCGCATTTGAATATTGTACCGCAAAAATAGATTCCTTACCATTTTCTGTCAAAGCATTGAAGTTATTGTCCAGATCATCTTCCAGTCCATAAGCCATACCCTTAGACGTAACACCATTCGTCAACACATCCGCTAAGATAGGTTGCGCTTCCGCCAAATCACCATGCCACATCAAGATCTTAGCCTTCAGAGCCTTCGCAGCGGACTTATTCGCCCGGCCAACCTCACCAACAACCTCAGGATCATCTGATAAATTCGCTATAGCATCATCCACGTCGGCAACGACCAAGCTATAGATATCTTTGTCATTATGCACCTTTGGGTCATTCTCTTGATTAGTCTCATCAATATAGGGGAGATAAACACCAAACACACGCATTCCCTCGAAATAAGCCAAGGCTCGTAAGAATTTCAACTCGCCTTTACGCATTTGGCGAATTTCCTCCTTCATATCCTCCGCATTTTCCAAGACCTGAAGAGCCAAGTTAACACGTTTGCTCATTTGATACACCCAAACCCATTTTTGCTTGATATAGCCATTGGTCGACAATGTATTATACAATTCTATCTCATTCACCGTAGATTGGTCGTTAGGGTCTGATCCCTTGTTAGCATCACCCCCATAAATACCACCCCATACCCAGTTAAACGGAGAAGCTTGATAGGGATCGTATCCTTCCACAGGAGAGGCTAAACCCGCATAAGCACTAGTAACCAGCAACTCCACACCTTGAGCATTCGCCAAAGCCTCCGGGGTCAAAACTCCTTGCGGCTCCTTTCCCAAGAAATCATCGCCACAAGACCCTAAAGTCAGCATACTGGCAAAAGCCAACGCTAATATATATTTGTTGTGTTTCATAATAAAATTCATTTTAAAAGTTAATCAAATCCCTAAACATTAGAAAGCGAAATTTACACCGAACAAGAAACGCATCGTTGAAGGCCATCCACCCATATCAACACCTCTCTGTAGGTCTCCCCCACTTTCTTTGCCCATATCCGCATTCGTATATTCCGGATCCAATCCAGAGTAACCGGTAATAGTCAGCAAATTCTCGGCTTGTACATACAAACGTAAGTTTTGGATACCCACCTTAGATAACACGCTCTTCGGAAGCGTATAACCCAAAACCACATTCTTCAAACGCAAGAACGAAGCATTCTCTACGTAATAAGAGTTCGAGAATTTACCAGAATAACCATCGTTCGAATCCAAGATCGGCAAAATGGCATTGCTATTATCAGCACCGGGAGTCCAAGATTGATCACGCATACGCTCAGACTTGTTACCGTTGAACATCCAGAAGTCCGTAAAATATTTCGTATTGTTAAACAGGTCATTGCCAATAGTTGAATACCAGAACATCGTGAAGTCCCAGTTTTTCCAAGTAACCGTAGCGTTTAAGCCAGCGATCAAATCAGGATGGGGAGAACCGATGAACGTACGGTCTCTTTCCGTCAACTTACCATCCTTATCCACATCATCAAACTTAAATTTACCGACCCAAGCCTTGGCGGACTCAGCGTTCAATCCGGATTGTCCTAGAGGCGGCAAGGCCAAAACCTCGTCAACGTTCTCATAGAAACCATTCACCTTGTAACCATAGAACTCAGAGATAGCATGTCCTTTCGTCGTACGGGTCACGTTTCCATCCAAGCGAGTTCCCGCTCCCCACAAAGAGGCATCATCCGACTCCGAGATACGCAGTACCTCGTTCTTATAATGGGAAAGGTTCAAACTTACGTCCCAAGACCAATCACCTTTTGAATCTCTATAATTCAAGTTCAAATCGACACCCGTATTCTTGATATCACCGAAATTGATATATGGTTTCTTGATCTCCGGGTTAGCAAACGCTGAATATTGAGCCTCGATCAACATATCCGTTGTCTTCTTCCAATACCACTCAGCACCAATATTGAATTTACCATTTAAGAAAGTAGCGTCCACTCCGACGTTCCACATCTCTGTAGACTCCCACTTGGTATCCTCGTTTCCATATTTATCTAAGATGAAACCTGTTGTAGTAGAATTATTCTGTCCGTTCAAATCGTAGTCAGAACGTTTCGGGTAAGTTGCAAGTTCCATAGCATAGTTCGTAATACGAGGAACCTCAGAGTTTCCTGTCTGTCCATAACCGACACGCAACTTCAAATCGTCCAACCAATCTCTCGTACTTTCCATGAAATCCTCTTGGGAAATACGCCAACCTAAAGAAGCGGATGGGAACACACCATAACGATTAGATTTTGAGAAACGAGATACACCATCCCGACGGATGATACCTGTGAACAAATATTTATCATTGAAAGAATAATCTACACGGCCGAACAAGCCAAACAAAGCAAACTCACCCTTATATTCGGAATTCGCCAAACGCTGGTTGTTATTCTCACCCATATTCAGCACCCAACTATTCGTATTATCCTCAAACAAATAATTGTAACGACGACCGGTCAACTTGCGTCCCAGACCGTCACGGATAGCCTCCGTACCTAACAGAACGGTAAGTTTATGGATATCATTAAAAGTCTTGTTATAGGTCAACGTATTCGTCCATACCCAACGATAATTAAACTCACTTTGTTCCTCAAAGTTATTCTGTCCCATAGACTCTGAGAACTCCGGATTTTTCTTTTCCATGCGATAATAATACCGGTTCGTATAGTCGATACCGAAGTTCGTACGGAATGTCAAGTCCTTGAAAATATCCGCCTCAGCCCATAAGTTACCAAAGATACGGTTGCGAGTATAATAGTTGTCCTTATTACGGACTTGATTGGCTACCGGATTCTGGAAGTTACCCGTACCGGAGAACTTTGATCCAGCGAAATTACCTGCGATATCATATACCGGAACCCAAGGAGAAGCACGATATGTCCACGAATAAGGATTAGATTCCGCTCCATTCGCACTCAAGCCATTATCTTTCGTGAAAGCATACGTTAAGTTCTCACCCACACGTAACCAGTCACGTACATTGAAAGAGGTATTCGCACGCACTTGATAACGCTGATAGTAAGAATCAATTACCGTACCGTCTTGTTTGAAATAGTTTGCGCTTAAGTTATACTGTCCCTTTTCCGTACCACCGGACAAGCCGATCTGGTGATTTTGAATCATGGCGGCACGATCTAACTCATCCCACCAGTCCGTATCTGAGAATGGTGCGTAAGTTGTAGTAGGATAATCATAGTCGCTCGGATCTATTGTAGTAGAACCCTGAGCACCTGATTGTGTCAAGTAATTCGGGATAGAAGGTCTATCCCCCGTACCAAATTGAGGATTACTTGGATAACCTCCGATATCACGCATAGCAATATTATTCTTCTGCGCCTCCCAATCTTGGTTCAAGCGATCCATAGAATTCAACACGTCATATTTCTTACCCGTCTTCTGGACACCAATATAACCGTCGTACGTTAATCTCGGTTGCCCGCTCTTCGTACCTTTCTTCGTCGTGATCAAGATAACACCGTTCGCAGCCTGCGCACCATAGATAGCGGCAGAAGAGGCATCCTTCAATACCTGCATACTCTCAATATCGTTCGGATTCAAAGTACTTAGATCCTGATTACGTGTTGACACGCCGTCAATTACGTATAATGGGCCGTTATCATTAACCGTATTGATACCACGAATACGAACCATTGAAGGAGAACCCGGAGAACCGGTCTGACCGATATATACACCGGCCGCCTTACCTTGCAACTGCTGGGTAGCGGAAGATCCGGAAGATGCCAAAAGGTCCTTCGTATCGACTACTGCCACGGAGCCTGTGATATCTTTCTTCTGCTGCGTACCGTAACCTACTACTACGACCTCATCAAGGTTTTGCGTATCTTCTTTCAATGTCACATTTACCACTTCTCCCGAAGCAGGAATTTGCTGAGATACATAACCAATGTAGGAAACGACTAAAATGGAGTTGGGCTCAACTTCCAAGGAATACTTACCGTCAAGGTCGGTAATCGTACCGTTTGTAGTACCTTTTACTACAACATTTACACCCAAAAGGGGTTCACCCTTTGCGTCAGTTACCGTACCGGTAACTTTCTTAGCTTGTTGGGAGATGGACACATTCGCGTTAGACGCATGGATTGGAGGGGTTACACCCGCACCGACCATAAGGAAACAAAGTGCCAAACCCAGCCCGCTTTTAACAAAAGCCAACTGTTTGTTCATCATAACACAAAAATAGGTTAACATTAATAATTATATCCACTCTTCGGATACGGGTACAAATATAAATTATTATTCTTAATAAACAACAATAGTATGCATATTTTTTTCACATTCCCTTGAACTTGCGGATATGTGTTCGTACAAATAGCTATTATAGACCCAATAAGGCTTATTCTTGTTAACAAAAAGACACCTTCACAAGAATCAACAATATGTTAAAAACCGCATAAAAAAAATACAATCTATTCCTAATTTTTCCGAAGACTTTTAAACCTTATTATCAATCTACAGCACGGTAAACGAGTCTCTTGGGCCATATAAAACAAAAGAGGACGCCGTTTTACCGACATCCTCCTAAGCTCTTATCGCATTAGATCCATGAGCCTTACCGGCTGCCGGCTATCGATTTACTCACGATATTCGTTACGGCCTCTTGCATCTTCTCGATGACGCCGCTGTTTTCCATCCCGTATTCGGAGGCGATCGTCTCCAGATTCGGGGAACCGATCCAAACCTTGCCGTCCGCATCTTCCCAAACGGAGATACGTAGCGGCAGCTCCAAAGAGATAGACGGATCTTGCTGCATCAATAAAGTCCCGACTTTCGGCGAGCCGAAGACGATCACCTTATTCGGAGGCAGCTTCATCCCTACCTCGCTAGCGTTTCGCCCATGATCGAACACGGCGAACACGGAACCTCCTTGAGACTTGATAATCTCCTCGATCCGCCGCATCGTCTCATCCACGCTAAACGGGCTTACCGCTTTATCCATCAAACGATTCTTTTTCTCCATGGCTGTAATTTTCTTTAGTTTTGTCAAGACAGGAGTCTTGACCGTCCGTACGCTCGACTTCCGGTCATTATTCAGCTGCTCATAAATAACGATTTTATTCTCTCCTTTGTTCAGCCATACGCCCGGTATGTAAAGCGTTTGCTGAGGGCCGGCGTACCAATAGCGACCGATATTGATGCCATTGATGAAAATAATGCCCTTTCCCCAATCCTCCATATCGATAAACGTATCGCCGGTATCGGACAGATGGAAGGTTCCCTCGTAGAGAACCGGCTTATTCCCCAACGCCGCTACCTCGGGCGAGCCATTCTTATAGACATAAGGTTCGCCGGAGACCAAAGCCGGCATCCGGTCCATCGGGAGCTTGTACATCTTCCAGTCCGATATCTCGCTGCCGTTAATCTTGACCGAGCTGATGATCCCCTTCGTATTGCGTACGATCTCCTCGCCATAATTGATACGCCCCATGTTCTCCACCAAGATGTCCAAGGTAGCGTTGAACGGGATATCGATTTCCATCGCATATTGGTTGAAGCAACGGTTTAACTCGCCGACACGCTCGCCATCCACGTAGATCGTAGCGTAATCACGCAAGCCCGGTATCTCCAAACGGCCTTTCAGGGGTTGGTTGAAATGGGTAGAGTACAAGACGTAGCCGTATCCTTGGTTCAATTGCTCGAACGTGAGAGGTGTCGGAGACGCTACCGGTTCCCCTTCTTTCGCCAAGGCCAACACATCGGCTACCTTCGTCAAGGAGATCGACGGGATCTCGATCAGCGGTATAGGGGCTGGGGCCTCGGGGACGTCATAAGTGACGTATTTCCGGATCACGTTGCGGATCGAGTCGAACTTCGGGGTCACCCAACCCGCCTCGCTGATCGGGGCGTCGTAGTCGTAGCTGGTCAAGTCCGGCTGGATATCATGCTTCTTGTCGTAATTGGCGCCACTGGTGAAACCGAAATTCGTACCGCCATGAACCATATAGAAATTGAAAGAGACATCGTTTTGGAGGTACGTCTCCGTCTGCCTCGCTATGCCGGAATCGCTTATATCGGGGAATGGTTCCGCCCAGTGCATCAGCCAACCGGGATAAAACTCGGCTACCATATACGGGCCTACTCCCCCGTGATACTCGTTCACCACCTTTTTCAAGTTCTCCACGTTACTCTCCCCGTTCGCCGTAGGCAACGCTCCCGGGGTGGAACCGCCCTCGAACAACCAGCTTCCGTCCGAGGTGAACAGAGGCACGTTGAAACCGGCGTCCGCCAATTGCCGCTTGATCTTGGCGTTGTAGCGGCGATGTTCCTCCAAGGGGATATCCTTACGTTGCGCCACGTAAGAGCCGAACTCGTTCTCGGCCTGCACCATGATGATAGGGCCGCCTTTCGACACCTGCAAGTCGCCGACCTGCTCGTAAAGCTTATCGATATAAAGCTTCGTGCGTTTCAAGAACTCCGGGTTATCCCGGCGGATCTCCATGCCCGGTATATTCTGCAACCACCACGGATAACCACCGAACTCCCACTCGGCGCATACGTACGGGCCGGGACGGAGGATTACCATCAATCCCTCCTCTCCCGCTATCCGGATATACTCGGCCAGATTCTTGTCTCCCTCGAAATCCCATTTACCCGGCTCCGTCTCGTGCAGGTTCCAGAAGACATAGGTAGCGACCGTATTCAAGCCCATCGCTCGCATCATCCGAAGGCGATGCCGCCAATATTGATGAGGGATACGAGGGTAATGCATCTCACCCGAGAGGATCGGGGTTACCTTCCCGTTTACATAAAAATGACCGTCCTTGATCTCGAACGTACGTTTCTCCTTGGCGAACGAGCCGACAGGTATCAGCATCAAAAGGAGCAATAGATAGGCGATTTTCTTTTTCATGGAATCCATGTGTTATAAAGATTTATTTTTAGGTTTAAGATCTCGTGGCAAATGTATGTAAATAAAAAGAGGATGCCAAATAAATGACATCCTCTCTAGCTTATATATTATATAATGTATAAGTCTGTATTAAGCTTGCTCCAACTGCAAAGTCTTAGTCGGCTGGTCGCAAACCTCCGTCGGACCGAAGTACTGGATCGGACCCGGATATACATAGCTAGTAGTCAAAGCCCACTCGTCACGGTTAGCGGCGAACGCCTTGAAAGGAGCGCCGTCAAGCTTAACCAAAGCCTTCTGGATAACCGGCTTCATCTCGCCATGACGTTTCTCCATGTTCATCATCATAGTAACAGGGATACCACCGGCGATCCATTGATCAGCGGGAGCGGTCGTGTTACGTACGGAAGACATATAACCTGTCTTACCGGCGGCGATCAAGCAAGATGCCGTGTAACCCAAAGAGTAGCAGTAGTCCGCATCGTAGTTAGACGGAGCGGCGCAACGACCCTCGTAACCGAAGAAGTGGTGTTGTGCGGCGAACTTGCCTACGTACTTGCCCTCGGCCTTCCACTCAGCCAATTTCTTGCCAACCATCTCAGACAATAACTTCTCAGTCTCGATCAAAGAAACCTGTACGTTTCCGTGCGGGTCACGGTCCAAAGACAACTGACGAGCTACGCCCTCCGGAAGAGAAGCGTACAGATCAGAGTTCTCCTTCGTCAACTTGCTGATGATATAAGCACGTTGCTCGCTCTTCTTGATCATCTTGAACTCAGCATCGTGCTTAGCCAAGAAGTCGTTCAACTCGGCAATCAAGCGTTTCATAGCCGGAACGAACTCGATCAAGCCCTCAGGGATCAATACCGTACCGAAGTTGTTACCCTCAGCGGCACGCTTAGCCACGATACCAGCCACGTAAGTAACGATATCGTCCAAAGACATATTCTTCTCCTCAACCTCCTCGGAGATGATACAAACGTTCGGTTGAGTCTGCAAAGCGCACTCCAAAGCGATATGAGAAGCGGAGCGACCCATCAATTTGATGAAGTGCCAGTATTTCTGAGCGGAGTTACAGTCACGTTGGATGTTACCGATTACCTCGGAGTAAACCTTACAAGCCGTGTCGAAACCGAAAGAGGTCTCGATCTGGGCATTCTTCAAGTCACCGTCGATCGTCTTCGGGCAACCGATTACCTGTACGCCGGCGCCGATAGCCTTGTAATACTCGGCCAATACGCAAGCGTTCGTGTTAGAATCGTCACCACCGATAATAACCAAAGCCTTGATATCAAGCTCTTTCAAGATCTGAAGACCTTTATCGAATTGCTCTTTCGTCTCTAATTTCGTACGACCGGAACCGATCATATCGAAGCCACCCGTGTTACGGTACTCGTCGATAATATCAGCCGTCAATTCCATATATTTATGATCGATCAAACCGCCCGGGCCCAAGATGAAACCATACAGACGAGAATCCGCATTGTGAGCCTTGATACCATCGAACAAACCAGCGATCACGTTGTGACCACCGGGAGCCTGACCACCGGAAAGGATCACACCAACGTTCATGACAGGCATAGCCTTCTCCTCGTTACTCTTCTCGAATGTAACGATCGGCATTCCGTAAGTGTTCGGGAACAATTTCTTGATTTCTTCCTGATCGGCTACTGATTGAGTATACTCGCCGTCAACGGCTTTCACTGCACCTTTCAACGCAGCGGGTACCTTCGGTTGGTAAGCTGCTCTTGCGATTTGTAATGCACTCTTTGTCATTTCTTAATTGATTTATTTAGAAATTATTTGATACGTGTTCAAAAGTGACGCGAATATAAGGAAAAAAATCCGTATTAATAAAAGAGAAGGGGGATATGTTCATTCAAAATAGCATCGAAAAAAACTTCCGGGAAATCACTGGTAAACTTGCCCTCATCATTATAACCGATCAACCTTCAACAAGAAGAGGGTGTGTCATCATGAAGTGAACACGAGAAAACAGGTAGCTTACTGTATATTTTACTTGACTATTTTTTACCCGGTCGTGTTTTTCCAAAAACACGTACGTAATTTTCAAGAAACACGTACGTGTTTTTTCGAAAACATGTACGTGTTTTACTCAAATCTCCATCATAATTTATATCCATCTAATTATAAGCCAGTTATAAACCATTTCAAACAAATGCTTTATTGTATTTTTTTAATCCGTTTACTCTGTAGGCTACTTCAATGGCACAATAGAGTAAACTATTCATCAATTTGCACCTAATTATCACAAAAGACTTCGTATATTTACATCTTCTATTAACGTTAGTTAATCACAAGATTCGATGCGAAAAAGCCCTCTTGCACTCCTATTATCGCTTATCTGCTTGATCTCGTCTCATAACGAGATACAAGGTCAAGGACATCCCCCCACAGATTCCTTACGGCAATTGGCTGCCACCTGTGAGGGTAAAGAAAAGCATGATCTACTGATGCGTATAGCCATGTCCACCAACGATATCGCCGACTGGGACGCTACGCTCAACGACGCTATCGACCGGTGCGATACTCCGGCTATCTGTCAATCAAGATTGAATCGTATACAATGCCTCTTTAATTTCTACTCCGTGGATTCGGCTATCATCGAGGCGCAGGAAAGCCTTCCTTTTATATTGGATGCCAAGCAATACAGTTTCTACTTCTCCACCTATAATACTTATATATCCGGATTGTTCAAGCAAAGACGGTTCGACGAGGCCCGTGAGGAAGCCACAGCCATGTTCGAGACGGCGCAACAGGTTAAACAACCGGTAGGCATGACGATGGCCTTGCAGGTACAAGGCAGCATGTATTATAAACTCGGCTTGTACGACCAAGCCCTCACCTCGCTGGAAAAAGGGATCGCTATATGCCCCACTTACGAGAATGGCGAGAACCAAGTACTCTACATCTCGGCCGTTCTTTACGAATGGCTCTTCATGACCGCCCTGAAGGTAAACGACACGGAACGCATATCCCGTTACGCCGACAGCTATGCCGCCCTCGTCAAATGGAGGGACGAGCATGGGAAAGTGGATCCTACCGGACATTATCCTGTCACCTCCCGCTCTCTCCAAGCCTTGTCTTTCCTGAAAAAAGGGCAAATAAAAGAGACGAGACGATTGCTGGATGAGGCAGCCCGGTTTATTCATCCCCAGATCCCGGCCAACGCTTATGAGCATTTTTACGAGGCTCGTCGAGAATTACGGGAAATGACAGGAGATTACCAAGGGGCTATCAAGGATATGGATATCCTGTTAGCTGCTCATGAGGGCGACCTATCTTTCTATATGGACGATTTGTTGAAGAAAGCGGAACTTCTGGCTCATTCCGGAGATCCCCGGTCCTGTATATCGCTCTATCATACGTATATACAGGCGAAAGACTCGGTAAACCGGTTGGATATCGCCTCTCGGATGGATCAACTACGGACTATTTACGAGGTAGACCGGCTCAACCAAGAGAGGCAATACGCAAGGAACTGGATGTTCGCCGCCTTTACCGGTTGCTTGCTCCTTGTCCTTTTGCTAGCGGGATATATCATTTATTCCCAATCTCTAAAAGCAAAGAATCAAGTGCTTTACAGACGTATACAGGAACAGATCCGGCAGGAGAATAAGGCGGTGGAAACCATTAAGCAAATACCCGAGAACGATCTTTCCCGGGAATTACGTTTATTCATAAACTTGAACGAGTTATTGAAAAAAGAAAAACTATACACCGATCCCACCTTGAACCGGGATGATCTGGCACAACGTTTGGGGACCAACCGTACCTATTTGATGGAAGCCGTACGTACTTACGGCGGGAATATGACCGTCCGCGAATATATTTATGACTTTCGTCTAAAGCATGCCGCCGAACTGCTCTCCTCTCCCTCCGCCCTCTCGATCGATCAAATCTGCTATGACTCCGGGTTCGCTTCCCGCTCGGTATTTTACCGCCTTTTCCGACAGAGCTATGGTCTGTCTCCTAACGAATATCGAAAACTTGCGGAGAAAGAAAAAGAAAATTAAAATACTATATTTCAAAAACTTGCGCCACACGGACAAATGTTTTGCGCCACACGGACAGCTTTTAGGATTACTATTCGCATATTGAAGCGATATCTGTTAATCCTAAAAACAAACTATATATGAAGACAAATTATTTTTTTCTCCTTTTCTTTCTTTTGATTCTGATGGGATGTTCGGATGACAAAAACATTCCGGATATCCCGGCCTCCACAGAGGACACCTATGAAGGAGTACACGATCTGATCAGTTTCACGAAAGAAACCGAAGATTTCACGTATGGAGACCTGACTTTCTACATCAAGACTCCCGGCGGGAACATTATCCAACGGAAAGCCAAGCACCGGCGATTATCCGGAACTTCCCTATTCACCATGGAAAAAGGGCTGAAGGAGGGTAAATACCAGCTACTATATATGGAATATACCATCCAATCGGATTGCCCGGACATTGACGGGCGAAATGGGGAGTTCGGCATGGGGTGCTACATTACCGTCAGCGAGAATGGGATCTCCACCGAAACCAACCGTGACGAGCGAATCGGCCTGTATGGGAACGGTACGCCGGAAGATCCGTACCGGATAACCTCTGCCGATGATTTGGCGAAGATACAAGAAGCGATCCTCAACTTCCACAACAATGGTAACCTTGTTAATTCCTCCACCTGCTTCAAGCAACAAAATGACATTAGCATGGCCAACTATAATGACCAATGCGGCTGGGAGGGCAACTGGTACCAGATCGGATTATCAGCCAGTTATCCTTTCACGGGTTACTATGACGGCAACGGCTATACGATCCGGGATCTGAAAATGTTAGATAAAAACGCCGTGGGCGCTAGTTTGTTCGGCTTCGTAAATCAAGCCATCATCTCGAATCTCACCATCGAGAAAGCCACCATAACCGGCTATGGGGCGCTATCGGCTATCGTAGGAGCCGTTACCACCAAGGGGGGAAGCATCAATAAGACATTCATAAAAGGGTGCAT
This sequence comes from Parabacteroides sp. B2-S-102, assembly GCF_023656665.1. Classification (NCBI taxonomy): domain Bacteria; kingdom Pseudomonadati; phylum Bacteroidota; class Bacteroidia; order Bacteroidales; family Tannerellaceae; genus Parabacteroides; species Parabacteroides sp. B2-S-102. The sequence continues at coordinate 69,051 of NZ_JAMOKM010000001.1, read as the reverse complement.
AGTAAAAAAATCCACCATCGAAAGCCGTAGCGATGGCGTAGTCACGGACGGCATGGCCATAGGCGGGATCGCCGGCATGGTAGACCCAAACGTAAATCTCTGGATAGATTCCTGCTCGGTAGAGGATTGCACTATAAACGGGGCGATTGCCGTAGGAGGAATCCTTGGCGGAGGAACAGTGTACTCAATGACACAAATCACGAACTCCCACAACCGGAATACCAAGGTAACCGCATCTTACAATTGTGCCGGAGGAATCGTTGGGTACGCCGATACGCTCTATGTATATTCATGCAGCAATAATGGCTCTATCAAAGGTGCCGCATCCACAACCGCTCCTCCCGGAAACCTTCCTGCCAATTCTATATATAATGTAGGAGCGGGCGGGATCGCCGGAGGAAGCGGATTGAGCACCATCATTTCCAGCCGAAACAGCGGGACGGTGCAAGGAAGCAGGGGCGTAGGGGGAATTATCGGAAGCACACTGGTAACTACCCAGCCGAAAACTTATTATAATAACACGTTTATCGGTTTTTGCTCGAACTCGGGGAATATAAACGGCGACAGTTATATAGGAGGATTATGCGGTGAGGCGCAACTTGGCGCTTATAAATCGTATAATGAGGGTATGATCGAGGCTAATTCATCCTTCGCTGGTGGAATTTTAGGATTCGCTCCCTTGGCCTCCATCACCAACACGGCGAATTTCAATAAAGTAATCGCCTCCTCTTATAGCGGAGGAATAGCCGGTTCCATCCTTGCCGGCTCGTTGGGTATTAACACGAATCTGGGGGAAGTAGCCTCCTACCATGAATATGCCGGTGGTATGATAGGAAGGGCAGGGAATACGCTTGCCATGAACTATTGTTCCAATTTCGCACCGATATCAGGTTCCTCATACCTCGGTGGTATGATCGGCGAGGTAGGCGACGCAAGGAAATGGACGATCATGGACGGCGTATCCTTGGGGTTTGCCACATTCGAACTAGCGTCTACTCTTGTCGGATTTGTCCCTTTCGCTAAAATCGTGGGAGAAAGCGGAGAAATCCTTGTTAACTGCGCCCTTACAGTACTTAGCCTCGTCTTAAATGATATCGATATTTTATCAGAAGGTTTTAGCGTATTCGGGCTTATTTCACACGGTCATCCGGAGATTATAGAAACAGAGAGGCTGAAAGGTGTCATTACCCATGATATCGCCATGTTGGAATCAGACATGGACACGAAACTGGCCAATAAAATAGATAACCTATCGTTCGCAAGCATCAAACTGAGGAGCAAAGATATGACAAATAGGTTCATGTCTAATCGAAAGGCATTAACAGAATGGTTTGAAAGTGGGGCAAACCACCAGATTTATAGTGACGCGATGAATTATAAGAGAGGATTACTCTCCAAACAGATCCTTAAAAGCAAAAAAAACGAAGAAGTTCTACATACGGTTGTCAGTGGTGTTTGTTGCGCGGTCAATTCAGCCTTGCTTTTTGTTACAGTTATCACTTTCCCCGAAGGTGTTCCCGCTGTAGCCTTGATGGGAGGTGCGCTAGCGTTAGTCAGTTTCGGCAATTCGGTTTCGGCCACTCTTGATGATTTCGTGGAAAACTCCGTCGTTATCACACAATGCTTGAACGCCGGAGAGATTGGCCAATATAGCAGCGGAGGCTTGGTAGGCCAACTTCAGCAAAGCTGCCTTATCTCCGATTGTATAAATATGGGACGCTCAAATAAAAGAGCCAATGCCCTAATTGGAGTTGTCAATCCAAACGTAAGGGTAGGCAGGAACTTGAATGTCGGGGAGAATTGGTATCTTTTCGCACCTCCCGCATCCGTTTCTTATTTTGGGAATTACTGCATGCTGGGCACTGTAGAGCAACCGAATCCTGTGATTATGAGCATATTCAGCTTACAAGACTTAAAATCGGAAAAGACCTTTACTGGATGGGACTTTGATGTAAAATGGGAAATACCATCCAACGAAACAGGCAGCTTTCCGATCCCTAAGAAATCCGAGATGCAATTTGATAAACCTAATTTATAAATAAACGAACAAACATGAAAACATACACTAAAACAATATGGAATATATGCGCATGCATGCTTATCATCTTGCTCGGCGGATGCGCGGACGATGACATCATACGAAACGACTGCGGATCGACCTTGCAAGAGACAGAATCTCATCTAATAAGCACGTTCTCCTTGCCGGAAGGCAAAACTCCCATACAAGATACGAGAGAACAGATCTTTTTCCAGTTGAGATCGCTGAGCGATAACTCCATACAGCTCATGGAAGGTAAGATCCGGAAAAACGCGGGGATTCTTTCCTGTGAAATGTTTATCCCCAATAATCTGGTATTAGAAGATGGAGACTATATACTTTGGTTAAAATTCGATGAAGAAGGCAGCGTCTATCCACTAAGCTATCATCTGACATTCCGTGACAAGATGGTCAGTATGGTACGTGATACTAAATATATTTACGAGATGCTGAATGGCGAAGGTACGGAAGAAAATCCTTATCTGATTACTTCCACCAACGATTTCGCCTATCTCGTGTCTCAATTAGCCACGTACGACAGTAATTACGGATACGGGCAATTCTTCAAGCAAATAGCCGACATCAAAGCTCCTATCCCCAATTGCCTGTATCAAGGCAACGCTTATAAAAGCGCCCCGTTCGCAGGAAACTACGACGGTGATTCCCACAAGATACTAAACCTAACCTATCTCGGGACGAACGGCGGAGAGCAAAGCGACGCAATCGGGCTTTTCTCCATTTTACACGACGGGGCAGTGATCCGGAATCTTGATATAGAAGGAGCGGATATAGAGTATCCGGGGAATTGTTGCGGATTGCTTGCGGGAGTAGCTAACGGGAATATACGAATCGAGAATTTAACCTTAAACGGTAATATCAAGTCCACGAAGGATAAGGTTGGCGGTTTAATAGGCTATATCGAGGGCAACGCCCAGTCGTTGGCGCAAATCAGTATCCGGAATGTGCGATTAGGCGTCTCATTCTCGGAATCCGGCAGCTCTTATATCGGAGCGTTGATCGGCTGGGCCGAGAACGCTTCCATTCAAGTGGAGGATATCAGTAGCGACGGGATTTTCAAAAACTTGAGAGGGAATAATCATGTGGCCGGTCTGATCGGGAAATTATATGGTCAAATCGATGCCAGAAAAATTAAGCTGCAACATACCACCTTAAACGATTTCCCGATATCCGGAAACCAGAACGTAGGCGGATTGATCGGTGAGGCATTCTTACAGGCGGCATCCAGTTTCAAAGACATAACCATCGACATGCCGATCAAAGGTAGCTCCTATGTCGGCGGGTTAATCGGTCAGATCCGGTCGGAAGCCCCTACCAGTACCCTCATCACCATCGAGAACTTCCAGTTGTCCAATCCGGCAAATCGGTCTCAAATCCAAGGGGGTAGTTATGTGGGTGGAATGATCGGATATTCCCACAAAACACACGCAAACGCATTTACGATAGAGCTTAAAGGGGAATCCTTGTTTCATGCCTCGATAACCGGGCAGTCTGTTATAGGAGGTATTTTCGGTTCTTTAGATGATACCCAAATACAATTTACCCCGGCCTCACGATTGTATATGGATAATGAATCCCTTGAAGCTTCTTCAGGGATTTGTGGCACTTTAGCCGGAGCCTTATCTTACCAAGAACCGGGGAAAGAAATTCTTTTGGATCCGGAAATATTGGTGATTAATCCCAACATCAAAATAAAAGGAGGAAATAACGTAGGAGGAATCATCGGAACATTATATAATGGGACGTTGACAGGAACCTATACCCCCGAATTCAGTGCCACGAACGTAATCGTGAGCAAGATTCCACGACCTATTTTCCCGGGTAACATAAATTCGGAAAAACCCTATCGAGAAAATGCCGCTTCTGTTGGAGGAATTGTCGGATATGCCGATAAATCTACCCTCAGAAGACTCTTCACGCAACTTTCCATTTACGGCAGAAGTACTGTCGGAGGAATCATCGGATATGCGAGCGATACTCAAATATCAGATTGTGGCGTGAAAACAGAAACATTTAATAATGGGAATAATAGCGCCATTATGGTAGGAGGAATTATCGGACAAGCATCGTGCTCATCCCACTGTGAGTTTTCCAATCTAGTAAATTACAGTGATATCTCCTCAGGATCCAATTATATCGGAGGCATTTTCGGGAGTATGGTAGCAGGAACTAGCGTAAAGATCAATAAAGTCGTGAATTTAGGTAAGATATCAGCCACAAATAACGTAGGCGGTATCATAGGGAAAACTTCAGGAAAAGACATAGAGGTTTATGACGCGGCTAATTTCGGCGTAATCCAAGGTATCGCAGGAGATAAAGAATACGGAGTGGGCGGTATAGCCGGTGCCGCCGAGGATGCCATTACAATTTATAAATCCGTTAACCACGGAAATATCACCATAAACAGGAATGCCAAGTATTATGGAGCAGGAGGTATCTTGGGGTATGTGAAGCAAGGGGGAGCACATGTCCGTTACTGTTGTAACCGGGCAAATATAGACTATCCGAAAGATAAAGAAGACAGCCATGGCATTGGAGGTATCGTGGGTAGCATAGAAAAGGCTAACGATAACGACGACAGTTACGTACTGGATTGCTACAATATGGGAGAAATCAACGGACAGCAAAAAGCGATCAGCACGCTTGGTACCGACTACCGGGGAGGGATCGTAGGAAACCTCGGAAGCCACGGGAGATGTTACCGGGCCGTAAACGGGGGCTATGTCCGCTTTGGAAACGCAGGTGTCGGATACGGCAACAAGAAGAACCTGACACATATCTATATCTCGCCCGGTACAGGCAAAGACTTTGGGGCAACGTATATCCCCCAACCAACCAGAGAAGATAAAAATATTTACCAAGGATTCGACTTCACGGGAGATCATGATCCAAACCGGCAACCGGTCTGGGTTCTGGGTGGCACATATAGCTCGGAGAATAAAATGCTACCCTACTTGCATTCAGGAAAATGTTATTTCCAATTCGCAAAATATGCCCCATAAAGGATTGACAAACTATACAAGGTAGCAAGCATTCCCATAGCTATAACGTAAAGCTGGAAGATTGGTAAATTTCAAGGTCTCTCTGAGAAGTACCGAGAAAATATTATGGATGGCATGATAATTCTAGAAACAAATTTATATTATGAAGACAAATTATTTTTTCCTATACTTTTTCTTTATCATCCTTACCGGATGTTCGGATGATAAAATAACACCGGAATTACCCCCAAATACAAACGATACGTATGAAGGGGTTCATGATCAAATCAAGTTTTCAAATGAAACCGAGGACTTCACGTATGGAGAACTAGCTTTCTATATCAAGGTACCAGACGGAAGTATTATCGAACGAAAGGCTAAGCACCAACGGATTTCTGGAATATCCCATTTCATCATGGAAAAGGGACTGAAAGAGGGTAAATACCAATTACTCTATATGGAATATACCGTGAAATCGGATTGTCCGGAAATCGACGGACTGAAACGCCAATTCGGATTATGTTGCCAGATAAACATAACCCCGGATGGTATCCGGATAGAAAGCACCTATAACTCCAATATGAAACTTTACGGAGCCGGTACCCCCGATGATCCTTATCTGATCGGATCAAATGATGACTTGAATAAGATCAGAACCGGGATATCCAACCGATATGTGTCCTCTTCCACTTGTTATTCCCAACAAAACAATATTGACATGACCGGCTATAACGACAAATGCGGCTGGGAGGGAAATTGGTACCAGATCGGGCAATCCGCAACTTATCCATTTACCGGATATTATTACGGGAACGGATACTCGATAAAGAACATGACCCTCAAAGATCCAAACAAGATTGCCGCCAGCTTGTTCGGATACGTAAACAAGGCTGTCATCATGGACCTGACAATCCAAAACGCAGACATCACCGGCTATTGTGCCGTATCCGCCATAGCTGGAGCGATCGTCACATCGGGAAGTGGACAAGATCCAACCTTTATCAAGGGATGCACGGTAAAATCATCGACCATCCAAAGTCAAGGGGACGGTATGGGAATCGGTGGAATTGTAGGTTCCGTAGATCCAAACACTAAATTATGGATCGATTCATGCAAAGTAGACGATAATACCGTACAAGGAGCTATAGCCGTAGGCGGTATTCTTGGCGGGGCCAACGTACTTTCGACAACACAAATCACCAACTCCAGTAACGAAAAAGGCAAGGTAGAGGCATATTACATGAACGCAGGAGGAATTGTCGGCTACGCTGATTCCTTATACGTCTATCTCTGCACGAACAAATCGCAGGTAAAAGGCGGCACACACTCACACAAACCTGATCGATTATCTGGTTTCATGGGTACCGGAGGTATCGTCGGCGGAAGCGGAATCAGCTCAATCATAACCTGCCGGAACGAGGGGAGCGTAAATGGCCAGAGAGGTGTTGGAGGGATCATAGGAAGTACTTTAGTCATTCTTAATCCGGCAACATATAATAATACATTTATAGGATGTTGCTCTAATAAGGGCAGAGTCAACGGAAAAGAGAATGTAGGCGGACTATGCGGTGAAGCACAATTAGGAACTTACAAATCTTACAATGAAGGAAAGGTAACAGCAGATGGCTACTATGCCGGTGGCATAATCGGGGCTACCCCATTATCCAGTATCACCAACACAATCAATTTCGGAACTGTATCTGCCTCACGGTTCAGTGGCGGCATGACCGGACAAATACAAAGCGGATCATTGGCGTTAAATGTGAATATGGGCAAGATCTCGGGGAGTACATATATCGGAGGGATGGCCGGTATCGCAGGAGGTTGCCTATCCATGAACTATTGCGCTAACTTAGCAGATGTAGAAGGAAATGGGTATATCGCCGGATTAATCGGAGAAGTCGGCGATTCAAGGGAATGGACAGAGGCCGAGAAACGCTCCGCCATATTCGCCACTATCGAGCTTGGCCTTTCAGTTTTTAATACCGTTGTCGGTATCGCTGATGCGGGAACGACGATCCTTAACAATCTAATCACGTCACACGACGCAGTAATGGAAAGTATCAGTGCCTATTCATTGGGAAAAGAAATGGCCGACCTTTTCCGTCCAATGCAACGAAAGGACTACACAACTTCGCTTAGTGGATTAGTCACCAAGGGGATGGAAAAACTGGAAACAGATATGGATAATATACTGCGAAATAAATTATCAGCTCTTCAGTTTAGCACACCCAATCTTCAATATGGGCGAATGATCGATCAATTCATGAACGAATACAGGAAAAAAGTGATTGCTTGGTATGAGACCGGCAAAAACCATGAGGATTTCCGTGACGCAATGAATTACAAAAGAAATCTTCGCTATAATCAAATACTGGATATCAAGAAAACAGAAAAGATCATCCATACCTTGGCAGACGGGGTATGTTTTATAGCCAGCACAGCCGCTTTTGTCGCCGGATTCGTTGCCACAGGTGGTGTCAGCACGATAATCGCCGCAGCCGGTGTGGTCGTCAGTGTGGTCGGATACGCAAACTCCATAACAGCTATAGCGGACGATTTCCAAGAAAATGCTGTGGTAATCAGCCAATGTGTCAGCTTCGGAAACATTAGGGCGAAAACAGGCCCGTACGGCGATTACAACGGAGGACTCATCGGACATTTTGATGAAGGTTGCCTGATATCGGATTGCCTAAACGGAAGCGATGGCAATAAAATAGGAGGAGCTACGGTAGGAAGTCCGGAAAAGCAAGCTGTCGTAAAAAAATGCCTGAATATCGGTAGCCAGTGGAAAAATTTCGCCTATACGGGTAATGCACTAAGCCGATTTGAAGATAACTATTGCCTAGAAAATACGATCGAAAATAGAAATATCCATGGCGCCACCGGCTTAACCCTGCCACAATTATCGACCACTTCCACATTCCAAGGCTGGGATTTCCAAAGACTTTGGAAGATTCCCTACACAGGACTGGGCTACTTCCCGGTTCCTTATCAATCTGAGATGCAATACAAAGAACCCCAATTATAAAAACAAGCAAATATGAAAACGATTAATAAGCCTATCTGGCACTTACTTCTATACCTGTTCATCTTATCGCTGGCCGGAAGTTGTTCAGATGACGATATGCGGAGAAACAGCATCGGTTCTTCCTTGAAAGAAAACGGCGACCATTCGGTCAGCTCCTTTACTTTGCCCCAAGAGAATAGTGAAATCATCAATAAGGACGGAATCATATACCTACAACTCACGTCATTGAGTGACAATAGCACTCTCGATTTCGAGGGAAACTTAAGATTCCTTTCGGGAAATCTCACTTGCGAAATCTATATCCCGAACAATCAAGAAATCGCCGACGGGGATTATATAATGTGGATACGGAGCGAAATGGAAGGAAATTTATACCCTCAAGGTTATCGCCTTACGTTCCAAGAGCAAATGGTAAGCGCTGTACTTGCCACTGTACATAAATATGACCAATTGCAAGGAGAAGGCACAGTAGATCATCCCTATTTGATCACGTCCACCGAGGACTTCGCATATATGGTACAGCAGCTCCTTATGTATGACAGTAGCCATGGTAAAAACCAATATTTTAAACAGGTAGCCGATATTTTAGCGCCTGTCACCGACTGTCTTTACCAAGGAAATGGTTATAAATGCGCCCCCTTTGCCGGCATATACGATGGAAACTCGAAACAAATACAGGGTATGGCGTTCACTGGAAGTTCCACGGAAGAATCAGTTGGCCTATTTTCCACGCTCCTTGACGGAGCCATCATCCGTAACCTTACCCTTATGGGTGCGAATATCCAAAGTCCAGGCTCCAAATGCGGTCTTCTTGCAGGAGTAGCACAAGGGGAGGTACGTATAGAGAACGTGGAGGTACGTGGTACGATTAATATGGGAAAAGATAAAATCGGAGGGCTGATTGGCTATGCGGAAAAAGCAGGCAACAAACAAGGCCACCTCACGATCAATGATACTAAATTCTATGTAACCTTCGTTGATAACGGGTCTTATGTCGGAGGATTGGTTGGATGGGCCGAAAGCGTACAAATGGATATCAATAATATAACAACATCCTCTCCCTTCGGCATATTAACCGGAAAAGATAATACAGGAGGTTTAATCGGTAAATTGTATGGTACAATATCCGCCAATAACATTAAATTGACACACACCACCGATGATCCGAATATGAAGATCATCACAGGAAATAATCGTACCGGAGGATTGATAGGAGAATTCTATATGACCAATTCTTCCTCTTTAAATAATATCACGATTAATCTGCCTATTGATGGACACGATGAAGTGGGAGGATTGATTGGGAAGCTGTATGCATCTTCAACGAGTTCTTTCACGCTAAGCATAGACACTTATAACAAATCTACGGGATCTCAAGGAGATCAACCTATTAAAGGAGAAAGTAAGATAGGAGGACTAATCGGTTTATCATCCGCAAAACAAGGTAATATCATTTTAAAATTAATCGGGGAATCCACAATCACATCCCCTATCACTTCTTCTGGCAAATATGCGGGGGGTGTTTTAGGCCAAGCGCAACAAACAAAGATAGAATTTAACAATTCCGCCAAAATAAATTTAAACATCGCAAACATAAAGGCCAATCAGTATGCGGGAGGTTTCGCCGGTTCATTGGAAAACGGTGGAACAATTAATGTAAATACACAAAAAGTACAATTAAGCCCTTTAATGTCTATTAGAGGAAACAGTGGATTAGGAGGTTTCTCCGGAATAATTGTATCAACGAATCTCAAAGGAGACTATAAGCCAAACTTCAGCGATACCGATGTGATTACCAATAAGGACGATATGTCATTCTTCGCAGGTAAAATCAATTCTGACGACAAGAGTTCTAGTGCCCAATACATAGGTGGTATAGCGGGAAGCGTAGATAATTCAAGTATAGATGGCTTCTATGTCACTCCTTCTTTATGTGGCAATCGATACGTCGGTGGAATCGCCGGAAGCGTAAATAACACAACCGTCTACAACTGCGCAGCCAATTGTGGCGTATTTAACAACGGAAGTTATAGCGAAGTCTATTCGTTGGGTGGAATCATCGGATATTTATCCAACAACAAAGCGTGCAACTACGAGAATTTGGTGAATTATACATCCATTAATGATGTCGGAGATGGTATAGGAGGTATAATCGGACATGCAGACTGTTCCTCAAACATTACATTGAGAAAAGTCGTAAATCTCAAAAATTTAACCGCTAATTATAGAATAGGTGGTATTATTGGGTACATTTCGGGAACAAGCGTACTTAAAATTTATCACTCTGCAAATTACGGAGATATCAGCGGTAAAAAAGGAAGATGGGATAAAAACGATGCCATAGGTGGTATCGTTGGCTACTCTTCGATGAATGTGCAGATCCATAACTCCGTAAATCACGGACATGTCACAGCAAGTAAAGACTATTGGGGCGCAGGTGGAATTTTAGGATACGCAAACTGTAGTATTCCATGGGTTAATTGTTGTTGTAACTGGGGAAATATAGATCTCTCCAGAGACTCTGAAAAAGAAAATGGCGGTATAGGTGGTCTTATCGGTAGCATCGAACATACGAAAGCAGGCAATTGGAACATAACAGATTGTTATAACCAAGGAACTGTCACAGGGCAAAAGCACTCAACATCCTGGGGAAGGAGAGATTACAGGGGAGGTATTGTCGGAAATATGGGAAAAGACGCAAATTGCCACTTCGTCATAAACGCCGCAAAAGTGGACTATGGGAATGCCCTTGCCGGGTATCTTACCGATAAAAACATGAAGTCGAGCTATTTAGTAAAGGATACGGGAAAAGATTTCGCAGCAACCGCAACCCTGCCAGATAGCCGTAAAGGAGACGAAAGCGAAAAGACTTTATATTCCGGATTCGATTTCCAAGGAACTTGGCAGATAGGAGGAACATACAACCAAATATGCGCACAACTCCCTTATTTGCAATCTTGTTATTTCCAATTCGCAAAATACAACCCATAAGATACGCCCCTTTTAACATCATCTATATATATCCAAATCGGGTGCAAACTATTCATCGGTTTGCGCCCGATTATCACAAAAGACTTCGTATATTTGCGAAGTTTATATCTCATATACATTACTTAATACACGAATACAAAATGAAAAAGTATCTTATTCTTGCCGCATCAGCCCTGCTCCTAGCCGCATGCAGCGAAAAACCGGGTTACGAGATCAACGGTACCGTAGCGAACACCGATCTAAACGGAAAATACGTTTACCTGTATGAATATGGCGTACAAGACGCCGCCCCAATGGATAGCGCATTGGTGCAGAACGGCACGTTCACGTTCAAGGGAACACAGAACGCCCCCGCCTTACGCAAGCTTGCCTTCGCCGAGGATGTCGTGGAACCCAAACGTGCCGCTTCCGGCGAGAACGCCCCTTTCACAAGCATATTCGTATTGGAAAATGGTAAATTACAGGCTATTCTTGATGAGGCAGCTTCCGCCGTTTCTGGAACACCGGAGAATGACGGATTGAAAGCCCTGCAAGCACAAATGAAGACTTTGCGTGCGAATCTGGAGAAGCTTTCCGCCGACATGAAATCAGAGGATAAGGAAGTCGTAAGCGCCGCCGAGAAGAAATATGACGAGATCGACCAAAAGGTAACCGATGCCGTCAAGACTTACATATTGAATAATACGACCAAGCAATCCGCCGCCAAGTTATTATACGATTTCCGTTATAGCTTGGACGAGGCGGCCCAGAACGAGATCATCGCCAAGGCGGACTCCGCTTTCAAGGCCGTTCCGAACATCGATAAGCTCATGGCTCACCTAGATGTACTGAAAACCGTAGCCGTAGGCAAGAAGTTCGTGGACTTCGAGATGGCCGACCCGAACGGTAAGACGCACAAGCTATCCGAGTTCGTAGGCAATGGCAAGAACATCGTATTGATCGATTTCTGGGCAAGTTGGTGCCCTCCTTGCCGCCGGGATATGCCGAATTTGGTAGCCGCTTACAAGAAATATAAGAACAAAGGTTTCGAGATCGTCGGTATCTCCTTGGATAGCAAGGCTGACGCATGGGCGAAAGGCGTAAAGGACCTGAATATCACATGGCCCCAACTCTCCGACTTGCAAGGCTGGAAAAACTCCGGTGCTCAACTATACGGGGTAAACAGCATCCCTCACACCGTATTGGTGGATAAGGACGGAACGATCATCGCCAAGAACCTACATGGCGAGGAGATCGACGCTAAACTTCAAGAAATATTGAAATAATAATAACAATAACACGATATGTCCGCCCAAATCACGTTAAACTGGACGAAGGACTCGACTTTCGAGACCTTGCTGGACGGCCATAAGGTTACGATCGACACAACAGCCGAGAACGGGGGTAATAATGAAGGCCCCCGTCCCAAGGCTTTAATGCTGGTCGCCTTGGCCGGATGCAGCGCAATGGACGTAATCTCCCTTTTCCTTAAAATGAGAGTACGTTTCGACAAAATCTCTATCGACGTAACCGCAGAGACTTCGGATACGATCCCGATGGTATATACCGCATTCCACGCTACATACCATATCGACGGGAACATCGGGGACGCCGCCAAAATAGAGAAAGCGATTCGCCTTTCACAGGAAAAATACTGTGGCGTAGGACTTATGATGAAAAAGATAGGCCCGATTACCTACGATATCTTACTGAACGGCGAACCGCTTAAACCACAAAAACATGAAGATTAGAAAACAGTTCTTACTTTTATTTATCTCTACCAGTCACTTGTTCGTATATGCGCAAAACACGGAACCTTCAATGTTTACGAAAGAGGCTAACGAACAAGTGGTGAAATCACTCCCATTTGATAACAAACAAGATTTTGAAGACGCTACCCGTGGCTTTATCGCCACGATAGACGAACCTTCCATTATCGACGAGACAGGAAAAGAGGTGTATGGATTAACTGTCTGGGATTTCCTGCGTCAAGAGGCTCCGGCATCCGCCAACCCTAGTCTTTGGCGACAAGGGCAACTCAACCGCATACACGGCTTATTTGAGGTATTACCCGGTAAAATATACCAGATACGAGGATTCGACCTCGCGAATATGACGTTTATCCGTAGCGATAACGGTTGGATCGTCATAGATGTATTGCTCTCGAAAGAGACGGCCCTAGCAGGTTATAATCTTCTGAAGAAACATGTAGAAGATCTTCCGGTCAAGGCGGTTATCTATACGCATCCTCATGTGGACCATTTCGCGGGAATAGACGCTATATTGGAGAACGCCCCCAATAAGCCCGAAACGATCGAGATCATTGGCCCCAAGGGTTTCTTTGAAGATGCCGTCAGCGAGAACCTGATGGCGGGTGTAGCCATGGGGCGAAGAGCGACCTATATGTATGGCCGCAGTCTACCTAAAAATGAGAAAGGAAATATAGGTACTGGTTTAGGACAAACTACCGCGGCAGGAACTACGGGCTTGGTCCCTCCTACCCGTGAGATATCCGAGGAGGGCGAGACTTTACGAATTGATGGTGTCGAGATCGTATTCATGTCCGTACCCGGCGCCGAGGCTCCCTCGGAAATCATGATGTACTTCCCTGGGATGAAAGCTTTCTGCGTAGCCGAGGAAATCAACCGTACCCTGCACAACCTGCTGACCTTACGAGGGGCGAAGGTCCGGAACGGCCAATTATGGAGCAAATATATCGACCGGGCGATCACGGAGTGCGGCGATCAGGTAGAGGTATCCTTCTCTACCCACCATTGGCCGACTTGGGGCAATAAGAACATCGTCGCTTACTGGGAAAAGCAGCGGGATCTATATCGCTACTTACACGACCAGACACTTCACCTCGCCAATCAAGGATATACACCTCGAGAAATAGCAGAGATGATTAAATTACCAAGCTCTATCGCCAACGAGTTCGCCAACCGGGGATATTATGGAACCGTTAGCCATAATGTAAAAGCCCAATATCAAATGTATTTCGGCTGGTTCGACGGCATCCCCGCCCATCTGAACCCACTCCCGCCGGTAGAAGAAGGTAAAAAATACGTAGAGGCTATCGGAGGAGAGGACGAGATAATGAAAAAGGCACGAGAGGCATACAATCAAGGAGAATACCGTTGGACGGCTACTTTGCTGAACCATCTCGTTTTCGCTAATCCAAAGCATAAACCCGCCCGCCAATTACTTGCGGACACGTACGCTCAATTGGGCTACCAAGCGGAAAGCGGTCCGTGGCGTAATTTCTACCTGACCGGAGCTATGGAACTGACCGAAGGCATCGCTGGTAAAGGTAAGGCCAACTCAAACCGGGCACGTATGTCCCAGAACCTAAGTCCCGAAATGCTATTCGATTTGCTCGCTATCCAAATAAATGGAGAAAAAGCGGCCGATAAAGACTTAATAATAAATATTATCTTAACCGACACAAACGAACAGGCCACCTTGATCTTAAAGAACGGCGCTTTATCGAACCGCATCGGCCGGCTCCATCCGGCCCCTACCGTAACTTTGGAAGGAGACAAACAAGTCATCTACGCAAGCCTCATGCAGCCGGAGAGTATAGCGGCAAATCTGCAAAACCATAAGTTATCGGTAACCGGGAAACTTGAAAGCCTAAAAGAGCTATTCTCCACTTTTGAGGCTCCGGACGCTTATTTTAATATCATCGAGCCTTAAACCTTTCCCGCCTCTTGCATGGCTGGATTAAAAAATTTATCTTTGTGCGATCTTTAGAGAAAGCGATATTACTATAAAATTAGCATAAGGTTTTATTACACTTTAATATAATAAATTAGCGATTATGATTTATTCACATGAAGTTCAACACATGTGTGTTGTAAAGAAGGGAGCTAACCACCAGTGCGCTCCGATTCCTGAAGAAGGAAAGTGGGTTAGAGCAACTCAGATCACTGATATCTCTGGTTTGACTCACGGTATCGGTTGGTGCGCGCCGAAACAAGGTGGATGTAAGCTGACATTAAACGTTAAAGAAGGAATCATCCAAGAGGCTCTTGTAGAGACAATCGGTTGTTCCGGTATGACTCACTCAGCGGCTATGGCTTCTGAGATCCTTCCGGGTAAAACCCTTTTGGAAGCATTGAACACAGACCTTGTTTGTGACGCTATCAACACCGCTATGCGCGAGTTGTTCTTGCAGATCGTTTACGGTCGTACACAGTCCGCTTTCTCTGAGGGAGGTCTGCCTGTAGGCGCTGGCTTGGAAGACCTTGGTAAAGGTTTGCGTAGCCAAGTGGGTACGATGTTCGGTACATTGGCTAAAGGTCCCCGCTACTTGGAGATGGCCGAGGGATATTGCACACGCATGGCATTAGACGCTGATGACGAAGTAATCGGTTATGAATTCATCCACTTGGGTAAATTCATGGATATGGTTAAGAAGGGTATGGACGCTAACGAGGCACTGGAAAAGGCGAAAGGCTCTTACGGTCGTTTCAAAGAAGCTGTAAAATATATCGATCCTCGTAATGAATAAGAAAACATTTACACGTGTCCTCATCGGGCTGAGCGTTATCACGGCTGTGGCTACGCTTATCACGTATTTCGTGATGAAGCCGGAGAAACCGTGGTTGGCGTTTTACGTGGCTTGTTGTGGCGGTGTATTGGTTTTCAACTTTCTGATATCTTTATTCCTAGTAAATAAGAATTTTAAAAAGTAAAAAAATAATATGGCTTTATTTGAAAGTTATGACCGTCGTATTGATCATATCAACGCGGTATTAAACGAATATGGTATCAACGGTATCGAAGACGCAAAGGCTATCTGCGATGCTAAGGGTATCGACCCTTATACAATGTGTAAGGAAACTCAACCGATTTGTTTCGAGAACGCTTGCTGGGCTTACGTAGTAGGTGCCGCTATCGCTATCAAGAAAGGTTGTACGAACGCTGCCGAGGCTGCCGAGGCTATCGGTATCGGTTTGCAGGCATTCTGTATCGCTGGTTCTGTTGCTGACGACCGTAAGGTGGGTATCGGCCACGGTAACTTGGCCGCTCGTTTGCTTCGCGAGGAGACTAAGTGTTTCGCTTTCTTGGCTGGCCACGAGTCTTTCGCCGCAGCTGAGGGTGCTATCAAGATCGCCGAGATGGCAAACAAGGTTCGTAAAGAGCCTTTGCGTGTTATCTTGAACGGTTTAGGTAAGGATGCCGCTAAGATCATCTCTCGTATCAACGGTTTCACGTATGTACAGACTCAGTTCGACTACATGACAGGTGAGGTGAACGTTATCGAGGAGAAAGCTTACTCTAACGGTCTTCGTGCGAAAGTTAAGTGCTACGGCGCTGACGACGTTCGCGAGGGTGTGGCTATCATGCGTAAGGAAGGTGTTGACGTATCTATCACGGGTAACTCTACGAACCCGACTCGTTTCCAACACCCGGTAGCCGGTACTTATAAGAAAGAATGTATGGAGAACGGTCACCCGTATTTCTCTGTTGCTTCTGGTGGTGGTACGGGCCGTACTTTGCACCCGGACAACATGGCCGCTGGTCCTGCTTCTTATGGTATGACCGACACGATGGGCCGTATGCACGGTGACGCTCAGTTCGCCGGTTCTTCTTCCGTACCTGCTCACGTAGAAATGATGGGCTTCTTGGGTATGGGTAACAACCCGATGGTAGGTGCTACGGTTGCTGTAGCGGTTGCTATCGAGGAAGCTATGAAGAAGTAATCAACTAAACAATAAAATAATTGTTTATATATAGACTCCTGTGATCTTGATGGTTGCAGGAGTTTTTATTTTACTTATCAAAAGGAGAAAAAGGATGACACTAAACATAGACCAAGAGAGTTGTATCAAATGCGGGAAATGCGTACGGGTATGCCCTTCGGATATATTCACGCAAGAAAGGGCCGGAGAGACGATCGGGCTGGTACGTGTGGAAAGCTGCATCGTCTGCGGGCATTGCGTGGACGTATGTCCGACGGGTTCCGTGTCGCACAGCGAATTCCCGCCGGAGAAAACGCATACGATCGATTACAGCCAAATGCCTACGCCGGAGCAGGTGATGTTGCTGATCAAGTCACGCCGTTCCAACCGGACATTGACCTCGAGGCCCGTACCCAAGGAGATGCTGGACAAGATCGTGGAGGCCGCTCATTCTGCGCCGACGGCTACAAACTCCCAAAGCCTTTCGTTTACCGTCGTCACCGATCCGCAAAAGCTACGGCAGGTGAGCGATTATACGATAGGTGTGTTCGACTCCTTGGCGAAGCTATTATTGAATCCCGTCGTGAAATGTGTGGTCAAGCCGTTTATGAAGGATGTCTATAAATACGTACCGGTATTCAATCGGTTGAAAGAGGAACACAAGGCGGGTAAAGATCCGATTCTCCGGAAAGCCACCGCCCTGCTACTGATCCATACACCGAAGTCCAACCGATTCGGAAGTGAGGACGCTAACCTCGCTTATCAAAACGCCTCCTTGATGGCGCAATCGCTTGGGGTAAGCCAGATCTATATGGGCTTTGTGCTCACCGCCATCCGGCACGAAGGAAAAGATACGCTCGCCAAGACGCTAGGGATCGACG
Source organism: Parabacteroides sp. B2-S-102 (assembly GCF_023656665.1). Taxonomy (NCBI): domain Bacteria; kingdom Pseudomonadati; phylum Bacteroidota; class Bacteroidia; order Bacteroidales; family Tannerellaceae; genus Parabacteroides; species Parabacteroides sp. B2-S-102. The sequence continues at coordinate 51,445 of NZ_JAMOKM010000001.1, read as the reverse complement.
GCAAGATACAAGCGATCATGGCGCTCGGCATACCGGCTTTTAAGTATCCGAAGTACACGGACCGGAAAGAGATCGTCAAGAACTATATCGAGTGAGACTTGATGGAGACAACCTTGTCGACCGGGGTATGCGATCCATTGGATTACGCATCGTAAGTCAATGGATTACGATACGTAAGTCATTGACTTATGGTTCGAATCTCATAGGTTTACCGGGCTAGGATCACTCCCGATCACCAGAACTTATTATGCTCCGGGCTGTATTCAAAACCAGCGTCTTTAAGCTTTGTAAGAAGGGATTTCTTGTTCACTTGCAAATCCTCGCATAAATCGTCGAGGGAAGAATAATTGTCACGAAGTTTCATATTGATGAAGCTGAATAGCATCATCGGATCGTTTGGTAATGACATAATCTTACGAATAAAAATGTTATCTATGTTTTACAACACAAAGATAATGCTTTTTCGCCAGATGGAACCCAGACACGATCCTTATTATTTGAATATCGGTTCGCAACAAAACAACCTACAAACTGGTTTTAAATAACGAGAACTTATAATTCAATTGAATGACATGAAAAAATATGTATTAGTAGTAGCGGTAGCCGCAGCCCTATTCAGCTGTAGCGGCAACCCAAAGGCAGACGCCACGCAAACAGACAAGAACAAGCAGGAAACCGCCCAAGTACCGGATATGCACAACGCAGAGACTTCCTTGGATTACTGGGGTGTTTACGAAGGGACATTACCAGCCGCCAGCTCGCCGGGTATTAAAACGACCTTGACATTGAACAAGGATAAAACCTTTACCCTCCGCTCCGAATATATTGACGAGAAAGACGGTATTTTTAATGATAAGGGAACTTACACGCTGGATGGTAACGTCTTGACGGCGAGACAAGAAGGGGGAGACATCACGTATTATAAGGTAGAGGAAGGCCAACTGAAAATGCTGGACCAGCAGAAGCAACCCGTCACGGGCGACTTAGCCAAGTTCTATATCCTTAAGCAAACAAAGAAATTCTAGGCTTTATCCCCATAAGTATATACTTTCAAGGGCAAAAGCATACCCTTTTGTACATGAAAGTATATACTCATTTGCCTAAACCCAAAACTATTCCTACCTTTGCGTCCCTATATAACTATATAATTACTCCAATGAGAATAGCCGCTTAATTTATCTCAAGATGTCGTTCTTTCCATCCGGAAAGCCCTCTATCCGTATAGGGCTAATTTCGTGACGACAGATTCGAGGCTATCGTGAAACCGATCATCATCGGTATTTCTTATCCATTTTAGTATCTCACATTTTAAATCAGTTCACACTATGAGTATCGTAGCGCAAAAAATCACGTATATACATCCGGACAATCAAGTCTTATTCAAGGGGATCGACTTAACGATCAACAAGGGGCAAAAGGTAGCCTTAGTCGGGAACAACGGATCGGGAAAATCCACCTTCCTCCGTATCTTGGCTGGAACCTTGCAAGCGCAGGAAGGGGAGATTATCTATCCGACCCCACCCTATTACGTACCCCAGCATTTCGGGCAATATGATAACCTGACGGTGGCCCAGGCCCTACGTATCGACGGCAAACTAGAAGCCTTGCGGGCGATTACCGAGGGCGACGCCTCCCTCTCTAATTTCAATACGCTGGCGGATGACTGGACGATCGAGGAACGGAGCCTCGCCGCCCTGCACGCTTGGGGTTTGGAGCATATCCTCCTCTCCCAACCGATGCGCACATTAAGTGGCGGCGAGAAAACCAAGGTTTTCCTCTCCGGAATCGAGATCCACCAACCCTCGATCCTACTATTGGATGAGCCGACCAACCATCTGGATAGGCGTAGCCGGGAGAAGTTATACGATTTCATCACGTCTTGCCGTATCACCTTGTTGGTCGTCAGCCACGATCGTACCTTATTGAACCTATTAGCTTCCATAGCGGAATTATCCGTCGGGGGGATCACCCTTTACGGGGGTAATTATGATTTCTACAAGGAACAAAAAGAACAGGAACAGGCTTCCATGCAAGAGAAACTGGAAGCGAAGGAGAAAGAGCTTCGCAGGGTCAGGAAAACCGCCCGTGAGGTAGCCGAGCGAAAACAAAAGCATGAATCCCGGGGAGAGAAGCAAAGCGTCCGGAAAGGAATCCCCCGGATCATGATGGGCGGATTGAAGGAGAACGCCGAGAAAAGCGCCTCCAAACTAAAAGAGGTTCACGAGGACAAGATGGAGAACCTAGCCAACGAGCTAAAGCGAATGCGCTCCTCCCTACCCGACCTTCAAGGCATGAAACTGGATTTCAGCGCATCCGGCTTACACGAAGGCAAGATATTGGTTACCGCCAAGGAGATCAATTTCGGTTACGCCGAGGCCGGCGATCTATGGCCCTCCCCGATGAGCTTCCAGATCAAGAGTGGGGAACGGTGGCTGATACAAGGCGATAACGGTTCCGGCAAGACGACTTTGCTGAAGTTGATTACCGGCCAGTTACCGCCTCGTAGCGGTTCCTTGATCCGTGCGGATTTCTCCTCTATCTATATCGACCAAGAATACTCGATCGTCCGGAACGACCGGACGGTGTACGAGCAAGCGCAAGCCTTCAACGAGCGTCATTTCCAAGAGCACGAGATCAAGACATTGCTAAACCGTTTCCTCTTCCCGCACGACACGTGGGAGAAGAGCTGCGGGAAGCTGAGCGGAGGCGAGAAAATGAGGTTGGCATTCTGTTGCTTGATGATCAGTAACCAGACTCCGGACCTGTTTATCCTAGATGAGCCGACCAATAATCTCGACATCCAAAGCATCGAGATTATCACCTCCATGGTCCGTGCGTACAGGGGCACGATCTTGCTGATCTCGCACGACGCTTATTTTATCCGGGAATTGGGTATCCACCAAATAATAACTACCTTCGCGGGTAGGTTAAAGACGAATTTATGAAGACGTTACTTGACGTGCATACCCATACGGTAGCCAGTGGGCATGCCTTTAGCACCCTGCAAGAAATGGCAGTGGCCGCCTCCGAGAAAGGATTGAAGTTACTAGGTATAACAGAGCATGCCCCCGGCATACCGGGGACATGCTCCCCGATTTACTTCCGCAACCTACATGTGGTTCCCCGCCGGATATACGGTGTCGAGTTATTGCTCGGAGCGGAATTGAACATCATCGACTATAAGGGTACGATCGATATGGGCGAGGAGTACTTCCCGATGCTGGATATCCGGATAGCAGGCATCCACTCGCTTTGCTACAAACCGGGAACGGTCGAGCAGAATACGGAGGCGATGATCGGGGCGATCCGCAACCCGCATGTCCACATCATCAGTCACCCGGGAGACGGTACGGCCGAGGTGGATTTCGAACCTATCGTATTAGCGTCCAAAGAGCATCACACGTTGCTGGAGATCAACAACAGCTCTCTCAACCCGGTCCGCAAGAAACTCACCGCCAGAGATAATAACCTCACGATCTTGCGCCTATGCAAGAAATACGAGGTTCCTGTGATTTTAGGTAGCGACGCGCATATATCTTTCGATATAGCCCGGTACGATCATATCTACGAGTTATTGCAAGAGACACGATTTCCGGAGGAATTGATATTGAACGACAAGGTAGAGGCGTTCAAGAAGTTCATAGGGAGATAAGCGGTGCCTTACATCCGGGCAGATACATTCCTGTAGCCGGGCAGATACACGTACGTACCCGCCCGGGTGCATCTTTACTTACAATGTTCCTTTATTAATTTGTCCACGACAGGATCACCCAACTCCTTCGCCTTGTTGAAAGCCTCGCACGCTTCCGCCTTCTTACCCTGACGGACGTAGCAGATGCCTCGCAAACGATAGCAAGAGGCGAAATCCGGAGCGATCCGCAAGGCATTCTCTAAGCTCCTCAACGCCTGATCATAGTTTTCCATACGAATATATACGGACGCTTCCTCCGCCGGATAAGTCGGGTCGCCCGGATTCAAGCGGATCGCGGATTGGATATCGGCCAAGGCTCCGGGGAAATCGCTCATGCGGAACTTCGCTTGCTCGCGGTAATAGAAGAAGCGGTCGCCAACCTGTCCTTTCAAGAGATCGTAGTATAAATCATAATCGTCCACGGCCTCCTTGTATTGCATCAGTTTCAAGCGGAGATCCACCCGTTCCAAGATATAGGGAGCGGCCTCGTTCGTTAGCGGGTTCCCGCATTTGGCGATGGCGCTATCCAGCAAGGCGATGATATCCCCGAAGTTAGCGCCACGGATATTCGCCTTCGCCTTCGCCGCCCAATACCAAGAGGTAGAGGAAGCCATATCGCTATCGTTCACCTTCATATAATCAGCGAACGCCTGCTCGAAATCTCCTTTATAAAAATGGATGTCCCCTTCCAATTGGCGATAGACCGGCAAGTCCTCCTCCCCGATCGCCTTTTGTATCGCCTCGGTAGCGGCATCGACGGTCCACTGCTCCTTATTCAAGGTCGTATCCGCGGCGGCCACGCCGTAGATCAGCTTGGCTCGGTTGAACCAGATATCCCCTTTCCGCTCGCTGAAGCGGGAAGCCGTGTTTATATCTTCCAACGCCTTATCCAGATAAGCCCCCTGCTCGGCCTCCGTAGGAGCCAGATCCGCACGGTGGTAAGCGTAATGATTGGCACGGTTCAAATACCCGTCGGGAGAATCCGGGAAAGTGGCGATGAAATCATTCAAGGTAGCCAGATACGTCTTTGGGTCTTGCGAGCTTGCCATCAGATATAAGGAAACCTGCGCTTGGCTCACGTCCGACGGCCACGCCTTCCGGATACCAATCCGGCTATAGGTGGAATTAAAGGCGTCCGCCGACTGGATCGTCAGGCTATTCGCGTATCCCGCCGAGACCGCATAGGAATCTTCTTTCTTCCCCGACGCATCTTCCTGCGCCAAGCCGAACACCTCGCCGTCCGCCGTCAATACAGGAGCGTTTACCTGCCCGCTCTCCAGCGCCATCGACAATTTATAATAGCTGAACGGCTCCTTCAACTTACTGACCTCCGAGACCGGTCCTTCCCCGAACTTCGTGATCTTACCGGTCGAGTAAGGCATCAGATAAGCGATAACTCCTTGCGAGATCGGCTCACGGGCGATCGGCAAGAACACAGCTTTCTTCGGAACCTCTACCTTGAACTTGATCACGTCATATAATTCATCAGCCCCCAAGATGCGGCTTACCGGATATTCTTTTCCGTCGGCGTCGGTCACGGTCGCCCTCGCCGCGTCCTTAAACAAGGAATAGCCGGACAACGCCTCACCGGTCTCGGTAATGAAAAATCCCGTACCGGACGCTTTCTTCTGGTTATCTTTTCCATAAGTAGTAACGGTAACCACCGCCTTTCGTTGCTTATCCATCCATTTGGGCGCTTTCTTTTGCGCCGCCACCCAAAATACTTGGCAACAAATCGTAATCAACAGAACAATTCTTCTCATTTCGTTTTCATGTTATCAGAATATACGTCGCAAATGTAAATATTTATACCGGATAGGCGAACAAATTAGGGAATTAATCTATTATGAGTATATTCGCGGAAACACTTATAAAAAACCGCAAGATTATGAGACTAAAATCATGTATGCTTATGTGTAGTTTATTCATGGCGAGCTTAGCCTCCGCTAGTAACTTCGCCTCGGATTCTTTCAAGACCAAGAGCGGAAAAGAACTGATCATCACGTTCATCAAGCACGGCAGCCTGATGCTTACGTACGACAATCATTCGATACAGGTAGATCCTGTCTCCGAATACGCCGATTATACGACTTTCCCGAAAGCCGATATCATCTTGATTACCCACGAGCATGGCGACCATCTGGACCCGAAAGCGATACAAGCCGTCGAGAAAAGCGGTACGGAAATCATCGCCAACGAGAACAGCCAAAAGAAGCTGGGAAAAGGGAAGGTCCTAAAAAACGGCGATACGGATACCTCCATCAGCTATATGAAGATAGAGGCCGTCCCCGCCTATAACACCACGCCCGGCCGGGATAAATATCATCCCCGCCACCGGGATAATGGCTATATCCTCACGTTCGACGGACTAAGAGTCTATATAGCCGGCGATACGGAAGACATCCCGGAGATGAAAGACCTGAAAGACATCGATATCGCTTTCCTTCCCGTCAACCAGCCTTATACCATGACCGTCCCGCAAGCGGCGAAAGCGGCCAAGATGTTCTCGCCTAAAATCCTATACCCTTACCATTACGGGGATACGAAGATCGGCGAGTTGAAAGATGCCTTGAAAGGTAGCGGCATCGACGTGAGGATACGGGAGCTACAATGACGACAAGGCACGGCTCGCCTTTAAGATATTCCGCCGGTACACCCAGCAAGCCAAGAGGAAATAAACGACGCATTGCACCCACAACGTCACGTACTCCACACCGACTTGCTCAATCGACGCTCCCATCGAGTTGAGCTGTACATAGGCCAGCGTAGCGGGAGCCGCCGGAATGATATAATGGGCCATTTGCCAATACCAAGGCATCAATTCCAAGGGATAAGAGACTCCGGAAAGGAAGATCAAGCCTACCGAGAAGAAAGCGATCATCAATAACGGAGCCTCCGAGTCCGTAAAGAAATAAGAGGCGGCCAGCCCAAAGAAGCTGGTAGCCAGCAAGAAAGGTATCAGCAGGATCAAGGTGTTCAGATAATTACCGATATCCGGCAGGCCAAACAATAGCGGTATCAAGCCCAACAAGAACAAAGCGAAAATCGTATACAATACGCAATACACAAAGGTCTTGCTGATTATCACCCTAGCGATCCGGCCAAAGGATAATCCCTCGGAGGCGAAACGAACGATGGTACCCGAATCCCGCTCTTCCCCGCTTATCATACCGATCACCATCAACAAGGTCTGGAACATAATGACGATCAATACCGCCGGGATCAAATAGGTTCCATATCCTTCCGTAAAATTATACAACGCCGTCCCGACCACTGATATGGGTTGCGCCGAAACGATCTTGGAAGCGTCTTGCTGGGGCAAGAACACCAACATCTCCGGACGATACCGATCGTTCAACGCCAACATGGCACCGCTGGACGCCTCCTGCATCGCCATATAATATAGGAAGGCGCTTGTCGTCTGGTACATGATAAACAGGGATTCATTCCCTCGTGCCACCCGGGTCTCGAAATCAGAGGGAAGATACAAGATACCTACGGCATCCCCCTCCTTCATCCACTCCTGCGCCTCAGCGTAATCCAAACCATCGGCGATTACCGAGACTTGCGGAGTGGCGTTCAGCAAACGGATGTACTCCCGGCTCAAGTCGGTCTTTGAGTCATCGACGACTACTACCGGGGCGTTACGCACCAGATCCGGGGCATACATATAATTATACAGCAGGCCATAGAGAAATATACCTCCTACCAAGACGAGCAAGATAGCATAGCTCGTGGAGATCGTCTTAAACTCGTCCTTGACCAAGGAAGCGATATCCGCCAAGGTTCCTTTCATATTATCGGATGTTCTCATATTTATGACTTAAAATAGCGGTTTTCAAATGTGGCAACAGCACCAATGCCAATAACATAAACGCAAACAACGAACTTACGTTTACCCATGTATAAGGGAATCCGTAATCGCCATACAATAAGTTCTGGTTGATCTCCACGAAATGCCGTACCGGAAACAGGTACGAGGCGTAATGTACGGGAGCGTACATGGAATCGACCGGGAAAGTAACGCCGCATAAAGTAGCCCCCAGCGAACCGACCATCGACACCACGCTAATCACGATCGCTATAGCGGGAAACAACGAGAACAGGAATACCGCCAACGCTTGCGTAGCGACCACGAATAAGATCGCCGTCAAGTTCAACGGCCAGAAACCGCAAGCGAAAGGAATATGCATGACCCCGAACATGATGTAGTTAGCGAAGACGCTCATGATACAAAAGATAATCGTATAAGGGAGCAGTTTGCCCACCACCGCCACGAACATATTCATCCGTGCCGCCTCCAGCCATTCATCGCCTGTCCGGAACTTGATCTCGCTACCGATAGCGTACACCGTAACCAGCAAAATGATCACTTGGAAAAAGACAAAGAAAAAAGGATTGCTCAGATAAACGGAATAATCCAGATCCGGGTTGAACAGCGGGTGGCTACTGGATCGTACCGGTAATAGGAAGGTGGTTATCTGATTCTCCCCCAGCCCCATCGCCGTAGCTTGCACAACCACCGGGGCGAGGGAAAGCGTACGCAGCAGGGTCTCGAAGGCCCCACGTACCTCACCGCCCACGCTCAACAAGGCATAGTGGTAATAATACGATAAAGTAGCGTCACGCCCCGCCGTGGCATCCGCCTCAAACTGATTGGGGATCACTAGATAACCGTAGATTTCTTTTGCTTGGGTAGCACGGCGAGCGGTCTCTTGGTCCGTATAATGCCGGGTTACCCGGAAAGTCGGTACCGCCTCTACCTGCCGGATGATCTCCCGGGACATGGAGGTGTTGTCTTGGTCCACTACCGCTATCGGTATGTTCTCCATCTGCCCGCTTCCGAAAATCGTAGACATGAAGAATATACAGAACAAAGGCAACACGATACACACCCCGAAGTATAGCCTCCGGGAAACCATGCGATCCAGTTCCCGACGTAAAACCATATAGAAAGGACTCTTCTTTAGCATAGCGACAATAAATTATTTAGTTGTAGAGACGGGGCGTGCCCCGTCTCCCACCGTCCGACAGTAACTTTAAATACTATTTCGAGGGGATGAGACGGGGCACGCCCCGTCTCTACAACCGGATAGTATCAAGGGAGTTGATAGAGTACGGACATACCGGGACGTAATCCCTCCACCTTCTCCACCGGTAAGGCATGTATCTCGAAGGTCCGCAAGTCATAGCTACCTGTCTGCTTGGTAGATTTCCAAGTAGCGAAACTGCCCAACGGACTGATATAATTGATCTTGAATTCAATATCCTTCTTATCGATCGCCGGTACATCGGCGACAAACGTTCCTCCCATCTTAAATAAAGGCAAACGATCCTCACGTACGTTCAATACCACATGCACGTCATCTAATACGACTAAGTTCATGATTGGCATCCCGGCCCCAACCAACTCTCCCCGTTTCGGGAAAATAGCTGAGATTTGTCCGGATTCCGGAGCCGTCAACCGAGCGTCCTGTAAGAGAGCCGCCACCTCCTCCACGGTTCCTTGCGCCGCCGTCACCAACGAGCGGGCGCTCTCCTTATCTTGTATCTGCGCCCCGTCTACCGCCATTTGATATTGGCTATAAGCGGCACGTTCGGCGGCCTCAGCCGCTTTATACATGGCCTCCACCTCATCTTTACGCTGTGAGGTTACCACGCTATCTTTATACAAGGCATTGACCCGATCATAGGTAATCTTCGCCAATTGTAAATCCGATTTGGATTTATTCCACAATTGTTGCAAGGAAGCGATGATTTGCTTTCGTGTACCCTCATCCACTTTCTGGTGCTGATACTTCGCTATGTTCTCCATGGCGTTCACCTGTTGATATTTAGCCAATGCCTCCGGACTATTGATGACTACCAAGGTATCGCCTTGGCGTACATTCTGTCCCTCTTTTACCAGAAAGGTATCGATACGCCCCGGTAACTTGCCGGAGATACGTATTTCCGTTGCCTCGATCTGCCCTTGCAAGATCACCGGCTTCTTTTTCAACAAGATCATCCCGATCAACGAGACAACTATAACAATCGCCAAGACTGCGACGAAGGCCACACTCAAATATCTCTTAGTTTTATCCATAACTCCTAAATTTTCAATTCTCAATTTTCAATTCCCCAAAAGCTCCTCGGTCTTTCCCTCCATCTTGTATTGGTGGAACTGCTCCGGCGTACCGCAGACAGACAGCAGATTAATCAAGGCTACATCATACTGATAATAAGCCAAAAGAAAAGCGGTCTTCACCTTCGCCAGCATAACCTCGGCATCGACTACCTCCGTAGAAGTAGCCATTCCCTCTTGGAAGGATTTCTTCCGCACCCGGACCAGTTCCCGGCTCATCTCGATCGTCGTATCCAAAGCCTTTACGTTATCCAAGGCATTTTGTAGCTGGCTGTAGAATTTATCGATACCGACCTCCAGATCCGTAATCGCCTTCTCCTTACCCAAACGAAGCGACTGACTAGCGATCTTTGCCTGCCGGATGGTTTTCTCCCGGTTCAAGCCATCAAAAATATTCCACGTAAAACCAACTCCCACCATCGTACGAGGCAACAAATATTTATCCAGTCCATCAGCGTACAAAGTCTGTTTGCCGAATAAAGCGATATTCGGGACATAAGCGGACCGGCCGATCTTTAGTTGATTATCGGCTACAACCTGCTGCAATTTCAATTGATTGACTATATAATTATTCATCGGAACCAGATCCTTGAAGTATTGAGCCGGAGGAAGCGCCTCATTAATGAATAAAGGAGTCGTGGTACGTACGTCACTCCCCTCCTCCATATTAATCAAGCTTTTAAACGCCTGTTGAGCGACCGTTAAATCCTTACGGGCCGATTCCAGTTCTCGTTTCGCCTCGTCCATACTTACCTGAGCGAACAGACGCTCGGCCCGATTGATCATCCCGTTTTGCTCTAATTTAAGGGCTTGGTCATAATGGGTTTTCAAAGAATTGTACACTTCCGTTTTTACGTCCACCACACTTTGTCCCAGACGAAGCCCGAAATAAGCCTCGATCAATAAGGATTGTTGGTTGGCATCCACTTGATTCCTATTCACCTCCGCTATAGAGACCATCGTCTTTCCGATCTTGTTCGCGTAGATACGTTTTCCTCCCGTGAAAACAGGCCACGTCACCGTAGCGTCTATAGAAGTGATGTTTTGGGAGATCAGCGGAAGCGAGAAAGTACCTTGCCCGATCTTATCCAATACCGACATGATCAGCTCATTATCCGGGATATAATTATGGACAAACTCCTTCGCCGGTTCCGTATATTTACTCAGCGACTGCCGTACCTCTATCGGATTCGACATATGTACGAAAGCACCCGCGGCGTTCACCGACGGATACCAAAAAGCGTTTAGCTTTTGATGCTCATTCCGAGCCCATTCCACTTCTTTCCCTGCTATTTTCAAGCTTTTATTTTCCTTATGAAGCAGGTCGAGAGATTGTTCCAAGCTTAAATCCACATCGTTCCCTTGGCTCCATGAAGCACATGGAAGAAGATACAGCAAAAGAATACTGTAAGATACTATATTACTCACCATAAACTCATTTAGTAATTGACGTTCAGTTGGAGTAATAACAGCGAAAAAGGGAGGATTGTTTTTACTTCTTTTTCAAGTTGGGAAGGAACCAAGTAACCAGTCCTAAAAGAGGCATGAAGCCACATACGTTGTAGACAGCCTCTATTCCATAATGATCCGCCATATTTCCTAATACGGCCGAGGCTATACCCGCCACACCGAAAGCAAATCCAAAGAAAAGTCCCGAGATAAGACCTAATTTATAAGGAAGCAACTCTTGCGCATACAACAAAATAGCCGGGAACGCCGATGATAAGACCAACCCCACGCAAAAACTAAGCACGATCGTCCAAACGAATCCCACATGCGGCATCAACAAGCTAAATGGGGCTGCCCCTAGAATCGATCCCCAAATCACATATTTCCGTCCTATCTTATCACCGATAGGACCACCCGCCAAGGTTCCTATGGCCGTAGCGATCAGGAAGACGAACAAACAGATCTGCGAAGTCTGTACACTCACCCCGAATTTATGGATCAAGTAAAAGGTATAGTAGCTATTCAAACTAGCCATATAGATATATTTAGAGAAAATCAAGGTCAGCAATATCGAGATCGAAAAGACTGTTTTTCCCAAAGAAAGAGGCATCTCCACATGCGTCTCACCCGACTTCTTCTGCCATTTCACCCGACTCAAATACGCCTTATACCAACGGCAGATAGGAATCATCACCAAAATAGCGACGAATGCTAGTATAGAAAACAAAGCGATATGAGTCCGTCCATAAGGCGCCACCAATAGAGCAACCAGTAGCGGACCTAACGATCCGCCCAAATTACCACCCACTTGAAAAAGCGATTGCGCCAATCCCCTACGCCCTCCCGACGCTAGCGAGGTGATCCGGGACGCTTCCGGATGCAAAACCGAAGACCCGATACCTATCAAGAATACGGAGATCAAGACCCAATGGAGCGTAGAGGAAAAAGCGAGATTCAACAAGCCGACCAACGTAAAACTCATACCAATAGGTAACGACCAAGCCACGGGACGCTTATCAAAAACCAAACCGGTTATAGGCTGGAAAACAGAAGCGGATAATTGATAAACAAGCGTAATCAACCCGATTTGGGCGAAGCTCAACGCTAAATCATCCTTGAAAAGTGGATAAACCGCCGAGATAACGGATTGCAACGAATCATTCAAACAATGCGTAACGCTTAACGCCACCAATACCCGAAATGCTGTTTTATTTACCGGCTGTTGTTTAGAAACCTGCTCCATAACTATCTATATTTCTATTTCACCTCGTGCTCATTAACATTTCAAAAACCGCACAAAAAGTTAGCTAATTTCTAGAAAAACAAACCCTAAGAGCCTATTTTAACTATAGTTAATACAACTATTCTTTCGGTTCTTTTCATTTCTTTATGTTAATCGGCTTAATCTTAATACCTATGAGCCTTGTTTTCTCAGTGATACTTCAGAGCTGTATCCCGGAATGAGCATATATCTTATAACTCACTCCCAAAACAAACGCCAAAATCCCTTATCTGCCATCATTCCGACCCGAAGTTAAAGATCGAGATCATTAACGGGAACAGCCTCTGAAGTTTTTTATATTTATTCCTCTTCTTCTCCCTCGTTCGCCGAATGTAAGATAAAAGTAGTAGCGCCAATCGTTACGATCGTACCTTCCCCGATACGTACTTGTTCTTTTTTACCAACCAACACATTTTTCACAAAAGTCCCGGTCAAGCTAGGAAAGTCACGCACCATATAAACGAACTTGCCATTAGCGTCTTTCTTTACATTAATCACACAATGCTTACGCCCCATACTTGGATCGCTCGTGATAATAGGGACATCTACACCTTCCGTATCCTTATTACGGCGACCAATCACATTATCTCCCATCACTAATGGTAGATCTTGCTTAAAAGCAAAACCATTCTCGATAATGGTAATATAACCACAAGAGAAATCCGGTTCCTTCACCTCTTTTTCCTCACCGGTAGCCGTCTTCACCACCTTTCGGCCCAATTTAATCTTAAATTGCGCTCCACACTGCGGACAGACGAAGGCTAATACCTTCCCTTCCGGATATTTGGTCTCATCAAAAGACAACTGATTATCACATTTTGGACAGAATACTCTTTTCATACACTTAAATACAGGATCTAGTATTACAAACGGAGCGCAAATTTACGAAAAAACCTTCAGCTACACTCCTAAAATCTCATGGTTATGATTTTTTGAAACAAAAAAGGCCATCCGTCACGGACAGCCAATCTCAATTGTTAACCTTAAATCTAATACCATGAAAAACACAGTGCAAATATAGCGGTTTTATGTTATGTAGCATAATATTTTATTTGCAAATCTCATTTACTTAACCAGATTTAACAAAACTATGCTTTAAAACATATCCGTAAACAATATATATCCCCTTAGAACTTAGGTTCATTCTCTTTAATCTCCTTCAAAGGCAAGGTAAACCAAAAAGTGGAACCTACTCCCAATGTAGATTCTACCCCGATTCGTCCCCCTAGTTTCTCGATAATATTTTTGCAAATCGCCAATCCTAATCCGGTACCTTGTTTGCAAGCGTTCAACTTAACAAAGCGATCGAATATAGTTCTACAATCTTCCTCCGAGATTCCCATTCCCGTATCCGAGACCGAAACTCGTATTTCATCTTTCGATACCTTATAGGCTAATTTGATCTCACCTTCCGAAGTAAACTTAATCGCATTTGTCAAGAAATTAGAAATAACCTGCACGACTCGTTTCGGATCTGAGAAAACAGTCACGGGTTGTGAGCCCCGATCGAAAACAAATCGAACGTTTTTCGGAATCTTCAAGGCATGTACCGCATAGGTTTCCTCACAGATCTCCTTAAAATCGAAATTTCTCTTCGTAATGTCAAAGGTTCCCGCCTCAATCTTTGAGAAATCAAGGATATCCTCAATCAATTGCAGAAGCAATTCACTATTCTTGTCAATGATATCCACATAAAACTCTCGTTCCTCCTCCTCTATCTCCTTGGTCTCTGCCAGTATATTCGCAAAACCAACAATAGCATTTAAAGGCGTGCGGATCTCATGACTCATATTCGCCAAGAACATAGACTTAAGCCGATTCGCCTCTTTAGCCTTAACTAACTCATATTCTTTCCGTTGACGCTCTCGTTCCGCCCAGCGCAATTTATCTTGCATGGCGATCTCATCCGTTATGTCCATCAAGTAATAAAGGATTTTCGCAGGTCTTCCCGCTTCATCATATTTATAAGGGTACGCATACGCTCTCACCCAAACATATTGCCCCTCAAAAAGCAGTCGGTATTGAATACTATATTCACCGATCTCACCCGTAACAATCTTTTCAAAGCCTTGTACAAGTACCCTTTCCCGATCTTCCGGATGTACGATCTCACAAAAATCTTTTTTCGTTGTCAAGTTACTTGCTCTCAATCTGGATTTATTACCTAAAACACGTAAATCCAGATCGATATGCATCTTATCGGTTTTAACATCATATTCCCACAGCAAGGAATCACTGCAACGCATAACCGTTTTCAACTTCGTGAACAGTTCCTCTACTTTCTCCGACTTTTGATATTCTTCCGTCTCATCCGTAAACATTAGTACATATCCACAGATATCTTCAGCCTCTCCTTTCAACGGCACACATTTAATAGACAGACGTAAATTTATACCTTCCTTTTTTGGGTCTATGTTATAGTACTCATTCGTTTGTATATTATCAAATTCATAATTACAATCGAACACAACCATTTCTCCCTGTTTCAGACGAGCGATCTTGTCCTCTGGAAAATTAGGATTCTCGAAAAGATTTATTCCCATAATATCCTTCCGGCTTATAGCGAACAAATTCTCGTCCGTCCTATTGAGATCCACTAGCTGCCCCCTCTCGTCATAAACTTCAATTCCAACAGGTAATTTCTGGAATAGGGCATTAAAGCTCATTTCCTCTAGCATTTTATTACATTGTCCCATCGTCATATTAAATTATAACCACTAATTCCCTACTTTAAATCAATCAAGCAATCTCCTCTGTTATTTATACAACAAATGAACGATAATAACGATTGCAGCAGAAGTTTAAAGTTATAGAAACAATATGAAAATCAAACATAATCATGTTGAAAATATATGTTTTCGATATTGAGAAAGAGTCATTCCCGTCCGTTGACGAAAAAAGCGATTCAATGTCGATTGAGACGGAAAATTAGTCAATATAGCGATCTCCTGTATATTTAATCGAGAGTCACGTAGCAACGACTTTACCTCTAACACTATATAGATAGATAAAAACTCCTTGGCTGAAATGCCACACCTTTCATTCATGATCGCACTTAAATAAGTTGTCGTTATATTCAATTTATCCGCATAAAATCCGACATTCTTGTGATTCTTGAAATTCTCTGCCACGAGACTACAGAAATCATAGATCAATTGCTCTTTTCTCAAACTAGTCCTGAAAGGGATTTTCTTACGCACTTTCACATAATAGTCGTAAACATCCATGTAAAAAATCCCCAAGTAACATATAATCCGCTCCCTCAGAAGCCCATTACCCCGATACCGCTCAAGCTCATTCTCTATCAATTTGCAAAATGATTGAAAACGCTCAATACCATTATTATCCTCTATATTATAGTAAAAATGATCCTTCACGAAAAAATGAAATCCCGGATCAAAATGACGTAAGGAACTTAATACATCCCCATGTAGTACATGTGGTATGATGATAAACTTCGCCGAGAAGTCCTCACTCACGTTCCGCATTGAGCATAACTGTCTCGGAAATAAGAAAATCAATTCATTCTTATTCCATACATGCTTATTATCAAGCAAATGAATGATCGCACTACCTCTATTACATACTGCTATTATCCCGTAATCCAAAAAAGAAGGTTCTGAAGTCAATGGACTATCTTCAATCTGTTCCGTAATAATAAAGTCTTTTTCTAATCCGCCTAAAAAACGATCACATGTATTATACCTATTCTCTTGCATATACTCTTATAAATTAAGGGAATACGAAATCTTACCTCCAACAACAATCAACAAAATAATATTATATTTTGTTCTGTCCGTTAAGGTCCCAAGTATATTCGTTTGATATTTTTCTTTCCTTACCCCCTCTTCTATTAGCCATCAAACCTTATATATCAATTGATGCTAACAGCTAACCAAGGAAATCATAAAAAAACACAAGACAAAATTATATAATAAAAAATTGACTATTAAATGCATAACTAAACTAAAAGCGTACAAAAACACATCAATTGTATACAAAATCGAAACAGACAAAGAATAACCGAAAAAGATCATAAAAATACAATTAGCTTCATTGACAAAGTAAGTTAGCTGAAATACCAAAGCAAGTTAACTTACTTTGCCGATGAAATTAGCTTACTTTGAAAGTATGGATGTTACCCTCGGAAAGGGGCGCTTAAGCAGTGTTCTCAAAAATTCGTGTATTCATGCCTCTATACAAAAAAAGGCTATCCATCACGGACAGCCAATCTCAATTGTTAACCTTAAATCTAATACCATGAAAAACACAGTGCAAATATAGGCGGTTTTATGTTATGTAGCATACTAAATTATTTGCAAAATTCATTTACTTAACTCGATTTAACAAAATCATGCCCTAAAACATAGTTATTAACAAGAAAACTATTCGTTCAGATCTAATAGCTTCCCAAGAAATCGTCGAGGGAACGAGTATCATCATCTGGCATCAATTCTTTTTTCAAACGAAATTTGCGTTTATAGATAGCGTCCTTCGTCACATTCAAGACTGACATCAGCTCCGCCGAGGTTAGCCGCAATTTGATCAAGCAACAAAAACGAATGGCATCCTCCGTCAAATCCGGATAAGCGACACGTAAACGACTTATAAAATCATCATAAAGAGTATTTACGATCTCGATCAAGTTTCTCCAATCCGAATCCGGCAATATCGTTTCCGATTTAGAAAGTATCTTCAACTTCTTGAACGTATCCAACTGTTCCAGCAAACACTTCGCCAAACGTTCCTTTTCCTTGATCAAGGATTCCACGTCACGATGCGCTTTCCACTGAGCCGCA
This sequence comes from Parabacteroides sp. B2-S-102, assembly GCF_023656665.1. Classification (NCBI taxonomy): domain Bacteria; kingdom Pseudomonadati; phylum Bacteroidota; class Bacteroidia; order Bacteroidales; family Tannerellaceae; genus Parabacteroides; species Parabacteroides sp. B2-S-102. The sequence goes on along the minus strand of NZ_JAMOKM010000001.1, from coordinate 34,100 downwards.
TGCTGGTATTCCCTCAAGCATTTCTCCTTCGCTTCCAATTGCTCCTTGATGTGCGACATCTCACGACTATAACGTTGTATCAAGATTTCATTTTTATCCACAAGGCTCGCTATTTCTTTCAGTTCTTTCTCCTTTTTTGTCTTATAAAGGTGATAACGCAAAAAAGATAATAAAAGTAGGGCAAAAGTAACGATGATTAAAATGATCAGATAATAAATATCTACATAGAAATGCTTCGGTTCCGTTAGAATCGGGCTTAGAGCAGTACATGTGTGCAGCGCAAACTTCATATAAATAGTATTTATTATCTTAATACTTCTTTCTTAGAATTCCCTCTCTCCAAATCGCTTCCAAAAAGCCTGTCCCATATCCGATCAATTGGACAAAAGCCGCTATGATAGATAACAACGCAACGATTCCGTTCTTATTTCTCACTAAAGCGTCAAAAAAGATCAGCGAAATATAAAATAACAATAGCCCCCATACCTTTGGAACGAAAAAAGCGGAAATACATACCCCCAGCAGACCTACCACAAATAAGGCCGGCAGGCAATGTACCCATTTCAATGATTCCGGGTACTTCTGGTACAAGATAATCCTAGCGTACCCCGAATGCCATACTTGCCGGAAAAACTGGACGAAATTTGTTCTTCGCTTATGATAGACCCAAGCGCCCGGAAAATAACGGCATTTATAGCCTGCCGCAAAAATCCGGATACTAAAATCTATATCCTCTCCATAACGCATATCAGAGAAACCACCCAAGGCTTCATACACCTCTTTCCGCATTCCCATATTAAAACTCCGAGGATAGAATGTATCCAAATGTCTCCGGCTTCCTCGGATTCCTCCTGTCGTAAAGAAAGAAGTCATCGAGTAATTGACCGCTTTTTGTATAGCGGAAAAAGAAGAATGCGCCCTGTCGGCACCACCAAAGGCATCCACCTTATAACGCATCAAGGACTCGTGTACTTGTTCCAGATAGCTGGCCGGAACGATACAATCCGAATCCAAGACAATCACGATCTCTCCTTCCGCATAACGTACCCCATGGTTGCGAGCCAAGCCCGGGCCTGAATTCTCTATATAGAAATAGCGAATCCTCAAGCGGTCATTATAGGCATTGACTACGGGCTCACAAGGTATAGAAGAACCGTCGTCCACTACGATAACCTCAAAATGTACATATGTCTGCCGGGTAAGGCTGTTTAATAAATCGTCTATCTCCTCCGGACGATTGTAGACAGGAATAATAATTGAAAATACTTCCATTAAGCTAGATTTAATCTGCCGACAAAAGTAAAGAGTTAAAAAGCGTGTATCAAAAAAGGGCACTGGACAAATAGAGGACATAGCTGGACATCGAATACCGCCTATTTTTTACCCCATAATAGAAAAACTGGACAAAAGACATAAGATACGTTCAGTTCATTCATGCAGAATAGTCTATTTATCAATAGCTTACAAAATACAATACTATCCGCTACTATTTGGACAAAGACTGGACGCACACAATATTATTTCATTCGCACATCTGCCCCCCACATTAATTTTTCCCGAAGCGTCTGATAAAATGTATGGTTATAGCGCTTGATGACTTTCGTCGTATAATCGGCCTTGCTCATCTTTAATTCGATACCTGCCGGGAATATTTCCGAACGTCCATCCAAAGAGATCAGAAAATATTTATTCCGGCTCTCTACCCGAAGCGTTATTATATCTGAATCCGGAATCACCAACGGACGCACGTTCAAAGAATGCGGAGCGACCGGACTCAAGACAATGCTATTACTTTGCGGAACGATAATCGGCCCATTTACGCTCATCGAATAGGCCGTGGAACCAGTAGGTGTAGCCACTACCAAACCATCCGCCTGATAAGAAGTCAGATATTCCCCATTCAAGAATGTATGAATCGTAATCATCGAGGAACTATCACGCTTCAGCACGGCGATCTCGTTCAAGGCATAATTATATCCGCGAAACGCACGGTCTTCCGTATATAAACGCAAGAGGGTTCGTTCCTCTACCTTATAGTAATTCTTAAAAATCTCATCCAGCGTATCCTCAACCTCATTACTGCTGACATCCGCAAGGAAACCCAGCCGTCCGGTATTAATGCCTAAAATAGGAATATCCTGTTTATTTACCCGGGCCGCCGTACGAAGGAACGTACCATCTCCTCCCACGCTAAGCGCTATATCCAGATCAAACTCATCACCCACTAATAGCCCGCTCACCACTGGCTCAAAACCAAAAGCATCGGTAAGGAATGTATAAAAAGGGCTGTCCACATAAATATCAGCCTCTTGTTCACGAAGCTTCTCAAACAAGCGTTTAATCAGATTCTGTCTCTCGATCTGATATTCACTTCCAAATATTCCAACTTTCATTCTACGCTCCTTACTTTACATATTCATATAATGTAATAACTCATTCATCCGCTGCTGCAACATATCATCCACCATCCCCTTCTCCATAAAATGATAAAGCACCGTATAATTGAAACGCTCGAAACTACGGATCACGGGAGAGGCATCTTCCAAATCAATCTTAAGGGTTATAAGCAGACGGCCCGTATCTTTATCTTGATGGGATAGCAAATTAAGGACATGGGCATTATTCGCCTCTACCAAACGGGCGATATCCGTTAATGAATAATCCTGTGGCATCATTTCCAATACGATCACGCTTCCAGCCGCCTCCGCATTACATAGCTCGGATAAAGCATCCACCAAACGATCCCGGGTAATCGCCCCCAAATAAGTTCCGTCCACGGAAACCACAGGCAACAGGCTCAATCCATATCGGGTTATCATTGCCAACGCTTCATGTAAATGTCCATTTTCCGAAATCGCCGGAGCGAATAAAACCGGCTCACCGATCGTAGCCGAAGGATCCGGCAGCGCCAATAAGTCTTTTTCCGACACTAAACACTGGTATGCGTTATCACTCAATAACGGAAGATGCTTGAGTTTAAAATCCTCCATTAACGCCAACGCATATTCCGCTGTGTCAAAACTTTTTAACACCGGAATTTCCTTTGTTATGAAATCTTTCACCAACATTATTCTGTTAATTCCCTAAATCCTGCTAAATTTGCCGATACTTTTGTGCAAATGTAATGAAAGAAAAAAGATATACGATATACAATGACAAATTTAAGTGTAAACATTAACAAGGTTGCTACTATTCGTAATGCGAGAGGTGGCAATATGCCAAACGTGCTGAAAGTGGCGCAAGACTGTGAATTATTCGGGGCACAAGGAATTACGGTTCATCCCCGTCCGGATGAACGACACATACGCTATAGCGATGTTTATGGACTAAAACCTCTTATCCGGACAGAATTTAACATAGAAGGCTATCCTTGTGATAAATTCATCGACTTGGTATTGAAGGTAAAACCGACCCAAGTCACACTGGTTCCGGACGCTCCGGATGCCATCACGTCGAACTCAGGTTGGAACGTAAAGGACAATTTCGATTACTTAAGCGAATTGGTAGACACCTTTACCTCACAAGGAATCCGTACATCCATCTTCGTCGGAACAGACTTGGCGAATATCGAACTAGCGGCGAAAACAGGTACGGACCGTATTGAATTATATACGGAACCTTATGCGACCTATTATCCGGAAGATCGTGACAAAGCGATCGCTCCTTTTGTCGAGGCCGCACAATTAGCTAAAAACTTAGGATTAGGCGTAAATGCCGGACACGATTTGAACTTAGAAAATCTGGCTTTCTTCAACAAGAATATCCCTTGGCTGGAGGAGGTTTCTATCGGCCATGCCTTGATTTGTGATGCGCTCTACCATGGTTTGCAAGAGACGATCGCTTTATACAAGGCATGCTTGAATAGTTGACAAGTGACAGTTTATAGTTATAAATCATAAATTATAATTCATAATTCGAAACGATGAGTATTTTACTTTCACTACAGGCCGTGGGCTCTCAGGCGGCAGATCAAATGCCGGATTTAACGGCTGTAACCCTTCCTACGGAAGCGGAAATCAATGTGATAGACCTTGCCTTTAAGGGAGGTTGGATTATGGTGGTATTGTTACTGCTCTCTCTGATGGCTATTTATATTTTTGTTCAACGTCTGATCATCATTCGCCGTGCGGGAAAAGAAGACGAGACGTTCATGAATCGTATCAAAGACTATATTCACGAGGGAAAAGTGGACTCGGCTCTCAATTTATGCCGGAGCACCAACACACCTTCCGCCCGTATGATCGAGAAAGGCATTACCCGTTTGGGCCGTCCGATGAACGATGTGCTCGTAGCGATCGAGAATGTCGGAAATTTGGAGATCGCTAAACTGGAAAAAGGTTTCCCCTTGATCGCAACGACCGCCGCCGGCGCTCCCATGCTTGGTTTCCTTGGGACAGTAACCGGTATGGTACGTGCTTTCTTCGATATGGCAAACGCAGGCACCAATGTTGATGTCTCCCTATTATCCGGCGGTATCTATGAGGCCTTGGTAACAACCGTTGGCGGTCTGGTAGTTGGTATCATTACATTGTTCGCGTACAACTATCTGGTATCTCAAGTAGATAACGTCGTGAACAAGATGGAGGCTCGTACGATGGAATTCATGGATTTATTAAATGAACCGGCTAATTAATTGATAATGGAGAATTGAAAATTGAAGATGAGCCAACTCTCCTCTATTTAATTTTCAATTCTCCATTTTCAATTTTCAATTATAAAAAATTATGGCTCTAAAAAGAAGAACAAAGGTAAACGAAGCGTTCAGCATGGCCTCTATGACCGACGTCATATTCCTCTTGCTGATCTTCTTCATGGTTACCTCTACCGTAGTAATCCCGAACGCCATCAAGGTTACCTTGCCGCAAGCGCAAAAGCAGACAGCGGCGAAACCTCTTATGAGGGTAACGATAGACGCGAACTTGAATTACTACGTGGCATTTGGAAAGCAAAAAGAGGTACAGGTCTCATTTGATGAGATCACTCCTTTCTTGCAAGATAGTTACGCGAAGGAACCGGAGATGTTCGTCGCCTTATATGCCGACGAGACCGTGCCTTACAAAGAGATTGTAAAGATACTGAATATAGCGAACGAGAATAAATTCAAGATGGTGCTTGCCACCCGTCCGCAGAAATAACAGATATGAGACTGAATAAGGATGACATATACAGTTTGATCGGTACCGTTGCTTTTCACGGTGTCATTCTACTGATACTTTGGTTTACCGTATTGAAAACCGAGGTACCGGATGAAGACGGGGGTGTACTCGTTAATTTCGGGAATGTAGATGCCGCCGCCGGAATGTTCGAGCCTAAGTATACCGGGCAAGAACCGCCTCAGGAAACGACCACTCCCCCTCCTCCCGTACCGGAGCCGCAAGTGGAAACGCCCAAGCAGGAACTCATCACTCAAGATATCGAGGAAAGCGTAGCCCTTGAGGACGCTAAAAAGAAGAAAGAGGAAGAGAAACGCAAGAAACAAGAGGCTGAGAAGAAACGGAAAGAAGAGGAGGAGAAAGAACGTATCCGCCGGGAAGAAGCCGAGAAGAAACGTCTGGCCGAGGAACGCCGCAAGAAGGAACAAGCCATTAGCAACAAGGTGGCCGGAGCTTTTGGCATGGGAAACGCCGAGGGTAACAGCCAAGGTGACGCTGAAAGCGGAACCGGTAACCAAGGAAGTCCGTTCGGTAACTCTGATCACGGGGCGAATGAAGGCGTAGGCGGTTACGGATCATTTAATTTGAACGGCCGTTCCATTGGTGCCGGAGGTCTCCCTCGTCCCGCTTACACGATCCAAGAAGAAGGTCGTATTGTTATCAATATAACCGTAGATCCGAAAGGCAACGTTATATTTGCCGAGGTAGGCCGGGGAACTAATATCGACAACGCCTCCATGCGTAAAAGCGCTTTGGACGCAGCTCGAAAGGCGAAGTTCAACAGTATCAGCGGCGCTAATAACCAGAGTGGTACTATTACTTACGTGTACAAATTTAAATAATTGAATCTTATGAAGAAAGCGATCGTATTCTTAGCGAATGGCTTCGAGGAAATGGAAGCCACGGGAACCGTAGACATTTTGCGTCGTGGAGGTATAGACACGAAAACAGTCTCCATCACAGACGACCGTAAAGTGATTGGCGCTCACAATATGGAATATACGGCTGACGCCACATTTACCGAAATCGATCTTTCGGATGCTGATGCCTTGATCTTACCCGGAGGCATGCCCGGAGCATCCAACTTGAACAATTCGGAACCGGTGAAAGAAGTCTTATTACAACAATACCGTGAAGGACGTATCGTAGCGGCTATCTGCGCAGCTCCGATGGTATTAGGCGGTCTAGGTTTGTTAAAAGGTCGCAAAGCCACTTGCTACCCCGGGTTCGAACCGAAATTGATTGGTGCCACCGTAACAGGCGAGGCTGTCGAGGTAGATGGAAATGTGGTAACCGGTAGAGGACCGGGCTTGGTATTCAATTTTGGCCTAGCTTTAGTATCTGTACTAAAAGGTGACGCAGTTGCGGAGGAAGTTGCGGCCGGATTACTATTATAAGATTTAGATCATCAGTCGAAACCCAATAGAATAGGGAACGTAATCCATTGAGTTATGTTTCCTATTCCATTGAGTTTTATCACCTATCCTATTGACTTACGAGATATCCCCCCAAAGAGCTCACTGCCCTATTCTATTTTGATCGTTTCAACCGCTTGTCGCTTCGTCCCATCCATGGATACCGCACGATAACGAACCGTGGAGAAATCAATGGAACGTAAATCTATATTCCGAATAATGCTATTGTACATCGTACGGTAATAAATCACATGGTTTCGCATATCCGTAACCGAAGTCCATTGAGTAGCGCTCGGTATATCGCAAGGTACTTGCCCTAATGTGAATTCGATCCCTACGGGAATATCAAAATTATTCAATATCTGGAAACACTGGAAGACCGTTTCCAATGCGGTTTCTTGTTGTGGGGCCGAAGCTTGGTAAAAAGCCGCACGAACGAAACGTGACGGTGGAGTTACGTCGCCCGGAATCCCAAGGAAACCGCTTCCCGCACCAAATGAAGACAACTCGATATTTCCTAATTGTTGATTGGGGGCCGTACCCGGGAAAAGATTAACATAATTATTCAGGTTCGTCAGATGCCACTCGAAACTGGGAGAATTAGTCAGAACTCCTAACGTATTCTCATAGAAGTGTAGCTCACCCTTAATAATCTCAAGAACCAGTTGACGTCCCGACGGCTCGGCAAACCGCCAATGAACGGTAGACGCACGGGGATCTATATTGATAACATGCACTTTCTTAACAGCCTCTTTCACCTCCTCTACATTTGAACATTCCCCCAACAACCAAGACACTAATTGCAGATCAGAGATACTTTTATCCCGAACTGCGGCATTATATTTCTCATATTCACCGTACTTTGGAAAATAAAACAATCCAGCCGATAACCCAACCTCATTGAGTCCTTCGGCGATAAATTCCTTTTGCTCCACTGCCAAGCCCACATATCCATAACGTGCCGTGAAAGTCATTCCATCAACCCCATTCGGAGTATACGATCGTTCGGTGTATCCTCTTGGAACCACGACATACTGGCTGTTCAAATTACTTCCACCCCATTCTATCGTACGTGCTACAATAGTCGTACCGTCCTTGCTTTTTAAGGTAATACCGGTGCAAGCCTCTGCAGCGGAAGGATTAATAAGCAAGCCGGCAATCGCAAATAAAATAAAGAAATGTCTCATAAGTATCATTTTTGATAAAAACAAGCGACAGGAAAAGGATGTTTTCAAGAAAAGAAATTTTAGATAGACAAACAGCACTTATTACCGGCGGAGCAAGCGGCATTGGACATGCTAGCGACCCCTTCAATGACCGTAAAAGGAAAAGGAAGCATCGTAAACGTAGCCTCCATTGGAGGATTGACAGGAGATTTCCGGGGAACTCTTTATGGTATGAGCAAAGCTGGCGTCATCAATTTAACCCGTTACATTTCCGGACAGACTATCATCTCTGATGGAGGTATGACTTGCCATAATCCGACGATAGAGGATATTTCACATTGATGAAAGTTCTTATTTACATTATTAGTAAGAGAGCGATTCCTTCTCTTTATACATTTAGCATATAATGCCACAAAAGTAGCAGGGGCATTTTAACCCCATGTTATTTCAAGACTTTTTTGTATGTTTGCGGTCATTTTATCAAAAAGTATAATATGAATAATAATCTAAAAGGTTTCGCTTATGGAATAGCGACTTCTGTTACATTCGGTTTAATCCCTTTGTTTACATTGCCTCTTATGGAGAAGGGTATGCGGTTTGATTCGATATTGTTCTATCGTTTCTTATTCGCGGCCATCGCCTTATCGGGTATGCTTCTAGCAAAAAAGGAATCTTTCAGAACAGAGATGCGAAACCTACCGATATTGATTTTATTGGGTGCTTTTTATACAGGCTCGGCAATGTTCCTGTTTTGGGGCTATAATTTTATGGCGGCGGGAATCGCCACGACTCTACATTTCACCTATCCGATATTCGTAACCCTATTCATGCTGTTTGTATTCAAAGAAAAAACATCATGGATTACGCTCTTGGCGATCGGGCTCGCTATTTGTGGAGTAGCCCGTCTATCCATTGATGGAGGAGAGATGCGATTAAACGGGCTAGGCGTAATCATCGTATTACTTTCCGCCGTCGCTTATGCCCTCTATATCGTCACCGTCAATAAATCGAGGGTACATGATATGCCGGGACGAAAACTTACGTTCTATGTATTTATCGTCAGTACCTCTTTATTTTTCATAAAAGCACAGGCAGGAACAGGAATCCAACCCATTCCAGACCTGCCCTCTTTTATTAACCTCGTCTTATTAGCCTTCTTGCCAACCGTAGTATCTAACATTACATTGGTACAAGCCGTACACCATATCGGTTCCACCCTAACTTCCGTACTGGGAGCAACAGAACCCGTGACAGCCGTCTGCGTAGGTGTTTTAGTCTTTGGAGAGCCTTTCACCCCTCACCTCGCTTTAGGAATCTTACTGATTATCGTAGCGGTTACATTGATTATCCTGTCCAAATACATACAGAAAAATCTCCATGAGGCCAAGCGATTGTTCAAAGCACGGCACATCTTAAGAACCAAATAACAATACAACTGAAAGCAACACGGCATAGATAAATACATTCCGTGCCGTATGCCCTAAAGTTCTATTAAGCTCACGGCCTTGATACTGTTTCATCTCCAGCCATGTGGCGGCAAACAGCACGCTAAAAGCCGCGAATAAACAAACAAGCCAAGGTGAGGCATCCATCAATAAAGGCAGCGTGATCAAAAAAGCCAATATACCGTTCAGCAAATAAGTTACCAACCCGAACGTACGCCCGAATAGCACAATCGTAGTCCGTTTACGAGCCGCCTTATCTTGCTCATAATCCCGGTAATTATTCACGATCAAAATATTAGCGGACAACAGCCCCAATGACAACGAAAGCAAGAATGACAATAAGGAAAACGATAATGCTTGTACATAATACGTAAAACAAACCGGAATAATCCCATAAAACAATACGACACACACATCCCCCAGCCCGTTATAAGCCAAAGGAAATGGCCCTGCTGAATAAGCCAAGACACAAATCGCAATAGCAATTCCTACACCGATGAGCTCCCAGCCGGCAAAGAACAACAAGAAACAGCCACATAGACAAGAAAGCCCCAACGTGATAAAAGTCCCCCATAGCATTGCCTTAGGAGTTATCCAACCGGAAGCCACCGCTCGCTCCGGGCCTAACCGGTCCTCCTTATCCGCCCCCTTCTTAAAATCAAAATAATCATTGGCAAAATTACTGGCTATCTGGGCAAGTAAAGCCACCAAAACACAAAGGATCGCCGGAGCCAATTTAAATACTCCATCCCTGTAAGCCAGCGCACACCCAACTAATACCGGACTAAATGATGCCGGCAACGTTTTCGGACGTGCCGCCTCTAACCAAGCTTGAATTCTCGATCTGTTATTCTCCATTCTATTGTTTTATTCTTAAAATAACTACAAAAATAAAAAACAAATAACATATACTGTTGTTATTATCTAAAGAAATACTTGTATATTTGCGCCATGAAGAATTTTCTATTCATATTAGGTCTGTTGATTAGCTTCATGCTGTTTGCTCCCGAAGAAGGAACAAAGAGTATGGATGAGGTTATGTCTGCGACTAAAGAGGCCGTTATGAAAGAAAAAAACACGGCAGATGCCCAACGTCGTTTCGAAGTATTAAGTAACGAGCTGAAAAGCAGTAACTGCTTAACTCCCCGCAGGATTTCACAAACGGCAAACAACACTATCGAAATACGGATATGGAAAAATATGGAGAAATCCCTTCAAGACATGCGTTTGAGAGGAGTAAATCAACTTCATAGAGTATCTCAACATATATCCACTTATCAGATCATAAATTTATCCACACTTCTGTGTCGTATGGGAGAGCATGTCTTTGCCCTACGAAAACTCATTATTTAGTTTTTAATTGTTTCATATTTGTATCTTTCGGTAAGTCATTGATATGTCTTATCGGTAGGAATATTGCATTTATTAAATCAATATTTCCGGGGAGTTATTGCCCATTTACATTATTATAAACAATTAAAAATTACAATTATGACAACTAATAAATCAGGTAAAATACGTATATATCTTTATGTTCTTCTAACAATCGCAGGTTGTGTATTCGCATGCAGTTCTATCATCCCTAACGACTATATTAAATTAGTAGTAGTTATGGGTACTCTATGTGTTGGTCTATATGGCATAATGAAAGGACTGAGTAGTACCGGGACGTCATCGGAAGAGGAAGTCTTGGAAAAAGAATAATAAAATACAACAATTATCGAATCCTAAAAAAATAAGAAGATCATGAGAATAAATAAGGATTTGGCTGATGCAATCATGATGGTTTCATTTATCGTATTGGTATTAGTCGGAACTACAACATTTGACAATGAGGTTACTAAAAACGTAACCATGGGATCCCTCGGTGTAATTACGGTAGCGATGTTAGTTCTTCGCGTCATAGGATCACGCCAAAAGGAAGAGGAAGAAGCCTTTTAGTAGTTAGTCCATTGGTTTCCTGTTGTTGTCCCGGGGTGACCCGGGATTATCTGAGATACGTTTTTCTACCTACATTATAATAACTTGCTGTTTGACTTGGGTATAGCGTTTTTACGCTTGACAACAGGAAACCGGACTTATATACCTTACACTTTTCTACTGAACTTTTTCTCTTTGACAAGACTAACTGCGGCGGCGGCGAAAAACAAGAAAACACCTCCCGTTAACAAAGCGAACACAGCATGCCCATGATAAACATTACGTACAATCCATCCATGAATGATTCCATTCGTGATCTGAGGTATCGTTATAAAGAAATTAAATATACCCATATAAGTACCCATCTTATCAGCGGGAAGACTATCGGAAAGAATAGCATAAGGCATCGCCAATATACTTGCCCACGCTATACCGATGCCAATCATAGAAAAGACCATCATTCCTGTGTTATTCAACAAATAGAGAGAAACCAACCCTGCCCCTCCTAGGCATAAACAGAGGGCATGAGTCATTTTCCGACCTAAATGACGGGCAATCGGGATCAATAATAAAGCGAATAACATCGCCACAAAATTATAGATACTGAATAACTCACCTACCTTATCGCCAGCCATCGCATATTCGGCGGAAGCAGGATCTGTTGCCCCATATACATGTTCAGCGATAGCAGGCGTAGAATAAACCCACATGGAATACAAGGCAAACCAAGCGAAAAACTGGCATAAACCTAACTGTAACATTATTTTAGGCATATGAAAGATATCATGCATGATCTCCATAAAACCATTGCTATCCCGCCTTTTTTCAATGACCTCACCACCGGAAAGCCGAAACTCAGCCATCTCTTCTGGGGAATATTCCTTTGTCTTAAAAATTGTCCATAATACGCTCGCTAATAAAATCGCCGCACCGGCATAAAAGGCGAATTTAACATTATCGGCAACCTCACCAGCAACCGCCGTATTAGATAAACCAAACACCTTATTCATAATACTCGGCAACAAGGAACCAACGACAGCACCGATGCCGATCAAGAAAGTCTGGATCGAGAAGCCAGTCGTATGCTGCTCATCGGGTAGCATATCCCCTACCAAGGCACGGAAAGGCTCCATCGTTACATTGATGGAAGCATCCATGATCATCAACATACCCGCACCAATCAATACGGGAGATAAAATAGCCGTCTCTGTACCGGGTGACAAGAACAATCCCGCATTCGGCATCAATATCAAGGCAATCGTCGTAAAGATAGCTCCTACCAGAAAAAACGGACGCCGACGTCCTAAACGGCACCATGTTTGGTCGGAATAATGACCAATGATAGGTTGTATGATCATACCTGTCAGCGGAGCCGCTAACCAAAATAAGGATAGTTGCTCTACATCCGCTCCATAGGTTTGAAGTATTCTACTTGAATTTGCGTTCTGAAGGGCGAAACCGAATTGAATGCCCAAGAAACCGAAAGTTAGATTCCAAATTTGCCAAAAACTCAAAAATGGTTTTGTTTTCATGAGAATTATGTTTTTTAAGGTATTTATTTGTTTGGTGACAAACATACGGAATTATTCCGAAACAGGACGTCGTCCCTATTCAAATTCATGCAAAGAAGTAGAGCAAACGTTTTCGGAAGCTACTTTTTTAACGGGTAGACTGTCTCACCACCAGATTTGTCTTGATAATCTTGCTCACGATACGATCCCCGTCACGCACGCCATTCAAACGTTCTATCAGTAAACGCATAGCGATAGCTCCCAACTCATAACCATGTTGATCCACGGAGGTCAGCAGGGGATCACTAACTTCCGCTAAGCTATTATTCGTAAACCCACAAATCGAAACCTCATCGGGTATCCTCAATCCCTTGGCCTTGACAACATTCAGCACCCCTATAGCAGTCTCATCATTTACGGCGAAGAACGCATCCGGACGATTGGGCAACGACAATAATTCCGGGGTCAACCGAAGCGCCTCGGTATAATTATCACAAATCTTAATTAACTCTTTATCTACCGGTAATCCATTTTTACGCAAAGCATCCTCATATCCCATCCTACGATTATTAGAGATCGCTAAATGAGAAGGAGATCCGAAAAAGGCGATTCGCCGGCAACCGCTACGAATCAAGTATTCAACAGCGGAACAAACCCCGGCATAATCATCAACGACCACCCGGTCTGTCAAGATCCCCGTGCATATACGATCAAAAAACACCATAGGTATATCGCTATCGATTAGTTCTTGGAAATGATTGTAGATCGTCGTTGTTTTAGCGACAGAAGCCAAGACACCGCAAACACGTGCTTCCAATAAAGCTTGCGCACCTTTTACTTCTTTCTCATAATTCTCATTACTTTGACAAATAATAACACGATACCCTCCCTTTTCCGCCTCATCCTCTATACCGGATAAAACAGAAGAAAAGAAATAATGTACGATCTGCGGTAAAATAACACCGATTGTTTTCGTATTATTTGTCCGTAAACTCAAGGCTAAGGCATTGGGCTTATATTTATGTTCACGAGCGTAAGCATTCACTATATTCTTGGTTTCTTGGCTGATATCCGGATGATCAGCCAAGGAACGAGAGACTGTTGACGGGGAAATATGCAAGGCTTTCGCTATATCCTTTATCGTGATTTGACGCTTTTTCATGGTTCTCTTTTTTATAAAATCAAAGATATGTATTTAGGTCATACAATGCAAACGTTTGCGAGAACGTTTGCGTAAATTTATAGGGGTATCGACAAACATTTTAACAACATGAGAGGTTTGATAAACATACATTTGCATTCACATACTATGGCTAAAATTCAATAAATATAATAGAGTATTAATCTTAAACTGTCTAATGCATGAAACAAAAAATGTATTCTTGCGACGCAAGAGTAATCTTATCTATCTTGATAGGATTGTTTCTCTCCTGCAATGTTTTCGCACAAGACGTCACGATCAAAGGCAACGTGAAAGATGCGAAAGGTGAACCCATCATTGGGGCTAGTATCCTTGAAAAAGGAACTACGAATGGAACTGTTACCGATTTCGACGGTAACTTTATGCTTTCGGCGCCTAAAGGAAGTACGATCGGTATTTCTTACATAGGCTACAAATCACAAGACATTATCAACCAAGGACAAAGTAATTTAATTGTCGTATTACAAGAAGATACGGAAGTATTGGACGAGATTGTCGTAATCGGTTATGGTACGGTGAAGAAAGATGACGCTACCGGTTCCGTGACGGCCATTAAGCCAGATAAGATGAACCGGGGTTTGACCACCACCGCAACCGATATGATCAACGGTAAAATCGCCGGCGTAAATATCACGACTGACGGTGGAGCTCCGGGTTCGGGAGCCAGTATCCGCATCCGTGGTGGTTCTTCCTTATCGGCCAGCAACAACCCGCTGATCGTTATCGATGGACTTCCGATCGACAATGACGGTATCAAAGGGGTATCCAACCCGTTGAGTACGATCAACCCGAACGATATCGCAACATTCACCGTATTAAAAGACGCATCCGCCACAGCGATCTATGGTTCGCGTGCCTCTAACGGTGTGATTCTTATCACCACTAAGAAAGGTGAAAAAGGCTCCCGCCCACGGGTTACGTACGATGGAAACGTTTCTATCAGCACGAAGACCAAATCAATCGATGTTATGGGAGCTGACGAATATCGTAATTTCGTAACGGATCGTTTTGGGGCGGAATCAAGCGCCGTTAAGTTATTAGGAAAAGAAAATACGGATTGGCAGAAAGAGATCTTCCGTACAGCCGTGGGAACCGATCATAATATCACGGTATCCGGAGGCTTGAATAATATGCCTTATCGTGTATCCGCCGGATATACAAACCAAAATGGTATATTGAAAACCTCTAAGTTCGAACGTTATACTGGATCTGTAAACCTAGCTCCCAGTTTCTTCGAAGATCATTTAAATATTAACTTCAACGCCAAGGGAATGATCTCAAATAATCGTTTCGCCGATACGGGAGCTATCGGAGCGGCAATCGCATTCGACCCGACTCAACCAGTCATGAACGGCAACAGTAAATACGGAGGTTATTTTGCTTGGGAAAATGCCGGTGAATTTATCTCAATCGCTACAAAAAACCCGGTAGCGATGCTTCAACAGAAAAAAGAAGAGGCTAATTCTAAAAACTTGGTCGGTAATATCCAAGTTGATTATAAATTCCATTTCCTTCCCGAATTACGTGCGAACTTGAATTTAGGTATGGATATGGCTACCGGTACGCAAGACATTTACTATCCGAAAGAATCTCCATTAGGTTACGTGGATAACGGCAAAACAGGTTATGAGACAATCGACAAATACAATCACCTATTGGATTTTTATTTGCAATACGCTAAGGATTTCAATGAAAAGCATCATTTTGATATCATGGCTGGTTACTCTTGGCAACATTTCCATCGTTCCACAGAGAACGCATACAATAACTTGAACGGAGATAACCCGACTTCTTATATTTTCAAGACAGAAAGTTATTTGATCTCTTTCTTCGGACGTGTCAATTATTCATTCATGAATCGCTATCTTATCACCGCGACCTTACGTAACGATGGCACTTCCCGCTTCTCTAAAGACAACCGTTGGGGATTGTTCCCTTCCGTGGCTTTAGGATGGAAGATCAAGGAAGAGGGCTTTATGAAAGAGGTGGACGCTGTATCGGATTTAAAACTACGCTTGGGTTATGGTATTACCGGTCAACAGGATATCTCGCAAGGAGACTACCCGTATATGGCGACTTATTTCGCGGGACAAGACGGAGCCTACTATCAATTTGGCGACCAATTTGTTCCTATCGCCCGTCCCGACGGTTACAACCCGAACTTGAAATGGGAGGAGACTACTACTTGGAACGCCGGATTCGACTTCGGATTCTTAGATAACCGTATCACTTCATCCTTGGATTATTATTACAGAGAAACTAAGGACTTGATCAATGTGATCGACGTACCGGCCGGAACAAACTTCAAGAACCGTATCGTCAGCAATATCGGTTCTTTGAGAAATCAAGGTGTTGAGTTCTCCATCAACGCTAAAGCGATCTCAACCTCTGATTGGAAATGGGACCTAGGCTTTAATGTCGCTTGGAACAACAACGAGATTACGAAGCTAACCGCACAGGATGACGCCTCATCCATCGTATTGGCAGGAACCGTAGAAGGTGGTACCGGGACCATGATACAGGCACAAGGTGTGAATCACCCGGCGAACTCATTCTATGTATACGAGCAGGTATATGATCAACAGGGTAATCCGATCGAAGGATTATACGTGGACCGCAACGGAGATGGTGTGATCAATGACGAGGACCGTTATTTCTGCCATAAACCGGCAGCCGATGTAACGATGGGCTTTACTTCTAAATTGGTATGGAAAGCATGGGATTTCAGTTTCTCACTTCGTTCCAACCTCGGGAACTATGTATATAATAATGTAGCCTCATCCAATGCGGCATTAAGTGAAGGTAGTATTAACAATAAAGGCTATCTATCCAACCGTCCGCTATCCGCTTTCGATACGAATTTCCAGAACATGAACGTATTGTCCGATTATTATGTACAAAACGCATCCTTCTTACGCTGCGATAATATCACGTTGGGTTACTCTTTCAACAAATTATTCGGCGTATTGGGCGGACGTATCTACGGAACCGTACAGAATCCTTTTGTTATCACGAAATATAAAGGATTGGATCCGGAGGTAGCGAACGCAGCTGATAAGACCTTCGGTATCGATAAGAACGTATATCCTCGCCCATTGGTAGGTATACTCGGTGTAAGTCTTAACTTCTAATTTTAAATCAGGATATCTATATGAATACGAAATTCTTTAAATATATAATACCGGCTTTATCGCTGGTTTTCAGCGTAAACTTCACCTCTTGCCTAGGTGATCTCGATGTTACGCCTATCGATCCGAACCTAAACGTAGAGTTCGATCAGAACGCCAATTTCGCCAAGATCTATGCGGGATTAGCCATCACAGGAAATAAAGGTCCCGACGGACAAGGAGATATCGCCGACACGGATGAGGGAGCGTCGGGTTTGATGCGTATGCTATTCAACCTGAATGAGCTTCCTACGGACGAGGCGATTTGCGCTTGGTCTGGCGACGTGGATGTATATCCCTTGAACTTCGCTAAGTTTACCGCCTCGAACGGTGTGGTATTGAATATGTTCAACCGTCTGTACATCCAAATCGCTCAGTGTAATAACTTCTTAATACAGACAGAGGGCAAGGATGACGAGGAAAGTCTTACACAGCGTGCTGAAGTTCGTTTTATCCGTGCCTTGGATTATTATTATTTGATTGATTTATATGGCAATGTCCCGTTCGTTGATGAGAACACGGGTATCGGTACCTATGTTCCCGAACGGATTACCCGGGCGAATCTCTATACCTATATAGAGAAAGAGTTGAAAGAAATCGAGCCACAAATGAAGGCTCCCCGTGCAAATGTATATGGACGTGCCGATCAAGCCGCCGTATGGATGCTACTTTCTCGCTTATATCTGAACGCAGAAGTATATACAGGTACCCCTCAATGGTCTGCCGCCGCTGAATACTCAAAGAAAGTCATGGACGCCGGTTTCTCTCTGGCTCCTAATTATGGAGATAATTTCCTTGCAGATAACAACACCTCTCCCGAGATGATCCTGCCGATTTGTTATGATGGCGTACAGACCCGCTCTTGGTCCGGATTGTTCTTTATCGCCAGCTTTATCAGTGGTGACATGAACGCACTGGTTGATTTCGGGACTAAAGAAGCATGGGGTGGTAACCGTGCCCGCATGGCATTGGTGAAAAAGTTCGCTTCTGACGGAGACTTATCGAAAACAACTGATACACGTGCCTCTTTCTGGACTACAGACCGTACATTCGAGATCAATAAGCCGACCGAGTTTACAGAAGGTTATTCTGTAACTAAATTCAAGAATATCACGAAATCCGGACAAATCGGTCACGATCCGAATCAGCAGTTCCCGGATATGGATTTCCCATTGTTCCGTTTAGCCGAGGCTAATCTGACCTTTGCCGAAGCCACAATACGGGCGGGAGGCGATAAACAAGCCGCTTTAAGCGCTATTAACCAGCTACGGAAAAGAGCGAAAGCCACGGAAATTACGGCAACCGATCTTACTTTGGATTTTGTGCTTGATGAGAAGGCCCGTGAGTTCTATTTTGAGGCGCAACGCCGTACGGATTTGATCCGCTACAATAAGTTCACCTCCAATTATACTTGGGATTGGAAAGGCGAGACAGCGGGAGGTACTTCAATCTCCAGTCACTTCTCATTGTTACCGATTCCTTCGACCCAACTCGTGGCAAACAGTAACTTGAAACAAAATCCGGGTTATTAATCGTAAAACCTATTAATAAGTAACAATTATGAATAAAGTCAATATATTATCCATCGTGTTTGCGGGCATCTGTGCTTTTTCTGCCTGCACGGACGATAAAGATCCGGTTATCAATGACCTAAAGGACTCAGAAGGTAATAATATATCTTTTACCCTCAATGCTCCGAATAACAGTTCATATACTTTAATGCCGGAAAATGCCAGTAGTATCATCGATATTTTTACCTGTGAACAACCGGATTACGGTTTTGCGGCAGGTGTAACGTATACCGTACAAGTCTGTGAAGGAGGAACTGAATTCGAGAAATTCGAGTCGCTGCCAACTACCGGTTCCGGCGAAAAAGTCTTGATCAAGACATTCGAGCTGAATGATGCCATGAACAATTTGGGAATGGTTAATCCTACCGTAGCTTATAATGTGGACTTCCGTCTTAAAGCATTTATTAACGACAGTGTTCCCGAACTTTATTCGAACACGGTAAACATGGCGATCACTCCATATAGTGGCGCCCGTACCCAAGTTTATTTTGTGGGTGACATATTCGACAACGGATGGAACAATAACGACCCATCGATGCGTATATTCGCTGATGACGATGTCAATAATATGTTATTCACTTACACAGGTTTCGTAAAAGCCGGTAGCGCATTCAAGATCATTCAAACCCCGGGTGATTGGGGCATTCAATGGGGTTACGACAGCGACGGAGCATTAAGCAATGACGGCGGTAGCGGTAATATCGAAGGCTTCACGCAGGATGGCTATTATACGATCACGTTAGACTTGGCTGGTAACAAATACAGCATCGAACCTTATACCGGAGCGACAACCGAATACAAACAAATCTCCCTGATTGGAGACTTCAATGATTGGGGTGGTGATCTAGATTTACAACAGGCTAGTTACGACAAGCACATCTGGATCGGCGAGAAAATAGAGATTCCGTCCGATGGCGGTTTGAAATTACGTGCGGATCATGACTGGGCCGTAAGTTTCGGTGGCAGCAATAGTTTATGGAACGATAAACAAGGACAATTCGCCAAATTTGACGGAGGTGATAATGTAAAGGTTTCCGCCGGTACCTATTTTATCAAGTTTAATGACTTAACGAAACATATCATTCTACTAGCCGAATAAGGCATTACTTAAATTACCATCCTTTACTTGATTTAAAAGTCAAGTAAAGGTGGTAATAGATAAAAGTAACGCTTGTGTTTATGAATTATGCCTCAAAAGATATGTTTTAGAACATGATTTTGTTAAATCAAGTTAAGCAAATGAGATTTCCAAACTATTCATTATGCTACATAACATAAAATCTCTATATTTGCACTGTGTTTTTCATGGTATTAGATTTAAGGTTAACAATTGAGATTGGCTGTCCGTGATGGATAGCCTTTTTTTGTTTCCTTCTAATAGTACATATTGGATTTGATGCCATTGCTGACATACAACAAACCATTCTTTCTCGTGATATAAATATTGTTTTCTCTAGCCAACCAGCCAATAGCCAAGGCTAGGTCCTCAATACTTAAAGACAATTTACGGCTTAACTCTTGCGTAGATATTTCATTTACCTCGTTTAGCGCATGCCACACTTTTCCTGCGTTTAGTCCAATTCTTCCTTTTTCCATAATCAAAATACTTTTCTAGTAAACGAACTATATTCTTTTTGTTTCCTCTTTCCTACGATTAGTAGTCATTTGTAAAGTTCGCCCTTAAATTTTAGGGAATCAATATCCATTCTTTCGTTTCTATGTTCTATTTTTATTATCTTGAATAATAAGTATTTATTAATTCCTATATTTGAGACGAATTACCGATTAGATATGGAAAAGGAAATGCTCACATTCGATATCACGAACGATTTTATCGTCGGAGATCGTATCACAAAAGAGACGCTAAACAAATACAGCAAGCTGCCTCATAAGATAAAGGCAGGTTTGTTTCTCCTTTGTGTAGAAGGTTCCGTGCAGGCTTCTATCAATCTAGCGAAGTATACGATTAACAAATATGATTTCGTGACCTTAGTGCCCAGCAATTTTATCCAGTTCCATGAAATATCGGACGACGCTCGTTTCTATTTCGCCGGATTCTCTTCGGAGTTTATGACAAACATCAATTTTATTAAATCAACCATGAGCTTTCTTCCCGTTATCACGGAACATCCGATCATGCCGCTGGAAGAATCTGTAGCTCAATTATATATTGACGGATACCGTTTATTGATACGTGCGCAATCCTTATCCCCGTCTTATTCTATGGTAAATAAAAACCTAGTCATCGCTTATCTCACGATATTCATGCAAGGAACGGCTGAGTTATATAAAAATCATAGCCATTGGACAAATGGAATCCGTACGCGCACCAATGAGATTTACCGTAAGTTTATCCAACTTGTCGTAGAGCATTATACCACCGAGCACAGCGTTTCTTTTTACGCCGCTCAATTAAATTTGTCGTTACCTCATTTCTGCACGACTATTAAGAAAGCGATCGGACTTACTCCCTTGGAAATCATTTCCTCCATTATCACGATGGATGCCAAGGCACAATTAAGATCGACAGACTTAACCGTAAAAGAGATCGCTTTCTCTTTAGGCTTTAACAACCTGTCTTTTTTCAACAAATATTTCAGGCAGCATACGGGAATGACACCTCAAGAATATAGAAGAATGAAAATTCCCTCAAGCACGTAGCCGGCAATCACTTCTTTTGTAAAACCATACGATCGATATCGGGCATCCATGAGTTTCCATTCGATAAGCGTATGCGATTCATACCGGGTTTCAGACGGATCTCTATTTGCTCGCTAGCGACCTCATGCGCAGGATGAGCCTCTACATTTTTTACGACAACTCCATTAACTTGACAAATTAATTCTCGATTCTCCGCACACTGATAATCCACGGACATCAAGTATAAACCTCCCTCACGACTGTATACATTATGCCATTCCAGATAATTGCTATCACGATTACCTAATCCCGTAACCTTCGCACCTCCAGAGCAATTCCCGTCATCCTCATAAATCGCCGTTCCAAACGCTTTGTGATTTTTTATTTCTTGATAGTCTTGCAACCAAGCACATTCCGCCTCATAGACCGTCCGTTCTCCCCTTTCCAGTCCATCCAGACGGAAAATACGTGTCCCATGCGCAGGTATGGTTACGGAAAAATCCCGATCCTTGTACTTTCCAAGATCTCTCCTTTCAAATAAGTCCCGTACACTCACGTCGCCCCGCAAATAGAAATCGGCAAAATCCAGATGAATAGTCCGTTCCTCATCCGTAGAGTTATAGACGGCGACAGCGCATGTATTCCCATTCACTTCTTCCAGATCCTTTGTCAAGATATACACTCCATCCATTTGCTTAACGACATAAGCTTGCAAGCCTAGTACGTCTTGATTTAACGCTATCAGTTCCTCGTTTTTCAGTAGCCGCAAAGATTTCTCAGAGATGGTAGTCAGATCACAGCCAATCAATAAAGGGGAGCTCATAATACACCACATTCCAAAATGAGTTTTATCTTCTTCCTCACTCATTCCACGGCCGATCTCAAGCATATCCATATCATTATATTTTCCTTCGCTCGCATAAGCGGACAAATATAGATTCTGCCGGATAATATTCTTCACGGACTCCCAGCTAGGATTTATATCTTGCGAGATACGCCATGAGAAGGCAACGTCATGCACCCACGTACCGGGAAAATTCCAACGACATACATTCATACGCACATCTTTACGGCCGGTAGCTAGTATCGCATTATGGATCGCCGTGTATCGCTCTTGCTCATCCAGACCTAATTGATCGAAATTCTGTTTGGCGTCGCCGCCACAAAAGTCGATCTTAATAAAATCGAATCCTATTTCCTTAAAGAAGTAGTCCGCATCCTGACGATCGTGCCCATAAAAGCCGACATTGATCCCTAAAGAATCCTTATCCCAAAAGGAGCCGCAAGTATTCCGGCCCGCATCGGAATAAATACCCGCCTTAAACCCTAACGCATGGATATGATCTACCGTCTGCTTCAAGCCATTCGGAAAACGGACCGGATGAGTGATTAACTCCCCGCTCGCATCCCGTCCCCCAAAATACCCGTCATCAATATTAATATATTTATATCCAACCTCTTTCAAGCCATTCCGCGACATCGCATCAGCTTGTTTCATTATCAGTTTGTCGCTGATATTCACTCGATAGGTATTCCATGAGCTCCATCCCATCGTGGGAGGATCATACGCAAAAACAGAAGATGCCAAGAGAAGTAAGGCGATTGATATATAGTTTCGCATGGTATAAAATTTTCATGTATAACGTTCTTAATCAAACAAAAATAAGAAAAGTGTATCAGACCGCCAAATCGGGATAAACGAAAAAAGGGAAGTATGCCTTTTTGACGTGACATACTTCCCTCACTTATATAAACTCTGTATTTGGATTACCAGATAACCACCCGATCAACCGGAGCCATAAACATCGGATCGCCCTCTTTAATGTCAAAAGCGGCATAGAACGGGGCGATATTACGCAAGGCAGCGTTCACACGCCATTTTCCCAATGAATGCGGGTCGATCTTGGTACGACGACGGATCTCCTCGGGACGGATATTTTGTCCCCACAACGTCGCATACCCCAAGAAGAAACGTTGCTCATTCGTGAAGCCATCGATCGGGGCCGGAGTCTCTTTGCCCTTCAAGCTATTCAAATAAGCTTGGTGAGCGACCAACAAACCTCCGTGGTCGGCGATATTCTCACCCAACGTAAAACGTCCGTTGGCATGAAGCGTATCTATTACGATAATCTGGTCATATTGATCAACCAATTTATCAGCACGCTCCGTGAAACGGACAGCATCCTCGGCAGTCCACCAATCGATCAAATTACCATCCTTATCGTAGTTACGTCCCTGATCATCGAATCCATGCGTCATCTCATGGCCGATTACCACGCCGATAGCGCCATAGTTCACCGCATCGTCGGCATCCGGATTAAAGAATGGAGGCTGAAGGATCGCAGCCGGGAAACAGATCTCATTCGTAGTCGGATTGTAATAAGCGTTCACGGTCTGCGGATTCATATGCCAACGAGACTTATCGACCGGCTTATCCACGTCCGCCAATTGATAGGCCATATCGAAGATGTTAGAACGGCGGACATTCGCCCAATAAGAATCGTCCTTGATCTCCAAGCCACTATAATCACGCCATTTGTCCGGATAACCTATTTTCACCGTAAAAGCGGCCAATTTCTCTTGCGCTTTCGCCTTAGTCGTATCGCTCATCCATTCCAAGCCATTGATCCGCTCGCTCAAAGCAGTCTGCAAATTCCCCACTAGCGTCAACATCTTTTCCTTAGAAGAAGCCGGGAAGTATTTCTCTACATACATCTCGCCGACAGCCTCGCCCAACGCACCGTTTACCGTATTCAACGAACGCTTCCAACGAGGTTGTTGTTCCTGCTTTCCGGACATTACCTTTCCATAGAACTCAAAATCAGCGTCTACAAAATCATCACTTAGGTACGGAGCCGCCGCGCTCAATAAATTAAACGCCAAATAATATTTTTGCTCATCGACCGTCGTATTCTGCAAAGCCTTATTCATATCCTTATAGAAGTTGATTTGCTTCGCATCCAACTCTTTCAGCCCAGCTAATCCCATGGATTCAAAATATACATCCCAATCCAACGGGGATTCTATTTGCTTGAAATCCTCGTAAGCCAATTTATTATAGTTTTTCTGGGAGTCACGCAAATCCTCACGGCCATAAGAGATATCAGCGATAGCCTTCTCTATTTTCATCACGGCATCCACCGCCGCATCCGCCTGTTCCGGGCTTGAGCCGGCCAACGTAAATAACTTATTTATATAAGCCCTGTAAGCGTCACGCATCTTAGCGGAACCTTCATCTTCCAACAAATAATAATCCCGATCGCCCATTCCGATACCAGCCTGATACAGCTGGACGATATTCATGGCACTATTCTTCTCGTCAGCGTCCACGAACAAAGCGAAGAACGGAGCCATGCCTTCCTTATGAAGCGTAGCCACCATCTTAGAGACATCCGATTTCGTCGCCAGCGCATTGATAGCGGCCAGTTCCTCTTTGATAGGAGCCACTCCATCGGCATTCAACTTCGTGCTATCCAATCCCATCGCATACAAAGCGCCGATCTTCCCGGCGACACTACCCGCCTCATGGGGCGTAGCGCTAAGTTCCTCGATCAATACCCGGAGCTGCTCTTGGTTATTCTCTAGTAATTGGTCGAAAGTTCCGAAACGAGCGTATTCCGGTTTCAAAGGATTATTCTTAATCCATCCACCACAAGCGTATTCATAAAAATCCGTACCTGCGGCAACCGTGGTATCCATATTCGCAGGATTAATAGCAGCGATCTTCACTACCTCTTTCTGAGGAGTGTTACAACTCGCTAAAGCGACTATCCCAGCCGCTAAAAACGGAAACATTTTTCTCTTTCTCATTTTGTTTAGTCTTTTGCCTTAAAACCTTACAAAGATACGATAAATACGCAAAAGAAAAACATGTACGTGTTTCTTTTAAAACATGTACGACTTTTTACGAAAACACGTACGTGTTTTTCGGACGATAAAAGGATTCATGTATTCAAGAATAAGTGTATCTTTGCCAACAAATCATTTATATCATGAAGAAACTAATAATCAGCGTTTGGGCATTTATCGCCCTTCCCTTATTCGCTCAGCGAGACGCGAATATCCGTATTTATCCGGAGCAAGGTAACCAACAGATCAGTAAACATATTTACGGGCAATTCGCCGAACATCTAGGGAGTTGTATCTACGGTGGCTTATGGGTGGGGCCGGAGTCCGACATCCCTAATACCCAAGGATACCGTACGGATGTCTTAAACGCGTTGAAGAAACTACAGATCCCGAACTTACGTTGACCGGGCGGTTGCTTCGCCGACGAATATCATTGGATGGATGGAATCGGCCCCAAGGAAAATCGCCCGAAAATGGTGAATAATAACTGGGGAGGGACGATTGAGGATAATAGTTTCGGAACCCATGAGTTCTTGAATCTATGTGAGTTATTAGGTTGTGAGCCTTACATCAGCGGAAACGTGGGAAGCGGTACGGTTGAGGAAATGGCTAAATGGGTGGAATACATGACCTCGGAAGGAGACAGCCCAATGGCCAACCTACGCCGGAAAAATGGCCGGGATAAGGCATGGAAAGTCAAGTTTTTCGGCGTTGGGAACGAGAGTTGGGGATGCGGGGGCAGTATGCGACCGGAATATTATTCCGACCTTTACCGTCGTTACTCTACGTATTGCCGTAACTATGATAGCAATGTCTTGTTCAAGATCGCCAGCGGTGCCAGCGATTATGATTACAACTGGACCGAGACGCTGATGAAACAA
Source organism: Parabacteroides sp. B2-S-102 (assembly GCF_023656665.1). Lineage (NCBI taxonomy): Bacteria > Pseudomonadati > Bacteroidota > Bacteroidia > Bacteroidales > Tannerellaceae > Parabacteroides > Parabacteroides sp. B2-S-102. The sequence continues at coordinate 8,181 of NZ_JAMOKM010000001.1, read as the reverse complement.
ATCGGCGGACGCATGGATGGTATCTCTTTACATTATTATACAGTAGGAGATTGGAACAATAAAGGCTCCGCTACCGATTTCAACACGGAGGATTATTACTGGACCTTAGGAAAATGCCTTGAGATAGAGGATGTCGTTAAAAAGCATATCGCTATCATGGATAAATACGACCCGAAGAAAAATATAGCCCTCATGGTAGACGAATGGGGTACTTGGTGGGATGTGGAACCCGGTACGATCCCCGGCCATCTGTTCCAGCAAAACACGATGCGCGACGCTTTCGTAGCCGCTCTTACCCTACATGTCTTCCACAAATATACGGACCGAGTGAAAATGACCAACATCGCACAGATTGTCAATGTATTGCAGTCCATGATCCTCACGAAAGGCAAGGACATGGTGCTTACGCCTACTTACCATGTGTTCGAGATGTACAAGGTTCATCAAGACGCTACCTTTTTGCCGATGGATCTAATCTGCGACAAGGAGAAAGTAAGAGACAACCGGGAAGTGCCGGTCGTAAGCGCCTCCGCATCCCGGGACTCGCAGGGTAAAATCCATATCTCGTTGGCAAACGTAGATCCCCGGCAAAGCGAGAACATCCATATCGACCTGCAAAACGTAACGATAAAGAGCGTGAACGGGCGTATCCTGACAGCGTCCTCCATAAACGACTATAACACATTCGATTCGCCGGAGAAGGTCAAGCCGGAAGTTTTCAAGGGAGCCAAGGTGGAAAAGGGAAAGTTAAGCGTCAGCCTTCCTCCCATGTCGATCGTCGTATTAGAAGTTTTATAAAAAGACGGACAATAACATGGCAATGTTTCTATAATTATTAACTTTGCCCGAAGAATTAAAAAACACATTAAAGAAACGCATTATGAAACCTACATTATTTGTATTGGCAGCCGGAATGGGTAGTCGTTATGGGGGATTAAAACAATTGGACGGCCTAGGTCCCAATGGCGAGACCATCATGGACTATTCTATTTTCGATGCTATTCGTGGCGGGTTCGGTAAACTTGTATTCGTTATCCGCAAATCTTTCGAGAAAGACTTCCGTGAGAAAATCATCTCCAAATATGAGAACCATATCCCGGTTGAAGTCGTATTCCAAGACTTGAACGATCTTCCGGAGGGCTTCACTTGCCCGGAGGGACGTGAGAAACCGTGGGGAACCAACCATGCCGTATTGATGGGCAAGAAGGTTATCAATGAGCCTTTCGCCGTAATCAACGCCGATGATTTCTACGGACGTGACAGCTTCGCCGTATTAGGCAAGCAATTGTCTGAGATGGATGGCAAGAAGAATGATTATTGCATGGTAGGCTACCGTGTAGGTAATACGTTGAGCGAGAGCGGTTCCGTAGCACGTGGTGTTTGCGCCACGAACGAGGAAGGTTATCTGACAGGCGTCGTGGAGCGTACCGCTATCGAACGTATCGACGGAGATATCCAGTTTGTAGACGAGAACGGAAAGAAGGTCGTATTGGAAGAAAATACGCCGGTATCCATGAATATGTGGGGCTTCACTCCCGATTACTTCGAGTATTCCGAGGAATATTTCAAGGAGTTCCTAAAAGCCAATATGGGTAATTTAAAGAGTGAATATTTCATCCCGTTGATGGTAAATAAATTGATCACGGAAGGAACAGCCCGTGTGAAAGTATTGGATACAACCTCCAAATGGTTCGGCGTAACTTACGCAGCGGATCGTCAAGGCGTTGTGGATAAGATCCAAGCCTTGGTAGACGCAGGCGAGTATCCAAGCAAATTATTCTGATTATAAGGCCCTTATGGCTGATTTCTCAGCAAGAAGTAACAGCCGTGGCCTAAGACTCTTATCGTATCACCCTTGTGAAGCGATCTTTTCACGGGGGTGATACGATCTTTTCACCTCTGTGAAAAGATCAATACCTCCTAATGAAAACGATACTATATATATTTCCATTACCCAAAAGACCTAGTCCAAAGCTTTTGTATGTAACCATTCAGAAAGCAAATCCGCAACCTCTATATTATTTAAATCCGACATAGGGAAATGGGTATTGCCATGTAATCCTACCTCCGGTAAATGAATAACGGTGACATCCCCACCCTGATCATTCAGCATTTTTGCCCATATCTTCATCAAGCGCAAACGGCGTGTCCATTCATATAACTCCGGACGCTCATCGGTTTCGGGTAAATTATCTCCATAATAAATGACGATAGGGACCTTGGTATATTCCATGAATACGGACATAGGTACTTCAATGCCTTCCATTTTCTTGGAAAGCGTAATAAACTTAGCCTCCTCCGGCAATTGCCCTTCCGGAAAAGGAACCGCTCCACCCGGTTCGTATGACGCGATAGCCTTAATGTTTCTCGTCTTAAGCAATGTATTCCATCCAACGGGCCCGCCTTGCGAATGGGTAATAAATACGCCCGGGCCTATCTTGTCGAACAAAGCGGCGTAGGCATCCGAATAGACCTCAAAATCCGTCGTGCCAATAGTCGGCGTCATTTGACGAAAGTATTGGTCCAAGGTTTCCTTATCCCGCTTAAACTGTACTCCTTCAAAATAATCCGGCCAGATACCTACACGAAAACGGTTAAACCAAACCTCCTCGTCAAACGCCGGAGAAATTGTCACGCTCTCCGTACCTCTACCGGCGTTCCCTCTACGAGGCTGATCGACAAGATAGACACTAAACCGGCGACGTAAGAAAATATTCTGGAAGCCCTCACGCCCGTCGGGTGTGGTTTCCCATGTCTTAGAAAACTGCCCTACACCATGGGCGAATACCAATGGGTATTTCCTCGCTCCGACCGGCTTTTGATAAAATACGTACGCATGGTCGCCATGAAAAGTATGCCCTAATGAATCAACCAAGACCGTACCTCCAACAGCGAAGCTGCCTTGCTCATCCACCATCAGAACACGCTCATCTCGCTGTTTACATCCAACAAGCAAGAGAATGATACCAAGTATAAAAACAGGTCTCATATTTCCGATAGCTTAATCTATTTCTGTACTTTTGATTCCTGTAGCGCATTATAACGGCTTCCCACTACAGGGATAGCGGAAACCGCATCCTCCAATTCCCTCATCTCACCGGCGGTGAAAATGATATCCGCAGCACGTAAATTCTCTTCCAGATGAGACAGCTTCGTAGTCCCCGGTATAGCTACGATCCAAGGTTTCTTATTCATTAACCATGCCAAGGCAACTTGTGCGGGCGTGATCCCCCGTGTCCTCCCAAAAGCATTCAGCACTTCCACGATCCGCATATTGGCACGGATAGCTTCCGGTTGAAAACGAGGTAAATCTTGACGATTGTCGTTTTCCGGATCAAATCGAGTATACTCGTTAATCAAGCCTCCCAAAAAGCCTCGATTTATCGGACTATAAGGAACAAAACCAATACCCAATTCCTCACACAACGGCAATACGCTCTCCTCCACGGCACGATGCATCAAATGATATTCACTCTGTATAGCCGTAACAGGGCAGATCCTATGGGCACGGCGGATGGTATCGGCATTCACCTCGCAAAGTCCGAAATGCAATACCTTGCCTTCTCTGATCAATTCGTTCACGGTCTCAGCGACGACCTCAATCGGAGTGTTCGGGTCCGCACGATGCTGGTAAAACATACCGAGAGTTTCTACTCCAAGATTGCGAAGCGAATTCTCGCACACCTTACGTATATTGTTGGGAGAACTATCTTCCTCTGTCTTGATTTGTACGCCATCCACAAACTTATGCCCAAATTTAGTAGTTACAAATACCCGGTCCGAATAACCTTTCAACGCTTCGCCAACTAATCGTTCATTCGTTTGATAACCATAGCTCTCTGCCGTGTCGAACAAAGTAACACCACGATCGATGGCCTCATGTACCAAAGCGATTACTTGCTTCTTGCCGGGATGCTGGCCGCGATGATGATTCAATCCCATACAACCAAATCCCATAGCCGATACAACCATGGAAGCCGTACCACTTCCCAATGTCCGCTTTACACCGACCACGGCATTAGTTTTACAATCCAAGGCCGAGGGTCCTTGCCTGTTCACGCCCTCACAGGCAACCATTCCATTGAATACGGAAGAAGCACAGATCCCTGTTCCTGCCAATACCGCCGACCTCAAAAATCCCCGACGGCTTATCTCATTGTACTTTCTCATAACTTATGACCTTTCTAATTAATATTCCATTCACGGCAAAAATACTACGTTCCTACATCCAAACATGTATCAAAACCACAGATAGATATACCAATTTCATCGGTCATACTCCTTATCCGTCACAGCCCGGAGCTGTACGGCATGATTCTCGATCGCATGTTCCGTAATGGTCATACACACGATAGAGCTACCCGGTGTCGCCCCATTCCAATGGCGTACATTAGGAGGTGTCACGATCACATCACCCTTCCGGATCACACGTTTCTCTCCTCCTTCCTCTTGATAATATCCTTCTCCATCAAGTACTAACAAGGTTTGTTCGGCATCCGGATGGTAATGCCAGAAATTACGACTGTAAGGTTTGAATATAAAATGCGCGATCATCGTATTACCAGACTCCTTCAACAAGGAGACATAGACATCCCCCGTATTATACTCCGACGAAGCCTTTGCGTCAGCAGGGAAAATCAATGTCTCGGCACTTTGTTCACCCTCGTTAGAGCTGAGAGCTACAAGGTCAAAAGCTTCTCCCGGGGCTAAGACATGAACACGTTCCGGATTGCAGATACCCTCTTCTAGCATTTTAGGGTCGGCATTGAATGGTTTCATATCGGGAGCATCCACCGTTCCCCAATGAGACAGGAGAAGCTGCGCTTTAGGATAAGCATTTGCGATCTTTATGGCTCCCTCCAATCCTATATGCCATGAATCATCCGAAAAATCAAAGAAAATCACGTCCGGGGCAGGTAATTCCAAGAACTCAGGAAGAAAGCGGGAATCTCCCGGTGCCCAAATTAAGCCATCCGGTGTTTTCATGAGGAAACCACAATAATCTTCAACCTTAAATTCACGCGTATATCCCGGATACTCATTTTGCCACGTATGGTAAGCCGGAGTTAACTTGATAGAAATCGGACCAACATTAAAAGTCTCCCCGATACGATGTCCGAAAGAGTTCAAACCCTGTGTTTCTCCTAGAGAAACTAAGTGTTTTTCCACAGTTTGCAAAGGTAGCGAAAACCAATTAACAATCAAATAGTTATTAATTTCTATTTTGGGTTGTTGGTAGAGAAAGCGAGCATTATGGGGCATGTTTTGCTGCGACTTCCGTTACTTATCCGTTACCTTGCAAATACGGATATTTCAAGGAATATAAACGATTATTTTTCAATGTATTGCGTTGTTTTTCATAACTTCAAAAAGCTCGATATTTATTAATTTTGTAACTAAAAGAAGCGAGTTTATGAGAAGTACATTTTCCGTGTTGTTTTACACCAAGAACCAATCGTTGAAAGATGGCAAGGTGCCCATTATGGGACGTATAACCATCAACAAGACCACCGCCTGCTTCAGTTGCAAGCGGGAAGTTTCACTGGCATTATGGGATGCCAAGGCCAAGAGGGCGAAAGGGAAATCCGACGAGGCCAGACGGCTGAACCAGGAGCTTGACAATATCAAGGCCCAGATCACAAGGCATTACCAGTATGTCTGCGACCATGACAGCCTGGTGACAGCCAAAAGTGTCTACAACCGCTATCTTGGTTTCGGGGACGATTATCACACCCTTATGGGACTGTTCAGGGAGCAGCTTGCCTCCTACAAGGAAAAGATAGGCAAGGAAAAGGCGGCAAGCACCTATCGCGGGCTGGTGGCCGACTACAAGAATCTGCAGCTTTTCCTCAAAGAGAAGAGACGTATCGAGGATATAGCCATCGCCGAGCTTGACAAGAAGTTCATCGAGGACTATTACAACTGGATGCTCGGGACATGCGCCCTGGCGAGCTCGACGGCTTTCGGCCGGGTCAACACCCTGAAATGGCTGATGTATACCGCCCAGGAAAGAGGCTGGATAAGGCTTCACCCGTTCATCGGTTTCGACTGCCTGCCCGAATACAAGCGGCGTTCTTTCCTCACCGAGGAGGACTTGCAAAGCGTCATCCATGTCAAGTTGAATTACAAGCGCCAGCGGGCTATCCGTGACATGTTCCTGTTCATGTGCTTCACAGGTCTGGCGTACGCGGATCTGAAGGAGATCACGTACAAGAATATCCATACGGATTCCGAGGGTGGTACATGGCTGATGGGCAACCGTATAAAAACCGGCGTGGCCTATGTGGTGAAGCTGCTTCCTATCGCCATCGAACTGGTCGAGAGGTACAGGGGGGACAATGAAAAGAAAAGTTCTCCTGACAAGGTGTTTCCCGTAGGCGAATACCAGACCATGGTATCCAGTCTGAGGGTTCTGACCAGAAAATGCGGCTGCTCGACCGAGATAACCCCGCACATCGGGCGCCATACCTTTGCCGTTCTGGCCATTTTAAAGGGGATGCCGTTGGAAACCTTGCAGAAGGTGTTGGGACATAAGTCCATTCTTTCCACCCAGATTTATGCCGAGCTGATCAATCCGAAAGTCGGGGAAGATACGGACAGGCTGTGTATGAAGATCGGTGACACGTACCGGCTGGCCAACTAAGCCCCGAAACTTATATAAAGAAACTCCTTCAGCCTCGGATCCGGCCGAAGGAGTTTTTTTGTGTGAATACGCACCGTTTGTTTATCTGGCGTATCGCCTGAAGTCCTTATAGTTCTTTTTCAGTACCTCGTACAGTCCGCTTTCCGGGTATAGCAGCTTGCCTCCTGCAGCGGTAATGGAAGTATACGGGATTGCCTTCTCGTCCCTGAGTGCCTGAAGCGTCCTTCTGGATACATGCAATTTCTCGCAGACTTCCTCTCCCGTGAGATAATGCTCGTCGGCTATGCCCGGACGGATTCGTGCCGTCGCGTTTTCCAGTGCCTTTCCGCATCTCCTGATCCATCCGGTGAGTTCCTTGAACTCCTCCGAATCCCTGGTAATGATTTCCGCCATCCGTTATTTTCTGTTTTTGATTAGTCCTTCTTCCAGGATTTGCTGTATGTCCGTCTCACGGTAGAAATATTTTCCGCCGATATGTGAGCAGGGAACCAGTCCCCTGTCACGGTAAGCCTGGAGACACCTTTTCGAGATTCCCAACGCCAGGCATACCTCCTGCGCATCCATTCATTTGTCCGGAGCCGGTGGAGCCATTTTCCGGACGAGGTCCTCCATTTGCACGGACAACGTGCTGAGCTGCCGCTTTAATTCCAGATAAGCGCTTGTTTCGATAATTGTCAGTTCCATATTTATTTCTTTTAATGATTTCGGGTGCAAGATAGTGAGGAAAGTGGAATGTAACTTTCCCGTGTCATGCATAGTCATGTATAGTCACTAATAGTCAGATGCTTTCCTGAAAGCCCGTCGTGAAACACTATACCCTTTCCAATCCTTGACGGGAAGATTATCCGGGCGGATATTTCGTGATTTTTAGAATAATTCCTATATTTGGAACGAAAATATGAGTTTGGGAAAAGAAGGGGTATTTTTCCTTCTTTCTTGATATATAGACATAACGTTCGCAGAACGTCCTAAAAGTGGAATCTGGTAAATTTTGATATGCAAATATTTAAATATTTATAAATAAATCGTTTATTATTTTTTTCTCGAATTAAGGAACAATACAGAAACAAAATCATCAATTAAAGCAAATTCAGACCTTTTCTATTTTCATTAGGTTTCATTCCCTTCACTTGTTTGCATAAGGAGTCGAACTTTACAGTGGGTTGTACTTCTCTCTGTTCCGAGAAATATTTATTGGTAAACATACTTGCAGCCAAAAAAGAAAAAGGATCTCAATTTCTCGTAGGCCACCTTTATTTTTCGCCTAACTTCCTCTTACCTTAAGTCATAGGCATACTGAAAAGCAAATATGCCTATATAAATATAGTTTACTTTGGTTTAGCTTATATATAGAGCTAATAGACTAAAGTAAACTGATTTTTTGTAGCTTCTACCCGTTTAACAGTTGCAGCCAAAAGAGTAAAGCCAAGCCTTTGTCTTGATTGAAATCAGAGTGGAACACAGAACGTTTCCGCCGCCTATGGCGGCAGAAACGTTTTTAGTTACCTTTGCTGTAGGCATAAGAAGCAAGCCGTTTT